>DUTP01000002.1 GCA_012842045.1 Candidatus Dojkabacteria bacterium
AAGAAAGGTATTAAGATTGCTAAAGTTGAATTAAAAGTGGGTTGGGGAACATTTGCTCCTGTTAGAGAAGAAGATATTGAAGATCACGAAATTCATGAGGAAGAAATCTCTTTATCACAAACTTCTGCAGGTATTATCAACGAGACAATTAAGAATAGAGGTGATGTTTGGGCTTTTGGAACAACAGTTACAAGACTACTTGAGAGTTGTGCAACAGAAGATGGCTTTGTAAATGCATATGATGGTAAGACAAACCTCTTCGTCTATCCTGGATATGAATGGAGAATTGTTAATCACTTAGTTACAAATTTTCATATGCCCGACTCTTCTTTAATTCTTCTAGTTTCTTCATTTGCTGGGAAAGAGTTGATTAAGAAAGCATATGATGAAGCTTTGAAAAATGAGTATATGTTTTTAAGCTATGGGGATAGTATGTTAATAATTTAGTATGATATAACTATATATGTGTAATTTTCTAAAAAATATATTTTCATCAAACTCCATTCAAACTACACCTTTCTTTACCTTCTATCAAAAACTAGCTAGTTGGAAGAGTGCAAAAGTATTTCCATATTCTTTCAATTTACCAGAAGCAATATCAATGCCAGAATCATTTTGGAGTGATGTGATAAAAATATATAGGATGACAGATGCTGATGGAAGAGAGAGGGCAATATCTGTGTGGTATGCTGATAAAGAGTTAATTGTAACCTCTGTTACAAAGGGGGATGAAACATCTGTAGTTACAAAAGATTCTATACACATTAGATATGTTCCTCATCCAACCAAAAAAGCTTACTATAGAAAAGAAGTGCTTGTTAATGACAAAAAGGTAAAACAAACAGAAGTATTTCATGAAAGGGTTCCTAAAAAGATAGAAATTAATTATCTATTTAATATGCATACTCATCCTAAAGAAGTAGGAATTGATGGTATGACTAGATATAGCTTCTTCTCAGTTCAGGATATTAGAAGTTTGATATCTTCCAAAGCCATAATGACTGGATTAGTGACAGATAAACTTTGGTTTCTTGTAAGAACATCTGAAACATCTGATTATATACCATACAATGATGGTGACATATTAACAGTAGAAGGATTAAAGAATGATATGAAGCTAGGAGTATATTGTGCAGATTTTAATAGAAAAGCTATTAGACAATAATATGGAACTAAAAGATTTTGGTAAAACTCTTGTATTTATGCCTGATGCTACTAGAGGTGCTGTGAGGGCTTTAACTACTCAACAGCTTAAAGACACAGGAACAGAAGCTATTGTGACCAATACTCTCCATTTGTTAATGTCTTTAGGGGAAGAGAAGATAAAGAAGTTAGGGGGAATTAAAAAACTGATGAATTGGGATGGTATTGTTCTTACAGATTCTGGTGGTTTTCAAGTATTTTCCTTAATACACTCTGGTAAATGGAAGGGTGTGGTACATGACAATGGAGCTACATTTAAATCTCCTACAACTGGTAAGTTGTATGAGTTAACTCCAGAGAGCTCGATAGATATGCAGATGGCTATCAACTCAGATATTCTTGTTACTCTAGATGATTGTAGGAAGAGTGACCTAAGTAGAAAAGATGCAGAAGAATCAGTGGAGAGAACAATTGCTTGGGCTAAGAGATGCAAAAAGCATTTTGATGAGGTTTATGGTGGTACTGAGAAAACAGGTAAATTACTTAGTTGTGTTGTACAAGGTGCTAAATTCTTGGATCTAAGAGAGAGATGTGCTAAGGAGTTAAGTAGTATTGGTTTTGATGGGTATAATTTTGGAGGGTTTGTAGTCACAGAGAAGGGGGATTTAGTTCTTGATGAAATGAGGAGTGTCATTGAAAACACTCCAACAGACAAGTTTAAATATGCTATGGGAGTAGGCAAGCCTAGTGATATAAGGGTGGTAAGTAAGTTAGGTTATAAAGTCTTTGATACTGTTTTAGTAACACGGAATGCTAGACATGGAAGTTTGTTTTCTAGTGATATTAAAGATGAGGTATTAAGAATAAAGAATGCAGAATTTGCTCTTGATGAGAGACCCATTGATTCTTTATGTGACTGCTATACATGCAAGAACTACTCTAGAGCATATATTCATCATTTGTTTAGAGTTGGGGAGATGACAGGGGTAACTTTAGCTACAATTCACAACTTGAGATATTATCAAAGATTAATAGAAGGGCTTAATCAGAATTAAGTACAGAGCATCTTTTAGGTTGAGCTAGAATCTCAAACATGGTATTATTATATAATCCTAATATAAAGGGATTTTAGGAAAATAGAATTTTGATAAAAGTAAAATATTTTTGATATTTATGATTTTTGAAATTTTAGAAAATTCGTTGTTTTTTATTCAAAGACCTCTCTTGGTCTTTGTTTCCTAGAATCTGCCTTTTGAAGGTACGATTAAATTTTTAAACAAATATTGATATGAGTACTGGTGTTATATTATCTATAACCATAGGTGTAGCAATCCTTGCGGTTATAGCTACAGTGTTAGTGTTAAGGTATGCATTTAAATGGGTGAATGTGAAAGATATCCCGGAAGAAGAAGTAGAAAAGGTTGCTAAAAGAATCATGGGAGATCGAATGAAGAGTGCTGAGAGAGAGATGGATGAAATGAAAAACAGAGAGGAACGAAGACTTAAGCAGATGAGAAAAGAGAGCCAAGATCATGAGGAAATTTTGATTGAAAGAGAGAGAAAGTTAAATAGGAGATCCAAAATACTTGATGAGAAAAGTGAGGAATTAGAGAGTAAAGAGCATCAATTAAAAGATGGTATTGAAAGATTAGAAAAGGACAGAGTAGAAGTTAAACAAGAATTAGAAAACATCTCGGGTTTGTCAAAAGAAGAAGCTAGAGAGAAGCTTATCGAAGAGATAGATCAGGATATGAAAGAGTATGAAGCGAAGAGAATTAGGCAAGCAGAGAAGAATATAGAGGCAACAGCAGATGAAAAAGCAAGAAAAATATTAGTAGAAACGATGCAGAATGTTGTTACTGATTATGTTGGAGAGACAACAACTAGTACAATTAAAGTAGATGATGACAAGGTTAAGGGTAGAGTTATTGGAAAAGAGGGAAGAAATATTAGATCTTTTGAGCAGTTAACGGGTGTTGATGTGATTGTAGATGAATCACCCAATGCAATTGCTCTCTCTTCATTTGATCCTTTGAGAAGAGAGATTGCACATGTAGCTATGACTAAGCTAATAGCAGACGGAAGAATTCATCCTGGTTCAATAGAGGATTCTGTAAGAAAAGCAAAAAATGATATTGCACAAGAGATAAAGAAGAATGGACAGATATTAGCAGATGAGGCTGGTTGGCCAGATATAGATCCTGGGTTAATGAAATTGATAGGTAAGATGAAGTATAGAAGTAGTTATGGTCAATCTTTAATGTCTCATACAATTGAAGTTATCAGACTTGCGGGTGCTCTTGCAAAAGAGATAGGGGCAGATGTCGATTTGGTTAAAAAAGCGGCTCTGTTACATGATGTAGGTAAGGTTCTTACACACAAAGTAGATAGTCCACATCATCATATCTCAGGTCAGGTTGCTAGAAAATATGGATTGGATGAAACTCTTGTTAATGCAATAGAGTCTCACCATCTAGATATAGAACCTCAGACACCAGAAGCAGTAGTTGTCTACTTGGCGGATGCAATATCAGGATCTAGACCAGGAGCCAGGAAAGATAGTTATGAACAATATATCCAAAGAGTTGAAGGTATTGAAAATGCTGCAAAAGAAATAGGAGGAGACAGAATAGAGGATGTCTTTGCTATTAGAGCAGGAAGAGAAGTGAGAGTGATAGTTAACCCTAAGTTAGTTTCAGATGATGAAGCAATTGTAATGGCTAAGGATATTGCTGAAGAAATAGAGAGTAAGCAGAGCTATCCAGGTAACGTAGAAGTAACCATTATTAGGGAAACAAGAGCTACAAATGTAGCAAAATAGCCCTAAATATCACTATCTTCTAGTAATGCTTCTTATGGGGGGAGAGGAAACTATACAGTCTCCCCCTTTTTTAAACAAATGTATACTTTTTATCGTTGCTGTCTTGCTTTTGCTGTGGTGGTATCATTTAAGTCTGTTATATTAGTGTTTCTTTGTATTCTAAGATGTTCAAAAAATTTGTAAAGTTTGTAGGAAACATGAGAGAAGTAGAAAAAGATCTTATCCTAAGAGAGTTTTTATAACCCTCACCAGCTAGCCTATAGGAAAAGTGTACTTGACCATTTCTCTACTTTTGCTTATTTTAATAGTGGATATACGCTATTTGTGTATATATCAAAAAAGAAAGGAGGTTATTACAATGTTAAAGAAAGATTTAATTGACAGAATTGCAGCAACAGGTCTTACAAAGAAAGAAGCTGGTGCAGCATTAGATGCAGTCTTAGAAGCAATTGCTGATTCTCTTAAGAAAGGAGAACCAGTACTCTTGACAGGCTTCGGTAAATTCGAAGTTAGAACAAGAGCAGCAAGAACTGGAATCAATCCAAAAACTCTAGAGAAGATTCAGCTTCCAGCAACAAAGGTACCTGCATTCAAAGCAGGAAAAGCTCTTAGAGCTGCTGTTAAGTAGACTGCCGGTATTTCTTTATAGATAAAGAAATGGGGAAAGGATCCGTACGGGTCCTTTTTCTGTTTACTATTATTTCAAAATGCTTTAAACTATACTCAGACATGTTGAAGGATTTTTTCATTCCAACAAAGAAGAATAGAAACAAGGCATACTTACTAAGCAAACCAGCAATAGTACTCTATACTCTTTTTCTTTTGTTAATTAACCAATTTGGACCAATCTTTGGAATTAATCAGGCATATGCTAGTACTATAAACCAAGCCAATATCATATCCCTTACAAACCAAGAGAGAAGATTAGCAGGGTTGGGAGATTTGAAAAATAATCCTCAACTAGCATCTGCTGCACTAGCAAAAGCGAATGATATGTTTGCAAAACAGTACTGGGACCACTTTGGTCCAAATGGAGAGACACCATGGCAATTCATAAGAGCTGCAGGATATAACTATGTCTATGCTGGAGAAAATTTAGGAAAAGGTTTTAGAACAGCAGAAGGTTTGGTCGAAGCATGGATGGCTAGTCCAACTCATAGGGAAAACATACTTAGTGCAAATTACAGAGATATAGGGATTGCAGTTGTAGAAGGGGAGCTCTTAGGTAAACAGACAATACTTGTTGTTCAAATGTTTGGGAATCTTACAAGGTCAGTACAAGGAACTACCACATCAGAAGCGCCTAAACCAGTAGAAACGACTACACCTCCTACACCTAAAAAAGTTGAAACAGGTAGCCAGAAAGTAGTAACACCAAAAGAACAGGGTGAAATAAGAAGTATTAGAATAACATCTCCAGGTATGGGTGAAGTGATAACTGATCCTTCTGTCAATGTTAAGGGGGAAACAAAGAATACTACTGGAGAATATACAGTAAATATTTTAGAAAATGATGAAGTTGTAGGAAGTAGTAATGCAACAGGTAGCACATGGGAAGTTGATAAAGATAGTGATTGGAGTGAAGGGGAGCATAAAATTATTGCTGTACTTAAAGATACTGAAGTCAAATCAGAGGAAAATACATTTATAATAGATTCTAAAGCTCCTGAAGTAGACCTCTCAACTTTGAAAGTTGTTGAGGACTCTGAAAATTTCACTTTAACTTTCAAAGTTAAGGGTGAGTGGGAAGAAGTAAATATAATAGTGGATTCTAATATCATTCTTGCTAATTCACCAATAGGGCAAGAGGATGTTGAGGTGACTATTCCCAAAGAACCACATCCAACATCTGTATATATAAACTTATCAGACCATGTTGGTAACACCTCTAGTGTGGAAATAACAGAATATTTCCAAGTAAAAGAGAAAGAACAGGGAAACAAACTTCCAATCTTTTCTCTGTCTACCAGAGATGGTATAAATATCGGTATAGTTTCCTTTGTTCTTGTCTTATTAGTATTGAATGTCTTCTGGTTTATCAAGCAACGCAAATTTAAAGAATCAATAGGAGATGTCTTTACAGTTGGTGCATGGTGGATAATAGTAACTGTTTCGTTATTTACAGGTTTCTCAGGTTCTATAACATAAATAAATGTAACTGCCTATGAAGTTTGGGAAAATAGAAATAAAAAGTGAAATCCTCTACATCCTATTTCTGTTTGTAGTTACAGAGTTTTTTAACATCTCTATTCTTAAATCTCCTCTTAGAACAATTATCCTATGGGGAGTCTTAGGTCTTCTATTACTAATTTTTTGGTTTGGCAGGGCATTCTCCCTCTATTCTAAAAAGAAAATATCCAAATACAGCAATGTACTGATGAAAATATCTCTAAAGGAAAGATTCTTTTCATATTTTGTTTTACCTTCAATATTTTACATCTCCCTTTTAGTTTTTCTCTTTTTTAATAGGAATGTAATCTTAGGTCATTTTGTCTTGATTATGTGTATGATTCTCCTTCTCCTTCTTTTCTTGAATGTAAAAAGCTCTATGAAGAAATTTTACACAGTACATATTGCAACAAAGGCTGTATTTGATTTCATATGTATAACAATTCTTTTTCTTTTGTTAAATGCATTTTTAAGAATAGGGTTCTCAATTATTGAATATACGTTACTAGGTTTCTTTTCATCATTAACTCTGTATATCTTCGTATTAAAACTACATGATAGGTTTGGCTTAGTTGAAATTGTCTTGGCATTCCTAAGTGCAATTGTTACTGCACTCTCGATGATTCCCTTTTGGAATAGAAATATCTTTATAATACCTGCTGTTGGAGCATTAACCTTCTACTTAATTATATCTCTTTGGAATATTAGATTCTCTGGTAGAGTGAAACTAAACGATTACCTAGCTCCTGTACTCTATGTAATCTTTGCTCTTGTTTTAATATTAACAATGTAAGTATGGATAAAAAAGACATTGTTTTGAAAGTTGGAGGTTCGTTACTGTATAGCGAGAATCAAGATATAAATTTTGACATAATGGGTAAGATTAAAAGTTGGTATGTTGAGAACAAGGATATCTACTGGAAATTTGTAATGGTGACTGGAGGCGGTACGCTGTCTAGAAGTCTCCAGAGTAAAGTAGGGAATAATATTGCTAATGAGCAGGCTCTACATAGTATAGCTATGTCTGTAACTCAGACTAGTGCAGAGCTTCTAGGAGGCTTCCTGGGGCATTCAAACATCTTCATACCCAGAACCCTAGGTGAAGCATATGAATACCTCTTAGAAGACACACCAGGAACTCTTGTAAGTGGTGGACTCAAGCTAGGTTGGAGTACAGACATGGATGCAGCAGTGTTTGCAGATATATTATTCGAAAAAAGAATATACAAACTCTCAAATATAGAATATGTATATGATAAAGATCCTAAAAAACACTCAGATGCAACCCCTATTAAAGACATGACTTGGAAAGAATATTTTGATCTCTTCTCAATCACAGATACAGATGAACACCAGGCAAATCATAGTCTTCCGATAGATAAAGTATCTGCAAGGTTTTGTAGAAACAAAGAAATGTCATTCTTCATATGTGGTGGTAAAAACTTGATGGAAAAAGAAGGCTTAGGAGATATTCTCTCAGAAGGGACTCTAATTCATCCTTAAAACATTAAAGGATTTCTGAAAGTACATATTTCTCTTTTCCTCCTAACGATGGTAATTCAATCTTGTCACCAATTTTCTTTCCAATAAGGGACTCTCCAACTGGTGAGAGGTGTGAAATTTTTCCTTCAAGAGGATTAGCCTGATCTTCTCCAACAATCTGATATTTCAACTCTTTCTTTCCCTTTAGTAGCACGGTATCACCAATATGTACAACATTCTTCTTTGTAGATACTACAACTTTTGCATTCTTAATCTTCTCCTTTAGTTCTACAATCTTTGCCTCATTAATATTCTGTTCTTCTACAGCCATGGAGTAACCATCATTTTCACTGAGGTCCCCCTGGCTTCTCATCTCATTCAAAACATTAGCTATTTTCTCTCTTGTTACCGTTTCTCTTTCTTTTAACTCTTCCTTTAACTTCTCTAAACCTTCTTTTGTTGTCAAATATTCATTGTTATCACTCATACTTCATTTCCCAATATTAATTCAAGGGATGATATACATTCAAAATATCTATGTCAAGGAGAAACCATTAATGAAAAAACATCTAAGTTGTGATAAAATACCTCCTAGATATGCCGCTATCGTCTAACGGTTAGGACATAGGATTCTCAATCCTACAATCGGGGTTCGATTCCCCGTAGCGGTACCATAATTTTTCAAGGATAATCTCTATGGTTAGATACTATTGCAGTGGATATGATATTAACAATGCTTTTGGTCATGGATTAGGAGATATGTTTAAGAATGAATTGAAAGAAACAAAAAGCATAGTATATATTCCAGGTGATGCAGAGAAAATAGAGAAGGTAAAAGCAATATATTTACCAGCATTTACAAAACATTTTGAAGATGTAGGAATTAAATTTGATGAAGTCACTTTAATAACTCCAGATATTGATAAATCAAAAGCACAAGAAAAAGTGAAAAGTGCAGACTTTGTTATGTTAATGGGAGGTAACCCATTTAAGCAAAAAGAACTGTGTGAAGATCTAGGACTTTTACCATTTTTGAAAAATTATGGTGGAGTAATGATGGGTTTTAGTGCTGGTGCAATGTTAATGTCAAAATATATCATTATAGTCCCGTGTAGTGATGAATATCCTGATTTTCGTATTGAAGAAGGTTTGGATTTGGATGGGTTATCAATCTATCCACATAACAATACATCAAGTGATATCTATCCTAAATCATTAGTAGTAGATGATGAAACTTACAAAAGAGATGATTTAATTACAGTAGCCAAAAAATATGGTTCTTTCTATTTACTTCAAGATAATATGAGAGAAGATGGAAAGACAGATGTGAGTATTATTAAATCAACAGATGGTGAATTAGAATTCTATACCGAGAATAATGGTAAAATCTGGGCGGTAGTAGATGATAAAATAATATTAATATCTAGATAAATATCTCTATTAAGTGTAATATATAGTTATATAAATTTTAAAAACTTTTCTAATGAGTAAAGATTTTGATTCTATTCTAATGGAGAATGAGAAAGTAGTATGGGAGGGAAAACCTAAATTATTTCCATATATTTTAGCTACTTTTAAAAGATTTTTTGCTGGACTGGTATTTTTCCTAGTCACTTTACTTTTTGTATTCTTAGCAAATGGTGGTGATACAAATAAAGGTATTTTTAGCGGTATTAATATAATATTTTTTGTTCCTTCCTTTATTTTGCTTCTTGCCCCACTATTTAGAATCATTCGATATAGCAAAGAGAAGTATGCTTTTACCGAGAGCAGAGTAATTCTTTCAAGTGGAATGTTTACTAGAAACTTCAAATCCATTGATTATAAGAATATTATAAATAGCCAAGTTAGAATTGGTTTTTTAGATAAGATCTTTTCTGTTGGTCAGATTTTGATTTTTACTGGAGAGGTAGGAGTTGTTAAAAAAAATCAGCCTCTTTCTTCTATAGCTGATTGTTTAGTAGCATTACCAAATCCTCATGATGCATACAAAGTTCTAACTAGTCTTTCAGAAGGGAAAAAGTAATTGTGTTTGTTTGCTCGAAACCCTCTTTTATGTTAACCTTAATAGGTTCTTATATTATTTTATCTCTAAATTAATATGAAAAAAGGAATACCAGCATGGGCAATTATCATAGGTGTTATTGTAATCCTAGGAGGTTTCTTCCTAAGAACACACAATAGACTTGTGAAATCTAATGAAGAAGTAGATAACCAATGGGCACAGGTTGAAAGTCAATATCAAAGAAGATTTGACTTAATTCCTAACTTGGTAGAATCTGTTAAAGGAGCTATGTCTCAAGAAACAGAGGTATTTACTAACATAGCAGAAGCAAGAACAAGATACTCTTCAGCAAAAACAACCAGTGAGAGAGCAGAAGCAGCTACAGCAGTCGAAGGTGCACTATCTCGACTACTTGTTGTAATAGAGAACTATCCTGAACTAAGATCTCTAGATACAGTTAAAACATTAATGTCTCAATTAGAAGGTACAGAGAATCGAATTGCTGTTGAAAGACAGAGATATAATGATCAGGTAAAGGAATTTAATGCAGATATGAAAACAATCCCAACTAAGTGGATTGCATCTATGTTCGGATTTGAAGAGAAAGCATATTTTGAATCAGAAGAAGGTTCAGAAGTTGCTCCTAAGGTTGATTTGACAAAGTAAACAATCTTTTAAATGAAAATTAAAAATGTTGTAATATCTTTAATACTTCTTTTGTTGTTTGCAACACCTGTTGTTGCTTACTACAAATTAGGTACTCCTGAAAAATATGTTAATGACTATACTAATACCTTAACATATGAACAAAAGAGAGCACTGGGAAGTAAGATTTCAGATTTTGAACAGGAGAGTACAAATGAGATAGCTGTTGTCATTATTGATTCTCTCGAAGGTGATTATATTGAGAATTTTGCAGTAAAACTTTTTGAGGATTGGGGGATAGGGAAAAAGGGTAGAAATAATGGAGTTTTAATACTCGTTGCAATGAAAGAGAGACAGATGAGGATAGAGGTGGGATATGGATTAGAAGGAGCACTTACGGATGCTGAGGCTAGTTGGGTAATTGAGAATGTAATGGTTCCTAATTTTAGGGAAGACAAATATTACGAAGGTGTTGATGGGAGTGTTGATAAGATTATTGCGATAACTAAAGGGGAATTTGAAGTACCGGAGGATGATAGTATGATCTCATTTGTTATCTTTCTTTTCATAGTTGCCATTGTTGTTGGAATAGCTGTCGCTGTAAGAATTCTGAGAAAAAAGTATCCTAACTGGAAAGGTTGGCATATTGGACCAGAAGACTTTACATCTTCTTCATCTAGTGATTATGGAGGTGGTAGTTCTGGTGATAGCTTTGGAGGTTTTGGTGGAGGTAGTTCAGGAGGGGGAGGTTCGAGTGGTAGTTGGTAAGTTTAAAGGAGATATTCTTAAACGAGATTTCTATCTTCAAAATATATTTGTTGTGCTTAGAGATACATTAGGTAAAGTCTTAATCCGTCAAGAAGGAAATATTATTACAGGAGGGCGAATTGTAGAAGTAGAGGCATATCCGGGAGGAGAAGATAAAGGATCACATACATACCTTAACAAGAGAACACCTAGAACAGAAGTTCAATTTGGAATAGGTGGACATGCATATATCTATACTGTTCATACACATCATCTTTTGAATGTTGTTATTGGTAAAAAAGGTATGCCTGGTGCTATTTTAATACGGGCAGTAGAACCAATGTATGGTATAGATGTTATGAAAGCGAGAAGAGGTATGGAAGATTTAAAATCTCTTACAAATGGTCCTGGTAAATTTACACAAGCTATGAATATTACAAAATTATTGAATGGTATTGATTTTTGTAGTAAGGATTCTGAATTGTTTTTAATAGATGATGGTTTTAAGGTTGAGGAAAAGAATATTGTTAAAACAACTAGAATAGGTATTGATTATGCAGAAGAATTTAGAGATGTACCTTGGAGATGGTATTTGGAAGGTAATATGTTTGTTAGTAGGGTGTAGTAGTTCATAAAAATAGAGTTTTGTGTGTATAATATAGTTGTGGTAGATGTGAGTGTATCGTTAAATTAATATATTTGTTATTTTATGCCAGAAGGAGAGAGTTCAGAAAGTGATTTAAAGATACAATTACCAGCAGATTATAGAAGTAGCCCACGAATTACTGCAATATATGGTGTAAATCAAGGGAGGACACAAGAAGTAGAAGATGCAATTCTTAAAGGTGTAGATGATAGTATTGATGCTTTTACAGGAGTACCTGATGTTAATGGACTAGTAGAAGTACCAGTTATTAGTAAAGAACAAGTGATTAGTTTAAGAGAGAAGATAGTAAATATTGATAAAGACTTTGGAACTCTAATAAGTGGGAGTAATCTATCTGCAAATGAATTACAATTAGCAAAAGTAATGTATATATATAATCATATTCTTAATACAGTAAGCTATGCTGATGTCGAATTTACTAATGATGGTCATGTCTCTGGTTTGGATGCACTAAATCGTGGATATTCCACTGCTTCAGCATATTCAGCATTAGTAAAAAATGAATCTGTATGTAGGGGAATAAGTGAAGCTATCTATCTGTTGTGTAAATATATGGAAGTAAATGCTGAAATATGGCCAGTAGAAAGACCACCACATGCGTTTAATAGAGTGAATATAGGAGGTGTTTGGTATAAATTAGATGCTACATATGAAATAGGTATTACTCCTGGTGCAAAAAAAGATAGATGGTCTTCAAACTATTTCCTAAGAGCATGGGGTAATACTTCTACAGATTATCCAAGAGAACAAATTGCTTCTATGAAAAATTTTCTTGCAGGTAAAGGACTTCGTTTTGAAGGATATCCAGAGAAACCTAAGATTCAAATTAAACCACCTAAGATTGATATTAGAGGTAGGAGCGATAAACGACCTAGGATTGAAGTTAGAACTAGAAGTGATACATAGTGAGGTTGAAGAATTTGTGAATAGGGTGAACAAAAGTAAAAAGTATCTTCTACTATGAACATTTTGAATCTCCATATCTCATTTGTAGAAGTATTTTTTGTGCATCTATTTTAGAAGTCTTAGGAGTTTCAGGAAGTATTAACTTTTTCCAATCTTTAATTGTTTTCTTTTGTTCTTTGGTCATGTCAGAGTATTACATAAAAACATTGAAGGTTCAAACATAGTTAATAATTTTATATTCTCTAGGGTTATGTTAAGATATGAGCTATGAATAAATAAGAAGTAGTATAATACATTATGGAATTAGAGAAAGTAGATACATTAGAAAAAAATTTAACAAAAATCTTAGAATATCAAGAAGAGGGTTATCTATTCCATGGTTCTCGTATGAATAATATTGAAATGTTAGAACCACAAAGATCTTACGATGTTGATTCTACAAATACATTCAATAATGATACAGCTGTATTTGCAAGTGCAAATCCTCAATCTTGTATTTTTGCCCTGTTAGATAGAGAAAAAATGCCAGAAGAAATGCAAAAAGGTACTGTGATAGTTCGTAATCGAGGTAATTCTTTATTAGCAGAAATACCTTCAAGGTGGAAGGTATATATAGAAAATAATGTAGGAACATTGTATGTAATTCCTCCAGATGGTTTTATAACAGAAGAAGGTGGGTCTTGGCAATATAAAAACAGAAAACCAGTTGTTCCAGTAGATAAGATATCTGTAAGTTTTGAACATTTTTTAAGATTGGGTGGAAAAGTTATTTGGACAGAGGAGTAAATCTAATTATTTCTTACTTCAAATATCTCTTGGTTGTACTCTTCTAAAAATATCACACCCTATATGATTTCATTACTAATTTACAATTAATGTTCTAATTGTATACTTAAAAGTATAAAAAGATACTGTATGAAGAATTCTTTAGTATAATTATCGAAGATATATGTTACATAAAAACAATGTTAAAAAGAAAGATATAATAAGATTTATAATAATCCTATTAACCTACATCCTTACACCTATTCTCATACTTTTAAACCCACTATTTTTCAAATATAAATTTCTGTTTTTAGTAATAATAGGAATTTTAATATATCTTACCTTTAGACTAACAGGAGTAACAAATGCAGAATTAGGAATAACAAAGAATAAATGGAAAGAATCTATAAAAGATATTATACCTTTTACTTTGCTGCTGATTGTAATAACAATAGTACTAAGAACATTCGGTTTCCAAAGATTTAATCCTACAGAAACAATATACTTCTATCTCTTCTACCTCTTCATATCTTCTCCTGTACAAGAATTTTTGTATAGAAGTGTTTTTAAATATTTTGAGACAAAGAAACTCTTCTCTCCTGTAGTAGCTTTAATACTATCTTCTGTACTCTATTCATTTGTTCATATTATTTACAAAGATATCTTTCTTTTACTAATTACTTTGGTTATTGGAATCATATGGTATACAGTATATGGAAAGACAAAGAATTTGTTAGGAGTTAGTATTAGTCATGCAGTACTAGGAATTTTAACAATAGCGTTGGGGATAATATAGGTGTAAAAATAGTATAATACACTATGACAAAACAGGATACTACAACTCAAACAATTGCATATTATGATAACAATGCTAGATTATGGACATCTTCTCACGGAGGATATGAAAAAGAATCTTGGTGGAAAGATCAAATGGAAATATTTCATAAATATCTCCCAAAAGGTAGAGTTTTAGAGATAGGTGCTGGTGCAGGTAAGGATGCAGAATCCCTCATAAATCTAGGTTATGACTATGTAGGAACTGATGCATCTAAAGAACTTCTTAAAATAGCAAAGGAAAGAAATCCTAATGCTGTTTTTCTTAACAAACCAGTACAAGAACTCGATTTAACTCTTGGTAAATTTGACGGATTCTGGGCTGCTGCTGTACTGTTGCATATTCCTAAAGATGAAATGGTCGATGCATTAAAATGTATATCATTAGTACTTAAAGATGGAGGCATTGGCTTTATAACCCTGAAAGAAGGGATAGGTGAGAAAGTCGATGAAAAAACAGGAAGACACTATTCGTATTTCCAAAAGGAAGAATTTGAAGATTTACTAAATCTAGTAAATTTTGAAGTTTTAGAAGGGGATATAATAGATAGGGAGGGAGAGAAATGGTTAATATTTCATATTAAAAAGGTTTCTAAATGACAAAATTTGACATAATAACAATATTTCCTAAAACAATAGAAGAATATATAAATACAGGAATAATAAGAATAGCAAGAGAAAAAGGTCTTGTTGAAATTAATGTTCATGATCTAAGGAAATGGACAACTGATAAACACAAAACAGTAGATGACACACCGTATGGAGGAGGTCCAGGAATGATAATGAAGATAGAACCAATATACAATGCAATAAAGGAATTAAAAAAGAAAAATACTTTAGTTGCAATTACAACACCAAAAGGGGAACAACTAAAACAGAAGAAACTAGTAGAATTCTCTAAAGAAAAAGACTTACACATGATAATCCTTTGTGGAAGATATGAAGGTTTTGATCAGAGAATACATGACTATTTAGTAAACTATGAATTCTCAGTAGGAGAGTATGTGCTTTCTGGAGGAGAACTTCCTGCTCTAGTATTAATAGATGGGATTACTAGGTTAATACCAGGAGTGTTAGGCAATGAATTATCCTTAGAAGAAGAGACTTTCAATGACAATTCTCTAGAGTATCCTCAATATACAAAACCAGAAGATTTTAATGGTTGGAAAGTTCCTGATGTTCTTTTGTCTGGTAATCATAAGGAAATAGAGGAGTACCGAAAAACGAACAAGAAAATGGTATAATATCTATGCAGTTCCAATTTCTGTCCTTAATACATTTAAATTTAAATTAATATGGATATGAGCAATAAAATATCAATAACTGCAGAGAAACTTCAATCTCTCAAAGAGCGATTGCAAGAGTTGATAAAAAAGAAGAAAGATTTAGGAGAACATTTAGAACAGGCAAGATTGCATGATGTAAGTGAGGATACAGATTCTATCAATGCTGTTGTTACTGAGCTACAAAAAGTTGATCAGAAGATTGCAGAAACAAATGACACTTTATCAAATGCAGAGGTTCTTAAAAAGACCAAAGCTAGAAATAAAATAGAGGTTGGTTCTGAAGTTACAGTGAAGGTGAAAGGTAAGACTGTGAAATATACAATAGTTTCAGATGTTGAGGCCGATCCTCTTGAAAATAAGATTTCTGATATATCACCTGTTGGCAAATCTCTTTTGGGGAAGAAAAAAGGAGATAAGATAGATGTTAATGTTGGAGAGAAACCAGTGACTTACGAGATTGTGAAAATAGACTAAGAGATATATAGATTTAAATCTTCTATCTTTACTCTTTCTTGTTTCATAGTATCTCTGTCTCTTACTGTGACAGTATCATTTTCTAGTGTTTCGTAATCAATAGTAATACAGTATGGTGTACCGATTTCATCTTGATATCTATATCTCTTTCCAATATTGCCTCTACCATCCCATACAACTTTATGAGAATCAGCTAGTAGATCAAATACTTCTCTAGCTTTCTTAACAATATCTTCCTTGTTTCCAACAAGTGGGAATATTGCAGCTCTGTATGCAGCAATATCTTTGTGTATCTTTAGTACAGTCCTCATATTTCCTTCACCTAAATCTTCCTCCTCATATGCATCAAGAAGTAGGTAAAGAAATGTTCTAGTAACACCACCGGAGGTCTCTACAATGTTAGGAATATATTTTTCATTTGTAATTGGATCAGTATATGTTAAATCTGTTCCAGAGAACTTCATATGTTGAGTTAAATCATAATCACCTCTCCAATGAATTCCTTCATTCTCAGCCCATCCCCAAGGAGCTAAATATTCAATATCGTATGCATTTTTAGCATAGAAGGCTAACTTGTCTTTAGGATGTTGATAGAATCTAAGGTTTTCGTGTTTTCTGTAAAGTTCTTTGTAGAACTTCATTCTTTCTTCTTTCCAGTATTCAAAATATTTTCCCATATCATCAGGATGTACAAAGAACTGTAAATCCCACTGCTCAAACTCTCTTGATCTAAATGTAAATCTTCCAGGAGTAACCTCATTTCTAAAAGTCTTACCAATCTGTGCAATACCAAAAGGAATCTGTTGTCTTGTACTATCTACAACATTCTTAAAGTCCAAATATATATTCTGACATGCTTCACCTCTTAGATATGCTTTTACTTTAGAACCTTCAATCACACCAACTTCTGTAACAAAGAGAAGATTGTAGGTTCTAGGTTCAGTAAATTCTTTCTTACCACAATTAGGGCATTTATCTTCAATGTCTTCTGGTCTGAATCTCTGGTGACAACCCTTACACTCTACAACCTCATCACCAAAATTATCTATATGTCCAGATGCTTCCCAAACCTTAGGATGTGTAATGATTGTTCCATCAATTCCAACTACATTCTCTCTTTTATCAACCATATTCTTCCACCAATACCTCTTAAGGTTGTTTAACATTTCAACACCAACAGGACCATAGTCATAGAAACCTCCTATACCACCATATATCTCTGAATTTGGATATATTATTCCTCTTCTCTTACAAAGGGCAACTATATTATCAAGTGTATTTTTGTTTTCCATGAGTACCATTATATATTAAACATTTAACTAAACCAACTAAATTTATATCTTTTGTATACTATCTCTCTTGCAATCAATCTCTGTTTCAAATATATTTTAATTAGCAATGAAGAAGCAAGAAAGAACCTTAGGAGAAATTGTAATACCATTAAATCATCTTATCACAGTGGTTTTTGTTTGGTTAATTGCTGTTCCAATCTCTGTCTTTTTTTTCCTATCTCAAACAATAAAAAATCCGGGAAGAGTATTAGGTACGCAGAGTAAAGAGGTAGAAAGTGTTTTTTTGGAAGATAAAGAAAACCCTATATCTACTTCTGATCTTAAAGATGTAGGAAAAGTTGTAGTGGGAGATAAGGTATATTCATTATCTATATGCTTAAAAGATCTGTGTAGGAATCTTTTTAATGATGATTTTAGGAGTTTGATAATAGGGGAAGAGTTAGATAAGTATAATTTTGAGAAGTATATAGAAACTAATGTTCGTCCATATTTTGAATCGAAGTATGGTCAAAAGGTTGTTGTAAAGAATAGTAAGGGAGAATTTTTAGCTAGAGTTGAAGATGAGGTAATTAATTATAATTCTCTTTTTGATAAGGTTAATAGTGCATATTTAGCTGGAATAAACAATATTAAGATAGAGTTAGATTATAAAATAACAGCAGGTACGGATGGAAAGTATGCAGATAAATATATTGAAATAGATAATTCACAGCAGAGATTATATGTTTGGGAGGAAGGAAAGATTATCAAAGAGATAGCATTGTCTGGGCCTGTCTATGGTTTTCAGGTGTATGGAGTTTTCCCAATAGTTGATAAGGGTAGAGAACCTATTGCTCCAGGAGGTAAGTATATGCCTTACTGGATGGCTTTCTACTATAGCAAGAAACAAGATTCTTGGTATGGTCTTCATGCTTTGATTTGGGGATACAATGAAGATGGTACTAAGTGGTATGAGCCAGCTAGAAATATTGGAACTAGACAGAGTGCTGGTTGTATTAGAATGATGTTTGATGATGCTAAATGGCTTTATGAAAACTTTGAGAAAGGAGACCTTATCTTAATCCATGAATAAGGTGTGTTTTGTATAAATATATACATTTCTGTAAAAAAGAAAGTTTTGCTTGTGTGATAAGTGGAAATTTGCAGACCGTATCAATATATTATGATATAATCTAGAAATTCATTTCAAATATTTAGTTCTATGGAAGATATTACAAGTGATTTAATTGGACAAAGAAATGTTAGGATTGAGAAAGTAAAGAAACTCAGAGAATTGGGGATTGACCCATATCCTGCAAAAACGCATAGGAAAGACAAGATAGGGGATGTGGTTGAGAATTTTGAGAAATATGAAGGCAAGGAGACATGTTTAGTGGGTAGAGTTATGGCATGGAGAGAACATGGAAAGTTGGTTTTTGGTGATATAAGGGATCAATCTGGGAATATTCAGATAATGATCAAGCAAGATAATTTGGTTGAGGATTTGAAGAAAGGGTATTTGGGTTGGGAACATCTTTCACTTTTGGATTTAGCTGATTTTGTTGAAGTATATGGAACAATCGGTAAATCCAAAACGGGACAGATTACTATCATGGTAGAGTGTATTCGATTACTTTCTAAAGCCATTAGACCAATTCCTAGAGAACTTAAGAGTAAGGAACAGAAATTTAGAAGAAGATATTTAGACTTAGTTATTCATCCAGAAAAGATGAGATTGTTTGAAAGGAAGGCTAAGTTTTGGCAAGTACAGAGAGATTTCTTGAGAAAAGAAGGTTTTATGGAAGTAGAAGTTCCAATTATGGAACCAGTAACAGGAGGAGCAGATGCACGACCATTTATTACACATCATAATGCACTTGACCAAGAATTCTATCTTAGAATTTCTACCGAATTGTACCAGAAGAGGTTAATAGGTGCAGGTTTTGAAAAGATATATACTTTTGGTCCACACTTTAGAAATGAAGGTATGGATGATGAACATCTTCAAGAATTCTATGATATCGAATGGTATTGGGCATATGCTGATTACAAAGACAATATGAAATTAGTAAGAGAATTGTTCTTAGAGATTGCAAAGAAAGTGTATGGAAAGACAGAATTTGAAACAAGAGGGCATAAGTTTGATTTAGCAGATGAATGGAAAGAGATAGACTATGCAACGACAATTAAAGATCACTTTGGAATTGATATTTTCAAGGATAGTGATGAAAAAATATTAGATGTAATAAAAAAGAATAATATTGAGATGGGTGGGGAGGTGAATAGGAATAGAATGATTGATACTCTTTGGAAGGATATTAGGACTAAGATATCAGGACCAGCATTTCTTGTTAATCAACCTAAGTTCATTTCACCATTAGCTAAATCACATGAGGATAATGAAGAACTAACACAGAGATTCCAAGTGATAATAGCAGGTAGTGAGTTAGGTAACGGATATACAGAGATTAATGACCCTCAAGACCAATTAGAAAGATTCTTAGAGCAACAGGCATTAAGAGAGAGTGGAGATGAGGAAGCACATATGTTGGATATAGATTTTGTAGAGATGTTGGAGTATGGTATGCCACCTGTTAGTGGATATGGTCATAGTGAAAGGATATTCTGGTTTATGGAAGATGTTACTGCAAGAGAGGGAACATTCTTCCCACAGATGAGAATAGAGGTTGAGAATCTAACTAAGGAGATCTACAAAGATAAAGTAAAGTTTGAGGATACAAAGAAGAAAAAGAAGTAGTTTCTAAAAAAGCTATGTCAAAAGTTTTTAAACTTCAATTCCAAAAATCTAATAGTAAAAAGATAGATTCTTTCTACAAGAAAGCAATGGAAGAGTTAAGTGAATTCTACCAGCTTAATTGGAATAGGAATACCCCTTTTATTTATCTTGTTGATAGTAGGGAAGATTATGATAAGTTGAATGGTTTTAAGACAGAACCTTGGGTTGTAGCATCAGCCTTTGAAAATGGTGTGCTTATGTTATCTCCAGAGAGTTATGAGAAAGAGAGTACACATAAATATTCAGATGATGAGTATTTCTCTCTTATAAAACATGAGTTTAGTCATCTTTTCTATAATATATTTGCTAAGAACAATTACCCCGTATGGCTAAATGAGGGTTTTGCAATATATTCATCTGGTCAGTTAGCTACTAAGAAGAGACCAAAGAAGTTAAGTAAATTTCTTAATTATTATTCACAAGGAGGAACAGATGTGTATGAAGAGTCTGGGTTTGTAGTAGAGGGTTTGATTAAGGAGTTTGGAAAAGAGAAGGTTTTGAAGTTTATCAAACTATTACCTAATGTTAGAGGAGAAAGAGTGTTTAAAGAAGCTTTTGAGAAGTTTTTTGATTTAGAATTAAGTTATGAGAGTATTCAGGAGTTGTTATAAAGTTATTAAATTTTAAGAAGCTCTCTTCAGGTAGTTTCTAGTTTTTTTATTTTTCTAATCCACCGATTTTTATCTATTTATCAAATCTAAGAATTTCTATATAAATGATATAATTATATATGGATTCTATAAAAGATATACTCTCACAACTTAAAAAAACTATCCCAAAAGAAAAAAAGAAAAAAGGTGAAAAAGAGATACAATCTAAACTCTTTGATTTAGACACATTAGAAACAAATCCTAAGAAACTTTTTGGAGATAAAGGGAAGTATGTATCTACAGAACATCAAAGTTATGGTTTAAGGTTAGCAGGTAAGTTAGATGATAAAAAAAGGTTAACTATGTATATCAAATGGGCAAAAACCAAGCCCAGAGCTATACTAGAGACAGCCTTGAGTTTTGTATCTGATTATCCAAATGCAGAGAGTAAATCTAGGCTATTTATGTGGAAAGTAAAACAATTAGAAGATGAAATTAAATCGAAAAAAGAACAAAAACAGAAAGATACTAAGTAGGGAGATACAGATGTATTTCTCTAGAGAGTTCCAGTACAGAGGGCAAATGGTTGCTTGGATTCTTGCAGATATTCTTAAGATACTAGGTCTCTGTTTTATCTGGCTAACTTCTGCAAAAGTTAATGGCAATGTAGAGCAAGGATATGTTGTGACATATTACATTCTAATTATGCTTGTTAGTAAATTTACTTCAGACTACACGGTAGAGCATGGTGTTAGAAATATATTAGATGGTAGGTTTTCTAACTTCCTAATTAAACCATTTAACTATCTTTTAGAATATTTAGGAATTAATATTGGGGGTAATGTTTTAAGAGTAATACTTTTCCTTCCTGCATTTCTTTTAGGAATATTAATTGCATGGAAGAGTAATCTTTGGATTATGAATTTTAATATTCTTTCAATTTTCTTAGGACTAATTGCAATTGTTATTGGTTTTTCTATTAGTTTCTTAATGGGGAATATTATTGCATTAGCTGCTATTAAGATAAAAGAGATGGATAGTATTAGAATATTTTTTTACAATGTGGCATCACTTCTCTCTGGGGAGTTCATACCTCTAGCTTTCATTTCAGGTGTAGCAAGGAAATTTTTCATTCTTCTACCTTTTAGATATACACTATCATTTCCAGTAGAGGTTTTTATTGGTGATATTGAAACAAAAGATATGTTGTTAGGTTTTCTAATGGGGATAACATGGCTTACAGTATTATATTTTTCTTACAAATTAATTTACAAGAAAGCTATTAAGAGATATGAAGCAGAAGGAATATAGTAGGGGGATAAAATATTATTGGAATGTATGGAGACATGTTTTTAAGGGTGGTCTTAAACGAAGTTATCTTTACAAAACAGATATATTTGTAAGAATTCTTAGGACTCTTCTTGTTGTTGGAATACAGATTGGTTTGTTGAATATACTGTTTGGAAAGAGTGAAGTGTATGCTGGGTGGAATAAGTCAGAGACATATCTAGTTATTGGTATTTGGAATGTTCTTAACTATCTTGGTTGGTCGGTTTTTTCTACGAATCTTTTGTATTTGGAATCTAAAGTTATTGAGGGGAAATTTGACTATATTCTTCTTAAACCTCTCTCTTCATCTTGGTATGCTTCATTTTCAGATTTCTTCATTACAAACTTCATTACTGCAATATCGGGGGTTATATTAATAATCTATTACATAATTGTAGAATGGGGGAATATACAATTGTTGGATGTTCTTGTTGGTATATTAGCAATTTGTGTGGCATTACTTATTTGGTATGCTATATATCTTTTCTTTGCTAGTTTTACTATTTCAAATCCTAGAAATGGGATTCTTTCAATAGCTAAGGAACTTCTTGGGTTAACTAAGTATCCTATGGATGTTTTTGGTAGTTCATTGGGTTTTGTTTTTTATACTGTTATACCAATTGCATTCCTAACTACTGTTCCTGCAAATATAATTAGAGGAGAGTTTAGCTATGGTTTTGTGTTGATAGGGTTAGGTATATCAATGCTACTTATTTTTATTGCTAACCTGTTTTGGAAGTGGAATGTAAAGAAATATTCTAGTGCGAGTAGCTAAAATGTAATTTTGTTTAACCTCTAGTATATTAAAAATCTACTAAAAAACATCTATAGTCCTTACTGTATACATACAAACTGATGAGGTAACCTTATTTCTTATTTATTGACCTACTTATATCCCTCCGCCTGTAATTTGTATGATTTACTGTATATTCCATCCTTCTTTACTAATTCTTCATGTGTGCCCTCTTCTACAACCTTTCCTTTGTCTAAAACAATAATCCTGTCAGCATTTCTAACAGTACTAAATCTATGCGATATAATGATTACTGTTTTATTATCAAAAAAATCATATATTCTATTAAATATCTTGTATTCAGAAACAGCATCTATAGCGGCAGTGGGTTCATCAAAAATAGCAAGAGGAGCATTCCTGTAAAAGAATCTAGCAATTGCTATCTTCTGGGCTTGTCCTGAACTTGGTCTAATACCACCTTCTACTTTCTCTGTCATTATCTGGTCATACTTATTCTTGTATTCCATAATAAATTCATGGGCATCTGCATTCTTAGCAGCTTCAATGACCTTTTTCTCGTCTACTTTCTCCTTTGGTTTCCCAGTGATAATGTTTTCCTTTACACTAAGGTGTGAATAGAAGTTGAATTCTTGAAAGAGTACACCAAGGTTCTTGTACCAATCATCTATTGATAAATCATTAATATTGATTCCATTAATTAAAATTGCACCACTAGTTACAGAATATATTCTCGCTAAGAGTTTTACGATTGTAGTCTTTCCAGCACCGTTATGTCCGACCAAAGCTACTTCTTCTCCACTGTCAATTTTAAAACTTAGATTCTTAAACACGTATTTTTTTGCTTTTGGATATTTAAAAGAAACATTTCTAAATTCAATTTCTGGAGGAGTGTCTAAATATGGAAGCTTGATGTTTCCATCTTCAACTGCAGGCTTCATCTCGAAGAGAGCAATAAGATCTTTCATCTTTACTGAGAACTCATTCATAAATGTGATGGAAGCTAACATACTGTCCAAAGAACCTGCAAATGTATCTAAAGCTCTCATTTGAAAGGAGGCAGTTCCCATTGTAAATTTCCCATGTACGAAGTTATAGAAGACAACACCATATCCGACAACACCAATTATTGAATCTAAAGCAGAAAGGAAGAAATTAGTAACTTCTCTCTCTTTGAAAATTTTTAACATTCCATTGTTAAACCAAGTAAAGCAGTCATCAAATTTCTTTTTAAAGAACTCATATCCTCCAACAATACTAATCTCTTGTAGACTAGATGCATTTTGTACAGCACCTATGGATGACCATGCAATTCTTCTTTTTTCCGAATTATCTACTTGCCAGTGAAAATCCTTTTTCATGAAATATTGATCAGGGAAGAATCTGATAATCATAGATCCTAAAAGTACCGGAATCATGACAGGGAAGAAGGAGAATATTACAACACCAGAAACAATTACTTGAACAATGTTGGAGATGAACACAACAGTATCATTAAGGACCATAAATGTGTCTTGTAACCATTGTGAAGCTCTGTTTATACGATTTAATATATCTGGGTTTTCTAAGTTTTGTACACCTAAGTAATTCAATTGTTGTGCAAATATAATTTCTAATCTGCTTCGAGATATTTGTCTTAATCCTCTGTAAGAGTATTGATATATATTCCCAATTAGTCCAGAGACAAAAATGTAGTAGAGAAGCAAAGCTACTAGATATGGAATCATTAATCTAAAATCTTTAGCCTCACTTGAAGCTACCATAATTAATTGGTCAATTATTTTTGCAAAAAACACTCCATATATTAAACCTCTTAAATCTCTAAGAATCCTTGTTATCAAAAGTAATATGGTTTTACTGGGAGAGATTTCATAGTATGTTTTAAATATCCAACCAACAGTTTTGATAAATTCTTTTGGAGATAATTTCTCCTGTTTTTCTTTTTCCTGCTTTTTCTTTTCCATTATTGATAGAGGATATGTTTAATAAAGACTATTGTAACAGGTGAAATTGAAATGTGTCAAATGTTTTTGTTGAGTTATAGGTGTTTTCTAACGACTTTTAATATTTTTTCTAGAACCTCGTCTAATGAAGTAGCCTGTATCTGTACACCTGCTGAATATGTATGACCACCTCCTCCTAGCTCTTCTGCTATTACCTTGACATCCTGATATCCTTTAGTACTTCTAAATGAAACAAACCAAACATTTTCAATATTCATATCTGGTTTTAAGATAAAACCCCAATGTACACCTTGTATAAATCGGAGATATTTATCTCTCAAGAAGCTCTGTGCTGTACTGGCTCCTTTCTTTAATTCATCATTGTTTTCTAAATCTTCTCTACTTACAAACATATATGCCATATCTTTCTCAATTATTAATGACTCTAAGTATTTAATAATGGCAGGTGTTGCTTCTCTTGGGAATTTTGAGTTCCTGTATGCAAAGTCCTCAAGGTCCACGTCAGCTATCTCTTTGGCATCTGCAAATACTCTATGTGTGTTGGGAGTGGTGACATCGTAAAGGAATCTACCAGTGTCTGCAACTATTCCATACTGTACTAACTCTGCCTTCTCTTCATCTAGTTTAAATTTTTTCCCATATACACTCTTAAGAAGTTCATGAACCTCTTCTGCTGCAGAACTCATGTTGTTGTTTATCAAAACTTCACCATGTACATAATTAAAAAAAGTATCGTGGTGATCTATATATATCTTTTGAATATCGTTAGAAATATTATCTTCATCGCCAGTACACAAACTAATATCTCCGGCATCAGTTACAATGATTAAATCAAAACCAGTTGAATCTAATCTGTCTACCATCTCAATATCCTTCATTCTTGGCAACCTAATTGTAGGACTCTGTTTGGTTTGAAAGACAAATCTCTTCTTAGGATATATCTCCTCTAAACTTATCTTAAGAAGTAATGCACTAGAGAAAGCATCAATGTCTGGTCCTTTATGAGTCAGAATTAATATGTTTTTTGACCTTTCAACAAGTTTTTTGAATAGTTTGTAAGACATGACTCATTATACCATCCATTTAAAATGATTGTCTTGCAATATTTTCTATACACTTTAATTGATATCATAAATAACTTGTGATACTGTATTAATATAACTTTTAAATAAAATAGTTATGAACAAAAACAAGGTTTTACAAATAGTCTTGTTTGTTCTTCTCTTTCTCATTGTAGGTCTTGGTGCATATTATCTCTATTCAAAAGGAGTAATATGTAAATCACCAACAAGAACCGATGAAGAGATTACAGAGGAAGGTCTATACAAGACAGATGAAGGAGTAAGTTTTGAACTAATTAGTCCTTTACCTGATAGTGAGATAGATTGTAAGTTTACTCTAGCTGGTAAAATGCCAAGAGAGTGGTTCTTTGAAAACTCCTTTTCATATTCAATCATTGTAGATGGAAAAGAAGTATTAGCAGGTTCTGTACAAAGCAAAGATGACTATACAGAGAAAGAGATTTTAGAATTTGCTGAGGAGATTGAGTGCAAGGAGGGGTGTATTGGTGAGGGAGAGATTGTTTTAAAGAATGCTAACCCATCTGGTTTGCCAGAGAATGATGATCAGTACAGGATACCTGTTAAATTTACATCGAAATGTTCTGTAGAGGAGGTTGTAGAGGAAACTCCTAAGGTAGCAGTAGTAAAACTTTTCTTTGGGAATAGTGAGAAAGATCCTGATTTTGAGAAATGTGAAGTAACATATGAGGTTAAAAGAACTATCAATGAGGTTGTAGCTGTTGGTAAAGCATCTATAAATGAGCTTCTTAAAGGACCAAGTACAATAGAGAAAAGTAAAGGATTTTACACTTCTATTCCTTCAGGAACAGAATTAAAATCTATTAATATTAAGGATGGAGTAGCATATGTAGATTTCAATGAGAAACTAATTGAAGGAGTAGGTGGAAACTGTTTAACAAGTAGGATTAGATCACAGATTACAAATACACTTAAACAATTTCCAACAGTGAAAAAAGTTGTAATACAAGTTAATGGGAAATCTGAAGGAGTATTAGAACCGTAGTCTAATACTAAACCAGAGTAGTTAAATAATATTTTTCTTTTTAGCTAAATAGCCCTTGGGTCGTTGATATAACCTAGTTATGGTAATATAATAGACATATCTTACTAAATTAATAAAAACAGATATGTTAGATATCAAACGCATAGTAGAACACAAAGAAGAAGTTCAAAGAGGTCTTCTCAAAAGAATGAATCCAGAAGATTTCAATCTAGGTGAAATAATATCTCTTTACGAAAATAAGAAGTCGTTACAAACAGAGTTTGATACAAAAAGAGCAGAGCAAAATAGTTTTAATGAAAGAATGGCTAAGGAAGATAAGGGAAGTGATGCTTTTAAGGAATTAGTAAAGGAACTCAAAGAACTATCTGAAGAAGTAAAAGAAATAGAAACAAGATTAAAAGAAGCAGATGAAAAACTAAAATCTAAGTTAGAGGTTCTCCCAAATGTACCAGATGAAGATGTAGTTTCTGGTGGTAAGGAAAACAATGAAGTTGTAAAAGAGGTTGGAAGAAAACCAGAATATGCATTTGCAATTAGAGACCATGTAGAGCTAGGTGTTGATTTAGGAATCTTTGATTTTGAAACAGCATCAAAAGTTTCTGGAAACAACTTCTCTATGTACAGAGGTTTAGGTGCACAACTAGAATGGGCATTGATAAACTACTTCATTTCAACACACTTAGATAATGGATACGAAATGATAATACCTCCTAATCTTGTAGTAAGAGAATCAGCATATACAGCAGGACAACTACCAAAGTTCGAAGATGATGTATATTGGGTTCAAGATGGACTATGCTTAATTCCTACATCAGAAACAGTCCTTACCAATATCTACAGAGGAGATATCTTAAATGAGAGTGATTTACCAAAGAAGTTCTTTGCATATACACCTTGCTATCGAAGAGAAGCAGGAAGTTACAGAGCTAATGAAAAAGGTTTAATTAGAATGCATCAATTTAACAAAGTAGAAATGTTCCAATATACTTCTGTAGAAAAGTCAAAGGAAAGTTTTGAAGAGATGCTAAATATTGCAGAAGAGTTAGTTGCTGGATTAGGTTTGCATTACAGAGTTGTAAAATTAGCCGCAGGGGATTGTTCTGCTGGTATGGCAAGAACATATGATGTTGAGGTATATATCCCATCTATGGATACATACTATGAAGTCAGTTCTGTCTCCAATTCTAAGGACTATCAAGCTAGAAGAGGTAATATGAGGTACAAGAAAGCAGATGGAAAGATAGAGTTCTTACATACCCTAAATGGCTCTGGTTTAGCAACAAGTAGATTAATGGTTGGCCTCATTGAAACATACCAAAATGAAGATGGTAGTGTGACAATTCCAGAGGTTCTAAGACCATTTATGAATGGTTTAAGTAAAATATCTAAGTAAAACAATGAGCATATTTGTTGGCTTTTTTCCAGATGATGAAATTAAAACAAAAATAGCTACTGTAGTAGTAGGTGTAAAGGATGTATTCAAAGATTTAGGAATTAATGTTAGATGGAGTGAAGCAGGAAAGTACCATGTAACATTACTTTTTCTTAGTGCTGATACGTCACCAATTAAATTACTGTATTACAAGTTTCTACTTAAAAAATTTAGTTTTAAGAAGTTTAAGATAAGATTTAATTCTATAAAGTTAGGTCTCTCAAGAAAATTTAGGCAATTAATATATCTAGATTTATTGGAAGGTGGAGAGGAGATGAGAGGACTATATTTAACACTCAAAAAACTCTTGAAAAGTAAACAGGATATCAATTTCATTCCACACCTTACACTAGGAAGAGTAAATAAAGATGTATCACAGCAAGAATATTTGAATATAGTGAAAGATTTAAATGTTCTTACTAAAAAACTAAAAGTAAGTGATATCTCTTTTTCGGTGGATAGTATAGATTTAGTTAAATCACAGGATGGAAAGTATTCAGTTGAAATGAGCATTTCTAGTTCTTAGGGATTAAGGTTTTCAAGAATATCTTTTGATTTTTAACATAGATAATATTTTTGTTTCTTCTAAACCAAGTTCTCTGTCTTTTAGCATACTGCTTTGTATGGGTAATTATATCTTCCCTTATTTCATCCAAATCTTCTTTCTCTCTAAATTCCCTATATCCAATACTATTTAGAGCAGGATATATATCTAATCCTTCCTCTTTAATCTTTTGATTCTCTTCAATTAGACCTGATTTGAACATTGCATCTACTCTTCTTACAATATTTTTCTCTAATTTATCTTTTGGTATATCTAAGAAAAAATATCTATGTTCTAACTCTGGACCTTTCTCAATACTAGGTAGAGACCCCTTAAGAATTATTTGAATTAATCTATGTGGGTTATTTTGATCACTGCTGTTTAATTTCGTTAACTTCTCTTTTCCAACAATGTTTTGTAATTCTGTAATATCTAAATCTTCTAACTCACTTCTTTCTTTTCCCAAATTTTTCTCTTGTTCTTGAAGTTTGTAGTTAAAAACAACAGAATCTATGTATAGTCCTGTACCACCAACTAATATTGGTGTAATGTCTTCTGGTAATTCTTTTAGTATTTTAAAAACATCTTTCTGATATCGATAGAGATTGTATTCTTCTTTTACACTAATGTACGAGTAGAGTAGGTGTGGAATGTTATCGATATACCAAATACCATTCCTTATTTCCTCAGGAACAGGTTTTGCTGTACCAATAGAAATTTCTTTGTAGACCTGTCTTGAATCAGCATTGATGATAACTCCATTTATATGTTTTGCTAACTCTAAAGCAACAGAAGATTTTCCACTAGCTGTACATCCAGCAATCACAATTATTGGCTTTTTACGATATTCTGTTTGTTTTGAGACATTACCCATTTTTCTGTTTGAAAAAAAGTGGGAAAAGGAAGTAATTTACCCAAGTGGTAAGGATTATTATTACACTAGTAATCAAAATGAAAGTAGTAGCTGGTTGATTTAGGAAAAAGATTAGTGCAAGACTCATTAGAGTAACAAATATTGAGATTAAGAAAGAATCTTTTAGAAATTCTTTCTGTAATTTCTCAACATTGATGTTCTTCATCATTTTCTTTGATATGAAAAATCCTACAGACATGCTGATATATATGAAGTTGATTACAAATACTATAATTGGGGTGAGTTGGAAGATATATGTGATTTGAATTTTGAAAATAATATTAGCTAGAAGGAGGACGAGTGTTGTGATAATGGTTGCTGCTGTAAATGAAGTGAGAGTGAAGAATATATACTTCTTGTTTCTTATCAATATCCAGATACCTAGGAGAATGGCTGCTACTATGAGCAAGAACATTAAAGTTAAACTGATTTTTTGATACCAAGTCCAATTGTAAAATATATGTTTAAACATTCCCATATTATCTTTTTCTAAATTCTTTTAATATTATCTAAATACCAATCTGTGAGTAAGTAGGCTAGTTTTGAGAAAGCAATTAATGCAATCATTGCTTGAGCAAAGAGAGATAGGAAACCGGTACCTAAAAGTGCAATTATTCCAAAAACTACAACACCTCCAATAACTAGTAGTAACTCTGCATCTCTGTTCTCTACAATAGCAAGTATAAATATTGAAATTAGAACTAACTGTACTGCAAGTAGGAATGTATCAACAGGAATATGGGATAGTTTAAGGTATGAAAGGAAGAATGTAATTGTAAGTAGTGTTGTTAGGAATGATGTGATCAATGTCTTCTTGGATCGGTGTTTGAAGAGTAGGAGATAGAGATATGTTGTGATAATTGCAATACCGAAAGATAGAGTTAATTTAACATGGTCTAATTTAATCATATTAACATCTAAACTCTTCTCCCCTTGTACTGAATATTCAACAGGTATCTTACCAGATGTGTAAAGAATTCTAAGAGCTTTTGTTTCTTCTTCTGTTTCTGTATAGACAGGTATTGTAATATCTGGAGTAGCAGTCATTTCTTCTGAGAATTCAGGTACAAGGAAAGGTGTTACAAAGAAGTCAATTTGCATACCTACAATCTGTCCTTGATTTTCTTTAAGAAAAGTTCTTAACTCTTTATCTTTACTCTGTTTCTGTTTAAAAACTGCAAAGTATCTATATTCTCCATCATTTGTTCTAAGTTTGTTTTTCGGTATGTATACATTTCTAAACATATCCCAATCTAAATCTGTTGGATTGTAGTTCTCTCCAAATATTATGGCATATGGATTCTCCTCATCTTCGAAATTAACCTCATCTTTTCTAGTTACAATTTTGTAATAGTGTCTGGTTGATATTAATTGTTGAACTAAGCTTTCTTCTTTTGAAGTGTTTACAGTAACCTTTAATATTGATGTTTCTTCATCTCCTTCCTCTGTTCGTATTGCAACTCTTTCGACACCAAATCTTTTTAATCTTCTAAAAAGAATTTCTTTTGTTTTATTTATATCTTTCTTTTCTTTTGTATCTAAGACAAGGTTATATTCCTTAGACCAGTATTTTGAATCTTTAGTGTTAAGATTGAAAGTTACTTTATCTGATATCTTTTCTGTAAGAGGTAGTGCTACAAGAAGAGATGTTATGAATATTGCTGAAAGTAGAGTAAGTAGAAAAGACTTTAAGAAAAGTTGCCAATTAGGTTTTTTAAATCGAATTTTCAATTTCATTTCTAGAGTAGGTCAGCTATCTGTCCAAAGAGAACAATTTTATCATTTTCAAGGACATTTATTAAGAAAGGTTCTTTTTTCTTTCTAGCAAAGTCAAAATCTTGTTTTGTAATTGCACTAAAGCGTAAATTTCTATCTAAGTCTTTCTCTAGTTGCACAACTGCAGCTAGTAACTCTTTTACTTTCATTGTACCTATGAACAAGAAGTCTATATCTGTATCTTCTTCGTGTTTTTTGTTTTTGATAAAGTTGTCAGTGAGAACGATTACCTCTATCCCTTCAATGTCTTTTGTGATATCTAAAATAGCTTTGCCAACTTTAGATTCTTTATAGAAAATAGCTCTTAAATCCCAAAGGATAGGGCACTGTTTGTTTACTCTGTATACAACCTTGTTCCCTTCTTTCTTTGATTTGAGAATGCCTGCCTTTTCTAGGTTAATTAATTCTCTTCTTACAGCATTAATCTCTTCATCTAGTAATCTAACCAAAGCTCTTACATGATATGCAGAATCAATATTAGACATATACACATCTAATATGCTAATTCTCACTTTAGAAATGAAAAGGTTCTTTAACATCTTTCCTTTAGTTCTTAATATTACTGCTCTATTATATCAAATTTCCCATCAGATTGGGAAATGGCAGCAATCCATATTCTTCCTCTGTTAAATTTCATTGGTGCGCCAGAGCTGTCAAAAAACTGAGTTCTTTCTGTTCTAGAACCTTTTTTCCACTTACCATTAATAACTTTTCCATCTAGAAGGTAAACAGCATCTCCTTGTGATATTGTATCTATCACTATTCTTGCAGTACCATCAGTAGATGGACGAGTATTTACTTTTTGTATTATTACATTCTTTGCATAAACCTGTGAGTTTGTTTCTTGATCAGCATCTATTACTCCACCAATCTTTCGTAAATATGAATTTGTGTCAGGGTCATATGTCCATATGGCATCATATTTTCCTGAATTATTTAATCTCATATGGAATACAGTCTTAACCATTGTTTTCTTTCCTCGTTCTTCATTTTTGGCATCATTTTTAAATTCATATCCTTTTATATCAGGGAAAGAATCCCAATTTTGTCTCTTAGCATACTCCCAAGCATTCTTGATAGAGTTATATTCGTTATGAGGAGCATATCTTCTTCCATCATTCCATCTCCATGCTCCAATTGTTGAAATATCTTTAATCCCATATGCTCCAACATTTCCACAGGCATTTGCTCTTGGGTCTGTACTCTCAGCACAACCATCCCTTATCAGTAGAGGGTCATATTCACTTGCCCATTCCAAGTAGTATTGTCTGAGACTTCTTACTGGGCCAACTTTCTCTGGAGCAGAACTCCAAAATATTCCTAAATATCTAGTAATACCTGCTTCTGCGTTGGTTTCATAGACGATATCTGCACTGTTTAAACCAGATTGTGGTCTAGCTTCAGAATGATTATTAATCATCACTGCAACAGGTCTTCTTTTCTTTAGTACATCCATCTCTTTTTTTGTAAAGAGTAGTCCATTTAGTGGACTTTCTTCTGTTTTGGGTTCTTTGGGTTGTGAAAGTAATGGAAGCTTTCTTTTTGAAGAATCTGATTGCGATATTATGTATCTAGAATTAAACTTTATTACATTAGAAGGATGTGTTGGTTTTAATTTGTATATTCCAAAGTAGTAAAAAGCTACAATTCCTACCAGTGTTAAAATTGCAACAAGAGGAAAAGCAACTTTTCTAAGTATTGGGTGTTTCTGTTTTTTCTCTTCAGTCTTTTTTTTCTCTACATCTTTTTGAGGTTTTGTAGTAACAGTTTCAGTCTTGTTTTTACCAATGTTATTATCGACTTCTTTTCCATCTACTATTTCAACAACTTTTGCCATATGAATATAGTAGCACAAATGTTTGGTATTTCAAATGGATTGTGCTACTATTTTAATAATAAGTTAAATTATATATAGAAGCTTATGAAAAAATCTTACATATATATTTTAATCATTCTGGTTGTTGTAGGTGGATTAGTTGCCTACATTGTGACTAAGAACAAGAATGTTGATGAGAAACCTGTGGATACAACCCAGGAACAGGAAGAGGAAAGAAAACTTGTAAAAGAAGTTTTTGAAGATGACAAGAAGGATAGTAGTAAGAAGAAAGTTGTATCTAAAATTGAGAGTGATACGGATTTCTCCAGCTATTCTTCAAGCAAGCAAGAGGTTGGTGAATTAGGTGATGAGGAAGACCTATTTGTTTTAGAAAGTATTACAGACTCTAAAGAGGATGGTTATCACAGCTTCCTCTTTACATTAAGTGGGGAGAAAGAACCACATGCAGTAGCTACATACAATGCTACTTCAGGAGTTGTTAGAGTTGATTTTTACAATATTGAGAAGGATAGTAGTGGTATACCATATCAAGGTAAGAGAGATATTAATGTTAATGGTATTACTAAACTTTACAGAGCAGTTTCTGGGATTGAGAAGAGGAGTATATATGAGGTTGGCGTAGAGGATGAGACAGTGTTTAAGTTGACAGCTAGTGAAGGTGATACTGATGGTAAGTGGAAAGTGGTACTTAATGTTAAGTATCCAGGAGAGAGAGATGTTGATGTTGATTTAGGTAGTGAAGAGTTCTCCAGAGAGGATCAGGAGATTAAAGGAGGTAGTGAGGGATCTCTTTTGAGTTACTCATACAGTGCAGGTGGTGGAGTTATGAAGTTTGTATGGGGAGTTTCAGCTTCAGGTACACCTATTCCAAGTGTTAAGGCATCTTTGAATGATGATGGCGATTTAGTTGTTCTCTTTGAGGATGTTAAAATGGATAAGGTAGGTGGAAAAGGTAAGACATTTGCTTTACCATTTAAAATCACAGCTAGTAGTGATAGTGCTGGTAGCTATCTCTTTACTGGTTTAACTGAGAAATATGAGTATAGATTGAGTGCTGGTCTTAGTCCGAATCAGGTCATTCTTGAGATTAAGTAGAGGTATTAAGAGTAATATTCTCATGTAAATATGTACCACTAAGAAGTGGTTTAGTGGAGTTTTTGGTGTATAATATGGAACCGGGGTGTAGTTCAGATGGCTAGAACGCTTGTATGGGGTACAAGAGGTCGCTCGTTCAAGTCGAGTCACCCCGACCATTTTCCGTACATGAATGTATTTTAGTGTATAATTTTTAAATAATTTTTCTTTACAAAAATAATGATAAACAGAGATAGAGTAGTGGAGTTAATGGATAAATATATTTCTACACCTTGGCTTAAGATGCATATGAGGGAGAGTGAGCAGATTATGAGGGCTTTAGCTAAACATTTTAAAGAAGATGAAGAATTATGGGGATTAACAGGTCTTTTACATGATATTGACTATGACTATGTGGATAAAGATCCAGAGAGACATGTTGTTGAGTTTGACAAAATATTAGAGATGGAAGGATTAGTTAGAGGTGAGGATATTCCGGAAGATATGTATCATGCTATTAAAGCACACTATGAAGATAATCCTAAGGTTGAACAGAAGAGAGAGAGTAGGTTGGATTATGCACTTTCTGCATCTGAGAACTTGTCTGGTTTTCTAGTAGCATGTGCATTGGTACAGCCTAACAAGAAGATATCAGAGGTTACTACTGAGAGTGTTTTGAAGAAGTTAAAGAAAAAAGATTTTGCGAAGGCTGTTAGAAGAGACTTAATATATGATATTGAGAAGGTAGGTATATCGTTAGAAGAGTTTATAGAGATAGCTGTTGACTCTCTAAATGAGATTAGTGATGAAATTGGTTTGTAATTGTAAACCTTTAGAAAAATCTTAAATTGCTTTATAATTCAATAAAATAAATATATGAAGAAGGAAAAGCCAATTTCAATCAAAATATATAATACACCGAGTAAGCAGAAAGTTGCTTTTGATCCCTATAAAGATGAGGAAGTATGTATGTATAGTTGTGGCCCTACAGTTTACAATACTGTACATATAGGAAATCTAAGGTCTCTTCTAAATTTTGATGTTGTAGGCAGAGCTCTTAGGTATATGGGGTACAACTTAAAAAGAGTTGTAAATTTCACCGATGTAGGTCATATGTCTAGTGATGCTGATTTTGGGGAAGACAAGATTGAAAGACAGGCTAAAAAAGAAAATGTAGCAGCTATGGAAATTGCTAATAAATATATTTCTCGTGTTCTTGAAAGTTTTAGGAAAGTAAATATTTTAAATCCAGATGGTTCTTCCATAGAAGAAAATATAGATGTTGAGAATATGTCTAAAGAAGAATGGGCTAAATTAGGTTGGGCTAGAGCTACTGACTATATAGATGAAATGATAACTTTAATATCTTTAATCGAGAAAAATGGTCATACCTATGAAACTGAACAAGCTCTGTATTTTGATGTTTCAACCTTTCCGGAATATTTTGAATTTTCAGGTCAGAAATTAGAAGAGAAACAGATTGCCGTGAGAGAAGAAGTCAAAGAAGACCCTTACAAGAAAAATCCTGCAGATTTTGTTCTATGGATGAAAAGATATGGAAAGTACGAGAATCACATGATGCATTGGGATTCTCCTTGGGGTGATGGTTTTCCTGGTTGGCATATCGAATGTTCGGCTATGAGTTGGACACTACTTGGAGAGAAAATTGACATTCACACAGGAGGAACAGATTTAGTATCAGTTCATCATTCAAATGAGATAGCTCAGAATGTTGGAGCATTTGGACACGATGTGGTTAAGTATTGGCTTCATAATGAGTTTGTGTATTCTTCAAGTGATGAGAAACTCTCTAAGAGTAAGGGTAACGCATTAAGCTTAGAAGAGATAGAGAAGCTAGGTATTGATTTGATGGGTTTGAGATGGTACTACCTGACATCTAGTTATAAATCGCCTATGAAATTTAGTATAGAATCTTTGAAGTCAGCTGAGAAAGTATATCTTCGTACAGTAAAAACACTTACAGAACTGTATGAAGGCAGGGAGGGGAATATAAATGAAGAATATGTGAATAACTTTAAAGAAGCCATATCAGATAATTTTAATACACCTAAGATGCTGGCTCTTTTAAATCAACTTATTAAATCTGATTTGAAGTCAGAAGACATTGTTGCTACTGCTTTTGAGTTTGATAAGGTTTTAGGATTAGATTTGAAGAAAACAGTATTAGAAGGGAGTAAAGAGAAAAGTGAGGTACATTGGTCTGAAGTGAAGATTGCAGATTTAAAAATAGTTCTTGAAGATAGGGAAAAAGCTAGAAAAGATAAGGATTGGGAGAGGTCAGATGTCTTAAGGGAAGAAATACTAAAGATGGGGTATGAGGTTTTGGATAAAGAGGATGGTCAGTATGTTATCCGTATTTGACAAGCTGAAAAAAATGTGTAGAATGGTATCGCTTTACCTAGATGGTTTAGAATATGAATAAAACAGAAAAGAAAAGTAATAAGTATATATTAGCTTACTCCTTGTTATTCTTAATTCCTCTATTAGTACTCTTTATCAAGGGTTAAAAGATTTCCATTATTTGTTTGTATTTTTCTCTAATCTATGAGATATTGTATACATGTTAGTTTGTATATATCTTGAGCTATTAACCGCTTTTGATGGAGATATACTAGACTACTAAAAGTTCATTCTTATATAAATTAATTGTTGTTTATTAATGGAGCAAGAAACTTATATCAGTAATTCTGAATGGGAAGAGAAAGATAACATGGTCAATTTAGTAGTGGAAAAGTATAAGGATGGGCTGTCTAGTTATAGGATTGAAATAAATCCAGAGTTTGTACAAGAGTGTTATACGCATGATAGAGCATGGGACGAAGAGTACAAGAAGTTTGTAGCACATGATTATCCATATACTATGTCTCCACAAACAACACGTTTAATTGCTTCAGTATCGACGGAATTAAAAGAAAAAATGATGGAAGCTGGGTTTCATTTGGAAAGCTGGATGAAGTTTTCTGAAAGTGAGCCTTATGTTATGGGTGTTTTACGACGTGTAATGGTAACGGATACGATTGAACCCATTATTGGGTATACTGATGAAATGGCGGTTCATTTAGCAGACTTAAAAGCAGAATCTCCTGATAAATTACTTCACATTAGGTCTTTCTTCAGTGGTGCATCTGTTGCTGATAAAAGTCTAATTGCTCGTTTATATCAAATGGGTGTATCTGCAAACTTGTTAGCAACGGATCTATCTGCAGATTCTATTGCAGTAGGAGCTTTGAACTTTGAAGTGTGGAATCAAATGTTACCAGAACAAGATAGGTATGAGATCCATATAGTTAATGGAGATGCTCCAGAGGAGCTTCTAGAGAAGGATAAAACAATAATATTGCAAATTGGTGATGCTATAACTGCATCTAAGAAAGACTCGTTTAATTCAACGAAATTTGACGCATTGATTGTAGATAATGGTTTTCAATATATAGATAAATCAGCGACAGAAGAAATTATATCTAATGTTCTACAAAATAAAGGTGAAAGAGGTTTATATATAGGTACTCTTGGTTTGGATTCTGAAATAAGGGTTAATATTTCTCCTGTAACACATCTTAAAGAAATTTTAAAGGCTTCTGTAGGTAAGGATTTATCTGGAGAGTATTCTAAAAGATATTTTCCTCATATTCCTTATAACTATCTGCATAGATATAGATTCAGTGTAGATGAGAACAATCAAATTCTTATTGACAAAGTTTCTTCTGATGGTTCTGCAAGGATGTATACTTGGTTAGCTCACTTGCTTAAGACTGACAGGAAGATGTTTAGTGAGGTGTTAAAAGCAATAAAATCAGCAACAGATTTGTCTAAGATAAATATGGAGGTTGAAACGACTCCATTTGATTATCACCAAGCTATGTTAGATGCAGTAGACAAAAATAATATGGTTGCTGAAGTGTTAGAGTCACCTTTGAACTATGAAGACTTTGGCTTTACAAAAGTAAGTAAAGATATTTATTCTGGTCCAGAAGGGGAAGTTGATGGAGCTACAATGTTGAGAATGTGCAAGCATCAAGATCCTTTGGTTTTAAGAAGAAGTAGAGTTCTGGTTAAATAAAAATTAAAGATTTTTGATATGAATATAAATATCATAGGCATAATAACCTTGTTTTTTGCAGTGGTTAACATTGTTTTGGGTGTTTTTGTTCTGTTACGAAATCCGCGAAAATCAAATAATATTGTCTATGCATTGAACGTCTTTTCTATTGCGGTATGGATTATCTTAACCTATTTTTATAATAATCCGATTGTATATTCTCCAAAGATATGGTTGAAGATGGTATACGTGTCTTCTTACGGTATGTTATTTACCCAATTACTTTTTGCTTATTATTTCCCAAGGAAAATTGAAGGAAAACTCATGTATTACGTTATACCTATTGTTTTAACGTTAATTCCAAGTATATATGTTCTATTAGTTAAGAACTCTGTTATAGATAGTGTAGTACACTATCCAGACAGTTTTATTTCTGTAGCTAAAATGGGACCTGATTACTGGATATATACATTGCCGAATGTTTTAGGAATTCTTTTAATAGCACCATACTTCTTATTTAAAAGTAAAGCATTTACTGGATATGAAAAAGCTCAAGTAAGATTTTATATCATTGGTGCTCTGCTTATGATGGTTCCTTTAGTGATCGTAGACTATTTTATTCCTATAATGACAGGAGACACAAAGTATTTTGTTCTAGGACCACTATTTGCTATTCCTTTTACAATTGGAGCTGCATATCCTATTCTCCAAAGTAGATTTGTTAGGATTCCTGTCATTCTTGGTAACGTTGTTGTGTCTATATTAAAGTTAGTCTTTATATACTTTTCTCTGCTTTTCTTTACCGTTTTCTTAAAGTCTGGTTACTATTTAAACTCGGACAGATTTCTTGCTATTTTTGTATTTGCACTATTACTCACTGCTTTCTATTTCTACATCTTCAAAAAAATGATGGATCTGCTACTTGATTTTATTGACAAAGCAAGAAAAAAAAGAGAGGTTGTAGAAAGGAATTTCTTGCAAGTTAGTGGTGTAGAGTTAACAATGGATAGAATTTTAGTTAATCTTCAAAGGAGTGTAAAAGCTTTATTCAATATCCCTAAATCTGGCATTTTGTTGTTTGACAAAGTTAGTTTTACAGAGAAATATTTTTCATACCCTCAATCAGGCGATTTCGCAATGAAAGATCTTTTGAATATTGTTCAATTTTGGAGCAAAGCAAGGCTTGGGAATATGATTGTGGCTGATGAGGTTAGAAAAGGGAATATTTTACAAGGAAGCGAAATACCTGAGAATATAATTCAGGTGTTAGATTTTATGGATAAACATAAGATCGCTGTACTATATCCGTTTAATACGAGGACTAGATTTAATGGTTTGCTAATTTTGGGTTATAGAGAGGATGGATATCCTTTAGCTTTGGATGAGATAGAGATACTAGAGAGAATGGTTGATAATACAAGTATTTCAATAGGAAGGGCAATATTATATGATGAAATTCAAGAATTTAGTGGCACTTTAGAACAACAAGTAAATGAACAAACACAAGAACTTCAACAAACAGTATTAGAACTAGAAGAAGCTAGAAGAAAAGAAAGAGATATGTTAGATATCATGGGTCATGAATTAAGAACACCTGCCACTGTGGTAAAACTAAATGCATCTCTGTTAGAACAATATATACATAGTAATCCTAAAAACTTCAAAAAATACTTAGACAGGATAAAGAATAGTATTGAAAATGAAATAAGGTTGATAGACACATTACTCTCTAGTGCTAAGCTAGAAGGCGAAATGATGGACCTTAACAGAGAGAGAGTTTCTGTACCAGAACAGATAGAAACAGTTATACATGCATATGAATATCAAGCAGAAGCAAAAGAACTTAAGTTAATATCTAATATAGATGATGACACCAAAGATGTATTTGCAGATAGAGTGAGAGTAGTAGAGATAGTAGACAACCTGGTTAGTAATGCTGTCAAATATACAGATGAAGGCTCTATCATTGTAAAAACAGAAAATGATGGTGAATATGTAAAGGTAAGTGTCACTGATACAGGAAAAGGTATCCCCGAGGAAGAAATACCTAAACTGGGTACTAAATTCCATAGGGTGGAAAAATATATTAATGAGGATAAAGAGAATCCAATAGTAAGTCCAGGAGGAACAGGTCTAGGTCTTTATGTTGTCTTTGCTTTAATAGAAATGATGGATGGTAAAATATGGGTAGAGAGTCAAGTCGGTAAGGGTACAACCTTCTTTTTCACACTACCAGTATACAAAGGTCAAAGAGATGATATAGTGTATACCAAAGAAAAAGATATGTTTAGAAAATTTGGTCTTAAAGGAAGTAGAAAAGAAAAGTAAAACAGTGTATTCTTTAAAAGTATTTAATATAAATAAATATAAAAATGGTAGTAACAATTAAAAAAGATGCATGTGTAATGTGTGGATCATGTGTAGCTCTCTGTCCAGAAGTATTTGAAATGAAAGATGATGGTACTGTTGATGTTAAAGCAGAATATCAAGGTAAGCCAATAGAGGATGAAGCAATTAAGGAAAAGGTTAAACAGGCTGCAAATGCATGCCCAACAACAGCTATAGAGATAAAAGAATAATGGATGATTGTATTTTTTGTAAAATAGTGAAAGGAGAAATTCCTTCATATAGAGTCTATGAAGATGATGATATCCTTGCTATGTTAGATATCAATCCTTTTAGTAAAGGACATCTCTTAGTACTTCCTAAAGAACATTTTGAAAATATCTATGATATTCCTACTGAACTATTTAGTAAATTAATGACAAAGAGTAAAAAGATTGCTGAAGTTCTTAAAGAAAAACTAAATCCAGAAGGTATGATACTACAGCAAAACAGTGGAGAAAAAGCAGGACAATCAGTACATCATATTCATATACACCTAAAGCCAGTATACAAAGATACAGATATACCTGCAGAAAAACATCTTAGACAAGAACTCACACAAGAAGAACTACAAGAAATTCACTCATTACTTCTCTTGGAAGAACTCTAACACATTATCAATATACTCTGTATCAATATCAAAATGTCCTTTACCTTCTAATGTAATAATAGGGACTTCTTTTCCTTCTTTCTTTAATCTTGCTACAAAATCTCTAGACATAGAGTAGGGTACATTCACATCCTTATCACCATGCCAAATCTTAATATCCAAATCCATAATTCTCTCAACTCTCTTCTTGTTCCAATTAGAAGCATATGAAGTAGGAGCTAACAGAGCAATCTTCTTAATATTCTCAGGATATTCATGAGCAAAATTCATAGTAGGTAGACCACCCATACTAAAACCTAAAAGATAGAGATCTTTAGAACCATGGAAATTTGTTTTAATGTGTTCAACTAACTTCCTGTTATCTTCAATAGACTGAGCATTCCCCCAGTTATCACCATGAGCATTGGAAGCTGCAAAGATAAAACCATTTTTAGCGAAAGTGTCTGCATACAATCTAAGGTCACTAAGTAGGGGGTTATCCTCCTTGTCATTCACTACAAAAGTAGAACCGTGATTATAGATAACAATAGGTCTAGGATAATCCTTCTCTTTTAGTCCCTCCTCAGTTGCAATGTATGCCATCTGTCCATCAATAACTTCGAAAGATTCTAGTCTCTTGTATTCTCTAACAACAACTTCTTCTTCCTTCTCTTTTTGTTCTTCTACAATATCAACCTTCTCTTTGTTCTCTTTCTGTTCTCTCCTTTTCTCTAACAATGAATTTCCCAATACAAAAAGAAGAAAAGCAACAATAGCTATACCGATTAATTTTACCCAGTAAGAGTTTCCTCCATCTTTTTTTCTTTCAGGTATATTTTTTGTATTCCAATTAATTCCCATCTACTATATAATATCAGACTGTTCAAAAATATCTAATATATTATAAAACAAACTATGGCAAAGCCCAAGCAAGATGAAGAGACAGTAATTAATCTGGACTCTTTTGCAATTCCAATTGCAATTATAGTAGTAGGAGTAATCATCGCTGTCTTAGTAACTTTTACTAAAAAGGATACAAATCAAGTAGATACTACTTCTCCAAGTAAAGAAACAGTTACAAGCGATACAGGAACTTCTGAAGAATTTGAGAAAGCTTCTACTGTTCTAAGAGAGTCTCCATATGTCGGAGACAAAGGTAAAGCGAAAGTTGCAGTTGTTGAGTTTAGTGATTTCCAGTGTGGGTATTGTAAACGACATGCAGAGCAAGTATATCCTGAATTAAAAACAAAATATGTTGATAAAGGAGAGATTATCTATGTCTTCAAATCATTTCCATTAAGAGAAAGTGGTTTAAGTTACAACGCTGCCCTTGCAGCTGAGTGTGTTGCTAAATCAGTTAAAGGAGATGAGTTTGGAGCATTCTTTGAAAAGATGTTTGATATTACAAGCGATGCAGAGATTAGAAGTGAAGCAGAAAAAGCAGGATTGAAAGCAAGTGATTATGAAGCTTGTATTGCAAGCCAAGAGATAAAAGATAAGCTTGCAGCAAACAAAGAGGATGGTTCAAATGCAGGAGTTCAGGGAACACCAGGATTCGTTGTTGGTAAAATAGGTGAAGATGGTAAGATAGATGGTGTTCTCATTAGAGGTGCATATCCTCTTGCAGATTTCGAAAGAGCAATTGCAATGTACTTGGAATAGTTAATTAAAAACTATAACAAAGAAAAAGGGAGGTATTTCTACCTCCCTTTTTTCTATTTCCGTAACCTTACTTCTTTACTACCTTTGCTTTCTTACTAATCTCTTTTTGTACTTTTAATGCATCTGCTTTCATTCTTACAAATGCTCCCATTGCAGTACATACTAAAACAGAACTATATATACCAGATACTACTGGTATAAATGAAATTAGTGAAGATAAAACCCTACCTATGAGTAGAGACTTAAAAGGTCTGTACTCTTTAATTTTGAATAGACCTAGTATCTCAGAACCGATAGCAAGTTCTACCCAGAGTCTACCAAATATTCCTACGAACACCATGAAAGCAAGTAATAACATTGCTATTGGCATTCCTACAACAGTCACAAATAACATTACGACTGGAATTCCAGCACATAGGAAGATTGCAATACCCAAACCAAAACTCTTTAGAAACTCTGTAGTAGAGCCAGTAATCTTCTTTACAATTGCTCCTGTCTTAACAGGTGTCAAGTATATGAGGAAAACTCCTGCTAAGAGTAATGCGGTCGAAGAGATTACAGTATTTTTGAAAGTCTTTAAGAATTTCTCTTGCTGAGTAGGCTCTTTCTCTTGTTTGCTCTTATCAAAACCTTGACTTTTTGCAATCTCATCTATTTTCTTAGCGTCATAAATCTCTCGTCCAACTTTCTTCTCATCTATTTCATACTTCTCGGAAATAACTATAGCTTCTCCAGCAATATTTGCATCAATTGCTGTTTTTCCAGCAAACACTCTCAAGTCATCTCCCACTTTGCCTGAGATTAAACTTTGAGCAGTAAAAGATGTTAGATCTTTAAAAGTAGATCCATTATGTTTTTGCATATAAGCAAAGACTGTTGCTTTCCCTGAGATTTCACCATCCATGTTAACATTGTAACCAAAGGTGTATAGGTCACCTAGTATTCTAGACTTAGTACCAAGTTCAACAGTATTGGAGAAGGTGTAGAGGTTACCTGTAACATACCCATCCATCTTTATCTTTTCAGCAAAGATAAAAAGATCACCATTTACTCTCCCAGTAATATCGACACTATCTGAGAAGATGTAAAGATTGTCCTCAACACTCTCTTCCTGTTCTAGAACAAATTCTTTCTCGAAGGAAAACTCTGCAGCATCTGCTCTCTTAGGTGCAAACACTCCGAAGATCAAGAACATTGTCAGTATTGGGACTAACAAAGAAAATCTTTTCTTCATTAATATTTTAAATAAAAAATTAAATACATCTTAATTTTAACAAGTTTTAATTGTTTTGATAAGTAATTGGGGTATAATGGGTCAATGAAAATACTAATAGTCATAGTAAACTACAATGGAAAGCACCTTCTAGAGAAGAATCTTCACTCTGTTGTTGAGAATGGATATGAGGATTCAGATATTGTAGTTGTCGATAATGCATCTGTAGATGGTAGTATTGAATATCTTAAACAAGAATTTCCTTCTGTAAAGATAGTTGAGAGTAGAGAGAACTTAGGTTTTGGTAGAGGAAATAATTTGGGTGTTAAGGAGTATCCCAACTATGATGCATACCTTTTCCTAAACAATGATATCTCTGTACCCAAAGGATTTTTAGACAATCTAGTCAAAGAATTACAAAAAGAAAATGTTGGAGCAGTTGGTCCAAAGGTTTTGTATTCTAAAGAAAAGGTAGGAAGTGAGAAGAGAATCATTAATTCTGCAGGAATAGAGGTTGATGATCACTACATGGCATATGATAGATACGATAAGGAAGAAGATAAACCTAAATACAATGTAGTAGAGGAAGTTGATGCACTCATGGGTGGAGCATTTTTAATTAAAAGGGATGTTTTTGAAAAAGTAGGAGGTTTCAATTCTAATATGTTCCTGTACTATGAGGACATCGATCTTTCACTTAGGATTAGGGATTTAGGGTATAAACTTTACTACGTAGGAACATCAGAGGTATATCATGACCATATGGCATCTTCTAAAAGTTTAGGTACTAGAAAGAGGAACATCATGAACATGCAAAACAGATTTAGAAGCATACAGAGTAGAAAGGGTATTTGGGTGGCAATAAGGGAGGTAATCTGGTATCTTTTTAACTGGTTAGTATGGAAAATGATATACTCTAGGAGAATTACTTTAAAAGAATTTTTAAAGGAGAAATAATGAACAAGAATGATTTAGACCTTTACAAACAATTTGTAAAAACAACTTTCAAGATGAGATACAAAGGCTCTATCTTGGGTTTCTTTTGGGTTCTTCTTAAACCTTTCTTTATGTTCCTCATTCTCTTCCTAATCTTCTCACATACAGCATCAGCAGTTGGAGGTCTTACACAGCAACAATATGCCGTCTATCTTCTCTCAGGATTGATAGTATATACATTCTTTAATGAAGGTATGATTTGGGGTATGGGTTCAATAATGGAAAGAGCTCAGTTGATTGTTAAAATCAACTTCAAAAGAGATGTAGTAGTTGCTAGCTCTCTAAGCATGGCACTTATTAACTTCTCAATTAACCTCTTAATTGTACTTGTAGTGGCATTAATACTGAAAATCAATATCAGTCTAATTGGCCTTGCATATGTTTTTCTCATAGGTCTTACCATGTTTCTATCTCTTTACGGTGTCTCCTTCTTTACCAGTATATGGCTTGTTCATGTAAGAGACTTGCAACATATTATGGAGCTTGTTTTACAACTTCTCTTCTATGCTAGTGCGGTATTTTTCCCAGTTGAAATGATTCCAGAGAAGTACAGATTCATTGTCTACTACAACCCAATGGCAAGATTTGTAAAAGCTGTAAGAGAAGCATTAATATTTGGAGAAGTTACAGATCTAAAGTTTGTCATTCTAGCTTTGGCTGTCTCAATAGTTTTAGTAATTCTTGGGAAGATATATTTTAACAAACATATTAAAAAAGTAGCTGAACATTTTTAAAAATATGGAAGATAATGTAGCAATAAAAGTAACAAATTTAACAAAGAGATTTAGAATACCAGAACATGGTTCTCCTACTACTTTGCAAGAGAGATTTGTAAATCCTTTTGCAAAGAAGAAGATGATTGACTTTGTTGCTCTTAAAGATCTCTCTTTTGATGTTAAAAAGGGAGAGTTCTTTAGTGTAATTGGTCCTAATGGTGCAGGTAAGTCTACATTGTTAAAGTTAATATCAGGAATATATATCCCTGATGGAGGTAAAATTGATGTTAATGGTAAGCTTGTTCCTTTCTTGGAATTAGGTGTTGGTTTTAATCCGGATCTTAGTGCAAAAGAGAATGTATATCTTAATGGTACAATTCTTGGTCTTACCGAAAAAGAAATTAATGAGAGTGTAGATGATATCTTTGATTTTGCTGAGCTCAAGGAGTTTGAAGACCTTTCCATTAAAAAGTTTTCATCTGGTATGCAGGTTAGATTAGCATTTTCAATTGCAATTAGAGTTAAGTCAGATATTTTAGTACTTGATGAGGTATTAGCTGTAGGCGATGGAGAGTTCCAAAAGAAATGTTTTGCATATTTTGATGATATTGTTGGTAAGAAGACAATACTGTTTGTATCTCATGGGTTAGAGAGTGTAAGAAGATATTCCGATAGAGTACTTTGGTTAAAGGAAGATAAGACATATGAGATAGGGGAGCCTAATGATATTGTTGATAGATATAGTGCTACCTTTTAGCAACTTAAGTTACTACTAGAATATATGAGGATAATTGAACTTTTTCAGAGGATAGTAAGTAGAATTCCAATATATTTCAAACAACTAATTACCTCTTTTAAAAAACATGGTATCTTAAATACCTTCAAGAGAATATTAAAAAAGATTTGGAGATTTGTAATAACTGGTGGAGATGGTTCTAAGCTAATGAGAATATCATATGGGGAATGGATGGAGAATGTAGAGAGTAAGTATCTCAACGAAGAATCAATGAAGAGAGATTTGAAGAAACTTAAGGTTAATCCTAAGTTTTCAATAGTATTTCCTGTGTGGAATAAGTCTGAAGAGATGTTACAAGCAGCCTTGGATTCAATTACTTCACAGGTATATGATAATTGGGAGATATGTATATCTGATGGTTCTACTAAGAATGTTAAAGAGACGAGAGAGTTTCTTAAGAACTTTGCTAAGAAGTATGGTAAGAAGGTTAAGTTTTCTACGATTGATATTGAAGGAATTAATATAATTGAGAATAGTAATAATGCATTGAGTTTGGCAACTGGAGAGTATGTTGTCTTTATGGATTGTGATGATGAGATATCTAAGAATTGTTTGTTGGAGTTAGCTAAGGGTATTGAAAAACATCCTGAAGTAGAATTCATGTACAGTGATTTTGATAAGATTGATGAAAACGGTAAAAGGTTTGATCCTTCTTTTTGGCCTGATTGGTCTCCCCACACACTTACAGCACAGATGTATACAACTCATGTTACTTGTTACCGTAGGGATGTAGTAGAGGAGTTAGGAGGACTTGTTAAGAGTACTGAGGGTGCGCAGGATTGGGATTTAGTAATGAGATATCTTACAAGAGGGAATTGGAAGGTTTTACATATTCCTAAGATACTCTACCATTGGAGGGTATATCCAGGTTCTACTGCTTTAGCAGGTAGTGGTGCTAAGAGTTGGGCATACGAGAATCAGAGAGCAGTACTAGAGAGATATCTTGAGAGGAGAAAATTAAAGGGAGAGGTGCTAGAAGGTCCTTTTGAAGGAGCTTGGAGAATTAAGTTTAACATTATCGGTAATCCTAAAGTTAGTATTGTGATACCAACTAAGGACAAGGTGGATTACTTAGAAAGAGCAATTGATAGTATTTGGGAACATACGAAATATAAAAATTATGAAATAGTTATAGTTGATAACAGGAGTGAAGAGGAAGAAACAAAGGAGTATTTTGAAGAGATTAAAGAGAAAGGTGTTAAGGTTTTGGAATATGATAAACCATTTCATTTTGGTAAGTTGTATAACTGGGCAGCTACTAAGGTTGATGGTGAATATATGTTGGTACTTAATAATGATGTTAAGGTTCTTAATGATGATTGGTTAGAGAGTATGTTAGAGTGGGCTCAATTACCAGAAGTAGGTAGTGTAGGAGCTAAGCTTTACTATCCTGATGGTAAGATTCAACATGCAGGAGTAATTGTTGGTGCTGGAGGAGCAGCTGCACACTCTCATAGGTTGTTAGATGGAGATGTATTTGGTTATGAGGGTTGTGTTGTTAATGTCAGAAACTATTTAGCAGTTACAGGAGCTTGTATGATGGTAAGCCGAAAGCTCTTTTTAGATATGGGAGGTTTTGATGAACAGTTTGATCCTGCGTATCAAGATGTTGATTTTGGAATTAGGTTGTATGATGAGAAAGGTTTGTTCAATGTATATACCCCTTATACAGAACTCATACATTATGAATCTGTGACTAGGTTTGATAGTAAGAACAAAGAAAAATTAGAGAAGGATACAGTTAATGCAGAGAAATTAAGAAAGAAATGGCCACAATATATTGAATATATGGGAGGTAGGGACCCTTTCTACAATGACAACCTATCCTACGCCCATGAAGATTTTAGGATAAGAAGAGAGTAGCTATGAAAAAAAAGAAAAGAAAAATAGAGTGGAAGAAAATAAACAAGATAATACTTACAGTACAGTTAGTTATATTTTTTGTTTTTGGTCTCTTTCTTGCACTAAATATTAGAACAAATATTGGTCCTGATGAGCCTCACCACTTCTATGTAGCACATGCATATTCTGAAACTTGGGGAGTACCCGAAAACACACCAGCAACATATCAGTTTGGAGATATTACATCGGCCAATGTTCTAGCACATTGGATCAATGCAAGGTTGTTAAATATGAATTTCCTTAAGGTCGATGAACTACATCTTCTAAGAATATTCAACCTCTTAACTTCCGTTGGTGCACTACTTCTGTTCTACAAATTAACAGGATATGTAATTAAGAAGGAGAAGTATCGCACTATCCCTGTCATCCTTCTAGCAAACACCCTTATGTTCCAATTTCTTTCTGGAATGATTAACTATGATAATCTCACCAACTTTTTTGCAGTACTTTCAATAATCTACTTTGTGAAGATATTTAAAGAGCCAAAAGAGATAAAGAACTACGCGTTATGGGCAATCTTTACTTGTTTAGGTGTTCTTACAAAATATACAATTTTTCCACTTGCTCTAGTAGAATTCATCTTAATTATCAGTATCCTCATCAAAGAGAAAGTGAAGTTTAATATGAAGGAGAAGAAGTTTTGGTTGTATGTACTTCTTGTTTTAATCTTTCTTCTACCAGTAGTTCTCTTGTATGGAAAAAATATTGTTACATACAAACATCTTTTTCCTCGTTGTGAAGAAGTTATGACAGTTGAGCAATGTATGAACAGTGGTGTTTTTAGAAGGGACTATGGACAGTCAGCAGGGATAAAGTTGTTAAGTAAAGAGGGGATAGGAATGGTCTTCTCGAGAAGGTGGAATCCTGTTAAATACTTCTTAAAATGGTCTTGGGAGATGAATCATAGGATCTATGGCATTATGGCTCACAAAGACATGTTTATGCCACACAATCTTCATCTTACCTTTGCAATATATCCAATATCATTTGTGTTTCTTTTTCTCAAAGATCTAAAGAAAAAAGAGAAGTTAGATATCTACCTACTAATAGTTCTTCTCTTCTATACCTTCGTTCTAGCATTTGTACAAAACTATCCAACATATCTAAACAGAAATGGTGTGATATTTGCTCTTCAAGGAAGATATATCTTTCCTGTAATATTCATCTACTATACTCTTCTAGTGAAATATATTGGAGAAATTAAGAATAAATATGTGAGAATATTGTTCTTTGTAATACTCATAACAATGTTTCTTCTCTCTTGTATTCCATTCTTCCTTTTGAGTGTTACACCGGATTGGTTTGTTTAATATGTATCTTTGGAATATAATAGCTTAGTTATTTTACAAAAAACACATATGAAAAAAGTATCAATAGTAGGACTTGGTTATGTTGGATTACCACTAGCTCTTGCAATAGAGAGGAGTAAGAAGTATGAAGTGGTAGGTTTTGATATTAGTAAAGATCAAGTTAAGAAAATACTCTCAAAGGAGTGTCCCATTACAGATGAGCTAGCAGAGAGAGACCTTAATGAATTAGATCTTCATGCAACAACAGATAGTGATGAGTTAAAGGATACGGATATCTTCATCATATGTGTACCTACACCTGTTCTTGATGACTATACTCCAGACTACACACCTGTAATTAGTGCAGGTAAAACAATATCTAAGTACTTAAAGAAAGGTGCTACTGTTGTTTTAGAATCAACAGTTAATCCAGGTACATGTGAAGAAATTTTAGTTCCTGTTTTGGAGGAAGGTAGTAAGTTAGTTGCAGGTAAAGATTTCAATGTAGCTATGTGTCCTGAGAGAATTAATCCTGGTGACCCTAAGTGGAATGTTTACAATATTCCTAGGAATATTGGTAGTCTAATGAAAGAGAAAACAAAAGAGATTGCTGATTTCTACAGAAGTTTCTTAGATGCAGAGATTAATGAGGTATCTACTATCAAGGTGGCTGAATCTACAAAGATTGTTGAGAATGCATTTAGAGATATTAATATTGCATATGTTAATGAGCTTGCTAAATCTTTTGATGCAATGGATATTGATCTAATTGAAACTCTAAAGGGTGCTTCTACCAAACCTTTCTCTTTCATGGTACATTGGCCAAGTAGGGGAGTTGGGGGACATTGTATTGCAGTTGATCCATATTACTTAATCAAAAGGGCACAGGAAGCAGGTTTTGATCACAGATTCTTGAAGATAGCTAGAGATATTAACAACAGTATGCCAGAGTATACAGTATCTAGATTGCAAGAGGGACTTAATGAGATAGAGAAGTCAGTAAAGGGTACTAAGGTTGGATTACTAGGTTTAAGTTACAAATCTAATGTAGCAGACCTTAGAGAGAGTCCTAGTTTAGAGATATTGGATATATTAAAGAAAATGGGTGCAGAGGTAATATCATATGATCCTCATACATTAGATATCTCTGATGTGAAAGAATTAGATGATTTGTTGGAGAAAGTAGATGCCGTTATACTAGGTACATATCATGATATCTTTGGTGATTTAACAGAAGAGATACTTAAGAGGAAGAATATCAAGGTGGTGGTAGATGGGGTGAATAAGTTGGATAAGGAGAGGTTAGTAAAAGGTAAGGTGATATATAGAGGAATTGGGAGATAATTTTAAAATAACATAATACTATGAAACTACTAATATACATGCCTGCCCTTAATGAAGAGAAAGGATTAGGTGGAGTAATTAAAGACCTACCTAAGAAGATAGATGGTATTGATGAGATTAAAACATTAGTTGTAGATGATGGGAGTACGGATAGGACAGTTGAAATTGCAAGAGAAAATGGTGCAGATGTAATTAGTCATGGTACAAACAAGGGAGTAGGTAGTGCATTCCATAGTGCAGTAGAGTATGCATTGGATAATAGGGTGGATATATTAGTGAGTATAGATGCTGATAGACAATTTAATAGTAAACAGATACCAGACATAATACAACCAATACTAAAAAATGAAGCTGATATGGTTACAGGTGATAGATTCCATAGTGGTATTCCAGAGAATATGTCTAAGACAAAGTACTGGGGAAACAAACAGATGTCTAGGTTAATATCCTTACTTAGTGGTAAGAAGTTTAGAGATGTGTCATGTGGTTTTAGAGCATATGGTAGAGAAGCATTACTCAAATTAAATCTCTTTGGTCAGTTTACATATACTCAAGAGACAATCATGGATATGGTATTTAAAGGTATGAGGGTGATAGAGTTTCCAATAGATATTAAGTATTTTAAGGAGAGAAAGTCTAGAGTAGCTAGTAGTATTTTGAACTATATGTTTAGAACCTTAAAGATAATCATTCGTACAGTTAGAGATTACAAACCTATGATTTTCTTTGGAGGTATGGGAGCAATTCTCTTACTTATAGGTATGGGGTTTGAAGCATTCCTCTTCTATCACTATTTTACAGCAGGTCGTTTTTCACCATACAAGGCTGTTGGATTCATAGGATTGGGATTCTTAGTATTTGGTTTGTTGTTGGTAATAGTAGGATTATTAGCAGATATGTTTAATAGAGTAAGAATTAATCAAGAAAAAATACTTTATGAATTAAAGAAAGGGAAGTATGAAGAGTAAGGTATGCTATATTCTCTCCTACAAAGCCCCCAACTATGTTAGAACAACATCCTTAATTAATGCATTATCTCGTCTAGAGAATATAGAACTTTTTCAAGCAAGAAACAAATCAAAAGGGTTAATAAGATATTTTGAGACCTTCTTCAATTTTCTAAAAATACGATTTAAAGTAAATCCAGATATTTACATAATTGGATTTAGAGGACATGAGATATATTGGTTGTATAGAATTTTTGGACTGAGAAAGAAGTTTGTTTTTGATGCAATGATGTCTCCATATGATTCTTTAGTAAATGAAAAGAAAACATTACAAAAGAATTCCTTGTTAGCAAAGATAATATATTTTCTTGAAAGAAGTATATTAAGAAATGCAGAGTATGTTCTTACAGATACTAATCTTCATGCTTCTTTCTTTGCTAAAACTTTTGGTATAGATAAAAAGAAAATTAAAGTTATTCCAGTTGGTACAGATGAGGGTATGTTTGATATGGAGAAGACGAAAGAGATTAATTTAGGAGAGGAGTTTACACTTTTCTTCTATGGTACATTTCTTCCTTTGCATGGTATAGATGTGATTTTGAAAGCAGCTAAACTTTTAGAGAAGTACCCAATTAAATTCATCATAGCTGGTGGTAGGGGAAATAAAAAAGCATTAAAGGAGTTTAGAGATGAGGTTGAGAATCTATCTTTAAAGAATGTAGAGTACTTTGAATGGATAGAATTTGATAAGTTACCTCAATATATTAAGTCTGCAGATCTTTGTTTGGGAGGTGCTTTTGGAGGTACACCACAGGCAAGGAGAGTTATTACTGGTAAGACATGTCAATTTCTACAGATGGGTAGACCCACTGTTATTGGTAAGATTGATGAGAATGTAGGGTTTGTAGATAAAAAGAACTGTTTACTTGTAGAACAAGGTGATGCTCAGGATTTAGCAGATAGTATACTTTGGGCATATGAAAACAGGGAGAAGTTAGATGATATTGGTAAGCAAGGAAGAGAGCTTTTTAAGGAGAGGTTTACACATGATAGACTTAAGGATAAATTTGATTTCCTTAACAAAACATAGTAGTCTACTTAATCTAATTATTCGATATTATGAAAGAATTTACAGGCAAATATACTGATAGTGGGAAGATAGGAAATATGCTCCTAGATAACTATTTTCGTTCTCTGGAAATATTACTTAATAAAATACCTAAGCAAGAATTGAAGAACAGAAAGATTCTTGAAGTTGGTTGTGGTTCTGGTTACTCTACCGAGAGAATTAAAGAAATGCTTCCTAAGAATGTGGAATTTACTGCTTCAGATATAGAAGATGAGAATGTAAAGAATGCTAAAAAGAAGCTAGGTAAATCTTTCGTTGTGACTAAAGAGAGCGTTTATGATTTACAAAGAAAAGACAAATCGATAGATTTGATATTTTTGTTAGAGGTATTAGAACATTTAGAATACCCAGATAAAGCGTTAAAAGAACTTAAGAGAGTAGGTAGAAATTATGTAATAATAGGTGTTCCAAGAGAGCCCATCTGGAGAATCTTGAATATGGCTCGTCTTAAGTATTTGAAAGATTTTGGTAACACTCCTGGTCATATACAGCATTGGGGTAGGAGATCTCTTTTGAAATTCCTTAAGAGTAAGGGATTTGAAATAGTAGGAGTAGAGAATCCTCTTCCTTGGACTATAGTTCTAGTAAAGATATCAAAATAGAATGAAAAAATTACTTAAATATTTAAAAATTGTCATAACCATAGCTGTTTTAGGTTTCTTTGTTTACTATTTCATTAACAACAAAGAAGATCTTCTTAAAGTATTATCTGTTCCAATTCTTCCTTTGGTAGGAATAATGATTTCTTACAGTATTGTCTTTTATCTTAATGGGGTATTTATAAAAGTAATTTTGAAAACATTTAAAAAGAAGATATCTCTCATAGAGTCTTTCTATGTATCTGTCATATCTTCGTTAGGTAATTACTTTTTACCAATGAGGGGAGGTGCTGTTATTAGGTCTGTGTATTTAAAAAAGAATTTTGAATTTCCATATGAGTATTTTGTTTCTACTTTGTATGGATATTATATTATTGTTTTCTTAGTTAATGCTTTTGTTGGCTTAATATCCTTAGTTGTTATTTCGATGAAGTATGGTATTACATCTATACCTTTGTATCTTTTCTTTGGGGGTCTTTTTGTAGCTATGTTAGTACTTAGTTTTGTTAAATTTCCAGTTAAGAAGATTAAGGGTAGTAAGAATAAGGTAATAGATAAGGTGTTGAGTGTTATTAAGAATATATTAGAAGGTTGGAATATGATTGTAGAGAATAAAAGGTTGTTAATTTCTTTAATAGTAATAACTTTAGTAGCATTAGTTGCAGGTATAGCTTTGTTCTATTTTGAGTTTAGAGCACTAAGTATAGATGCTAGTATTATGAATGTTATCTTATATAACTGTTTATCAGGAGTATCATTGTTAGTTAGTATTACACCTGGATCATTAGGTATTAGAGAGGGGATATTCTCTATTACTTCTGATATACTAGGTATTAGTAATGAACAGATTATGCAATTAGCATTATTAGATAGAGGTGTTAGTGTTATTGTATTAGTTGTGTTGTTTGTGCCTCTATATACGATTGTAAGTTTTAAAAAGAGATATGAAGCTTCTAAGTAGATTAAAAAATTTTTATCAGAAGAACAAAAATGTCATAGAAATAATTAGTTTGATATTTTTAGTTATTGTTATATTTATCCTTTTTTTTCACAAATTTTTCATTAAAGGCGAATTGGTAAATGCCTCAAGTTTTCTTTATCTTTGGTATCCTTGGGCTAAAGTTCGTCCAGAAAATTTAACAGGAATACAAAATTTTATAGTAAGTGATTGGGTAGACTTTCATATCCCTTCTTTCACATATGTCAAAAATGCCAGCTTGAAATTAATTGCTAGTGGGTATAGTTTCAGATCAAGTTGGGGAACTCCATCTGGGAGTATTATGGGCATTGTTACTATTCATGAACCATTGATACTGTTTTTCATAAAAGTGTTTAAAGAGCAACTGGGAGCAACCTTGTTGTTTATTGCCAAACCTGTGTTAGCTTTTATTGGTGCCACTCTTCTTTTTAAAGAGTTAAAATTAAACAGGTATGTATCACTACTTTGCAGTTTATCTTTTGCTTTCAGTGTGCCTGTAATATCATTTATCTATGGAACACCAATAACTGGTATTGTTGCTCTTGTTTTTATTTTCTACTTTGTTGTTAGACTGTCGAAAACCTTGAGTGTAAAAAACATAGTGTTTTATGTTTTATCAACAATATGGCTAATAACTACTGGGTTCCCATCAACAATTATGTATGGGGTGATTTTTTCTTTTCTGTTATTTGTTTTTCTTGTTTTAACGAATAAGGATTTTGATAAAAAAAAGAAGATTCAGATAATTTCTTTTTTTACAATTGTTAATTTACTCATTTTAGGTATTTGGGCTTGGAGTATTCTTCCTAATCTAACCAATTTACGTGGTGTTGATTTAAGATACAGAGAAGGTTATGGTGCTAAAAAATTGCATGGAAGTCATTTCCTTCAGTGGTTATATCCAAACTTTTGTGGTAATGCTACAACTATACCTCGGGTTTGTGATTCAAACTGGATTGAAACATCAACATCTTCAGGTATTGTTTCGCTGATTACCCTTTTTCTTGGATTACCAGCAATTCTGTTTAAACATAAAAACAGGAGATTCTTTCTTTACTTTCTATTTATAACTTGTTTTTCTTTCTTCTTAATATTTAATGTTGGGGGCATTACAGAGATTGTTGCCAAGTTGCCTCTATTCTCTATTTCTCCTAGTACTAGATTAGTCTTTCTAATTCCATTACTAACAACTGTTTCAGCATGTTTATCCTTTGATATTATTTTGAAAGAATGTAAAAATAAGGAGAATAGACAGAAAATCATACTCTTTTGGGTTGCGATTGGAGTTGTGATTGCCATAATTTTTAGCATTAATTTTGATAAATTGACAGGACATCTGCGGTTATTAGATAGACCTTCTTTAATAAGAGATGCTAAAGAATTCTTAGTTGTTGCAGTTTTAGGTTTAACTATTCTTCTTCTAACCTTATTTATAAAAAACAAGCTTATAAAGAAAGTTTTATTAGTAATATTGTCTCTTATTGCTGTCTTTGACTTATATTTTTATAATTCCAATTTCCTACCTTATCTGAAGGAAGAGTATGTTTTTCCTATGACAGAAGGTATAGAGTATTTACAAAAAAACACTAAACCAGAAGATAGAATTTTCGCCATAGAGAGAGTTTTTCTTCCTAATACCAATTACTATTACGGTATCAACTCACTAACAGGGCATGATTGGAGGACAGAGGCTTTTAATGAGGCAATGCAACCTATTGAGGAAGGGGTGTTTAAGCATGCAGGTACAATGCAGTTCTTTAATCGAGTAAAAGTACGGATTTCTTCTGAAGATATCAAAAATTATTTAAGATTTAATAGGATAAAGTACATTGTGCAGGGTCCTTCATCACTAAACCCTGAAGATGATGTAGCTTTTATTCAGTCTAATGTTAGTGACTATATTAATGTAAAAGAACCTATTAAATATATTATTGATATTAGCCAGCCTGAGGTTTTGGAAAATATTCATTTAAGAGGTTTGTGTAATAGTGAAATGAAAGAAATTTTTGGTAAGAACGATGTTAGAGTAAATGTTATTGATGAAAAAGGAGAGTCATTATTAGTACCAATATTAGAAATCAATTCTAAATGTGTAGGCGAAGATTACTTAAAAATACGAACAGCAAAAGTAAAGCTTGAAGAAAATTCAAAATTAAGTTTGGAGATACTAAATTCTAAAAATTGGAAACTAGCTGCTTATTCAGCTCAAGATATAAGAAAAGATACTACCTTAGAAGGGAATATTAATACATATGAATTGGTAGGCATGATATTTGCTAGGGTGTCAGAAAAAGAGATTTACCCAAAGGTTCACGATAAGGGGGACTTATTGATTCATGCAGTATCCGAAAAGACTTCCACAGCATATTTTTATTCATGTAAAGATTTGAGTGATGAAGAATGTAAAAACAATTTAAAGAACTTTAAGATTACTAATCCTAGGGATTTAAGAGAGTTTAATGAGGTTTTTCAGACATTTCAAGAGGTTCCCTTTAATTATTATAAAGAGGGAGAAATGTCTTTTGACACATCAGGAGTTAATGAACGAGGAGTTATTATTTTAAGTGATAACTATTTTAAAGGTTGGAATTCCAAAGAAGGAGAGGTGTTTAAAGGATTTCTTGGTAGTATGAATATTTTTGTTGAAAAGCCAGGGGATAGTGTCAATCTTAGTTATACGAATGAATATCTGTTAGCAGGGATTATAATTTCGGTGATTTCAACATCTTTACTTGCAGGTTTATTGTTGTTCTATAGAAAGAAGAAACTACTTGTGGAGTAATCCTCTTACCTTCCTCACCAACTTAACAACAGTATTTTTTAAAATCCTATTGTTAATAGCTTTATCCCATATCCTATACCCAGGATTGTTTCTAATTATCTCTATTCCTGCTCTCTGTTTCTCAAATTCATTTTCATAAAAACTTTTAATATGTTTGAGGTCTCCAATCCTAATGACTGTCTCTTTATCTTTTAGCCGATTGTCAGTTGTCTCTCTGGATTTTAACCACTTTTCATAATTATCTTCATTAAAAGTATCAGTAATATCATTTCTTCTCCTATACTCTGATATTGGTACATCTAATTGTATAAAGGAAAACTCTTCTTTTAATATTAATTGTTTAAGAAAATCCCAATCCTCTAGATATGTCATATCTTCATTAAACTTAACACCGTCTAACAAGCTTGTTTTTAGGATAAATGTATTAAAAGGAATAAAGTTTTCTAAAAGTAGGAGAGGTTTTGAAAACTCTTGATAAGGTCTCTTAGCTTTAGAAACAGTATAGAGATATTCCTCACCTGCAATGTTTGTCTCTAACCTTTCAATAACATCTATACTTCTTCCTAGTGCAAATGTTTTATCATTATCTTCTAATGCTTTTATCAAAGTTGAACCCATATTTGGATAATAGATATCATCATCATCCAAAAAAGATAAATATTCACAATCTAAGTTTTTAAGTGCGGCATTAAGAGGGTAGGATCTATTACCTTGCTTATCTCTTAAAACAATCGGTTTGATGTTAAGCATCTTTTGGAAAGGCTTGATGAATGAAAGAGTTTTTTCTATTATCTTTTCGTTATTACTATGTATCATCAACAAGACCAAAAGATTCTCATATGTTTGAGCTATTAGTGAGTTAAGAGCATTGTTTAATTCTAGCTCTAAACCCTTTCCTTGTGTTCTTAGTACAACTGTCCACTTACCTTTCATTTACATTACCCATCTAAAATTAGTATAGTCTTGGTTCTTGTCTATGAACCTTCTAAAATAGGTTCTCTTCTTTAAAGTCTTTTTCATTTCTTGGAACTTCTTTAGTATCTCTTTTCTATGTGGATCATCTTTACCAATGAGGTTTATATATCTTTCTACATCTTTATCTGTAGAGAGTTTATATCTTAAGTATAGTTCTGCAGCTTGTTTGTTTATTCTTGTAAAATCACTTTCTTCAGATACATCGGTATCCTTTGTCAAGTGAGTAAATTGAGCATTGGGTAAATGTAAGATTTTATATTTATTCATCCTCATTCTCATTGAAAGATCAACATCCTCTCCATACATGAAAATATTTTCATCAAACATTCCAATATTTTCAAATGCTTTAGAGTTTATTACTGTTCCTGCACCCGAGATCCAATTTGTTTCCAAGGTCTGAGGGTTAAAGTACTTAGGATGTTCACTTGGAAACTGTGCTAATTCTAGTAAACCCCAATTGACATCTTTAAGTTGTTCTAAGTATTTGACAATGTTGTCTATGAGATTGTGATGAATAATACTGTCTGGATTTAATATGATAAAAGAATCTCCGTATGAATCTTTGTTCTTTCTATATACTTCATTATGTCCCTTGCCAAAACCATAGTTGGGTTGCTTATTTAGTGTGATTTTGATGCTTTCTCCTATGTTTTTCTTTGATTGTTCAATAATATCTTTGACTTTAGTGAACTCCTTGGTGTCTTCTGATTGATCAACAAAGTGAAAATATGTTAATAATTTTGTTTTTTCTAAGACTTCTATGCTTTTTAATAATTTTACCAAGTCATTACTTGAAAAGTATAGAAGAATTTGAATATCTAGTCGTTTCATTTTATTTTTCTTTTATCTTACTCTTAATCTTACGATATTTTTCTAATGTCTGCCAAATCCTTCCTTTCTTAAAGGATTGGAACTCTTCAATTTCTAGTTTATTCTTATCAATTTGTTCTTCTAGGGCACTATTCTTTTGTTCAATAGATTTTACATACTCATATTCTGAATATTTCTCAATATCATTTATCTCTTTCTCCTCAAGCCCATGTGTTGTTTTAAGTATCTCTCGTAATGAGATGTCTTTGGTATTATTAATTCCAACTTTATCAAAAATATAATTCTGATGTTTTTTGTAGATATCAATAATAGGAGGGTTTGTTAATCGCCATTCTATATACTCTTGCTTTAACATTAAATCCCAAGGGACATAATATCCAAAGATCATAAAGTTAAGGTATTCGGTATCAACAACAGATTCATCTTCGTATTGGAAGTGATTGATAGATTTAAATGAAAACGGCATATTATCACTTAATAGATACACAGTTTTACCAAGCAACATCGCATCAAATGCTATATTAGAAACATATGTTAGGATTCTTTTGCATTTTGATATCCAATAGGTGGCTCTTGGTGATTTGTCTAAGTACCAATCAGGATGTCCTATCTCTCTGTCAGGTTCTATCCTATGCCTTATCGTTACTTCATTTGGTGTGAACAGTTTATTTATAGTAGCAAGTGTTTTGTCAAGAGATTCATTCTTATGTATTTCGTACAAGTAATCATTTTTAAATGGAGGAGATATACCTAATTCATAAACAGGTGGCTTTTGTAATTCTTTTATCAGTTTTAAATCCTCAGTATAGAGGAGTAGGGCGAGTAATTCTTCTCTAGATAGTATCTTTAAGCTTTTATTTCTTTCCTTTTTAAATTCGTGAAATAGTTTTAGGCAATAGTCATTGTCAAATTTATCGGTAAAAGAGAAATATGACAATGTCATTCTATAGTTAACCTTTCTAACAGAGGATAATTCTTGAGTAATTAAGTGTAAGTTTCTTTTTTTCGAAATACTCGCAAGACTAGGATTCCAATACCAAGTGAGTATCGCATCTACTTTTTGAGAATAATCTTTCTCTATCTTGTCTAATTTGTTGTTGATAAATTCAATGTAATTTGTATTGGTATTGGATATAAAGTTGATTTGGTCTTTAAGTGTTGCTCTCTTCCCTCCGCTTATACTCAGTGTTTCTTCGTTTGTTATTGAATATTTTTTAAATTTTTTGGTCTCTGCATTTACTTTTCTCTTTTCTTCAATATCCTCATTAGGTTTCTCATATGTTTCATTTAATGCATTAATTTCTTGGTTAAAAAAGTTTTCTTGAGCTATTAGTGGCATATTATTATTAACACTGTAGTTCGAGTACATCTCAAACACCCAACTTAAAAGAGGTTTTTCTGTATAGTAATGAAAAGCATCAAACACTATTGGGACGACAAGTTTTTTCTTTGTACTCATAATGCTCTCATTATATCAAAGAATAGAGGACTTGTTCTGTTTGAGAGCCTTGAAGTTTTTAGAATACCATCACTTTACCAATGAAGACATATATCTTTTTGAACTTGTAGAATTTTTTTGGTGGATTAAATGCTAGACAGATATTCTAATTCCTTACCACTTCATTAAAAGAAACCCTTATCTACTAGACAAAACATAGAGTTTGTATATAATGAGATTATGTCTAGAATTAAAAAAGACACCATCCAAGCAAAAGGTTTTAACATTGAAATATATACCGAAGACTATAAGAATGATTACATTAGCCTAACTGATATAGCTAGGTATAAGAACTCTTACGAACCTAGTGATGTTATAAAAAACTGGTTAAGAAGAAAAGATACCATTGAGTTTCTAGGACTATGGGAGAGTTTGTACAACAAAAATTTCAATTCGGTCGAATTCGACCGAATTAAATCTGAAGCAGGCAGTAATGCATTTACTCTTTCTCCTAAAAGATGGGTAGAAACATCAGGTGCGATAGGGATTGTTACTAAAGGTGGACGATATGGTAGAACTTTTGCTCATAAAGATATTGCTTTTAAATTTGCTTCTTGGATCTCAGCAGAATTTGAATTGTATATAATAAAGGATTATCAAAGACTAAAGGAAAGTGAAAATTCTAGATTGTCATTATCCTGGAATTTACACAGAGAAATTTCAAAAATCAACTATCGTATTCATACAGATGCAATTAAAGAATACCTAGTAAAAGATTTAAGTGATGAACAATTGTCTTACAAATATGCAGATGAGGCAGATATGTTAAATGTTGCACTGTTTAACAAAAGAGCAAAAGAATGGAGAGATGAAAACCCTAATCTAGAAGGTAATATTAGAGACTATGCAAGTTTAAATGAATTGTTAGTACTTGCGAATATGGAGAATTACAACGCTATCTTAATTGAAAAAGGTATTGAACAAAAAGAAAGAATGATTGAATTAAGAAGGCTGGCTAGAACACAATTTTTGTCTTTAGAGAGAAAAGGGAATAAGAGTATAAGGAAGTTGTCAGGTAAAAATAGTAACTGATTGTTGAAATTAGATTATATTCCAACTAAACATTCCCCCTTCACATCCTCTCATTAATTTAGTACCCTATAATCGTTAGGATATCTAAATTTATTTACTCTTAAATAATATGAAAATCCTAGTAACAGGTGGAGCCGGCTTCATAGGCTCAAACTTCATAAAATACTGGATGAAAAAATATCCAGAAGATAAAATAGTAAACCTAGATTTACTAACATACGCAGGTAATCTAGAAAACCTAAAGGAGGTAGAGAATAATCCAAACTATGAATTCGTAAAAGGAGACATATGTGATAAAGACCTAGTAATGGATCTAACCAAAGGTATGGATCTCATTGTACACTTCGCTGCAGAATCACATGTAGATAGAAGTATAGAAGGACCAGAAGTATTCATTAAAACAAATGTAATGGGTACACAGAACCTTCTAGAAGCAGCATTCCAAAATGGTGGTATTAGATTCCATCATGTATCAACAGATGAAGTATTTGGTGAATTACCAATAGATAAACCAGAATTAAAATTTACAGAAGATATGCCATATGCACCTAGAAGTCCATACTCTGCATCTAAAGCAGCATCAGACCATTTAGTCAGAGCATACTTCCATACCTTTAAATTACCAATCACAATCTCTAACACATCAAACAACTATGGACCAAATCAATACCCAGAGAAATTAATACCATTGATTGTAACTAGAGCAATGATGGACCAAGAAATACCAGTATATGGAGATGGTAAACAGATTAGAGACTGGGTACATGTATTAGATCATGTACGAGGTATTGAGTTGTCAATAAAGGATGGAAAGTTAGGAGAAACATATCTCTTTGGAGGTGATGGTGAAAGAGAGAACATATGGATTGTAAAAACAGTATTGGAATATCTAAACAAACCAGAATCACTCATAGTTCATGTAGGAGACAGAAAAGGTCATGATGTAAGGTATGCAATTGATAACTCCAAATCAGAGAAAGAATTAGGTTACAAACCAGAGAAGAGTGTAGAAGAGTGGTTAAAGGATACAGTACAGTGGTATGTAGATAACAAGGATTGGTGGGAGCCACTAAAACCAGTAGCAGACAAACAAGCAGAAAGATATTTAGAGAAAAGATTAGATTAATTTAGTATTCACATATATATGAAAGCACTCATATTAGCAGGAGGTAGAGGTACAAGACTAAGACCTCTTACACATACTAAAAACAAACATATGTTACCCATTGGTAACAGACCTATGATAGAGAGAATTATCAAGGATGCAGTAGATTTAGGAATTAAGGATATCATTATTAACATTAACAAGGGTGATAAAGAGATGCCTGAGCTACTTGGAGATGGTAAAAGATTTGGTAGGGGAGTAAAGCTCCACTACATAGAACAACCAGAACCAAATGGAATGATGTATCCAATTAAACTAGCTGAAAAGTTGATAGGGGATGAAGAATTTCTCTTCTCTGCTGGTGATAATATCTTAACAGGTGGTCTTAAGAAACATTATGCTGATTTTAAAAAGAAGAAATCAGATGCTCATGTATTAGTTGTAAGAAGACCAGACTATCAAAATTTTGGTGTTGCAGTAATGGAAGATGATAAGATTGTAAATACAGTAGAGAAACCTCAAGAGTTTGTAAGTGATTTAGTCCTCTCAGCTATTTACTTCTTTACACCTGCTGTATTTAAAGCTTTTGATTATGCAAAACCAATAGATCCAAAGGGTACTGGGAAAGCAGAATACTATCCTCCAGTAATTAACAACTGGTTGATTGAGAATGGATATACCTTCACAGCATCAGAAGTAACAGGATGGTGGAAGGATACAGGAGCTCCAGAGGATCTTATCTTAGCAAACAGATTAATCCTTGAAAGAGAGTGTTTAGATGAGTGTAAGGGTAAGGTAAAGGATAGTAAGATAGAGGGAAATGTTGAGATAGGGAAGGGTTCTGTTGTTAAAAACTCAATCTTAAGAGGACCAATATCTATTGCAGACAATGTTACTGTTGAGAATGCATACATTGGACCATTCACATCTATTGGAGAAGGTAGTGTAATTAAAGATGCTGAAATAGAGAATAGTATATTGATGGGTAATTGTAATGTACATAACCTTCATGAGAGATTAGACAGTTCTTTGATTGGTTGGAATGCAGAGGTGACAACAAAGGAATCACTTCCTAAGGCAGATACTCTACTTATTGGAGATGATTCTAAGGTGATATTAGCTAAGTAGGATTAAAAATTAATTAAAAATGTACTTCCAGAGGGGCTTTCTGCTTGTTTGTGTTTGGGTGCTTTGGGTATAATTGAATTGTGCCCAAAAAGAAATATCCAACAATATATGCATTTATAGATAGTCAAAACCTCAACTTAGGTACTTCAAAAGATATATACCATAGAGGTAAGATTATCTATCATGGTTGGAAGTTAGATATGAAAGGTTTTCATAGATATCTAACGGAAAAGCTACGAGTTGACAAAGCTTTTTTGTTTCTAGGATATATTAGAAACAATGAAAAGATGTATCAGAAGTTTAGGGAATATGGATATGACATAATCTTTAAACCTACTGTTAGAGGGCAAGGAGGAAAACCAAAAGGTAATATTGATGCAGAGTTAGTTCTTTACTCTTCAGCAATATTTTTTAAAGAATTTGATAAAGGAATTTTTGTTTCAGGGGATGGAGATTTTCATTGTTTGTATAAATTTATGAAAGAGAAAGGTAAACTACAATCGATCTTAATACCAAATAGATATACACAATCTAAATTGCTTGAGGATTTTGAAGTGTATAAAAGACAATTATTTTATGATAAATCTTTGTTGGAGCAAAAATAATGGGAGGCGTTACTCAGCACCTCGTAAGTGCAGGCTCGTATTCTCCCTCATGATTGTTACCATTATATCCTTTTCACTTATTTTCTACAACTTTTCTTTTTACAAATATATTAACTAATGGTTGGATAAAATAGTTCATTATCTTGTAGCTAAGAAAGATTGCTAATACACAATTATTCTGTTATATTCTACTAAGATGAGAAGGAATAAAAATAAGCTAAAAAACCTAATAGTTTATATCCTTTCCGAATACAATAACTCAAACCTAACAGAGACCAAACTACAAAAACTACTCTACTTCTGTGATTTTGAATGCTACGAGATTAGTGGTAAATCAATAACAGGGTTTAAGTACAAGAAAAATCACTACGGTCCAACAATAATAGATTTAAGTGATTATCTCAAGGAGTTAAAAGAAGAGGGATATATTGAGATTATAGAAGGAGAAACAAGTTACGGTTCTCCTAAAAAAACATTTGCTCTTAAGAAAAGTATTGGAGATTTTAGAAAGGTGTTCACAGATTTAGAACTTAAAACAATTGATGATGTAAACAATGCATATGTAGGTCTTAAGCCTACAGAGATAAGTAAGTTATCTCATTCAGATTTTCCATATCTAGCAACCAATGATAGGGAATATATAGACTATAATCTAGTTAAATATCGTGATACTGAGGAAGCAAATCAGGCAAAAGAAGACTATTCTGCTTTCTCATCTGGGGAGTTTTCCAACATTGTAGGTAAATTTGCTAAAACTCTTCAGGATAGTGGAAATTAAAGACTATGGAAACAGTTTAATATCTTCTGATTTAAAGAGGCTTAAAAAACTTAGGTCTTTAGAGAAGGATTTAGAAACTTACTTCATTGCTCACAAGAATACTTTTTTAGAGAACGGTCTTCTTAGTTGTAAGATTGCAGATGGTAAAACACCAGATGGCTTAATATATTGGGTATGTAAGGAAAGAATAGTGGTTACAAATCCTAAAACAGGTGCAAGTGATGGTTGTAGACTATGGTTTTTAATCATATTTGAAAGTCCTATAAAAGCTCATTATGTAAAAACTCTCTTGTATTCTGCTAAGGAGGAAAAGAAATTTCCAAAAGATAAATGTTATCAAAATATAAAGAAGGCACTGGAGAGCATTTTGTAACTTAAGATATTAACTGTTTTTACGTATAACTCATTTTGATATAATGTAAAATAAATTCAAACTAATCATACATATGGAATTTGAAAAAGTAGAACATCTACCAGACTTGGTAGTAGTAACCCTTAAAGCTTTTCATGATGACAGAGGTTTCTTTGAAGAAACATATGATGAAGACAAGTTTAGAGAAGCAGGTCTTCCTACTAATTGGGTGAAAGATAATCACTCACAATCTTGTAAGAATGTGCTAAGAGGTATGCATTGGCAGATAGGACCAAATGCACAGGATAAATTTGTAAGAGTAATTAGAGGAAAAGCAATTGATGTAGCTGTAGATATTCGAAAAGGATCTCCTACATTTGGACAGTATCATATGGTTGAATTAACAGAGGATAATCATACAGGATTCTTCATACCTAAAGGTTTTGCTCATGGATTCTTAGCATTAACAGATAATGTTGATTTTGAATACAAAGTGACTGGTAAATATGATAAAGAGAGTGAGAGGTCTTTTAGGTGGAATGACCCTGATGTAAACATACCTTGGGGTGTAGAGAAACCGGTTCTTTCTGATAAAGATGCTAATGCTCCATTACTTAAAGATTTAGGTGATGAAGATATATTTTAATTTAGTGAAAATCTAAATGAGTAAGAAGATACTAGTATTTGGTGCAAATGGTATGTTGGGTTCATATCTGTCAAACTACTTTGGAAAGAAGGGGTATGAAGTTGTCAAGACAGATAGAGATAATGATGATGAGAAAAAAATAGTGGGAGTAGATATTACTAATAAGAAAGGATTGCAGGATTTTGTAACTGAGCAAAACCCCGACTGTGTGATTAACTGTGCAGCATATACTAATGTAAACCAAGCAGAATCAGAACCAGAAGTGGCAAATACTGTAAATGCAGATGCTCCTAAATATATGGCAGAGGTTTCCAAAGATTTAAATATTCCACTCATACATATCTCTACCAATGAAGTATTTGGAGATGGAGAATATGATGAAGAAAGTAAAGAGTTTAATCCTCTAAATGAATATGCAAAAAGTAAAAGGAGAGGAGAAGAAAACATTGAGAATGTAGGTGGTACATACTACATATTTAGGACTTCATGGCTATTTGGACCTAATGCAAAAAACTTTATTAAATTTGTAACTGAAACAGAAGCAACTGAAGAGAAACCCCTAACAATTGTTACTGATGAAAAGGGTTGTCCTACATATGTTGGATATTTGACAAGAAGAATGGAGGAGGCTGTTGAGTCTAAGATCGAGCCTGGAATATATCATGTATGTAGTTCTGATATGATTTCTAGATATGAATTTGCACTACAGATACTTGAAACTCAGGGTATAGAGAAACCAGTTATTCCAGTAGAGAAAAAAGATCTTCCACCTAGACCTGTCATTTCACCTTCTAATCAGTTAATTAATACAAAGTTTCCTGAGCATCCAACATCATATGAGATGTTAGTTAAATATGTGGAAGAGATGAAACAAGACAGAGATAATGCTGGAAAGAAGGAGACAGTTTATGGAAATTGAGGATAGGGAGGTAAGTACAATCAATAACGTGAATAATAACGACATAGAGTCATTACGTGGTTGTTTTGATGAGGCTATAGTTGTTCTACAAGGAGGAATAGTAAAAGGGCCTTATGGAGGAGCTAAAATTCCTAAGCTCCCAAGAATGAGACAATTTGCAGCCATCGCAAGTTATTATGATGCTCTTGATCAAGGAAAATCTCCTGTAATAATACTCTCAGGGGGAGCTAGTATTAATATCGAAGACGGTGTTTGTTCAGAAACCTTTTTAATGAAAAAACATATGGTTGAGTCATATGGTATTGAACCTTGGAGAATTATCGAAGAAGACAGATCTATAGATACTGCTACGAATGCAGAGTGTAGTGCTGAGATTTTGGAGATATTAGGGTTTCTTGAGAATGGTAATGTTAAATTAATTACAAATGCATTTCATTTAGATAGATCTAAAATGTTGTTTGATAGGTGCTACAAAGGAGATATAACTCCAGTTGCAGCAGAGAGTGTGTTAATAGCAAGGGGAGAGAAAAGTCGGCTACCAGGAGATGCTTTTGACTATGGTTATGGAGAATATGCTAAGCTGTTCCTAGACACAGAAGAGAACAAGAGGTTAGAAAGGAAAGACAGACTTCTCAAGGCAATATACTCTTCAGTTATTGGTACAAAACTTGTGAGTTCTTGGGCAATAATGACTAGGGAAAAATAGGTGACTATTCTCCCAAAAACAGGTAATATATCATATGCATATAATAATTGATGCAACTACAACTCAAGACCAATTCGCATATGCTGGTGTTGGGCAGTATACGAAAAATATCATTCTCTCACTTCTTAAAAACAATCCGAGTACCACATTTAGTATATTAAAGTTTAGAGATAAGATTTCAACATTAGATAAAGATATATCCAAATTCAAGAATGTAGAATTGGTAGACATAGGTAATTACAAGGTGAACGATTACAAGAATGACATATGGTATTACACAAAGGTGTTACCTGTTATAAAGAAGATAAGGAGAGAGGATAGTATATACTTCTGCCCATACTTCTGGAGAAACTTTCCCTCTGATATTATGCCAACAGTACTTTTTGTTCATGACATGAATCTTCCCCTCTTTAATATGTACTCTCAACAATCACCAATACACAACTTCATTAGAAAGATACAGTATTGGATGACATTAAATAAGTCTAAGGATTGTAAATATATACTTTGCAATTCCGATACTACAAGGAAAGATTTTCTTAAATTCTATCCTGATTATCCAGTAGAACAAACAGATTTTACATACCTAGGGATTAATATAGAAGAGAAACAGATATCGTTAGATAAATTACTACCTCATGACTATAAGGAGAAAAAATATTTCATCTATCTAGGAGGTGGTATTAACAGAAGTAAGAATTCAATAGGGGTGATAAAGGGATATAAAGTATTTTTAGATAAGGTAAGAGATGATGGTATAAACATAGAGGATGCTCCTTATCTAGTAATTGCAGGTGGGAAATTTCAGGATACAACTAAGCCAGAGGTTAAAGAGTTATATGACTATATAGAAGAACATGGTATAGAAAAAAAAGTTGTGTTAACAGGTTTCTATGAAGATAAACAGGCATATTCTCTTCTAAATAACTCCCTTGGTTTTCTGCATCTTGCCTTGTATGAGGGTTTTGGTATTTCATCTGCTGAAGCCTTAAGAGCAAAGACTCCTACTATACTACATAAAAACCCTGTATATGAAGAAATCTTTAAAGATGTTTCAATGCTAGTTGATGGATTAAATGAAGAAGAGGTCGGGGGTACGATATATGATATCTACAAAAACAGAGAGAAATACCAAACAATGATACAGAAAGGGTATGATTTGTCTTTGACATTTACATGGGATAAATGTGCAGCAGAAACCTTTAAAATTTTTGAGAAGTTAATGTGAGTATTGGAACAATCTTACTCTACATCTTAGCAGGTGTTCTAGCTGTTGCAGGTGTAATAACTACAATCTTCTCCCTACCGGGTGTCTGGTTGGTATATATAGCTACAGTGATAATAGGTGCAATAGGGGGTTTTCAAGTTATTACACCACTAACACTAGTAATTCTCCTTATCATATCCATCCTTTCAACCTTTGCAGATGAATTAGCAGCAGTACTGGGTACTAAAAAAGCAGGAGGATCTAAATATGGAACAATAGGTTCAGTCGTTGGTTCAATAGTAGGAGGTATTGTAGGTAATATCTTGGGAGTATTCATAGGGGCATTCTTAGGAGCAGCACTCTTTGAATATATCTTTGCTAAGCAAGACTTAAAGAAGAGTATTAAATTAGGTTTTGTGTCATTCTTAGGGTTTTTAATAGGAACAGGATTAAAGATAGCTGTAAATATTGGAATTATTGTCTTTGTACTCGTTAAGTTATTGTAAAGAATTAGATTCCCATTCATATCCTCAATAATGTAGAGATCCTCACTTCTCACAAACACTCTTCTTACATCAATATATCTAGGAATATCAAAAGAATATTTTCTGTAAGGAGAATCTATCTCCTCTTTCTTTTCACTCTCAATGTTGATTTTGAAAAAATGCTCTTCTAAAAAATCCATAGCAGTAACAGCAATAATCTCTTCCTCATCCATATATATCGGTCTAATTGTTTCAAACACCTTTATCTCCTTAATCAAATTCCCATCCTTATTCTTAATTCTAAAAATTGTTGAAAACTCCTCAGGAGAGTGGATTATGAAATGTTCAAATTCACAAAACATTAACTCACCCTTATTATTTACACTTACAAAAGAATTAGGTTCTCTTTCACTTAACTGCTCTAAATCTTTGGAGAGAATATTGTATTTAAAGATATCTTTCTCTTGTACAATCAAAACCTCCTCATTAGATATCCAACTTATTTGATGAGGATGCGAAATTCCCTCTATTAGCTCGAAATTACCTTGTTTGATAATAGTACAAGGGAAGAGGGTATAAAGGATGAGTGCTATTAACAATGCTTTTAGCATATCTTTCTTAACTAAAATTATCTCCCAGGGTGTGGATTATCACCACTCAACCTTCCTGGATATTTTTTGTAATTAGCAGTTGGTATGAGATCCCAATCCTGTTCGATATATTTCACAGGATCTACATGTGTACTCTGACTTCTTTTTTTTCTTGTCTCAAAATGGAGGTGATAGGCAAGAGGTTGGCAGTTCCAACTCCCACTATTTCCAGTCTTTGCAATTACCTCTCCTTTCTTTACCTTCTTTCCTACATCTACATATGATTGGTCAAGGTGGAAATATACTGTATGCATACCGTTATCATGTTTTACTGTTAGGAAATTACCTCCTGAATGGCACTTACCGTAATATGTATCATATCCTTTTGCTATAACTACACCATTTCCAACAGCACGGGTCTCTTGTTTCGCTACACTAAAATCAATGCCGGTGTGTGGTTTTTGGTAGTCAGTATATCCATGCCATTGTGATACACCTACTGGTTTTGAGAATGGAAATATGAATGGTTTTACACTTTTTCCTAGAACTTTCTCTTTTTGTTTTTGAGGAGGCTTTGATTTAATTGTAGGTGTAGTTTTAACTATTGGTTTAGAATCAGGTTTCTCTTTCACAGTTGGTTGTTGAGGTGTTGGATTTTCGTTGTTTCCTTTTTGAAATCTTTTTAACCAATATTCTGGAATATCCATCCCTATACCAAGAACTAAAATATCACTAGCATAGGTGTATTCCTCCCTCTCTGGTGTGTAATATTTATCACTATCATAATAGTAGAGTTGAAGAACAATTACACTTTTTTGAGATGGAAGGATGGTATATTGCATATCTTGTGTTGTTTTAAATGACATACTCATTTGAAAATCACCAATGACATAGTAGAAGTATGGAGCATAGCAATATTTCCTCTTAGGATTTTTGTTTTTCCATGTTAGAAGTATATTCTCTCCTAATTCAAATCTTTGTCCATATTTAGGTGTAAGAATTTCAATATCTTGATTCTTTGATATGAGGTCTTCTCTAATTCCTGGGACATTTGTCATTGGTTCTTCTTGTGCAAAAAGAGGCATTAGGATAGTTGCTAATATTGTAGTTAATGTTGTAAGTATTTTTCTCATACTTAAACCTTACACTACAAAGATTAAATCTAGATTAAATGTAAAATTAAAAATTTAACTTCTTTTGTTTTCTGTAAAATATGTTCTAGGGTGGTATAATGAAGGGTGAATTTTGATATTAGAATTAAAGAAAGGTAAGTATATGTTTAAATTTCTAACAAAACTTTTTGACTCCAATGAGAAACAATTGGCAAAGATTCAACCAATTGTTGATGAAATCAATTCTTTGGGAGACGATATCTCTAAACTCTCAGATGAAAAGTTGAAAGAGAAGACTAGTCAATTTAGAAAGAAATTGGGTGTTGATTTAGAGACATGTAGGACAGATTTTACAACTCTCTCTGATGAAGAATTGAATAAAAGGTTGGATAATGAGAAGGAGAAGTTGTATGAGATTCTTCCTGAAGCATTTGCTGTTGCTAGAGAAGCGTCTAGCAGGGTTGCTAATCACAAACATTTTGATGTTCAAGTTATGGCTGGCTATGTCTTGTTTGATAACAAAGTAGCAGAGCTGTTCACAGGTGAGGGTAAAACATTAGCAGCAAACCTACCTTTGTATCTCTATGCCCTTACAGGTAGAGGAGCTCATTTAGTTACAGTAAACGACTATCTTGCACGAAGAGATGCTGAATGGACCGGCCATATTATGAACTCTTTAGGTATTACTGTTGGTGCAATTAACTCTGGTAAACAGTACAGATTTGTTGATGATGAGGAAGCAATCAAGATTAAGGGAGATGAAGCTAAAGAATTGATTAAGGAGAGGAAACAGAAAGAGAAAGAAGTAGGTAGACTTAAGTATGACCATATGAGTGGAGTTAATCTTGTTGAGTGTACCAAAGCAGAAACATATGCTTGTGATATTGTTTACGGTACAAACAGTGAGTTTGGTTTTGACTATCTTAGAGATAATATGGCAAGAAGTCTTGAGGAAAGAGTACAAGGTCCTAGATATTTTGTAATTGTTGACGAGGCGGACTCAATCTTGATAGATGAAGCACGAACCCCTCTCATTATCTCCACAAGTGCTGATACTGCAAATGACCTCTACAAACAGTTTGCATCTTTAGTAAATACTCTTCAGAAAGATGTTCACTACAGTGTTGATGAAAAAGCGCATGCAGTTTCACTTAATCAAGAAGGTATGGATGCTGTAGAGAAGGCTTTGAAGGTAGATAATGTGTATGAGGATGCACAGTTGGCATATCATTTAGATAATGCACTTAAGGCAAAAGAACTGTATCACTTAGATGATGAATATATGATTAGGAACGGTGAAGTTCTCATTGTTGATGAATTTACAGGTCGAGCTATGGAGGGAAGAAGATACAGTGAAGGTCTTCATCAAGCGATAGAGGCTAAGGAAGGTGTAGAGGTAAAGAAGGAGTCTAAAACAATGGCTACGATTACCTTACAGAACTTCTTTAGACTATACAAATTCCTCTCTGGTATGACAGGTACAGCTATTACAGAAGCAGAGGAGTTTTCTCAAATATACAATCTTGATACCATTGTTGTTCCTACCAACCAACCAGTTGTTAGACAAGATTACAATGATGTTGTTTACAGAACTCAGGAGGGAAAGTTTAGAGCAATAATTAGGGAGATAATTGAACATCACAAGAAAGGACAACCAATACTTGTTGGTACTACATCTGTTGAGAAATCTGAAGTTCTTTCAGATATGCTAAAGAAAGAAGGTATTAAGCACAATGTTCTTAATGCAAAACAACATGAATTAGAAGCTAAGATTGTGTCTGAAGCAGGACAACTAGGTGCAGTTACCATTGCAACTAATATGGCTGGTAGAGGTACAGATATTGCACTTGGTGAGGGTGTAAAAGAAGTAGGTGGTTTGTATGTAATCGGTTCAGAGAGACATGAATCTAGAAGAATTGATAATCAGTTAAGAGGTAGGTCTGGTAGACAGGGAGACCCTGGTGAGTCTAAGTTCTTTGTTTCTTTTGAAGACGACCTCATGAGAATTTTTGGTGGAGACAGGATGAAATTAATTATGGAACAGGTAGGGCTTGAGGATGATGTAGAGATCTCTGTTGGTTTAATCGGTAAAACAATTGAGAATGCACAGAAGAAGGTTGAGGCCTCAAACTATGATATTAGGAAGAGGTTAGTAGAATATGATGATGTTCTTAATCAACAAAGAGAAATAATCTATACCATCAGAAGGAAAACTCTCGAAGCTAAAGCTCAAACTGGAGTGAAGTTGAGTGAAGAGGATATGAAGAAAGATCTTAAGATGTGTAAGGAGGTCGAGATTGAAAGAGTTCAGGATGGTTTAGATGGTTTTGCTTTAAACAGAGAGAGTAGTTGGGAAATTGAAGAACTAAAGAAGTTTAAATTTCCATTTTCTCCTTTAGAGAAATGGATACTTAAAAAAGCATTAGAGTATGTAGACTTCTTAACGGCATCATCTCTAGCTGATGATATGGAGATAGATAATATTGAAGAAAGGAAAATCTTCATTGAGATAAATAATCTTCTGACAGACGAGTTTGTAGAAGCTACATCAATGACACTTGGATACAAGGATAGTATTGATATGTTTAGAGATATGTATGAATTATCTGATGTACAAAGGAGTGCACAGATAAAGAGGATGGTATTAACAGCATTTGTATTACATCTTTACTCAATCGGTTATGAAGCAGCTGATAATTTGTCTAGGTATTTAGTCCTCCAGTCATATGACAAATTCTGGATGGAACATCTAGATACAATGACAGATTTGAGAGAGGGTATTTCTTTAAGAAACTTGGCTCAAAAAGATCCTTTAGTAGAGTACAAGAATGAGGGTTTTGATCTGTTTGATCAGATGTTAAAGAAGGTTGATGAGTTTGTAATTACAAGATTCTTTAAGGTTAGGTTAGTAACAAATGAAGCACAGGTACAACAGAAGACAAGTAGTGGTGAGGATAATAGGCCTGGTAAGGTAGCTAAACAGAAGACTGTACATAAAGGAAACAAAGTAGGAAGAAATGATCCTTGTCCATGTGGAAGTGGAAAGAAGTACAAGAAGTGTTGTGGAAGGTGATAAGATAAAATAGTAGTGTTTTAGTCCTCTGTACTTATCGTTATCTCTCCTACACCTCCCGAGATATCAACAGTATGTATACCATTTCCATATACTCCTGACTGTATACTATTTCTATCAAGTTTAATATCACCTAAACCTTTATCAACATTGAAAGTATAGTTTTTATAACTATCTAATAGGTTTAGACCTACTTCTCCAACTCCAGCATCAATCTTGTTTCTACCTGTTAAAGATAGTGTCGCATTAAATGTTCCAACACCTAAATCAGCATCTAGATTATTAAGTTTTCCATCATGGACAGTTAATTCTCCAACCCCACCAGACAATTTAATTTCATTAGTAACATCAATTCTACCTATTGTTACCTCACCAGCACCCAAATTGATTCTTGCATTCTTACAATACAATTCTTCAATTGAAACCTTTCCTGCACCTGTCTCAATACTAACTGCATCTAATGCTCTATCAGTAGGTAAAACAACAATCAGTTCTAAATCTCTATTTCTGTAGAAAAAACCTTCTCTATGATTATCGGTAATAATTATTGAATTTCTTTGTGTTTCAATAGTTAAATCTTTGTTATTAGTAACCACAGAGAACTTATCTCCTGTTTTTACAGTTAATCTACTTATCTTAGTATGTATATCTAAATTATCGTAATCCTCAAAGTCAAAGTTAATATCCCTTTCAACCAAAGCTTCTGCTTTTTGATTTGTATCAAAAAAGAAACCACCAACAAACAGTAAACCACCTACTGCAACTCTAAATATTCCAATAATTAAAACAATTGCAAATACAAGAGCACTGTACTTTATAATTTTTTGAAAGTTTTTCATTTTACTTCTGTGCCTCCAAAGATATTAGTTGAGTTTATATATATTGTCTTTTTACTCTTACTATCTTTTTTATCTTTACTTTCTTCTTTCTTCTTACCTGTCTTGTTATCTAAACCACCAAATATTGATGTATGTACTACTTTAACTTCTACATCATCTGGGACATATATCTCTATACCACCAAATATTGCTGTTGTTTCTATTACAGCATCTTCTTTGATAATTGCATTTCTTAAGTCACATTCAATAGCTCCAAAGATAGCACTTAATTCTAAGTTTTTTACCTCTTCATCTAATACAATCTTTTGACCACTAAATGTAGAGAAATATTCTTCACCTTTTTTATCTTTGCTAATCTCTTTAATCTTCTTAGTTGTTGGAGCATCAATTGTATTTTTAAACAATACAACGAGACCACTACCAACTAAAATAGCAGGGAAGATTAAATGTCCAATTTTCTCGAAGGAGATAATCCCTTGTACTAGGAGTAATATTGAACATCCAATTATTATGCCTATTAAATTACCAATTTTGTCTTCATCTTTTATTAAACCAATTAGACTAGGGATAATGATAAATAGTGTCCACCAACCTTTAAAGAATAGGTTGACATTAAGTATTCCTGAGGCTTTAAGCCCCCATATTACACCAATAGCGATTAAAGCTATTCCCCAAATAGTTTTATTGGAGTTTTTCATATGCTTTTCTTTTACAAAATTATTTACACCACTTACAATAATTGTAACATAAAAATTTTTGTTTTTGTGTCGAGTTGGACGAATCCTGTAGGAAAACTTAGTGGATTGTTGCTATGTGTTATAATCACACAGTTCAATGAGTGAAAGAAATGAAATCGAAAACATAGATAATAGTGATGTAATAATACCTGAAATTGATTACATAGACTATGTAGACAGAGAAGTAAGGGAATATTTTGATATTTTAGAACCTGAATATCCAGAATGGTTAAATGAATATATAAATACAGACATTTTACTAAAACAACAACATATTAGTACTACATGTGGCACAATATACTCAGATCTGTTTGAAAGTGATTTTAGTCTTTCAAGTTTGGATCACTCTATCGGTGTAGCTCTTATCTGTTGGCATTTTACACATGATAAGAAAATTACATTAGCTGGACTATTCCACGATGTAGCAACTCCAGTATTTAAACATACAATAGACTTCCTAAAAGGTGACCATATGACACAAGAAGCAACAGAAGAATTGACATCTGATATTATATCTAGTTCGGAAGAAGTAATGTCTTTGTTGAGGAGAGATAACATAGAATTATCAGAGATTGATGATTATGCAATATATCCAATAGCAGATAATTCAACACCAATGTTAGCAGCTGATAGACTGGAATATTCTTTGTCACATGCTTTGTTTACCTACAAGTTGTTGGGGAAGGACAAGATAAAGGAGATATATGATGATATTGAAATACAGATTAATGAACATGGGAAACAAGAACTGGGTTTTAAAACTAAAAAGATAGCCAGAGAGTTAGTTAAGGTGACAAGTAAGCTATCTATAATATATCGTGATGATAGGACAAGGTACTCTATGCAGTTCTTAGCAGATATAGTTAAGAAATTACATGAAGAAAAAGTTATTACAGAATCTGATTTATATAATCTAACGGAAAAGGAAGTTATAGATATTATTGAAAAATCGAAGTATGCAGATGTGTTTAAGAAGTGGAAGAATGCCAAAAAGGTAAAAACATCAAAAGAGAAACCTAGCAATGTATATTATGTGCATCAGGGTTCTAAGGTAAGGTATATAGATCCTTTAGTGAACGGAGTAAGAATGTCTAAGGCATGTAAGATAGCGAATAAGATGATTCAAAAGAATTTGTCTTATGATATGGATAACTATGTTTATTTAGATTTTGATTTTTGATATACCCAGTTCTGAAACAAGTTACAATATAAAAAATTTCAAATAATCCCAAATTATAGTTTCTAACTATTTCCCCACAACATCTCCTGTTGCTAAAAACCCTTGTAATAGTAAGGGGAAAGTAGAGAGTGTTTTTTCTTTAAAATAATAGTAAAAATTTTACACTATGAGTTTCTTGACACACTATACACCCTATACTATTCTAAATATACGATATGGCAACACCTAAGAAAACAAAAAAAGATGAATTAATTCCTGTACGTAGAAGTGTTCATGTTGTATATCTATCATGTCCTCACTGTAGTCATGAGATGGATAGTATAAAGCTTTGTCCTAAATGTAATGAACCAATGAGAGTGATTGATGTTGTTGAGAAGTTTGGTGAGGAAGCAGATAGATTTCTTGAGAGGTTAGAAAAGAGAAAGAAAAAAGGTGAGGATGGTGAGAGTGTATCCATGACAGAGGAAGATGAAGATCTTGAGATGGATAAGGAGGAGCCAAACATTATCCTTCTTGGTGTTGATGATGATACTCTTGATGATGGTATTGATCCTTTTGATAATACAGATGATGCATCTCTGGATGTTATTTTCCCCGATGAAGGAGGAGATTCTACTCAACATGTAGAAGATGCTTCTTTGGATGATGATTTAGCTAAAGCTTTGGAACAGTTGGATGCAGAAGAAGAGAATGTCACAGCTGAAGATTTTGGATTTGAAGATGGTGAAATACCAGAACTTTAATTTATTCCAGGTTCCCTTATCAATTTCCCTTTATATACCAAGGACTATATCTGTTTTATGACGATTAGTTAATATGCTATAAGTTGTAGAAGGAAAGCTACATATCTTCTAGTAAGTTAAATATTATCTCAAAAACTCATATAGTCCTTTCCTAGACAGTTAAAATTGATAAGGGAACCGTGTTATAATAATTAATATCTAAACTAATTTCTAATAAGTATGAAAAACATAATAGTAGCAGTAGTTGGTCTTTGTGGTGCAGGTAAATCAGAAGTTACGAATATGTTTGTTGAAAACAAATTTGAAAAGGTATACTTCGGAGATGTTACTTTTGATGAAATGAAGAAGAGGAATATGGAAATTACTGAAGAGAATGAGAGAGTAATAAGAGAAGAACTTAGAGCAACAAATGATATGGCAATATATGCTAAGAAGAGTGAACCTAAGATAAAGAAAGCATATGAGGAAGGTAAAAATGTTGTAGTAGAAAGCCTCTACTCGTGGAGTGAGTATAAATATCTAAAGGAGATATACAAAGATAGTTTTAAGCTACTAGCAGTTGTAACAGATAGAGACTTGAGAGCTGAGAGATTAAAAAACAGACCACATAGACCACTTACAGATGAGGAAGTTACACAGAGAGACTATGCAGAGATTGAAAATATTGAAAAATCTGGTCCTATCGCCATTGCAGACCATTTTGTTTTAAACAATGGAACTTTTGAAGAGTTAAAGAAACAAGTTCAGGAATATATAGATTCCATTATCTAAGTTTCTAAACAATAGGCTTTTTAAGAAGTTCTAGTATTACTTCAAAATTGTCATCAGGTGAACTCCTTACTCTGTGTTTGTAGCCACAACTTTCGCATCTGTAATATATTCTAAAGATGTCTTTCTTAACTTCGGCAGTAATAGGTTTCATCAATCCTTCACATTTACACTCTCTATCACCAGGATTAATATCAACATGTTTAGAGTAAAGACATTTTGGACAATGATCGGTATACCCATCTCCTTTAACGGGAGTATTGCAATTAGCACATATGAAGTCTTCTTTTGTAGATTTAAATTTCTTACTCATAACACACAATTATACAACAGATGCCTTTACCATTCTTCTAAGGTATAATATCGCATGTATAATCTACACAACAAATTTCCCAAGGTCGCAGTTGTAGCAGACCAGATGACATCTTTTGGTGGTGCAGATAGGGAGATGTATTCAATGTTGAAAGTATTCCCAGATGCAGATATATATACAGTTCTTTTCTACAAAGAGAAATATCCAACTCTGAAAAACAAAGTATATACATCATTTGTACAAAAGTGGGTTAAGGTGTTTGGGAAGAAATTCCATAGACATCTTAAAGTATTAAATCCTTTTGCATATGAAGGATTCGATTTAAGGGGATATGATTTAGTAATTAGTATATCAGCAGGTCCAGCCAAGTCAGTGATTACAGGAGTAGACCAACCACACCTAGCTATGGTTATGACACCACCTAGAAGTCTTTGGGATAATGAGTTGAATGTAAGGGGTTCTAAACTTAAATGGATTTACAAACCTCTTTCCCATATTCTTAACACATACCTAAGAGTTTGGGATGTTAGTATTGCTAAAAGGGTTGACTACTGGAGTGCAAATTCAAAATTTATTGCACAGAAGATAAAGAAGACATATGGAGTAGATGCACGAGTAATATATCCAGGTGTAGAAGAGAAATATTTTAAACAATTAAAAGAAACGAAGGAAGGTGAAAGATTAATTAAAGATACAAAGGAGAAATTTTTCATTCCCGATGATTTTGTTCTAGTTGTTTCAAGGCTATATGACTACAAGAGAGTAGATTGGGCAATACGATCATGTATTGAAAGCGGAGATAATTTAGTAATTGTAGGTGAAGGTCCAGATAGAAGATATTTAGATAAAGTTGCAAGAGGGTATAAAAACATACAGTTTTTGGGATTCATTAAGGATGAAGAAGTTCAAGCATTGTACAGTATGGCTAAGGTTTTGCTCTTTTGTGGAATTGAAGATTTTGGTTTAGTACCAGTTGAAGCTATGGCAAGTGGAACACCAATATTTGCATACGGTTATGGTGGTGTATTGGAAACTGTTAAGAAGGGTGTAACTGGAGAGTTTTTCATAAACGAAGAAGAATTGGTACAGTTACTTAAGAATTATAATAAAAGGGGGTATAATGAGAAAGAGATTATAGAGCATGCGCAGACCTTTAATGAAAAGAGTTTCTTAATTAATTTTACTAACTACCTTAAAGAAATCTATGAAAAAGAAAGGACAAGGAGACAGGGTTAAAGATATTAAAGTAGCAGTAGTTTGTGAACCTCTCTACAAATGGGGAGGAGCAGAACTACACTTGAAGTACATTCTTGAAGCTTTTCCTAATTCAGAACTCTTTACTGCATATTATGATGCAGAACTTGTTAAAAAAGAATTCAAAGGTATCAAAGTACACCATTCATTTATGCAATACCTTCCTTGGAAGGATAAATTGAGGTATCTCTACCTTCTTCTTAATCCTTTGGCATATAAAAGTTTTAACTTTAAAGATTTTGATGTAATTGTTTCTCTCTCATCTCACTTTGCTAAATTTGCACATACAGATGGAGTTCCACATATAGATGATTGTTTAACTCCTCCAAAATTCTTTTGGCAGAAAGATGATAGGACTCTTAAGAGTAAAGAGCAGATGAGTGGGATAAATAAGGTGCTCTTCTCGATATATTCGTTTTTCATGGATACATTTCTTGAAAGGCTATGGCAAAAGTGGGATAGAAATGCAGCAAGGAAATGTACCAGGATAATTGCTAATTCTAAGGTAGTTAAGAAGAGAATAAAGAAATTCTATGGATGTGACTCAGATGTAATATATCCACCTGTTGAAGTTGATAAAATTTTGAAACATCCAAAAGTTAACAGAAAGGAGAATTGGTATCTCTATCTTGGTCGGGTTGAGAGATACAAAGGAGTACATCTTGCAATTAAAGCTTGTGATAGGTTAGATCTACCACTTAAAATTGCTGGAGCAGGACAGGACTTAGAAGCTATGAAAGAACTTGTTGATAAATTAGGTGCGAAAGGTATTGTAAAGTTCCTAGGTTTTGTTTCAGAGGAGGAGAAATATGACCTTATGAGTAAAGCCAGAGCATTGATTCTTCCAATTAGGGGAGAGGATTTTGGTTTGGTACCTGTTGAAGCGAATGCTTTTGGTACACCCGTCATTGCATACAAAGATGGAGGTGTAATGGAAACAATATCAGAAGAAAATCCTGCAACAGGAGTATTCTTTGAAGAGTACACAGTTGATTCTCTTGTTAAAGTTCTAAAAAACTTCAAGCCAGAAAAATATACGCAAGATAATTGTAGAAAACAGGCACAAAATTTTGCATCTGAAATATTTGTATACAAGCTACAAAACTATGTCAGGGACACCATACAAAGTAGTTAAGAGAGTGTTGGATGTAATTCTGTCCTTTTCTCTTCTAATTCTTTTTTCACCTTTGCTTCTTCTTGTTTCAATATTAATTTTTTTAACTGATGGTAAGAATATTTTTGTAAAAGAACCTCTTAGACACGGATATGGTGGTAAAGAATTTAGAATGTTTAAGTTTAGAACAATGATTCCTAATGCTCATAGAGAGTTGTTAGAAAATCCAAAGTACAAGAGATTAAAGGAGAAGTGGAAAAAGAATGGTAACAAACTAAAAGTTGATGAAGATTCTAGAATTACATGGATAGGGAAGATTCTTAGGAAAACGGATATGGATGAATTACCTCAACTATTGAATGTTTTAATCGGTCAGATGTCTCTTGTTGGTCCTAGACCTACATACAAAACGGAGATAGAGGTGCATTTGAAAAAATACCCAAAGGATAAACAACATCTTAAATATGTTTTTAGAGTAAGTCCTGGTATAACTGGTATATGGCAAGTTTCTGGTAGAAATGATATTTCACTACATAAGAGATTAGCTATGGAAGCAACATATGCAAGAAACTTAAACTTTCTTACAGACTTAAAAATTCTTCTTAAAACGCCTAAAATTGTGCTAAGTAGGGAGGGGGCATATGAGTAGAGATGTTGTAACTGTAATAAAATCGGTGAATTACTCGGAAGCGGATAAGGTGCTTACTGTTTTTGGTAGAGAGAGGGGTAAGTTTACTTTGTTTGCCAAAGGAATAAGGAAGATTAACAGTAAGAATAGGGGGAATGTTCAGACTTTGAGTACAAGTAAGATATCTTTTTATGAAGGTAAAGGAATGCCATTGTTAACAGAATCGGAATTAGTACAAATTCTTGATTTTGATAATATCCATGTTGAAAATATTCGTAGGGTTTTGTTTCTTCTTAATCACTTCTTACAAGAATATGATGCATATCCCAAATTGTTTGATGCTCTACAAAGTGCTATCAAAAAAGGTCTTGATTTAGAATCTGTTAATAGATTGAGATTAATCTTCTTAAGAGAGATGGGATTTTTAGTTGATTTTAATCATTGTAAATATTGTAATTCTAGTGAGAATATAGGGTATTTGGATGGAAAAGACTTTGCACTTGTTTGTGAAAATTGCTACAGTATATACAAGGCAAAGTACCTAGGAGAGAGTCCTTACAACTCTAAGATTTTTACAGATGCCTTAGATAGGTATATTAAGAAAATAGTTGAAGAAATATAATGAAATTTAAGACTGCTCTGACGACAATTTGTTTTTTTCTTCTCTCTTTTTTACTTTTAAATACTTTTTCCTTTGCTTACAGTACTATTAGTATTCCAACAGAAGTTATAGTTGGTGTAGATGCATATTCACAACTTAGTCTAAGTCCTCAAAATGTTGAGATTTCTCAACCATCAGCTGTTTTGATACGGTCTTATGACTCTAACATGCAACCTAGACCAAACAGGGAGATAGAGATATTTATAGATGGCTCATCTGTAAATGTGACCATTGTGCAACCACCTAATACAGATGCTAATGGAGCTACTGAAGGTGCTGTAAGTGCTACTGTTGCGGGTACGTATAGAGTTTGTGCAAGAGATATTACTGGAGGTGTTAGTGTTCAAATTCAAAAATGTGAGATACTCTATGTTACTCCTGTTGCAGTACCTGTTATGGCTGCAGAGCCTCAATATACTGCAGGTACTGAGAATACAGTATCTTGGGGAATTACAGGAACAAATGCATATCAATATTATGTAGAGGTAAGTACTGAACCCAACTTTTCCACCATACACAATAGTAGTGGTTGGATAAGTGGTATCTCTACAACCTTTAGTGGTCTTTCTAGTGGTCAGATATACTACTATCGAGTAAAAGCTAGGAATCAATGGTTAGGAGAGAGTGTATGGTCAAATAGTGTGTATTCTGTACAGGAGGCCAGTGCACCACAGATAACATTAATAAACACATCGAAACCTCCAGGAGCAACCACGACAACGTTTAACCCTGATTCCTTTGTTTCTTTGACATACAGAATTGTAGATAACATAGCTGTTGTTTCTAGAAGTATCGAAGTCATTCTGCCAAATGCTCAGAAGGTTTCTGTTCCATATTCGGATGTTTTAAATGGTGATGTATGGAATGTTAAAATAAGGCTTGGTGATTTACCAAAAGAAGAAGGCAATTTGTTTTCAGCTTACAGCTTCTATGTTGAAGCAGAAGATAATGTTGGCAACAAGAGTTGGGATAATTCCGCTAGTGTAAGCTTCCCAACACCAGAACCTGAAACTCCACCAACAAAGCCTGGAGAACCAGTAGTGATATCTGAAGGGTATACAGACACACCAACTTGGACATGGGTCCCTTCGTATGATAAGGATGGAAATGTTGTCACAGAATATATTGTGGAATGGTGTCAAAATGAAGATTTCTCTAACTGTGAAGAAAATTCTGTCAGAATAGATCAGAATTCCTTTACACCATCATCTCCTCTTGCCATAGGTAATTGGTATATTCGAGTTAAGGGTGTAGATAAAAATGGTATGGAGAGTGAATGGGTGTTAGGTATGACAGAAATTAAAGAGAAGGAAGAAGAGCTAGAACCAGAGATTCCAATTGATGATGAGGAACCGGAGAAACCTCAAATAAAGAAAATTATAGAATGGACCAGCAAGAATATTACTCAACCAATTGCTGATACAGTAGAGAAAATTGTCGAAAATACCATTGGTCAGTTAGAGCAAGAAGAGGTGGAAACAGTTGCAGTAGGAGCAACCTTAGCTAATGTAACACTGGGTATGACTATGGTTCTCAATCTTTTAGGTACAGTACCATATATGATTATCCAAAGTTCTTTGGCTATCTTAAGCTTCTTTGGGTTTAGGGCTGTTGGAACAATCTCTGGTTATGTTTACGATTCCATTACAAAAGACCCACTTAAACAAGTTATTATTAGAGTCTATACAAAAGATGGTAAGTTAATTTGGACAGATGTTACAGATGCTCATGGTAGATACAAGACTCCAGAGATTGAAAATGGACAATATTATATTAGTGTTAGTGCCAATGGATTTTCTTTTCCTTCTTCTGTGATTACTGGTACATCTGATTATCCATTAGAGAATGTATATAGAGGAGATACATTCTCAGTTTCAAATAAGGCTATTCCTAAGTTCTCAATTCCTCTGGATTCTCAGAAGGCAACAAAGAGGGAGAGGATTAGTCAGATGTTCCTTTCTAGAACTAAATGGATTTGGAGAGTATTACATTTAATTCTTTTCTTAATAGGATTGATATTTAGTGTCTATGCGGTAAAGATAAACCCTGTTTGGTGGACCTATCTTATCCTTTTCCTCTATATTCCTTCTTTAGTTTTGATAATTCTATCTTTTAGAAGTAAGAAGGAGGAGTATGGTGTGATTAAAAATGAGGAAGGCAAATTAATTTCAGGTTTGGTTGTCTCCCTCTTAGATAGTGAGTTTGAGAATGTTGTGGCTACTAGAGTTACAGACAAGTCTGGGAGATACAGATTCTTGGTAGATAAAGGAAGTTACTCTATCATTATATCCAATCCTAATTATATTTTAGTTAATGAGGAGGAATACAACAATATTTCTGTAACTTCAGATAAGACTTCTGTACTTGCTCCTAATTTGGTAGTGAAGAGAAAGAGTGATTAGAAATGTATTGAAAAAAACTCTGTTTATTATTATAATCTCTCTGTTTATGGGTGCATAGCTCAATCGGTAGAGCAAACGACTCTTAATCGTTTGGTTCAGGGTTCGAGTCCCTGTGCACCCATTTCTTGTAATAGTAATATTCAAAAGTCTTTCATTCTCTGGTCTTTGCAGTTATCCCTTACTATAATTAAGAATGATGTCAGATGCATTAGAAGGAAACAAACCTTTATTTATAAAAGAGCTATATTCAGCTCATAAGATGATATCAACAAGAAAAACTGTTACAGATAAACACACCAGCTATATTTCAGAATGGTTTAAACTACTAAAACCTATTTCTTGGAAGATATTTCATATGCGTAATATAGATCAAATAGAGTGGAGAAGAATAGTAGATGAGGTTAATAAAAACATGGTTAAGACAGATAAAAACGAGAAAGAATTCATAAGGATAGAGAAGATAATGAAAGATAATACTAAAATATTAAAGCAGATTGTTTCTAAACAAGGTTGTATTACCATATCAGAATTTGGATTAATTGCTAGTCATTGTGCTTGGTTAATAGTTCAACATTCAGATCATGATTTAGATTTTCAAAAAGAATATCTAAGGATTATGAAAGAGAATAGGGGAGATGTTTTAGAAAGAGATATTAATGCATTGGAGGGGAGGGTTGTGAATATTAATAATTAGATTTAAAACTTTCTCATATACACATCTGTACACCCTATAGTGTTTTGTTGGTAAAAATGGTATAATATACTCTAGCACTTAAAAAAATAGAAAGGAGAGAGCATATGCATCCCGCATTTTATGCTTTTTTAGGAATAGGACTCTTCTTCCTATTCATCGGTATTATCTCGCCTGCTGGTAAGCAGGATATAAAGGGGAAACACTTCTACAGAGTACAGGACAGAGCTTTTGCAGAAGAGCCAAAAGCAACTTCCTACTTCGTCGCAGCCTGTCTCATTGCGATTGCAATTCTTATTGCATTCGGTGTGTTGTTTTAAGTGTGAGCCTAAAGTTGGGGTTTATATATGAGTTAATTCTCTATCAAATCCTGTAAATCTTTAGGCACTTTTTTTATTAATCTAAATCTTTTTACTCATATACAACTCACCTCTCTTGTATCCTAACTTCTTGTAATACTCTCTAGTGCCAATAGCAGAGATAACAGAAATTTTCTCAAAACCTTTCTTTTTAGAAATATCTTCCGCTATCTTTATCAACTCCTTACCTAATCCTAAATGCTGAGATTCTCCTTGTTTACTCTCTCTATCTATCCCTACAACCTTACCATAAACATGTACCTCTCTAATGATCGAAGTGTTTTGTAACTCCTCTAATCTGTGTTTTCTACTTAATACCTTTTTAGGTAAAAATAATCTTAAAAATCCACATATCTTATCACTCTTCTTTGTTTTGTATGAAATGAAAATATCTGTACCTACAGTACTCTTGTATGTAATCTTCTCTAACTTAATATCATCTTTAGAAATCTCCTCTCCCTTAATTTCTCTACTTCTAATATCTTGTGATTCAATTCCTTTCTTTTTTAAATACTCTTCAACAACCTCTCTTAGGTTAGTTTTCTTGTTTCCTGCTGCAATCTCTGTAGATGGAATATCCCTAATTACTCTGGATAATCTACAATATCTAGGAGTGGACGCAATACACTCACCAACAACCCTTATCAATGTTCTCTCACTATATGGTTTATACTTTCCTTCTTTGTAAAGGTCATACAACTCGGTACCTTCAATGACTGAAGTAGGATAGATCTTCATCTCATCTGGATGATACGGTTCAGTAAATAACTCTTTGTATCCAGAAATATCTAACTTAGGTGTAGAGAGATAGAGATTGGGCATCCAATGACCATGTATCTTAAAGCCAAACATTCTTAACAATTCAAAAGCTCTTTTTGTATCTTCATTGTCTCTTCCAGTTTGATTCTCTCTCAATACCTTATCCGACAGCGATTGAATACCAATCTGTATCTTTGTAGCACCAAGTCTTCTGAGGTACATTAACTCTCCAACTGTGATAAAGTCAGGTCTTGTTTCAAGAACTAAACCTACATTTCTACAATATGCAGTTTCATTCTTAATCTGCTCCTTTTCTAAATCTTCCCAATCAGTCTGTTCCATTGCAAACTCTCTTGGTTGGATATATTCCTTTGTACTCTTCTTAACTCTGTTTAATGCTCTAAAACACTCCTTTACAAACCATACCTTGTAATTACCATCATATGCAGAGAATGTACCACCTAGGATAATTAACTCAACCTTCTCAATATTATGACCAACATTCTTTAGTGCAACCAACCTGTTATACACCTGTGCATACGGATCAAACTTCAACTTTAATGCTCTCTGTGCACCGGGTTCTGAAGCTATGTAACTTTTTGGTACACTTCTGTCATTAGGACAGAATATACAGTTACCAGGACAGTAATAGGGCATAGTCATGACTGTAACAACAGCCACACCTGAATTAGTTCTAGTTGGTTTTAACCTGATTCTTTTTTCAATTAGAGATACATCTGTTTTTGAAAACACTTTTTTTACTAAATCAAACTTCTTTACTAGTTCATCGTTGCGATATATGGAGCCGTTCTTTTTTTTGTAGTTTCTTAGAATCTTGTTTAAAGATTTGTTTTCATCCCATTCTTTCTGAGAAGCAATGTCTGAAAAAATCTCTTTGATTCTATCTGTATTTTTACTCATATTTCTGTTATCCTATATTATCTAATATTTTAAACATTCTTTCCAGATGAAAAAACCAAAAATGGCACAAGAGAGAACATTGGTGTTACTTAAACCAGATGTTTTACAAAGGCAGTTAGTAGGTGAGATACTTACTAGATTTGAGAGGAAAGGTATTAAGATGACTGCAATTAAGATGCTTAATGCAACTAAGGAGCAGGTAGGTGAGCACTATATTGATGAAGAAGGGTATTTAATTGAGACAGGTGAGAAGGCTAAGAAGGGTGCTATTGCAAGAGGTGAAGATATTAGTAACTGGAATTCATTAGAACAAGGTAAGAAGATTAGACAGAGGAATATTAACTATCTTACATGTGGTCCAATTGTAGCTATTGTATTTGAAGGTTTTGGAGTTATTACTCAGGTTAGGAAGATTTTAGGTAGTGCTAGTCCAGCAGATGGTGATATTGGTACTATTAGAGATGACTACTCACTGGATACATATGCTCTTGCAGACTTTTTAGATAGGTCTACTATGACTATGTTACATGCTTCGGATTCTGTAGAGAATGCAGAAAGGGAACTAAAGATATGGTTTAAGGAGAGTGAGATATGTAATGATTATGAGACTGGTGTAGAGAAGATCTTCTATGATGCTGAGTGGACTAAGGGAAGTAGGTAGACTTTTAATTGTCAAGTTATTTGTCAACATAATTGACAAGGTCTTCCTTACAACTTCAATATCTCATCTATAACTTCTTGCTTTTCTAATATATTTATTTTCTTCTTAGGAAGAGTAGATAAAAATTTCTTTAAAGCTTTAAAATCCTTCTTCATATCTTCTTTAAGATTAGGATTGTAAAGTGCAGCTGCAGGATGATACATAGCAAATATCGGAATACCTGTTGGATGTTCAAATGCTTGTCCATGAGAAGCTGTAATACTTGCACCTGGTACAAACCTACCTAATGCATGCCTTCCTAATGTTACAATTACCTTAGGTTTTACAAACACTAGTTCTGCATTCAGCCATACTCTACATGCATTCTTTTCATCATCTTGTGGATCTCTGTTAGAAGGAGGTCTGTATTTAACAATATTACTAACATATACCTCTTCTCTTGTATATCCAATACTTTGTAATAGTTCATCTAAGAATTTACCAGCAGAACCTACAAATGGTCTACCTTGTAGATCTTCATGTTTACCAGGAGCTTCACCTATGAAGAGTATTCCAGATGATGGGGGAGTTATTTCATATACTGGTTGGGTGGCTGTTTCTTTTAATCCACAATCATTATTTACAGCATAGTACTCGTGTAGATCTTTGAGAGTTTTGAAATCAGTTTTCATTAATTGATTATATCATTTTATATAGGAAGAATTATTGAAGAGACCTGTAGTATTTGTTATAATGTTGGTGTGTATTAACAAAATTCAAAATCTCGAAAGGAGGATGATATGACAACTATGACAACCCAAATCATTGGTGTGGCAATATTGTTTTTATTATGGATTACCACAATAGTGGTAGTTCTTAAGTTACAAAATAAAAAAGAATAAAGTCCTTATTGTTAATACACCCCGAAAAGCTAAATCTTTGTACATATTTTTGTATAAGTCTTTTTAGTCTGAGTAGGGTTTCTTTCTTTTAATATTGTTCATATCCCTTAAAATTGATATATTTAAATAGTAGTGAAGGTTATGTATATAACTTTTTACATAAATAACTATGAAAGAAGAAAGTAATAATACAAAGAAACTTTCTTTAGATAAAAAGCAGATAATTCTGCTTGTTTTCTTAATATTTCTCATCCTTATCTTCTCTGTCTTTCTCTATGTAAGAAAGAATAGAAATAGTGATACAAAACAGGATCAAGGAGAAGAGAAGATTGTTTCAGAATTAGAAGATGAAGAAGATTTAGGTGAGTCATTAGAGGAAGAGAATGTAGAAGAGGATATAGAAGAATCAACACCAGAATCAAGTAAATCAACAACACCATCTAAACCATCAGAATCTAAAGAACCTAAAAAGCCAGTTGAAGAAAAAACTCCAGAGAAACCAGATCCACCCAAGCCTCTCACTCCACGAGAGCAAGTTGAAAGTTTATGGACTCCTGATGCTACGAGTGTAATTATAGATTCAAAAGAGACCATTACAATTAATGGTACAAAATATTTAACAGTAACAGTAAGAAGGGGAACACTTAAAGTTGGAGATACTCTTAAACAAACAGGTATTTGTGGGATAGTACCTGATGTCTCAACCAAAGTAAGGAGAATGATTAAGGCAGGAAAGTTGGTAAATTCTGCAACTGTGTCAGAGTCAGTTGGTATTGCTATGGATAATGATTATTTCTACAAACGAGCAACCTTTGGTACAGATATGCAATTAGCTACTAAAGTAAAACTTAAAGTATATGTATTTACTAAGGAAGAAGGAAACTCGAAAGAACAATCTGTTGTAAATAATCAAGGTTATCTTCTTTCTTTCGTACCTGAAGACCCTTCGGGTAGAACCTTCATAACAGGAAACGGTACTCCTGTAATATCACAACCTATTAAACCTGGAGAAGTTGCAGAGATAGAGGTAAAGAAATTTATAATGCTTGGAGGTCCTGCTTTGTATGAACCAGGAACAAGAATAAAAGTTAAAGATCAGAATACTAATGAGCAGATAGGTATTGCAGTTATTACTGGATATCCACCATGTCCACATAAATAGGGGTTAAAGAGTTAGTGTTGTAGAAGTATATACAGGGTTTTTACTTAGCAACCCAAAAAGTTACCTGTCCTATCTTTGTATTAGGATATATCTTAACTGGTTGTACTACATGAATTGTTAGAGTAGGTCTCTGTATAGAACCAAGATCTATTAAATCAGCAGTAATATTTACAAAGATACCCAGTCTACCTGTGGATGACCTACCTTTGATAATGGGAACAAAGTGGTTACTACCAATTTTCTCTTTAGTCTTACCAATATATATTTTCTTGGGACTAAGTATTAAACCACTAGGAGGTATCTTTATCTCCTCAAGAGGGTTTTCTTCAGTAGGATCTAATATATTCTTCTTGTATGTGTAGAGAGTATTATCAATATGAAAATCATATGAATTAGTCTCAACATCCTCAATGTTAAAAGGATCTATGATAATCCTTCCTTTTTTAACCTCTTTTTGTATCTCTTTACCTGTTAATATCATTTTTCGTTATATAGTTGACTAGGATATGGTTCATTCTGCTCAGCATAGAACTCTGTTTTTTGTATATCAATATCTCCTTTTGGTATCCAGAATGTAACCTGTCCTACCTTCATATTAGGATATATTCTTAATCTTTGCACTACCTTTATTTCTAATGTCCATTTATGAGCTTTACCTAATTGTCCTAGATCTGCTGTAATTTGAAGAAACATACCTAATTTAGCAATACTGTTTCTTCCTATGAGAGATGTTACAAACTTCTTACTTCCAATCTTTTCAACAGTTGTACCAAGATAGAGTTTGTTTGGTTCTAAAACAAATCCTCTTTTTGGTATAGTGAACTCCTTTATCTTAGGTTTTTTTCTTTTATCACCAACATCTTTTATCTCAATTAGTGTTGGACTTAGGGAGTATATATAGCTGTTAGGTTTGATGTTTTTTCTACTAAAAGGAGTTATTGTAATATTTCCTTTTTTTACTTCTTTTTCTATCTCTTTGGCAGTTAGTATCATGCATCCATTATATATGTAAAATATATTGTATGAAAGAGATGATGTTTATAGGTGTAGACTTTACTCTAACGGAATTCCTTTTTCTAAATCAATCAACTTCTTCTTTATCTCAACTCCTCCTTTGTAACCAATCATTGCACCTGTTGTTGCTATTACTCTATGACATGGTATGAGAATAGGGAGAGGATTACGATTACATACCATACCTACAGCTCTGTATGCTTTTGGATTATTTACTTTCCTAGCGATATCTTTGTATGTAATTGTTTTGCCATATGGAATCTTTTTTAATATTTTCATTATCCTTGAGAAGAATGAAGATGCAGAGGTGTAGTATATATCAATATCAAAGGTTTTTCTTTTTCCATCTAGATATTCATTAATCTGTTTGATAGTTTTCTTTTTGAGAGGGGTATCTTTCTCTGTCCATGATGGATCATATCTTTCACCATCAAAAACTACTGCTATTACTTTCTCATTCTTTTCACCTATACCTATCTTTCCAACCTTAGTATCATAGAAATATATTGTTACCATACTATATTGTAGCATATGGGTGATTTAAATGCATATGGACAGTTTATAGCAACCTATAGTATAATATAGTATGTATTTAGAACAAGACCAAAATATGGAAGATAAATTATTTGAATCAATTGGTACTGAAAATTTGCCCAAGGAATATACTCCTACTCCTTTAGTTTTAGAAAATGTTGTTGGTTGGGATAAATCAGAGGAAATTCCTGAAACTGGTGGAATACAGTTAAATACTGACGGATTGTTTTGTCATCCAAATGGTCATACTTTCTTAGAAGCTCCAATGTCAAGATTCTTTTTAGATCCTCGCAAATGCTGTGCTGATGTTATCATAGCAAACAAAGGAAATGAAGAATGGGCAATAATCTATGCTATTTACACAAATCCACAATTTGCAAGAAAAGGTGAAGCTACAAAATTAACAAATGCTTTAAAAAAAGTTTTTGAACCACAGTTTTTACTTGGTATGTCTACTCCATTAACATCGGAAGGTGTAAGGTTTGCTAGTAAACTTGGTTTGAAGATAGTTCCTATATTACTGTAATTGTTGGCGTTAATTTTCTGGTTATATTGAAATAATATATGGAGAGCGGAGGTTGAGACCCTACTTTTTATAGGAACTGTAGTGTTGTTCAGGAGTAGATTGCTATATATATACAAAATGGTATAATATCAGGAATATTAGATAACAAAAATTTCTTTATGGAATATGAAAGTATAAAGTTTAAGGATGAATACGAGGGTAATAGTATTGAAACATTCAAAGATGTCAGCTCAGAACATGAAGCCTTAAATGCTAGACTCCTTATACAAGCGGGTTTTATTAATCAAGAATTAGCAGGAGTTTATTCATATACTAGGTTGGGTTATGAAGTATTGAACAATATTGAGGAAATAACAAGGAGTCATATGAGAAAGGTTGGTAATGAAGTGCTTCTTCCAGCCTTACAACCTGTTGATAATTGGAAAATAACTGACAGACTTGATACTGTCAGCTCTCTTTTTGAAGCTCGTGGTGCAAATAGTCTTTCAAGAGAAAACAACCCTAGTAGGTATATTTTAGGTCCAACACACGAAGAGATAATTACACCTCTTGCTAAGAAATATATTAAGAGTTATAGAGATTTCCCTGTTAGTTTCTTTCAATTCCAAACCAAATTTAGAAATGAAGCAAGACCAAAGTCAGGATTATTAAGAGGTCGAGAATTTCTTATGAAAGATATGTATTCCTTTCATCCAGATAAAGAAGATATGGAAGAGTTCTATGACAGGGTTAAGAACGAATATACTGAATTATTTAAGGATTTAGGAATAGGTGATGATACATTCTTTACTTATGCATCGGGTGGAGATTTTACAGATGGTTTCTCTCATGAGTTTCAAACGTTACTACCAAATGGTGAAGATATGATTTATATAGATAGAGAGAAAAATGTTGCTTATAATGAAGAAATAGCAACCCCAGAAAACGAAAAAAGATTAGGTGTAAGCTTTCAAAATTTAGAGAAAGTTCCTGCTTGCGAGGTAGCTAATATTTTCCCACTTAACCTCAAATACTCAAAACCTTTTAATTTGACTTATACAGATAAGGATGGAACTGTAAAACCAGTCTATATGGGGTGTTATGGTATAGGAATATCAAGGTTAATGGGTGTAATTGCTGAGAAGTTTGCTGATGAGAAAGGTTTAGTTTGGCCGGAAAATGTTGCCCCTGCAAAATTTCATATTGTTACTTTAGCAAACAAAGAGGATGAGGAATCCTATCTTCTTTCACAGAAGCTCTTTGATTTAATAGGTAGTGATGCCTTGTGGGATAGAAGGAATAGAGTTAGTGCAGGAGAAAAATTAAGAGATGCTGATTTAATAGGTTGTCCGTATAAAGTAATTATCTCAAATAGAAGTATAAGTAATAAGGGGGTAGAAGTTCAGAAAAGATCTACAGGTGAAAAGTTTTATATGTCTATAGGTGAGTTAATAGATAATTTTGGAGGTCCTAGACGATTTTAGTTTATAAGGATTTAACTATTTGAAGTTGCTAAAGTTTGAACTTACAGAAAAGGATAGAGAACGTTATGAATCTCGTGTGCGAAGAATAAAAAAAGCAGGATATTTCTTTCAGATAGAAGACTTAGAAACGTTAACTGAGGTAGATACAGAGCATCTTACTATATGGGGTCGAGTTTTGCGATTAAGGAAATTAAAGACCAAGTTATTGGTAGATTTTTTATCAAATGGCTTAATTAGAGTACTTATTGTAACTGGTTCGAGGAGGAAAATCTTTGAAAAATTAATCAGAATATATGATTATTTGTGTATAATAGGGGTGGAAAAGGACAATGAAGACATAATAGTCAAAAGCTTCACAGTAGTGTCTCCTTGTGCAATTTCTGTTAATACAAATGAGATTAAATACCTACATCAAAGACTTATATCTAATTGTTCAGATATGAGGATTCTTAAGCAATATTCGGATTGGTTTTATAAAATCTCAAAATTGATGAGAAAGAATGGGTTTATGGAAGTTCGTACACCTACATTACTGAAAACTTTCTATGCTGGTAATGCTAGACCTTTTGTAACTTATTCTAATAACTTCCACAAAAATCTATATTTAAAATTCTCATCGGAACCTTTATTAAAAGAGATTTTAGCAGGAGGTGCAGATAAGGTATATGAGTTTAGTTCTGTTTTTAGAAATGAAGCAGACAGCAAAAATAAAAATTATGAATTTAAAGTTTTAGAGTTTTGTACTTCTAATGAAAGTCTTGCTCAAACGAGAACTTATTTAGAAGAAATAGTATATTTGTTCCTCGGAATTAAAAATATTCCAGAGATAGATTTTAGAGCTTTATGTGATGGAAAAAGAATTAGGAATAAGTTTAAATATTTCAAAAAGACTATTGTTCCTAGTCTTCAAGAACCAGTCTTTGTAACACATATTCCTTCTGGGCAATCTCCATTTATAGCAGAATGTAAAGAGGACCAACTGTATTCTGAGAGACAGTTTCTGGTTATTAATGGTATGACAATATCAGAGATTTATCAAAACGAAAGAGATCCTTTTAAACAATTAGATTTTTTGAAAAAACAGTTCCTTAAAGAACGTGATTATAAAATAGATTATTCCTCGTATATTCATTCTCAGCTTGTAGGTAGTCCTATTATTAATATGTGTTTTATCTCTATTAATAGATTGATTATGGTTGCTACAGGGCAAGAAGATTGTCGCAGTATGATATAATTTTATTTAATTTTATTTAATTTTTAAATCTATGAAGAAGTTAGATTTTATCCTCATAGGGGTAATTGCAGGTTTAACTGCAGTATTAGATTATATTGGAGTCATAGGGCTTCCAACTGGAGTGTTTAGTATATCTACACTGTATATAGGTGGGGCATTTTATACTCTTTTTGGTTTGTGGTTTAGAAAAGATGCTTATATAGGAATGTATCTTGGTTTGTTGCTAGGAGCTGTTATAAGTGGGACATTTACTCCATATGCTTTTCTTTTAGCTTGGGGAAATGTTTTGGGTGTATTAGTTGTAGTTGCAGGTTTTAAGTACATAAAAGCACTTGACTATCGATTGGTAAAATATTATGACTATATTGCATTTGTTCTTCTAGTGTTTCTTGGGCAAATAGTATCGTCTAACTATACTATTAGAGGTTTAAACTTCTTTGGACTAATTCCAGATGTCGCTGTTGTGCCTTCTATAACTAGTTGGATTATTGGAGGTATGATTGTTAACATTGTAATTGCAATACCTCTATTAAAAATCTTAACACCTATTGTTGAGAGTAAAATCCTAAAGAAATATGATGTTGACAAAAAGTGATTATTTAAATGAAGGTCTTGTTCATCTAGTTTATAAAAAAGGGAATTCTGTTTTTAAAGTTCCGAAAGACAACTTTGTAACGTTTAATAGTAAAGAACATTTTGAAATAGAAAAGACATCTTTGGATATCTTACGAAATCATGGATTTCCTGCAGTACGAGTTAGAAAAATATATGAAAAAGGAGAATTGGTTCCTTCTAAGTATGTTTTAGAAGAAGATTATCTGAGTGGAATTGTAAAGGATAATAAGGATATAAGTCTAACAGAGAGAAGAAGTATTGTTGACATAATGCTAGGAATCAATCAAATAAAAATTCCTAGATTTGGCTCTATAACAAAAGAAGGGGTTGGTATAAATGCTTCTTGGAGGGAATTTTTAGAGAATATTATATGCGATAATACTGAAATATTGGTCAGTTATCTTAGCGATAAAAAAATGAGGGATATACTTAATACTCTTCATGATTTTTTAAATGATGTTCCTCAGCTAATTCAGGGATATTTTTTGCTTTTAGACACAAACTCTAATAATTTTATATTTAATGAACAAGGTGATATTATAGGACTAATAGATGTGGATCACCCAGCAAGTGGTGATCGGCTTTATGATTATGCAGCTTTAGAATGGTTTCACCCAATTTCCTTCTCTGTACTAGAAGAATTAATTAAATTTAAGGACTATGAAAGAGAATTAATGTATTATTATTCTTTATTATTTGGGATATCTACACTAAAGTTTGAAATAGTTAATAATCTAAATACTAAAGAGACAATGATGAAATTGTATGCAAAATCTATATAAGTACAAAACATTCTTATATTATTTCCCAGCAGATAGCTTTGTTTGGAAGATTAATCCTTTGTTTAAACTCTTTGTGTACTTGTTTATAAATATAATAGTGCTTATAAGTCATTTTTACTTATTAAATCTTTTCCTATCAATATTAATATTGATATTACTTGTGCTTATAGGTTTCTTTAATTATAGGAAGATACTTTTCAGGACTTTGACAATTTCTTTAATTTTATTTTTCCTCTTGTCGCTCTTTTTCCAATTATTAACCTATCGAAACAATGGTATTACAACAGAAGAGTTGTTAACCTCTATAGCTTTTATATTTCCTTTTCTTAGTAAGTGGTTTTTAATAAATATGTCGGGTTTGTTTCTATTAACCACATTTTCGCAAAGAGAACTAATATGTGTTTTGACTAAATTAAAACTAAACTTCAAGTGGCTAATCTCAATAATGGTGGCTTTTAATATGATAGGGAAATTGCTAGAAAGTTTGGATGATATTAATCTAGCATTGCAATCTAGGGGGTTTAAAGATAAAAAAATAAAGAATGTGTTTCTAAAATTTCGATATATTTTTTCTTCTATGTTGATTGATAATATTGAGTATATTTCATCGTTGAGAGCAACTTTTATGTTTAATTATGAGGATATAAAAGAGAAATATGAATGATATTTTGAAGGTAAGTATAAGGGAATTTTCGTATCCTGAAAGTAGCAAGACTATTTTATCGAATATTGAGTTAGAGTTTAAAAAGGGTGAGATTATTCTTCTTCAAGGGTCTGTAGGATCTGGAAAGACTACATTTCTAAAATTAATTTCTGGGATTATTCCTAATTTTGAATTTGGAGAATTAGAAGGTTCTATAGTTTTGGGTAATAAGGAGGTTGGAGAGGCCACTTTCTCTTCTTCTGCATATTGTTTTCAGAATTCTGACAATCAGGTGATATTTGACAATGTTCAAGAACAATTTTTGCAAAATTCTAAAGCAAAGTTTTTTCAAAAATATGGAATTGATAAGTTATTGGATAAATCTCTAGCTGATTTATCTAAAGGACAGAGAAAATTTATAACATTGCTTAGTACTATTTCTAAGAAGAAGGATTTATATGTTTTTGATGAACCAATGGATTTATTGGATGAAGCAAAGCAGATTATAATATTGGAAGAACTAAAGAAGTTATCTTCTGATTCCATAATTGTTATTTCTTCACATAATACATCAGTTGCGAAAATAGCAACAAGAATTTTAACTTTAAGGGAGGGAAATTTATACGATACAACTTCTAAATCTATTAAACAAGTCTTTAATAAGTATCGCAGGATCTCAAGAAAGTTTAGTAATAAAGAGATTTTTCATTGTGAAGATATATCTTTTCTGTATCAGGACGCATTTATTGCAATGAAGTTTCCTTCTTTGAAAATAAGGAATAATGATATCATAGGCTTAATAGGTATTAATGGTGGTGGGAAAACAACATACCTTAAATTAATATCTGGGGTAATAGAACCAACTTTTGGTCGAATACAAAACAGGGCGTTTGAACGATTTGGTTTCTTAACCCAAGATCCTGATAAACAGCTTTTTGGAAATACAGTATATGAAGAATTGTTTATCGGTATAGACAAGATATCAGTGGAGCATATAAAGAAAGCTCAATATTACCTAAAATGTACAAAATTAAGTGCTTGTAAAAAGCAGCATCCGATATTCCTAAGTGGGGGACAAAAGCAAATACTTGTGTTTATATCGTTGTTAATGCATGAACCAGAAATCTTATTTCTTGATGAATTTACAAGAAATTTAGATATTAATAGTGTGAATATTATTCTTTCGCTTATAGAAGAATACAGGAAAAATCGCGATTTAGCTGTTGTATTTACAGATCAGGTTGATGAGTATCTTACATTATTATGTGATAAGGTTATTAAAATATAATAGTTGTTGTTTTTTGAGGTTGAGAAGTTTCTTTTGTCTATAACCTTTTCTATTGTAGTAAGGTTTTGTTTCGTTGTATTATAATAGATAATCAAATCGCATTTATAGGGCATATTTATTAAATTGTTAAATTATAACGATGAGAATAATATTACTATCAGGACAAAATATCTCTAACAAAGAATGGATAGAGATTGTAGAGAAGAAATTCCAAGAGAAATTTTTTAATACGAAAATATCTTACTATACCCATTGGGAAAAAGAAGAGAAAGAAGCAGATATTGAATTAGAAACTAAGAAGTTTTTAGATATTGTAAACAGTTCTGATGAAGAATATATTCTTTTTGCTAAATCAATAGGTAGTATTATATTTCTCAACTCACTAAAGGATTTAGAAAAGAAACCAAAAGGTGTATTAATTGTAGGTATGGCTTACAACTTGGGTAAGAAACTTAATTATGATTTTACTGATTTAGAGAAATATACTTCATACCCTGTTAATGTATATCAGAAAGAATTTGATCCAGCTGGTTTTTATGATGAAGTGAGAAATGTTAATGGTGGTAATGTTACTGTAAACAAGTATGAATGTGTAGGGGAGGAGGACAATAATCATAGGTATGAAAACTATGATTATCTTCTTGAGCTTCTAAATGGTTTAGTGAAGTAAACTACTTCTTTATCTTCTCCTCAATCTCTTCTTTACTTAATTTCTTGGTACAGAAGAACCAGTCTTTACAATCCATATCACCATCTTGCATTCTGTCCTTTGCAACACCACATGAACCAGCAGTTGGTACAATTACATCATCTCCTGGATTCCAATCAGCTGGTGTAGCAATACCAAACTCATCTGCGGTTTGTAGAGATTTAAGAACTCTTAGTAATTCATCAAAGTTTCTACCTGTACTCTGTGGATAGTAGATAATTGTTCTAATGATACCTTTTGGATCAATGAAGAATACTGCTCTTACAGCTTTAGTTTCACTTTCACCTGGTTGAATCATTCCATACTTTTTAGATACCTCCATCGTAATATCTTCAATCAATGGGAATGTTACTTCTACATCCTTCATACCGTTCCATTCCATCTTTTCTTTGATTGTTCTTAACCATGCAATATGGCTGTAAAGACCATCTACAGAAAGACCAACTAGCTTACAATTCAATTCCTCAAACTCATTCTCTCTTGCTGCAAAAGTCATAAATTCAGAAGTACATACAGGTGTAAAGTCTGCAGGGTGGCTAAAGAGAATGACCCAGCTTCCTTCATACTGTTTAGGGAAATCAATGTCTCCTTGTGTAGTAACTGCTTTAAACTCTGGAGCTTTATCTCCTATTCTAGGCATCTGTGTTACCTCGTTATTTGCTAAGCAACAATTGCAACAGTAACCACAATCATCTATTAAATACTCATCCATATATTTACACACTTATTTTATATATACTCCCATTCTACTACACCAATTCACCAATGTGAAATACTCATAGCATGTTAAATAAATATGAAAAAATGTAAATAGTCATTATCTAGAGTGAACAAACTAAAGAGGTTACCGTATGTGGTTACTCGATTTCTACAACCTTTTTAGAACTTGTTTTTCCTAACTTAATCTTTATATTAGACTTGGCAACGTTAAAGTAATCGGAGAGTAGTTTAACAATCTCAATATTTGCCTTGTTTTGAGTAGGGGAAGATTTAACAAAGACCTTGTAGGTTTTGTCATCTATCTTCGCTACTTTAGATGTCTTCTGTTTTGTTTTTACTATTATCTCTATAATCATTTCTCCCGACTTGTTTAGAATACATCTCACTATACAATCCCTTCTGCTTCATTAGTTCTTTGTGTGGACCATCTTCAACAATTTTTCCTTTGTCAATAACTAGGATTCTGTTTGCATTTCTTACGGTAGCAAATCTGTGTGATACTATTAATGTTGTTTTATGTTTAGAGTTCTCTCTGAAGTTTTCAAATATTTTCTCTTCTGAAATACTATCTACTGCACTAGTAGGTTCATCGAGAATTAAGAATTTGGCATCTCTAAAGAATGCTCTGGCCATTGCTAGTTTCTGCCACTCTCCACCAGAGAACTCAATTCCACCCTTTACTTCTCTGCTGATAAAGGTGTTGTATTTCTTAGGTAGCTTATCGATGGCTGAATGAATATCTGATTTCTTTGCAGCTGTAACAATATCTTCTTTGTTTGAATTTGAAATATCGCCGATGAAGATATTGTCGGATGCTGAGATATTAAATCTGTTAAATGTTTGAGAGAGAATACCTACGAGTTTGTAGTATTCATCTAAGTTAAGTTTCTTAATGTCTACACCATTAATTAAGATTTGTCCCTTCTGTGGATCATATATTCTAAGTAGCAACTTAATCAACGTACTCTTTCCTGCACCATTCTTTCCAACTACAGCAATGTCCTCATCTGCTTTTACAGAGAAGTTGATATTTTTTAACACCCAATTCTTACTTCTGTCATATTTAAACCAAACATTTTTTAATTCTATGGAGACACCTTTGTCTACGTTCTTCAAAAGAACATCTCCACTTACTTGTTTGTTTTTCCAGTTTTGTAAATCGTAGAATGTTTGTATGACTTTTCTGTTTCCCGTTATTGCAGAGATTGTGTAGAGTACTTCTCCTATGTCAGAACTAAATTTTTGATATGCAGAAAGAACAAATGTGAGCATACCGATTGTAAGTTGTCCGTCAAATACTAATTTGACTGAATATACGAGTACGAAGATGGTTAATGTCCATGAGAAGAGGTCTGTAAGAGCATTCCATCTGTATCTTCTTTTGTGTTTCTGTTGGAGTTTGTTGATGAACTTTTTGTTTAAATCTTCTGCTTTTTGAATTAGATATCTTCCATATTTAAACACAAAGGCTTCTTGCATCTTTTCAAACTGTGTACTCCAGAATGTACTTCTGTAACTAGCATATTTAATCTTTTCTTCTCCTTTACTCCCCCAAATATTCCAAATCTGTTTTCCAAAATGTTTTACAACGAGTGCTGAGGGTATGTTCGCAAGGATACCAAGTAATGCAAATGCTGGGACAAACGAGAAAATGGAGATGAACGAGACAATGATTACAGGGAGAAGAGAGAGTACGTCCATGGAGTTGTAAAGAGCATTAGAGACATCCCATGAGTTCCAAGCGAGTGTGTTCTTCATGTTAACAAAGTCTGGATCTTCGTATGCCTTTGGTTCAATCTCTAAATATTTATGTAGGTATACTCTGTCTTCTAGGTGTGTTCTCCAGAGGGCTCTTAAACTGTCGACATATCTGTAGAAGTTGTTAGCAACAATCCAGATTAGGGTTACGATAATGCCTACAATTATTATCGGTATTAAAGATTCAAAGCCTACACCTTGGTTGTAGCTTACCGTTATGCCATCAATTATTTTAGCTAGTATGTAGCTGTAGACAAGTGGATATATCCTTGTAAGAAATCTTAATATGGTATATGCCCAAATCTGCCATGTGTATTCATTCTTTTTGTAGTATTTTTCGTAGATGAATATTAACAGCTTAACAAGACTGGGTGTTTTCTTTTCTTCATTCTTTTTTTTCTCCATATGGGTATGTGTTGAAATCTTTGTAATGGTAACATTCTTTTGGGTTTCTGTAAAGGAAAATGTTTGTTATCTTTCTTTCTAAGCATGATATAATTAGAGGTATGTTTAAGGTAAAGAATCTTTCAGTAACAGTAGATGGGCAAGAGATAATTAAAGGTCTGACTCAGGACTTTGCAGTTCCTGTGGGTAAGTTTTTTGTTTTGTTTGGTCCTAATGGTTGTGGTAAGTCAACACTTTTTAGAGCATGTATGGGTTTTTCTAAGTATGAGGTAAGTGGAGATATTCTTCTTGATGGGAAGAAGATTAATGGTTTAAAGATAGATGAGAGAGTTAAGAGTGGTCTTGCATATATGTATCAGAATCCTCCTAGCTTGAAGGGTGTTAAGTTTGAGGATGTTGCTAAGGAGAGTGTAGGGGATGATTTGGTTTGGAAGGAGTATTCTAAAGATATTGATAACTTAGATGCAAGGAAGTTTCTTAAGAGGGATATTAATGTAGGTCTTTCTGGTGGTGAGGTAAAGAGGAGTGAGCTTCTCTCTTTAGCTATGCTTGAGAATACTAAGGTGTTTCTTTTTGATGAGCCTGATTCTGGTATTGATCTTGATAACTTGAAGAAGATTGGGAAATATATGGGAGACCTTCTTAAGAAGAAGAAAGCAATGGGAATCATTGTTACACATAGTGGTGATATTCTTAAATATATTGATGCTGTTAAGGGTGCAGTAATGTACAGAGGAAAGATTGCTTGTGTTGGTAAACCGATGGAGATATTGAATTGTATTAAGGAGGAAGGATACAGTAAGTGTGTAAATTGTGAGGAGGTAAAGAAATGATGAATTTGGAGGACTTTCTCAACAACTATATAAACATCGGTTTTGATCCATATATTGTTCTTAATGACAATGAACCTTTGCTACTTGAGAGTGATACAGATTCTTTAGAGGTTTTGAGTATATCTAATCCTTTGGTTGGTAAATATATCAAGGAGAAGAAGTTAGTTCTTCAGAAGAATGATTGGAAGAAATATACAGGATATTTCATTAAGTGTGCTAAGAATTCTTTTGGTAATGCTCAGACATGTTTTCTTACTTCTGAGGAAGGTTTAGAACAGAGAGTACAGAATATAATTGTAGTAGAAGAGGGTGGTCATCTAGAGCTTTTTACTGGTTGTCTTTCAGGTAAGCATGTTAAAGGGAATATACATAGGTCTGTGACAGATATTTTTGTTGGTGAGAATGCTACATTGATATTTAATATGATTCATTCATGGGGTAGTACTTCTAAGGTATATCCAAATGTTAAGGTTCATGTTGCTAAGGGTGGTAGATATATCTCCAACTATATTGTCTGGGAGAAGGTTAAGGAGATTGTTTCTAATCCTACTGTTGAGGTAGATGATGGTGGTCAGACCATTCTAAATTCCCTTTCATATATCCATCCTAAATCAAATATTGATCTTGGTGGTAATATTAAGCTTTTTGGTAAGGATAGTGTAGGTGAGATTCATTCATCTGCTGCTAATGGTGGTGGTGATTTTGTTACTAATACGATACTAGAAGGTGTGGGTGATAACTCAAAGGGACATATTGATTGTAATGCTCTACTACTTAATGATGGAGCTAAGGTTACCGCTATACCCCAACTTTTTTCTAAGAACAGTAATACACAATTAACACATGAGGCTTTTTTAGGTAAGGTTTCTAGTGAGGAGATAGAGTATCTTCAAACAAAAGGTTTTAGTCATGATGATGCTGAGGAGATAGTGGTTAAGGGTTTTGTGAACAAATCAATAGAGGGTATGCCAGAGAAGGTACAGGAGAGGATGTTAGATATTTTAGAGAAGGCTAAGTTAGGGTTTTAGATGTTGTCTTACAAATCTCCTAAGGTTTTCGCTTTCATTAATAGTTCAAATGTAGTGTACCTATGTCCATATGGTGTATATCTTGGGTGTCCTAGTTTAATTGCAGGAATCTCTTTGATATCCGAAAGAATAATCTTGTATTTCCCAGTATCTTCATAGGGTTGAATAGATTCAATTTTACCAATCCACCTAATTGCACTAACAGGAGCAACTTCATATATTGCTAAATATTTCAATCTTGGAATTACTGAGGAGGCAATCTTTATCGAATACCATTCCTTCTCTCCTAGGAAAACTCTCTTAAATCCTTCTTCTCTTGCAGGGGCAACAATGGTATCGATATCGTCCATATCAGCAACCCATGCAGATGTAGATTCAACAACATCACTAAGTAGTTCTTCGTAAGCATACATAACTTCTTTCTTGTCAGCAGACACATATTTTTGTATTTGTAGTAATTCTGGTTGTCTTGCTAGTTCTTGTGTTACACTACGTAAATCTTCATTAATATCATCTATTACAATGATAAAACCAAAATCATTTCTAAATATTGCATAGTCCAGAACTGCCCCTATATTTGGATATTTAATTTTCTTTGTTAGAGTATTTGCTTTCTCAAGTAATCCTTTATCACCATTTATGGCTTCTAAAAGAATTGTTTTAACTTGAAAAGAACCTTCTGTAAATTGTGATGCAAACTGAAGCATTTGTATTCCAATATGTTTAAAGGAATCATGTGTAGAAAGTTCGTTCTCAACAACCCAAAGTTTTGGTCTTCCCCTAAAATCAACTACATATGCATCAGGGATATTAATGAAACTATTCCTTTGATTTTGAATTCTTCTTTTCACAGAGATGTAGAGGCAGTCTTCTCCAAATATCTCTTTGGAATGTTTAAGAACAGCATCTTCTAATTCTTGCTCATTAGCAAAATTAGCTTTTTCATATTTAGCATTATTTAAAACTATTTTCATATTTTTAATTTGTCATGTAATCTTTTAACAATATACCATATCTTTTTGTACTTTTCTTTTTAACTCTTCTTTTCTTAGGAGATACAGTATAATCATGATATGAAAGTATTAATAGCAATGAGTGGTGGTGTAGATAGTTCTGTAGCTGCACTTCTTCTTAAACAACAAGGATATGATGTCATAGGTGGTACTATGGAAATATATCAAACAGAGAAAGCTGTTGAGGATTCTAGAAAGATAGCTAAGAAGTTAGATATTCCATTTAATGTTTTTGATTTTAGAGATATCTTTAAGGAAAAGGTAATGAAATATTTTGTAGATGAATATTTAGCAGGAAGAACACCTAATCCATGTGTGGTATGTAACAAAGAGATTAAGTTTAATGCATTACTAGATGGAGCTATGGACCTGGGTGCTGAATATATTGCTACTGGTCATTATGCACAGATAGAGGAGAGGGATGGTAGATATCTTCTTAAGAAAGGGAAGAGTAGTGGTAAGGATCAAGCATATTTTCTTTACAGACTTACACAGGAACAACTATCTAGGATATTGTTCCCTATAGGGGGGATGGAGAAAGAAGAGGTGAGGAGGATAGCTAAGGAGAATGATTTGTTTGTTGCAGAGAAGGAGGATAGTCAGGAGGTATGCTTTATCGACGATAATGATTATATAATACATTCCCATTAACATCTACAAACTTACCATTAGGCATCTTCTTAGTAGTTCTTTCA
>DUTP01000003.1 GCA_012842045.1 Candidatus Dojkabacteria bacterium
ATGATTATATTGGTTTCATTGAAAGAACTACTAAGAAGATGCCTAATGGTAAGTTTGTAGATGTTAATGGGAATGTATTAGGTGAGCATAGTGGTGTATACAACTATACTGTAGGACAGAGGAAGGGTTTAGGTATTGCAAGTAACAAACCTTTGTTTGTAGTAGATATTGATGTTAAGAGGAATATTATTGTATTAGGTGATGATGAGGATACATTGGGTGATACATTGATAGCTAGTAATCTTAATTGGATTATGTTTGAGAAGTTAGAGAAGGAGATGAGGGTTACTGCTAAGATTAGGTATGGGGCCAAGGAAGCAGGTTGTACAATATTTCCTATGAGTGATAATAAGGTAAAGGTAGTATTTGATATACCTCAGAGAGCTATTACACCTGGTCAATCAGTAGTATTCTATGATAATGATTATGTTGTAGGGGGTGGGGTGATTGAGTAGTGTTACTATGTCAAATATATTCTACTTTTTATTAGTTGTTGTTATTTTCGGCATATACTCGAAAAAGAGCTCTTTCATCTTCTTTTTGTGTTCACTATTGAACATTGCTATTATCATTTTATAATATGCTTTCCATTCAGCATTAAAAACTTTTGTTATGGATTTTATCTCCTTGCATTTCAATTTTGTTAAAAATGTAGAATAATTGTCTTCTGAAATAATGTCTTCCCATTCTTGGTTTATGCTTTTGTAATGAGGCTCAAAACTGAATTTGTCAAACTTTTTCTGCTTTTGTAAATTCTGATTGAAGTCGGCTTGAATTCGGTTCTTGTAGAAATCTGTTTTGAAAGCTTTCTGCTTTTTGAGTTTGAATACTTCTTTTTTCATTTTTTCAATAGTTTGTTTAGGATTTTTCTCACCGTATATAGTAGAAAGGAATTCAAATACGATTTTTTCTTCGAAAAACAGATTTTCTAATTCCGCAACTTTCAGTGTATAGATATTCTTTTTTTCTAACTTTTCAATTTCTTTCTGTTTCCTAAAATCTCTATCTATTAAACCGTAGTAAGATTTTTTGTAGTTCTCTGCCCTTGAACTATTGAGGATTTTTGTATAGTTGATAACTTCTTGACATGATCCGACAGGAACAACCTTGAAGTCATCGTATAGTATCTCATATAGTTGTTTATCATGTTCTTCTGTAGATTCGACAAATAAGATTTTCTCATTTTTGCTACCTATGATTTGTAGTATTAACTCTTCTGGTAAATCGTTTTCTTTTATCTCTTGGATATCCCAAGTTTTGGCTTTGTATGAGAAATCTTTTATCCAAAATTTCGTACAGTCCTTTCTTGAGAGAGCAAATTCGATGTCATGTGATACATACATAAAGTTGCAGTCTGGACGAGCTTCTTCTATACTATCCCACAATTTCTGCAAAAGGGATGAGTTTAGGTGAGTTTCTGTTTCGTCAACAATTATTAGAGATTTATTAGGTGCAAGTAGAACTTTCGTAATAAGGTATAGAGCTGATCTCTCTCCATCAGAAATATTTCTTATACTATACGATTCGTTAGGATCTTCATCTAAAGTCTTCACCCTTAAACTCCAATCTTCTTGTTGTATGAATAATTCATGGCTATTAAATATATTATTCCATATTTCGCAAACTTTCTCCGCTTTTGTATCGAATTCTTGATAAATATTAGTTTCCTTGTAATTTATACTAGCTCTTGCGTGCTTGTTCTTGTGTTGTTGGACAAGTTTCCCTATGATAAAATCAAAATCGTTTTGTATTATATTGTTTTCTCTGCTGTCTTTTTGCGATAGAATTATTTGAGTCAGCTCTTTGTTGCTTATTGCATGCCATCCAAAATATGATTCGTTCTCTTCAGCATATATGGAATTATTATCCTTGGTGTCTTGTTCAACAACTCTTCTTTGTTTATTAGGAGTAAGGGTTAAAATTTTATTTGCCAGTATTAATTCTATGTGTTTTTCGTCCTCATTGTTTATTTTGACAGACTTTGTTAGTGACGACTTCCCCATTCCATTAGCTGCAAGAATAATGCAATTACGAGTATTGAAACTTAACTCTTTTATGTTTTTATCTGTACCGTATTTCAAAGTGATTAATTTATCTTTAAGCTCGTTCTTTCCTTTGCTCTCTTCTGTTTTTTGTTTAATTGTTTCTAAGTATGTCTTCATGTTGGTATTATAATACTTTTAATAGGTTTAAAGCAAAATTTTTAGGTTTTAGATAGGTATAGAAATAATATATACTCTAACTATGAATTGTGTGGTGGTCTTAGTCCTGAGAGAGATAAGAAGTATTATATTAATTAGGTTTGGGTAGTTATTCTAGGACAGATTTTTTACTTAGTGATACAAAAAACAAATATTTTTGTTTAGAAGCTATGGTAGTAGGTATGTCATTTGAAGAGCTATGTGAGGGGGTGGTGGAGAATATGGAAAAGTAGTTGTTAATATTGTATTATTGTGCAGATAAAATAAGAAATAAAGACAATGCCAACTAATCAAATTTCTGAATTTATTACCAATAAAGATGGCAATACTCTCTCCGGACGATTAAATGAATTAGTACCTAAAACAGAAAATTTAGACATACTTGTTGGCTATTTTTACATAAGCGGTTTCTATCAGTTATATAAAAACCTTGAAGAGGTAGATAAGATAAGGATTTTAATCGGACTTAATACAGAATCACAGGTGGTAGATGCTGTACAAGGTAATTTGGAAATACCTTTCGAATCAGCAAAGAAAGTCAAGGACAGCATAAGTAAAAAATATATTGATGAAGTTGCAGCTGCAGATGACGATGTGAATGTAGAAGAAGGAATGTTGAAGTTTGTAGAGTGGTTACAGAGTGGAAAGTTACAGATAAAGATTTATGACAAGGCACCTCTTCATGCAAAGCTATATATCTTCACATTTAATGAAGGACAATTAGATCCAGGTAGGGTAATTACTGGGTCTAGTAATCTTACAAGATCTGGGTTAAAGGAAAACTTAGAATTTAATGTTGAGTTGAAGAATAGCAATGATTATAAATTTGCATTAGAGAACTTTAATGCTTTATGGGATGAAGCAATAGAACTTTCTGAAACCCTCAATGAAACTATAACTAAGAAGACTCACCTTAACGAAGAAATTACTCCATATCAACTCTATCTTAAATTCCTCTATGAGTATTTTAGAGAAGATTTAACTGTAGACACAGAAATAGAAGACTATATTCCAGATGGATATTTAGAACTGGAGTATCAGAAACAGGCAGTAGTCAATGCAAAGAAGATAATAGAAGAGTACGGTGGTGTTTTCATCTCAGATGTTGTTGGTCTGGGCAAAACATACATCACGGCAAGATTGTTAAATGTTTTAGGAGGTAAGACATTGGTGATTGCATCTCCTGCATTGATTGCGAAAGATAATCCAGGCTCGTGGACTAATGTTTTGATGGACTTTGGCGTAAGAGGTTTTGAGTGTGAATCTGTTGGTATGTTAGAAAAAATTCTTGAGAGAGGTGTTGATAAGTTTGATAATGTTGTTATTGATGAATCTCATAATTTTAGAAATGAAGCGACACTGTCTTTTGAAAGACTTACAGAGATATGTAGAGGTAAAAAAGTTGTCTTGGTAAGTGCTACTCCGTTTAATAACAAACCGAGTGATTTATTAGCGCAGATTAAGCTCTTCCAAAACAGCAGGAAAAGTACTATTCCAGGGGTACCCAATCTAGAGGCATACTTTTCTAGCCTAAAATCTAGAATAGGGCAGTTAAGTAGAAGAGATAATTATGAACAGTATATGGAAGTGGCGAAAAGCAATGCTCAAGATATTAGAAATAATATTTTGAAATATCTGATGGTAAGAAGGACTAGATCTGAGATAGAGAAATATTATAGTGATGATTTGAAAAAACAAGGATTGAAATTTCCAGAAGTACATGAACCGGAACCGATATTCTATCAACTTGATAGTGAAGAGGAAGGTGCTTTTAACAAGACAATCTCTTTTATAGAGAATTTTAAGTATAGTCGTTACATCCCATTACTTTACTATACAGGAGAGTTGACTGAGCAAGAAAGGATTTCTCAGAGAAATATGCTTACATTCATGAAAATGCTTCTACTTAAGAGGTTTGAGAGTAGTGTGTTTGCATTTAAGAAAACACTCAAAAGATTTATTCGTTCATATGAGTTAATGATAAATCAGTTCGACCAAGGGAATGTATATGTAAGCAAAAAGAGAGCAAACAAGGTTTTCCAATTGTTAGAGGAAAACAGGATAGAGGAACTAATGGATTTGATTGAGCAGGAGAAAGTAGAGTTTTATAAGAGTGAGGATTTCAATGAGAATTTCCGAAAGGATTTGGAGTATGATTTATCTCTTTTAAGAAATCTGGATGAAATATGGGAAAATATAGATAGAGATGTGAAGTTTGAAACTTTTGTTGAAAAATTAAAGTCAGATAAGATACTAAGTAATAATAAATTAATAATATTCACAGAATCTAAAGAAACAGCCAACTATCTGTCAGAAAAAATAGAGGAACGGCTAGGTGAAGAAAATCTTAACTATACTGGTGATTCAGCAACAGCTCTAAGAGCAGATGTGATTAAGAACTTTGATGCTAAAGCTCCTAAGAAGGAGAATATTTACAGAATTCTTGTTACAACTGAGGTATTAGCTGAGGGTGTAAACCTACATCAGTCTAATGTTGTTATTAACTATGATATCCCATGGAATCCAACACGACTAATGCAAAGGGTTGGAAGAATAAATCGTGTTGATACAAAGTTCAAAGATATATATACATACAACATCTTCCCTTCTGTACAATCTAATGACATTCTTAAGTTAAAAGAGGCAGCAGAAGCTAAGATACAAATGTTCATAGAACTCTTAGGTAATGATGCAAGATTACTCACAGAAGGAGAGGAGATTAAATCAAACGAATTGTTTGATAAGTTATCATCTAAAGAAACCATTATTGGTGAAACAGAAGAAGATAGTGAGCTTAAATATCTAACTGTTATTAAAGATATTCGAGATAAAAATGTAGAACTGTTTAGTCAGATTAAAAACTTACCTAAAAAATCTCGTTCTGCTCGAAGATTAGAACAACAATCAGGTAAACTTTTGACATATTTTAAGAAAGGGAAGCTTGATAAGTTTATCATCTCTGGTAGTAAAGAACCCCAAGAGTTAGGTTTTCTTGAAGCTATAAAACTATTTGAATGTAAAGAAGATACAAAGAGAGTAAATATTCCTTCTAGTTTCTACAAACAGATTAAAAAGAATAAGGAATACTTTGGAAGTATAACCTCAGAGGAAGGTGGGATGGTTCTTGAAACTAGAACAGGAGCATTAGACAGGAAAATTCTAAAAAGATTAAATGCAAATACAGTAAAAAGATTTGATGGATTTACTGAAGAACAAGAGGAATATCTAGAGATTGTAAAGCAGAAAATTGATGAGGGTGCTTTACCTAAGAATTCTGCTAAAAGGATTTGGGGTAAAATGAAGAATATGGTGAAGCCATTAGAGATAGTTAGTTTACTTCAAAAAGAAATTTCACCAAACCTTCTTAAAGATACACATTCTCAAGCTAAAGAAAGTGTATCTAATGTCAAAGAAGTTATATTATCTGAGTATTTTGAATAATGACAGAGCAAGAATCAAAGAAGCTCATAACAGAGACTTTTGAAAATGATTTTGATGAGGAGAGATTTAAAAGATTCATAGCTAATTTACTAACAGAGTTTCAAGGTGTATCAAAACATACAGATAATCAATATGTCAAGGATGCATATAAACAATATATTGAATCATATGATGTAATAGGTAAATTCTCAGATTCGCAGAAGAAAACGGTAGATGTTTTAATTGTATATCTAAAGACAGAATCGACATTTACAGCACGAACCCGTCAGAGAAACTTTGCTTTAGATTACTTAGAAAGCAAAGCTAAGGATGGTATTTTAATTGCATATGTTCATAAGAATAAAAAGGATTGGAGATTTTCATTTGTTAAATTGGAGAGTGATGTAATACAGGATGAAGAAGGTAGAGTTAGGGATGTTTCAATCTTTACTGCTGCTAAAAGGTCATCTTTTCTAGTTGGTTCTAATGAGAATTCATATACTGCTAAAAAACAATTTTTACCTATTCTTCAGAAGGAAGAGAAACCAACATTTGAAGATATTGAGGAGGCCTTTAGTGTAGAGACAGTAACAAAAGAATTCTTTAATAAATATAGAGAACTTTTCCATGATGTACACGAAGCGTTAGAGAAAGAAATTAAGAAGAAACCACATATAAAAGAAGAATTTGAAACAAAAGAGATTTCAACTGTGGACTTTGCAAAAAAGTTGTTAGGACAGATGGTTTTCCTCTACTTCCTACAAAAGAAGGGATGGTTTGGAGTTGCACCTAAAGAGGAGTGGGGTACAGGTCCGAAGAATTTCTTAAGAAAACTATTTGAGAGAAAGGATAATTATGGTGAGAATTTCTTTAATGATGTTTTAAAGCCACTCTTCTATGATGCACTAGCACAGGATCGAGGACGAGATGCAATATACTCGAGACTTAATAATTGTAGAATGCCATTTCTTAATGGAGGACTTTTTGAACCAATGAGAGGGTATTCTTGGGAGACTACTGATATATTATTGCCAGATGAGCTTTTCTCAAACGAGGATAAAGAAGGAGAAGATGTTGGTACTGGTATTTTAGATGTGTTTGACAGGTACAATTTTACTGTAAATGAGAGTAATCCATTGGAGAAAGAGGTTGCTGTTGATCCTGAAATGTTGGGTAAGGTGTTTGAAAATCTTTTGGATGTTAAAGACAGAAAAAGTAAAGGATCTTACTATACTCCTAGAGAGATAGTTCACTATATGTGTCAAGAATGTCTAATAAACTACCTTGAAACAGAAACAAAAGGAGAAATTCCTAGAGACGATATTGAGAACCTGTTACTTCATGGTGAGTCCATTATACAGAATGACTTTGTTACTTTAGAAAAACAAAGAGAAAAGGAAGAGAAAGGGTATAAGTATTCTGGTGAATATAAGTTAAAACTTCCAGAGTCTATACGAAAGAATGCTAGAAAGATAGATGATTTACTTAAAGATGTTAAAGTTTGTGATCCAGCAGTAGGTTCTGGAGCATTTCCATTAGGAATGATAAACGAAATTGTTGGAGCAAGACGGGTGCTTCAGGTTTACTTAAGAGATAGACTTACTATATATGATCTTAAGTATCATGCTATTGCTAATTCTATTCATGGCGTTGATTTAGATCCAGGAGCAGTAGATATTGCAAGACTTAGACTTTGGCTTTCTTTGGTAGTTGAGGAAGAGAATCCAAGACCTCTACCTAATCTTGAACACAGAATTATGCAGGGTAACAGTTTAATATCAGAATATGAAGGGATACCGCTTTTTAACAGAGAGCTTCTTTCTGAGTTTAATAAGGAGAAATTTGTACAGTTAGGTTTTATCTTTGGTTCTGGTATTAAGAAGAAGATGGAGGAGTTAGAAAGAAGTATTAAAATGTATGTAGGTACTTCACAAAGATCAGTTAAAGAGTCTTTGGGGGATAGAATAGATGAATTGAGGTGGGAATTGATAGAGGAGACATTAAAAGAGCAGAATAAGTTAGAAAAGGTAGATGAAATTCGGGAATTAAGAGAGAAGAGTATAAGACCTTTCTTTATATGGGAGTTAGAATTTAGTGAAGTATTTATGAAAAAGGGTGGTTTTGATATTGTTATTGGAAATCCTCCGTATGTTCAACTGCAGAAAAATCATGGGGAATTAGCTAAAATGTATGAAGATACTGGTTTTAAAACATTTACAAGGACAGGTGATATTTATACCTTGTTTTATGAAAAAGGTAATGAAATCTTACATTCCAATGGATACTTGGCATACATTACATCTAATAAATGGATGAGAGCTGGATACGGAGAGAAGCTGAGGAAATATTTATCAGAAGAAACAACACCTACTGTTTTAATTGATTTGGGGCCAAATATTTTCGAAACAGCTACTGTTGATACAAACATTTTAATTTTTAGGAAGGGCTTTTCCGACAAGAAATGTAGATCTTGTATTTTAAGGGAAAACTTTAAGAAAAGTGGTCTTTATCTACATGAATATGTGAAGTCAAATAATATCTTACTTGATAAGTTTACTAGTGATAGTTGGTTAATACTTTCCCCTATAGAACGAAGTATTAAAGAGAAAATAGAGAAATATGGAACTCCTTTAAAGGATTGGGATATAAAGATTTACAGAGGTATCCTTACAGGTTGTAATGAGGCATTTATTATCGATGGGAAAAAGAAGGATGAATTAATAAAACAAGATCCTAAATCTGCTGACATTATACGACCGATTTTGAGAGGAAGGGACATAAAAAGGTTTAGTTATGACTTTGCTGATTTATATTTAATAAATACACATAATGGAATCGAACAAAAAGGAATACCTCCTGTAAAAATTGATAATTACCCTGCAGTTAAGAAACACTTAGATACTTATTATTCTAAGCTCAAAGAGAGGGATGATAAAGGAATAACACCATATAACCTTCGTAGCTGTGCTTATATGGAGGAATTTAATAAGCAGAAAATCGTCTATTCAGAGATAGTACAAAGTCCTCAGTTTTTTCTTGACAAAAGAGGAGAATTCTTTGTCGAAGCTACTAGCTTTTTAATAACTGGTGAACATTTAGACTACTTAGTAGATTGGTTAAACTCACCAACAATTGCATGGGTATTCAAACAATTCTATGCTGGTGGAGGGCTAGGGAAAAAGGGGTTCAGATACAAGAAGAAATTCTTAGAACAATTACCTATTCCAAAACCTAGAAATGATATGAAATATAAAAATACTAATAATTTGATAAAGGCTTATTTGGATCTAACTGACGAAGAGATAAATTTCATTTCCTCATCTGTTAATTTGTAAAGTTTTTGAATGTCGTGTAAAGAGTGTTTTCTATTCTCAATATTTAATGGTATCGGAAGTAATAATAGACGATTAACTTTTAATTCTCCTTCAATACCACCTCCCATATAAAAATGTCGTAAAGCAAAATAACAGACATCAGAGGTCAAAAAGCTTTCTAAAGGTATAATATTTGTACCTGTTATTATATTTCCAGGTGCTACTACCATATACTCTTTAGGCACTATTGAGAAAAATGCGCCTCCTGTCATTATTGCAGGGAAAGCTATTTTCTGCTTATTAAATTCCTCCCAATAACCTATACTATCTTGTGTCTCAAACCATTTGTTATTAGTTTTCTTTCTTGCATTATTTCCTTTAATTCCATAAACATTTTTCTTACCTGATTGTTCTAACTTCTCTTTTCCAAAAGTTAGAAGATAGTCTTTTACAGCTGGATAGTCATCGATGTTATAGTTTCTAGAAGGAAAAGTTGCGATTATCCATTTATCTGCAAACTCATAAGAATACCTCTTTATATCCCTTCCTCTCAAAATCGGTCGTATAAATACTACAATAAATGTATTAAATTATTAAAAAATACATATATGATTTACGGTTACATTAGAGTTAGTACAGATAAACAAACCTTAGAAAATCAAAGGTTTGAAATACATAATTTTTGTAAACAAAGAGGATTAGTAATCAATTCTTGGATAGAGGAAACAATATCTGGTACTAAAGGGGTGAATGAAAGAAAACTAGGAAGATTATTACACAAGCTTAAAAAAGAGGATATACTAATCTGTTCTGAACTATCTCGTTTAGGGAGAAATATGTTTATGATTATGTCTATTCTAAACTACTGTATGGAGAATGAGATAGAGGTGTGGACAGTAAAGGATGGATATAGGTTAGGAATAGATATTAGTTCTAAAGTTCTAGCTTTTGCTTTTGGTTTAGCAGCAGAGATAGAAAGAAATTTAATTAGTCAGAGAACCAAAGAAGCTTTAGCAAGAAAAAGAGCAGAGGGAGTAATTCTTGGAAGACCTAAAGGTCGAAAGTCCTCATATTATAAATTAACAGGTAGAGATGCAAGTATTAAGAGGCTTTTAGATAAAAATTTACCAAAAACAAGTGTAGCTAAAATTCTTGGAGTACATAGAAATACACTAGATAGATATTTAAAAAATTCATACAAATACTCTACGACTTAATCTTGCCCTCCCTCTCCACACCCCATATAATAAACCATGTCTAAACTAAAAAAATATCTTCCTCTTCTCCTACTACTAATCATATGTATATCCATATACATATATATAACAAATAAAAAAACACCAGAACAAATATCATTTGAAAAGAAATACTCATTAGAACTAAAAGAATTAAAGAAAACATATAACATAGATAAATATATATATGATTGGAATAAGGATATAGAAGGATATAAACAAATAGATCAATTAGTAAACAAACCTAAATATCAATTAACTAGAGAAAAATCAGATGTAAATGTAATATGGACATTAAAAGATGAATATACACTAGAACTAAACTGTCCTAAAGAAGATATAGATAACATTGTATATGGAGATCCTAAAGGTTGTAATCTGAAATATAACGGTAATGTAGTAGAAGATAATGTAAGGTATGAAGTATGGGAAGATGAAGGGAGTATAGAAGGGGAGGTAAGTATGGTCATATATTCATCTAGTAAATACGAATACCTAGTAGTAGGGAAATGGGAGAGTGGTTCTAAGGATAGTATAACCATCTACAGACTAGAAGATGGAAAAGCTGTTAAAATACCGTTTAACACTAAAGATAAAAAAGAAGATAGTTGGATAGTAGAACACCCCATGTCCCTCTGGTTGTATGACAACCAAGGTAAGAAGAAGTTAGTAACATCTATCCATGACCCATCTATGTCCCATATACAAGTATTTAGAATATGGAAACCTCAAGGCGATTCTTTCATATTAGAGCAAACAATTGGTGATATACCATTAGAAAGCTTTAAGGATTAATAATTTATGCTATTAAAGTGACAGATAATACTCTTTTATCTTCTTTGCCATTAACTTTCTTCTTTCTACTAAGAAATCTTCATAATTTGATATATCTATGTTAAAGATACTCTCAACTATACAGAATTGACTAAAAACCCTTTATAATGGTATAATTAAAGGTTCTTAATGGATCTGATATCGATTTAATCAATATATCAGGAACAAATAAAAGTACATAGCATATATTGCGTAGAAGGAGGACTAAATGTCTGTGAAAGATCCCACAACTTGGGAAGAGTTACTGGAGGAGCTTGATGAGATGATTAAGCATTTTGGAACCATAAGTAAAAGGGTTGCCAGGCTATATATCATAGCGCAAACTTTATCTGATACGGCAACTGAAAAACAGATGCAAAGAGTAGAGCATCTATGTAATGTAGATTCTAAGGAATTATGGAAATCTTTAAAGTTTCACCTAATCGGTATACTCTTTTACATCCAACAAAGCTTCAAAAATAACTAAGAAACTCTAAGTTCTATACATGGTATGATATGACCACCTCCTCAACTTGCAATTATGCTATGTACTAGAACTCTTTTAGTTAAAATATAGTAGGAGATTACTCTCCTACCACATTTCTTTTTCTCTGTTAAATCTTGTATATCAAGTACTCAGCTGTCTCTTGAAGAGGACCGTACATAATCATTCTGTACAGGTTACTATCCTGAAGGTTCAACATATAGTAACGAACGATACTTGATCCCATTATCTCTTGCTTAATATATACAATGTCTAATCCCTGTCCATATTCATATGTACCACCCTTAGGATTACTCATAGCTCCAACTACCTTAACAACAGATCCATAAGTTCCTCCTAATGTATGCTTTGGATTCATTACATCTTTAAGAAGCATGTAGTTTGATGGAGGAGTAGTTTCAGATGTACTTACTTCCCAATCCTCGTTTGGACGTTTAGAATATATTGTATATCGTGTTGGATATGTAGCATCCTGAACATCTTTTAAGATATATTCTTCTCTTGGCTTCTCACATGTATATGCTCCATTTTCTTCTAATGTAGCAATTTTACAACTCTGTTGTTTTCTTTCAGCTATCAAACCTTGGAAAATGAATGTCTCATTTGTACCGTGATATGATCCAAATTTATCTATACTTATGATACTATTTTGCATCTTATACTCTCCAATATTTTCCATATTCCTTATTGCCTGATCAAAGAACTGAACGAATTCTTTAATCCTATCATCAGGAATCTTCTGGCTAGGTTGTAGAGGGAATTTAAACTCTTCATCTTGTGCTAGTACCCAGTTATATACTGGTTTTATATCAGATTGTTTTTTGGAAGTATCAGTGGCTTTTGTAGTAGTGGTAGATTCAGTTTTCTCTGTAGGTATCTCCAAATCTTTTGTATCACTTAAAACTATTTCTGGTTCAGGAGCTATATCAGAAGCATCTACAAAGTCCTTGAGCTCTACAGTAGCAGCGATTTGCTGTTCTTTCTCCTTCTTCTCTGTTGGCTCAGAGGTGAGATTAATCTGATTGTTTTTGTAGAGATAAACAAAGAGTCCAGAGACTCCGATAAGGAGGAATAGTAGAACAATACTTACTATTCTCCAAATGTTGGGTTTGTTTTCCATATATTACTCTTTAAAATTATATTTATACTAACCATAGTATATTAGGTAATGTTGAAAGTCAATTAGTTATGTTAGATAAAAATTGGTGATATTTAATATAATCACTGTACTGCAAACTCGTTTGTTATAGGGTATAATCATAGTATGAAAGGTGAATTTCTTGACAGTGAAAACAATGAAGTAGAGAAGAATGGTGAAGGCAGTAGATTATCTGTATCTCAATTTGAGAGTCTCATACCTGTTTTCGATGAATGTAAAAAGTTTGACAGTGAATTAGAAGTTTTACAACACTTAAAGAAAAAGGAAGTAGAAGAACTTGATATTGAAGAGGTTAGAGATAATGCAAGAGCTTCAATACGTGGGACACAAATACACCAATTACAATATTTCTATCAACTCTTCTCCAGAGTGGAGAAATTAGGAAGAAAAATTACACTGGAGGATTTTAGTAGGACATTTCCAAACAAAGATAATTTATTTAAAGATAATCTGTATTACAATGCCCTATATACCATCTATAATCTAGTAGATAACACAGAGGATCCGTTAGAATTTTGGGAAGCTTGGAGATTAAATGGACATGATTTTACCCTACCAGAAGGTATTACAGCGTTAATACCTCCAGAGGAGATTAAAGAGATGTGGGAGAGAAGTGCAGTTACAAAGGATGATATCGATAAATTTAGTCAAAATGTCTGGAAGATAGATAGGGAGAAACTAGATCCAGATAAAGCCCTACTTGTTAATGAAGCAATGTTTGTAACGAATACCTATTTAAAAAATGGTAATCTACAAGTACCTACCATGGTAGATGAACTTGTTGTTCCAAAAGAATTTCCTAATAAACCAATACAGTTAATTGATTACAAAACAGGTAAACAATTTAAAGAACCTAGTGATATAGATAAGTTACAGATATTCTTAATGATGACCTCTGTTTTGACAAATATATATTTCAAGGTTGAAGATATACAATGGAATCAAAGTATGTGGGAGATAGCACATGATAGTTTAAGATTACCATTTATTCCCCCAAGAAAATATTTCAATGCCATTGCTATTGGGAAGATTACAGAGGAAGATATTTTCATGGAGAGTGATTTCTTTAGGAAATTAATATTTTTTAAGTATGTAAATCCTCTCACTCAGGAAAGTATTGAGGTTAATGCAAAGGATTTAGGTATTCATAGGGATGAGGGTATAGGTGATTTTCTAGCATCTCTTGATGATTTGAACAAATTCTATACTAAATACAAAAAAATACTCAAACACAAGGTTGGAAGGAGTACATTAGTACAATATTGGATACCAGAGTTAGGATATGATGGTTTTAAGAAGGGTAATATCTTAAAGGAACAGATGCAGGCTGGGTTGGGGTTTTAATCTACTACCTTCGACATAGATGATATAATTAAATATATGATTAAAGATAACTTCAAAACAGCATCAGGACATAATTGGTTATCTGGTGAAAAGGTTAATGTAGAAGAGATAAAGAGATTCTTCATCTCAAAGAAAGTAGATGTAAAAGAAATTAATGAAACAGGTAGATTTCTAAATATTATTGGTAATCTTAATACTCAAAAAGTATTTATCAAAGTATCAACCTCAGAAGGATTAAATGAAAAACTTCTCAATGAAATATCTTGGCATGATGAATTAAAAAGAGTAGGAATAGATTTTTATATTACACCTCTCTTAGAGAATGGATATATTGATAATACGTTGGTATATGCAATATATGAGTTTGTAGAAGGTAATACTTTAGATTCAATGATAGAGAAGATAGATAGTAAGATATTAAAAGATCTAGCTAATATTAATATCAGTATTGATAGTATTAAAGATATTAATCTTTTTAAGAATCAACAAGAGAGAGAACATGCAGAGAAAGCAATTACTTCAATTAAGGATAAAGCTGCTCACTACTTTAAAATAGCAGAGAATTTTGCAAAAGAGAGTGGTGAGGATTTAACAAAGTTACTTGATATTGTTAAGAACTATGAGAAGATGGATGAGATGGGTTTGAATCATAATGATTTTACTCCAAGGAATATATTGTATAGTGATGGTAAATTGATATTAACTGATGGAGAATCTGCTAGTACAACATCTCCTAGATTCTATGATGTTGCTATTATGTACACCAGACTCTATCTCACATACAGCAGACCTGATTTAGCTGAGGAGTATCTTAATGAATTTATTAAACTTCTTCCTAAAGATTATCTAGATACTTTTAACTTTGCTTTTAAGACAATGTTAGCTAGTAGAACGATAGGGGGTTTTTGGGAAGCTACAACAGGTGGTGCAGATTTAGAATATTGTAAGATGTTAATGGAAGAAATCTTGAGTATGTAATATCTATTTCTTCTTCCTTAGGTATTCTTTGAAAAGGAGAATTGCAGATAGATTAACAGTATCTTCTGGTTTAAGGTTCTCTAAATACTCATCATATGGTTTAAGTACAACCTCAATATCTTCAATTTTAGAACCTTCCTTAAATACACACCCTTCTATTAATACTGCATATTTAGGACTTGATATATATGCACCATCAAAAATTTTACCAAGTAATGTAGCTTTCTTTCCTACATATCCTGTTTCTTCAGTAAGTTCTCTCATTGCACAATCTACTGCGTCTTCATCATTACTATCTAACCCTCCACCAGGGATATCTAAGAACTCTTTCATTGGACCTGGTCTAAACTCTCTTACAAGAATAATCTGGTTGTCTTCTGTTAGTGCAATTATTGACGAAGAGCCATATATACTTCCACTAGTTTCATATTCCCATTGTTTACCATTCTTATCTACAAAAGTTCTTAGGATGACTTTTCTGTAGTTTTTGTATTTTACTTCTTCTTTTATTAATTTCATTGTTATGCTATCTCCCAATGAGATAATTTCTTATCTCTAAGTACAATTAAAAATTGTTTATCAACATACTTCTCTTTTGTTTTATCATAATGATGAGCAAATACTTCATCTTCTGTTAATTCAGAAAGATGTCTTTTTGATAAATCTTTATACTCTATACTAGCTCTTCCTAAGTAATATTGATTTTCCCAAAGAGCAATGAACCAATGATCTGTTTCAAAGAGAATTATTTGATTAGGGTATGTGGGGTGTGTTTTGTAATTCATAGTTCCTTCTTAAATATAATAACCCCTTCCTCTTCTTTCAAAACACCTCCCTTATCCTCTATGTACTCTAATATTTCATTCTGTATATCTATTGGTATAGAAATCCAATCAATATTTAAATAAAACTCTACTAATGCTATTACTTCATCAAAGTTTTCTTCATATGGGAATCTAAGTTCTGATTCATTAAGTATTAATTCTGTATTACCTGATTGTTCTTTTAATATACCCAAAGCTTTGTTATAACTTCTTGGCTTCCAATCTTCAGGATATCTACTAGGAACTAACATACTCTTAAATCTTTTCTTGAAATCTGTTACTTCATCTATACCTCTCTCTATCCATATTAAAGTACCTGAATCTTCTAAGAGTGAGATAAGTTGTGATAGGAATATTGAATATTCATCTTCAGGAAAATGATATAGGTGTGATGCAAGAATAATATCAAATTTATTTTTGTTCTCTGCATGAAAATCTTCAAAAGTTTCATTTATAGCCTTACAATTACTGTATTGTTGTATATTTGTCTTTAGTGTTTTGAATAGATCCTTTGCTGGTTCTAAGAATGTAATTTCAAAATTATTTTCTTCAGGAAGAGATTGTAGAAGATATGATCCATCTCCAGAACCCACATCTAGAATTCTGTTCTGATTGTTCTTAAATCTAGAGAGTATTTTTTGAAGTTGTATCGTTGATGTATCTTTTTGAGTTGAGTATTTAAGATATATTTCATAGGGGATTAGTGTATTAGCTTTCTGTGTATATTGATGGTTAAGAGTAGATAGTTGTGGTTTCTTCATTACATTGTAATGGTATAGGAAATTAGCTTAGATAGCAATTCTTTTTTGAGATATGTTGAAAATGTTGGTACATATACGTTTTAGAAACAAAATGATATAATTACCTATGGATAAGAGAGAAATAGCAATACTAAGCTATGAACATGATGCTTCTAGGGAGCCATATAGTTTAGAAGCATTAGGAGAGGATTTTGAAATAGATGTCCCTCCTGAGAATGTTCTGATGGCTCTATCAGCACATCATGAAGCTCGGAAATTAATAGAGGAGGGTATAGGAGCATCAATTCTAACTGTTGGTGGGGCTGCAGCTTCAAATAAAAGAATAGTTGAAAGAATTAATGACATTACTCATTGTGAAGTTCCAGTTGAAGCAGATGATTCTTCATACAGTCTTGCTTCAAATATAGAATCTCTTAAAGAGTACAAAAACCCATTTATTATAATATGCCAAAAGTTTGCTAAGTTAAGAACATATATTCATAGTAAATATCATCTCGGGGGAGGTAATTTTGAAGTAAAGGATTGGGAAACATACTTAGAGAATCATCAGATGAGTAATTTTGAAAATAATCTAGTGGAGGAATTGAGTCAAATAAAACACATACCTTTACAAAGAAAACTAGTGGAAGGTATTCTTACTGTTTTAGCATACTTAGATCCAAAAGATGGTTTTACTTCAACTGTTGCTTTACTGAGGCAAAAATACAGAGAGCAAAATCCTAAAGATAACTTTTTTAACAAAATAGGTCTTAGTTAGAGAGACACGGAATGGACGGGGGTCGAACCCGCAACCTTCGCAGTGACAGTGCGATGCTCTAACCAATTGAGCTACCACTCCATATAGGTAGTAGAGAGTATATCAAAAGTGCTAGATAATAACAATTAGTTTGTATCATCAGACTCCATATAATCTTTCACAGGATCGACATCTTCATGTTTGATATTTCTATCACCAATTCTTCGTTTTGCATCTCTCAATGCATCATAATTACGACTACCCATACCATCAGGCATGTAGTAGAAATTAAAGTTTTCTTCTTCTAAGCAAACAGGAACTATCATTTCGGATACAGAAACCTTATTTGGATCTCCTTCTTTTCCATCAATTAATTTCTGAACTTTCTGAACGGTTCCTTCAAACACATTGTATATATTATTTAGATCTTCCATTTGCATGGATTGAAGCAGAAGTTCACGACGCATCTGTTCAAACTGTTTGTCAGTTTCACTCTTATGCTTTGTACGTGGCTTTAACAAGAGGAATAGGTGTTTACTCTCCTCATCGCTACTGCCTATCATAATGCAATATTCAGGATTTGTCTGTTTCTCCAACCATATTCTCTTGTTATCATCTAGAGGTATTTCTACCATGGCTTCATTAAAGTTGTTCTCTATCCTTTGAGTTTCTGCCTCATACTTCCTTTGTTTCTCTACTGGTGAAGGTGGTGGAGGGAAAAGTGGAGCATAATCAGGGTCATTATCATTTAATCTCTCTTCTATCATTATTATTAAAAATAAATTTAATTAAATATGTTTTTGTATAGCTGCTCTATAAGATTCTTTTGCTTGAGCACCAATTAATGTTTCTACTATTTCACCATTCTTAAAGATATGTATGCATGGAATACTCATAATTTCATACTCTTGTGCTAGCTCGCCCTGTTCATCAACATTAACCTTACAAATCTTAACACCATCAAATTCACCAACTAAATCATCGATAATAGGACCAAGCATCTGACAAGGACCACACCAAGGAGCCCAGAAATCAACTAATGCAACTCCCTCAAAATCTTTTACTTCTTTTTGAAATGTATCTTGTGTTAAATGTAATACTTCTTTCATATATTAAATTTCTAACAATTTAAAAAGACTGGGAATATAGGCTTTTTACGATATTCCTAGTATAATATACATTATACCATGAATAGAATTGATATAAAAAATAAAAAGGAAGAAGCAATTAAAAAAGCCATTGAAGTTTTAAAAAATGGTGGTTTAATTGTATATCCAACAGAGACATGTTATGGATTAGGTGGTGATGCAACAAACCCAGAAGCTCTTAAGAAGATTATGCAGTACAAAAAGCTCAGGGGTTCTAAACCAATATCAATTGCAGTATCAGATAAAGAGATGGCTGAAGAATACGTAGAGCTTAATGAAATGGCTGAGAATCTTTACAAAAACTATCTACCAGGACCAATTACAGTAGTATCAATGAGTAAAGGTAATCTTGTTCCACCAGTAGTATCCCAACAAGGAGCAGTAGGTATTAGATATCCAGACTATAACTTCACTCTAGAATTGATTAAAAAGTTTGGTAAACCAATTACTGCAACATCAGCAAATATGTCATATAGATCAGCACCGTACAGTATTGACCAATTGATTAAAGATTTACCTAAGAAAAGTTTAGATTTAATAGATCTCTTTTTAGATGCAGGTGAGTTGCCTAAGAATCAACCATCTACTGTTCTAGACACTACATTGAACGAGCTTTCGGTATTAAGACAGGGGAAGATAGAGTTTGAGGATGCATTGGTTAAGAACAAGAAGATTTTGGAAGTAGAGACAAAGAGTGAGGAAGAGACAATTAAGTTTGCTAAAGATTTTGCAGATAAGTATCTTTCTTCAGATATTCCTACTGTTGTTGCACTAAGTGGAGAACTTGGGGCTGGTAAGACACAGTTTGCTAAGGGTGTTGGAGAGTCTCTTGGTGTTAATGAGATTGTAAATTCTCCAACATATACATTAATCAATGAGTATGGGTATGTGAGAGGTGGTAAGAAGAGAGTTTTTGCCCATATGGATACTTGGAGGTTAGAGGAGGGTGAGTTAGAGAAGTCTGGATTGATAGAGCATTTGGAGAATGGTGATATTGTGCTGATAGAGTGGGCGGATAAGTTTTTTCAAGAGATTTCTGCTTTGTGTGATAATATGGGTATAAGGATGTTTAAGGTTGTAATTAAATATATCTCTTTGGAGGAAAGGAGTATTGAGGTATATGAGTAAAGATCCATTGATAATTGCATTTGATACTAGTTGTGATGATACTTCAGTGGCTGTTTTGAGAGGTCGTAGGGTACTTAGTTCTGTTGTTTCTTCCCAAGTAGAGATTCATGCTCAGTGGGGTGGTGTTGTGCCTGATATTGCTCGTAGGGAGCATGAGAAGAATATACCTTTGGTATATGAAGAAGCATTAAGGAAAGCTAAGGTTAGTATTGAGGATGTAGAGTATGTTGCTTGTACATATGGTCCAGGTTTAGCTATTGATTTAGAGGTTGGTTTAAAATTTGCACAGGATTTAGCAATTAAGTACAAAAAGCCATTTGTTCCAGTTAATCATATGGAAGGACATCTTCTTTCTGGTTTACTTTTGAATTCTAATGGTAATGGTTTAGTAAGGAGTAATGTTGAGTCTCTGTTTCCTGCTTTAGGTTTACTGATTTCAGGAAAGCATACTGAGTTGATATATGTTGAGAAGATTGGGAAATATGTGAAGTTAGGTGAGACATTGGATGATGCTGTTGGTGAGGCGTTTGATAAGGTGGGGAGGATGCTTAATTTTGGTTATCCAGGTGGTCCTACTCTTACAGAGTTTGCTAAGAAGGGAAAGAGAGGTAAGATTACTTTTACAATCCCTATGAAGCACTCTAACGATCTTAATTTTAGCTATTCTGGTGTGAAGACGGCTGCTTTGTACAAGACTAAGGAGTTGAGAGAGGAGTATGAGAGGGATAGTGAATGGGTGTATGATTTTTGTAGAGGTTTTCTTGATATGATTATTGAATCTTTGGTTATTAAGCTAACAAAGGCTATTGAGAAGTATCCAGAGGTAAAAGGTTTGTTTGTAGGTGGAGGTGTGTTTAATAGTGAGGAGATATTAAGGAAGGTAGGTCAGGTTGCTAGAAAGAATGGTTTTAAATATGTATATCCTGAGAAGGAGTTTAGGGGTGATAATGCAGGTATGGTAGGTATTGCTGCTTACTATGCTATTCTAAACAAGAAAGTCTTGGAGACTCCATCTAAGATTTTGAGTATAGATAGAGAACCAAGACTTTCTCTTTAGATTCTTTTACCAATCACTAGTAGCAGACATCACTGCTGTTATTATGTTCTGTCCTTGATAACTTCCTGCCACAGTACCTGAAGGTACCTCAATTCCCCAGTAGGTATTCTTTTGTTGAGCAGTTGAAGAAATTGGCTTTTTGATTTTAAGTAGTACTGTTGCTGGTGAAGTTGAGAGAGAAGTTCCCGAACCGTATGCTGTTCCTGAAGTCATAGAGTATTGTTGTTTAGTTATGGAAATGGGTGTTCCTCCTGTACAACTAGGGTAGTTTGTACACATATTAGGCTTTGTAGAATCAACATGATGTGTTTGGTTTATACCTACATTTCCAGTAGCTCTTGTTGTAAGTGCTACTGTTAGAGACATATTAGCACCTGCACCCACATTACCATATGTTATATTATTTGGTGAAATACTAAAAGCGATAAGTTTCTTTACTTCTACTCCAGTTGTTGTCTGTGCATTGCCAGTTAGAGAACCACCATCTGTTGCTTTTACTGTTGCTAACCAGTTTTCGCTTGCAAATTTAGAACCAGTATCTGTAGGGTCTGCATAGTACTGCATATTGGCAGTACAGTTATAAGTTGCTGTTCTACCACTACAGTTTGTTGTTGAACATGATAATTCAGGATAGCAGTAATTTCCATTCGGTGTAGCTGTGGCATCACATCCTGAGTAGCCAATACCTGACCTGTAGACATATGCTTTTACATTTGAAAGGGTACTACATCCGTTATCATCAGAAACTGTTGCTGTTATTGCTACTGGCTGTGTTGTTGATTCGGCTAGAGTGATTTCATTACTCCCTCCATGTAGTGAGACATCTGTAACTGTTGGTGCTACATTATTTACTGTAAAATGGGCATTTCTAGGTGTGTTACTTGCTAGTAAATTGAAATTATCTATAACAAATGCATATGCATCGTTGGATCCTGCTGCATTAGGTTTTGGAACAGAATAAGAGCAGCTAGGATTTGCTGCTATCCCTTTATCTGGACTCCAACACCACCTCTGAGATGGTCCTCCAGCACACTCTCCATTGGTTGGTGGGGTGTCTGATTTACATACTAGAAGTCTCACTCTACTTGTAGCATCAGGATTGTCTAATAAATCAGGATCAGAAGGATTTAATGGTAATGGATCATCAGTATCTGAGGCTGTAGCTGTCCATGTTACTGTGGCTCCTGGATTAACAGTTGCAGATGATGGATCAATTGCTATTGCTGAGAATGTTGGAGGGTGGTTTACAAAGAAGGGTGAGCCAGAACCTCCTGTTCCTTGTGACATTGTACATTCAGAAGAAGCATTATTATCACATACAAATGCATACCATGGATTTGACCAAGCATTACCAGGCACTGTCTGATATGAACAGCTTGCATCAGCTCCACTAGCTTGAGATGAGACAGGAGTAGCACAATATGGCGTTGCTCCTGCTGCACAACTAGGAGCATTTCCAGAAGTACCTTTTACTATAGCATTAGTAGAACAGACAATGAAATAGTAAGGCTCTCCATTCGGGTCTGTTGCATTAGCATTAAATGTTATAGTGGTACCAATAGCTGTTGGGTTAGTATCAGTACTAGTTGTAAATACTAAGGGGTCACTTGTGGGGACAGATTCTTCAGGACCAGTATTAAATGTAGGTGCACTATTCCCCACAGTAACATATGTAGAAATAGTTTCCACATCCCCTGTCTGAGCCTTAGCTTTAAAGATATATATAGTAGTTACTACTAAAATAGGTATTAATAGTAACAGGAATGTTTTTAGAAACTTCCCAGAAAAACCTTTTGTTTTCTTCATAATGCTTTTAAATTTGTATTAATTACAATAAGATACAACTGCCTCATAAAAGACAGTTGTATCCATTCTATTCCTAATTAACTTCCTTTCTATTAACAGACTTTATGATTGATTTACTAACCCAACCAGTAGTGCCATTTGGTAGTGAAACTTTATACCAACCAGCTGTTTCCTCAACTACAGTAAATGTCTCATCCTCTTTTGCTTCATATATAACTTTAGATGTTGTATCTGCTTTTGCATATACTGGGTATATTGTATCTCCTTGACTATCAACACTTTGGATGACATTAAGCATTGGTTGCTGTTTCTCCTTTATCATATCTTGTGTACCCTGTACTTCTTCCTTTCGATCTTTTACAATTGTTTCTTTAACTTCGATGCCAACAAGACTAGAAGCAAACAAACCAACAAATACTAAGAATCCAAAACCTATTGAGAGCACTTGTCTTGTTGATGGTTTACTACCTAATGCGATAGAAGAAGTCTTTTCCTTCTCTTCTTCTGACTTATCTTTCCATAATTTGCTAATTAAGAAGTAGATTATCATTCCTGCTAGTATTGCTACGACAATCCATACTACATATGTCTTGTTGTCTTGTAAGAATTTAAATAAGGCAGGTGTAGTATCAACCTCTTCCTTCTCTGTTTTTGCTACTACAGGAGCTTCCTCCATAATTTTGAAAACCAGAAGATCTTTTCTTAGTGATTTAGCATTAAGAAAAACTTCTATTTCAATATAGTACTCTCCTAAGTCTAAGTCTGTGATGAATTGACCAGAGAGAACTTTTTGTTCATCTTCTTTTACAACACCTAAATTTGAAAGTTCATGCTCTTCCAATACATTGTTATTAGAATCCATAATAGTCACCTTTGCTGTAGGAGAAACATCTACATTACCCTCATTCTTAGCGGTAATATCTACTATAACAGGATGACCTTTTACGATATCATCGACCTCTATTAAAGTAATAGCTAAACTCTCAATATTCTCCTCTGTCAAGGTAAGGTCTCCATCTATCTTTAGCCCTTGTGCTATGGTAACTCCTTTCACTGCAGCATCAGAAGGATTGGCTTTAACTCTTAGAGAACCAGGATATTCTTTTAATTCTGCTGTTTCTGGTACTCTTACTTGAACCTTGAAAGTTTTAACTCTTTCTCCTTTCTCAAAAATGAATGTTCTACCAGGTGTGAAGACTAACCAACTATTAGCTTCACCAAACTCTGGTTCTAAAACAATCATTATTTCATCTAAATTACCAGACCTCGAAAGTTTAAATTCTCGAGTATATGTTGAACCTGGTTTGAGATGCTTATTAATGATATCTGCAGGAGAAACACCAAAGCCTGCATTTACCAATGCTCCGCTTAGAGCAAGGAACATAACCCCTAGGGCTACTTTTTGTAAAATATTTTTTATGTTCTTCATATTGTTTTTAAATATATGTAAATATTAATTTATTTTGAATTTCTTCAATTACCAATCACCAGTAGCACTCTTCTGTGCTGTTATTGTATTACTACCACTATATACACCTGTGGCTGTACCACCTGGGATGTTTATACCCCAGTATGTACTTGCTCCTGTAGGGCTTGTACTTAGTGGCTTTGGAATTTTTAATAGAACAGTAGCAGGACTTGTGCCTAAAACAAAGGCATTGGTTGTATCACTGTAAAGTATATTCGAAGTTAAAGCATATTTCTGATTGCTTACATAGATAGGTGTAAATCCACTTGCAGTTGAACATGTGTCGAAATCTGTACACATGTATTCAGAACCTGAATGGTCTTGATTTATTCCAGTATTGCCCGTAGGTGTTGTTGTTAAAACTTTGTCTAAGTATTCATTAGAATCCCCAGGTTCTAATTCGCCATAGTTGATAGTTCCTGTTATGCTAAAACCAAGTAAGGAGTTAACTTCTACTCCTGTTCCTAAAACAAGATTACCAGTAGCAGTAGCTACATCAGTTGCATGTACATTTGCTAGCCAGTTGTCAGCTGTATATGGAGTGTTTGCATCAGTAGGGTCTGCATGGAACTGCATAGAAACCTTACAAACATAGTTTGCAACACCGCTTGATTCTACACATGAGTTTTCCACTTGGTTACATGTAACCGGTGTATAACAATTGTTAGGATTGTGGTGTCCAATATTGGTGCATGTTACAGAGGATCTGTAAACATTGGCATATACACTTTGTACATTTGAACAACCATTCTTATCAGTAACGGTTGCTTTTACATCAACATTTACAGTAGTGTTTTCTTCAAGTACGATGTTATTGCCATCGTTTAGTGTTACATTAGTTACTACTGGAGCCATATTATTTACAGTAAAAGTAGAGTTTGCTTCTTGTGATCCTCCAGATGCAGGTAAGTTGTGGGCATCTACAACATATACATAGGCATCAAATGTCCCCGCTACATGTACTTCATCCATCTCGTATGAGCAGGTAGGATTTGATGCTGAAAGTTCACCTACACACCAACTCTCTCCAACACAAGCTCCATTAGAAATTCCTCCACCGTTTGCTGCATCCTTTTTACAAACAACTAATTTTACCTGGTTGTTATCTGGGTCAGAGGCTGTTGCTGTCCATGTAACAGTTTCTCCTGGATTTTTAGGAGAGTTATTAGAAATTGCTGTAAATGTAGGAGCATGATTTACATAGAAAGGAGAGCTTGCATCTTCCCCTGTAAGTCCCTGATGTCCAGCAGAACATGCAGGTTGAGCATTATTATCACAAACAAATGCATACCATTCATTATTCCAGGAGTCTCCTGCTTTTGCTGTATACTGACAAGTAGCTTGTTGTCCGCTAGCTGTCTCTATACTAGTACAGAGAGTATTAGCAGCAGAAGAACATGTACCTGGACCTGTTGTGTCAGGTTCAGTTATACTATTTGTTCTACAGATAGTCATATAGTATGGTTCTCCATTACTATCCTCAGCATTTGCTTTGAAAGTGATAACTCCTCCGATTGCGGTTGGACTTGTGGTACTACTTGCAGGAGATTCTACTGGTTCATAACCATCCATAAACTTAGGAGATGCATTTCCAACAGTAACCTCAGTAGGTATATCTACTGTTGTATATGCTCTTGTTTTGAATCCCTTAATTAAAAAAAAGGTGCATCCAAAGAGAGCAAGAACCACTAAGCTTCCAAGTGCGAAAATTCTTGTGGTAGAAAGGTTTTTAGTGTTTTTCATACATATACATTTAACTTAATCTATATAAACATTACATTAGTACTCTTTAAAAATCAACACCTTTGAGTAATTTTTCTATCTCTAACAATCTATTATATTTTGCAACCCTCTCTCCTCTAACAGGTCCTCCAAATTTTGAGAACTTAGCAGGAGTAGCAACAACTAAATCTGCTATGAAAACATCTACAGTTTCTCCGCTTCTGTGTGAGACAATACTATCCATACCATTATCAGTAGCCATCCTTATAGCATCCAAGGTTTCTGTCACTGTTCCAATCTGATTAGGTTTCGCTAAAAGAGTATTGGCAGATTTCTCTTTAATACATTTTTCAATTCTCTTAACATTTGTAGTTAGTAAATCATCGCCAACAGTTCTTTTACCATCTTTACCAAAGTCAGCTGTGAATTTAGTCCATGTTTCCCAATCATCCTCATGGAAAGGATCTTCAACAGAGATAATTGGATATTTTGAGTACAATTCTTTTTGTTGTGCATACCACTCATCTGTGGTTAAAGGAGTCTTTCTTGCATTAAGTTTATACACTTTTTCATCCTCATCGTAGAATTCAGAAGATGCTACATCAATAGCTAAATTAAATTCACTACCTGGTTTAAATCCTGCTTTTTCAATTGCTTCAACCATTATTTGAAATGCTTCTTCATTACTTCCTTTTATCTCTTTTGGTGCAAATGCTCCTTCGAAACCAACACCTATTGAGTAGTTTTTTTCGATAAGAATTTGTTCTAAATTTTTGTAAACCTTAACACCAGCTCTTAGTGACTCTGTAAAACTTCCAAATCTCTCTATATTAGGTACAACCATATATTCCTGTATATCTGTTGCCCAGTCACCATGCTTTCCACCTTCTAGAACCAAAAGTAGTGGAGTAGGTAGTTGGAATTTGTCATTAGAATACTTATCTGCCCAATATATCATTCCTAGGTATTGATACATCTCTATTCCAAAGCTGTTAGCAACGGCTCTACAGAATGCAATTGAACATGAAAGGATACTGTTTCCACCTAGTTTGGTCTTTAACTCTGTTCCATCTGCTTCTAAAAGAATTTGATCAAATTCTTCTTGATTCTCTATTGTTCTATCTTTAAATAGAGGGGCGATAGTTTTGTTTACAATATCAACAGCTTTAAGTACTCCTTTGCCATCGTATCTTTTTTTATCACCATCTCTTAACTCAAGTACCTCTGTTTTTCCAGTTGAAGCACCAGATGGTATAGAAGCCACCCCAGTTGTTCCATCTAGCAATTCTATGGTAGTTTCAATTGTAGGATTACCATTAGAATCAAGTATTTCTCTTGCGTAAATCTTTTCTATCTTCATATGCTGATCTATGTTTATGAACTTATTTTGAATCATTTTGAACCAAAACAGCAAACATTGCAAATTTAAAAACAACTCAATCTGGTTGAGTTTCTTTTTTCTCTTTGATAGAATTACAACATTCTACACTTAGCTGAGGTGGTGGAACTGGCAGACACGCTACCTTGAGGTGGTAGTGGGAGTTAAATCCCTTGCAGGTTCGATTCCTGTCCTCAGCATATGTGATATGGACGACTAGCTCAGCTGGTCTAGAGCATCTCGTTTACACCGAGAGGGTCACAGGTTCGAATCCTGTGTCGTCCATTTTCTTTTATCTACAACAAATATTGTCATTGTTGACACAGCTTAATACTCATACTATTATAGTTTATATGAGTATTAAAAGAGCAGGATTGTTAATAGGAGGGGCAGTGATACTGGGTATCATTGCAGGTATTCTCACAAAGAATGTATTGATAGGTATCGTCTTTGTAATTCTTGTAGGAGGATTTGGGATGATGTGGAGATATATTCGAAGGAATGAAAGGATGGATACTGCAGAGAGAGAGCATATTCCTGAACGTACAAGTCTCTTATCCCCAGAACCTCAGCAGGAAAAGAATGAACCTCCTGTAGAAAAAATGTAATATCTCTTACCGATTTTTAATGTAGGAGTTTTAGTTTTATTTCTCAAGTTAGATTTTTGATATAATAATCAACATAGTTTGGATGATTAGCTCAGCTGGTTAGAGCACTACATTCACATTGTAGGGGTCATTGGTTCGAATCCAATATCATCCATTTTTCTTTTTTCTTTTTGATATAGCTTTGAAGAAAGAAAAGAAATACACCTAAAGCTAAACATGTTTCAGCTACCTCATAATCCTGTGGCATAAAACCATATTTGTTTCTGGATAACAGATTAATAAAAAGAGGAAAGAAGTAAAAGAAGTAATTCCACTCAGGTATAATATGATTAAGTGTTTTCTTAAAAGCTTCTCTAATATTTGTTGATTTTTTAATCAATCTTTTCCCAATCCATGCAAAACAACCTATAAATCCTAATACTATATAAATATATCCAATAATAGAGTGAATAGTATCTATATTATGAATATTCTGTTCTCCTTGTACATTTCGCTCCATAAGTTCTGTTGGTAAAGAGAGAATATTAGGTAAAAAAGGAATTCTCTCTCCCCAACTAATCTCCTCAAAAGCAATGAAGATAAGACCTAAGGTAAGAATAATATATATCACTAAGAGAAACCTGTTTTCTTTGTACTTAATTGCTAATAGTATTGTTAAAATACCAGAAAATAAGTAGAGAAAGAATTGTCCCCATTCTAAAAGATTGTCTTCAGCTCCTACTCTTTGGTATACAGGAAAACTAAAGCTCCTTAGTAAAAGCAGATAAATAATTAGGATTAAAGGTAAAATAAGTATAATAATTTTCCAAATGTTTTTCTTCATAAACTGCTTTTAAATTTCACTAGTACAGAAAGGACATTTCTTAGCATCTTTATCAATACTGGATTTACAGAAAGGACACTTTTTTGTTGTATTTTCATGTTTCTCCTGTTCATCTTTTTTGTGTTTCTTACTCAATTTGCTAATCCAGGAGATAATAATAAAGAGTGTAAATGAAGTTATTAGAAAAGATATTAAAGCATCTATAAAATTACCATATGTAAATACTATTTCTCCTGCTTCTTGGGCTGCCTCAAGAGATTCATAATGATTTTGTCCTAAAACAAAATATCTATGACTAAAATCAATACCTGAGAGTAATTTAGCTAATGGAGGGTTAATAATATCTTTGATAAGAGATTCTACAACAGAGGTTATGGCTGAACCAATTATCATACCGATAGCAATATCTATGACAGATCCTTTAAAAGCGAAATCTTTAAATCTTTCAGCAAATCCCTCAATTTTTTCTTTTATTGTTTTTCTCTTTTTTTTCATCGCTAATATCTTTTATAAATTTAATAACAAGAAACAAAATAGTTGATAATGTTAACAGACTATACAAAATTATTTGATTTTGAACAACAATATCAATAGAAGAGTTTCTCAAAGTAAACAATATTATCTGTAGTACAGTTGCACAGAAGAGTATTAAAATGTAGGAATATGTATTGTTTGAGATAAAATAGTTGGCAATCATATATACAATTGAATATCCAGTCATACATAATCCAAAAATCCCTAGATATTTAACAATACTTAGGTACTGTTCTCCAACAGAGAATTTTACAACCAATTCTCCAAAGAGGAAGAAGATAGCAGAAAGAACAACTCCTATAGCTAAAGATAAGGCTAGTGCTATTAATAAACTTCTTCTTTTTCGTTTAGCTTTTTCTTCATTGGTTAATCTTGCAAACATAACAGAAGAGGTTATCACACATGCAAAATATACAATTTTCCCTAAGAGGGAGAGAGAAGAATATTCTGCTCTAAATGCTTCATTCACTAATATCAAGTCTAATGTGAAGGGCATGGTGAGTAGTAGAAATGAGATACTCATTAGAAAAAATTCCTTCCAGTTCTGTCCTGCTATTTTCTTCTTTACTGTTTTGTATTGAAGCAAAGGAATTATTAAAACAGTAGTAGCAATTGTTGGTAGAGTGTTGGAAAGAATGAGCAAAGGAATATCTCCTCCTCTATTTATTGCAATTATGCCAACAAGAAACCTTAGTAATGTCTCACCTAGTAAGATAAAGTTAACTGTAATAACTTTTTCTTCTCCTAATAACAAACCTTTAGATACAGGGGAGATGAATGAGAAAATTAATGCGATTGCTAAATAAATCATATATTCAACAGGGAGAGATGCTATCTCTGCAATAGGATGTCTGAGTAAGAAGAAAATTCCTGCTACGACTACTCCTAATATTGAGAAGGAGATTAGAGTACTCCATTTGTATGTATTAAGGTCTTTATCTTTGTTTTGAGCAACTGTTTTAGTGACTAGAGATTGTACTGATGTACCGGCTATTTGTGATAGGTATATAATGCCAAGAGCAGCACTGAATGTCCCAAATATTACAGGTGATGTATATTTAGCTACTAGGATATTAAAAGCATAGTTTAAGAGACCAACTATTCCTCCTAGTACTGTTGTTAGGAATAGGTTTATTATAAATTTTCTTTCTTTACCTAACAATTTAGCCATATTTGTTGTTATAATAAAGTATTAATATGTAACATTTTATCATTATGTCAGATTCTTTACTAGTAATTATTGCATTGGTTGGAGGTGTACTCTTGGGAGTAGGTATTTCTTTTCTTTTTAAAAGGGGAAGCAAGAAAGCAACTGAAGAGATGGAGGATAGTATTAGTAACAAACTAAATGAGTTACTTCCTGATGTTTTGAGTAAGGCTAATGAAGATTTAGTAAGGATGGCGAATGAGAAACTTTCTTCAGAGACAAAGCAAAACAGGGTAGATTTAGAGAATAAGCGAGAGGAGATTACTAGGATAGTAAAGGAGATGGAGAAATATATGAAAGGGGCAGAGAAAGAGAGGATTGATACATACTCGGCTCTTAAAACTTCTGTTGATGAGAGTAGAAAGATTACAGAGCAACTATCTGTTAGTACAGAAGGTTTGAAGAAGGTTCTGTCTGATAATCAAGTTAGAGGTCAGTTTGGTGAGCAGGTAGCAGAAGATCTTCTTAAGATGGCAGGTTTTGTAAAAGGTGTAGATTATGAATTTAACAAACAGCAGGAAGGTACAAAGACTAGACCTGATTTTTCTGTATTTCTTCCTGATGGGACAAGAATTAATGTTGATTCTAAATTTCCATATGCCAATTTACAAAAAATGTCCGAAACTGATGATAAGGGGATGAAGTTAGCATATATGAAAGATTTTGAAAAAGATGTTAGAGAGAAGATTAAACAGGTAACATCTAGAGACTATATTAGTCCTGAGGATAATACCGTAGATTTTGTTATTCTTTTTATTCCAAACGAGATGATCTTTTCATATATTTATGACAAGATGCCAGAGATTTGTCAGGAAGCAGTAGAGAAGAGGGTGGTCTTGGCTGGTCCTTTTAGTTTTACAGCTATGTTAAGGATGATTAGGCAGTCATATGAGAATTTTAGAGTACAGAAGAATATTCATAATATAATTGGTCATGTAAAAGAGTTTGAGAAAGAATTTGGTGTCTTTTCAGAAGCATTTTATAAAATAGGGGACAGATTAGATAGCTTACATAAGCAATATACTGATGTTAGTACTACAAGATTTAGACAGCTAGAGAGGAAAATAGATAAAGTTAAGTTAGAGGGTCTGGATAAACAACAAACAGAACAACTACTCGTAGACATAAAAAAAGAGGAATAGTGATATTCCTCTTTTTCATTGACCTACTTACTTACTAGTTTATTACTTTGTTACTTATTTATTTGCAGGTTTAGCTTTACCCCAAGCTAAGATTCCCCAAAGAACAATTGCTCCAATAGGAATTAATGTTAAGAGTCCTAGTAACTTCTCATGTCCTAATTTCTCACAAATCTTTATTGTAACAATTACTGTAAGTACCATGATTACTACTGAACCAACAATTGGAATTAGTCCTAGAAGTAATAGCCAAGGGTTTTGTTCACCTAATTGGAATTTGAGTACTAAGTTTAGTATAGGTACCCATGCAAACCATGACTTTGGATGTCCTAATTTGTCAGCAACCTTTTTAAGTGTAATTGCACTGTAAATATATGTTGCTAAGGAAATTATTATAGCTGTAATATAGATACCAGCAAAGGCGAGTGCAGAAGCTCCTCCTATTAAACCGAGCAAAGGTCCTGAGATATCTTCTATATTACTATCACTAATTTCTTCTTTTAAATTTTCTAATGATACTTCTGTAGAATCTATAAGTTTACCATTCTCATACGTATCAAACATTTGGTCAAAATCAAAATCTTCTTCATATTCTATCTCGCCAATACTTTGGGCAAAAGTGCTTTCTGTATACACAAAAGGTATAAAGAGGATAAGCATAACTGCTAGTAAAATGTTTTTTACTTTCTTCATATATTAAAAAATAAAATTATATTCTTCATATTCTAATGTATTTTGAAAAGTATGACAATATTTAAATAATATGCTAGATTGTATATATGAAAGAAGAATTTACAGTTATAGAAGGGAAGAGACCATTACTTCTCTCTGCACCACACAACTCTTTACATAAGAGGCCCAATCTTAGTGGTAGATATAGACAAGCTGAGGAATTTACAGGTGAGATAGTAAAAGAAGTTTGTGCTTTAACTGGTGCATGGGGTATATATCTATCCAAAAATATTGATTATGACCCTAGCTATTTCCCATTAGTTAGAAATCCATACAAAAAAGCAGTCAAGAGAATCTGTGAAGGAAATGATATTAAATATTTTATCGATATCCACGGAATGGCACTTGATAGTCATTTAGATTTTGCTTTTTACTATCCTTTAGGGTTTAGGAATTCAAAAAATCTAACATCATTATTAGAAGCAAATTTAGCAAAAGGGAAACTAGATGGTTGTAGTACAGTTGTGTATAATTTTCCTGAATCTTCGAGGGAAAGTCTTGGAGAATTTCTTGCTTCGAAACTTAGAATACCTTCCTCACAGATTGAGATAGCGAGATATATTCGAGAAGAAAAAGAACTTAGAGAAGTGTTTGTAAAAAATCTTGCAGATGTAATTACTAAATATTTTGTATAAAGAAATTAACCGTTAATTAAATATTTCTCCATCACTCTTTACTCTCAAGTCCCTCTCTGTTATCCTTAAACATATCTAAATTGACTACCCTATAAAAATGGCAGAAGAAAAGAAAAGTACGGCAAAAACAGCTGTTGAGTCTCCTAAGAAAAAAGCAATTGATATAGCTGTCTCTCAGATTGAGAAGCAGTTTGGTAAAGGCTCCATTATGAAACTAGGAGATGAGAAAAAAATAGATATTGATGTGATCCCAACAGGTGCTCTTTCATTGGATTTAGCACTAGGCATAGGAGGTGTTCCTAAAGGTAGAATTGTTGAAATTTACGGCCCTGAATCTTCTGGTAAGACAACTTTGGCTTTACATATTTTGGCAGAAGCTCAAAAGAAGGGTGAAGCAGTCGCTTTCATTGATGCAGAGCATGCTTTTGATCCTGTATATGCTAAGAACATAGGTCTTGATATTGATAATCTTTACATCTCACAGCCAGATTTTGGAGAGCAAGCATTAGAGATTCTTGAAACTTTAGTTAGATCTGCAGCTTTTGGTGTAATTGTAGTTGACTCTGTAGCAGCATTGACACCAAGAGCAGAGATAGAAGGAGATATGGGAGATAGTCATATGGGTCTTCAAGCTAGGTTAATGTCCCAAGCTCTTAGGAAGATAACAGCTGTTGCTAGTAAGAGTGGAACAACAATTATTTTCCTCAATCAGTTGAGAATGAAGATTGGAATAATGTTTGGTAATCCTGAGACAACAACTGGTGGTAATGCTTTGAAGTTCTACTCCTCAATTAGAATGGATATTAGACAGAAGGACAAAATTATGAAAGATGGTGTAGTGATAGGTCATTCTAGAAGAGTTAAAGTTGTGAAGAACAAGATGGCACCTCCTTTCAAAGAAGCTACATTTAATATGATATATCCAATGGGTATTGATAAAGAGAGTAGTATTTTAGATGCTGCTATAGAATTAGGAATTGTAGAGAAATCTGGTTCTTGGATGAAGTATGGAAATGAACAGTTAGCACAAGGTCGAGATGCAGTTATAGACCTTCTAAAAACAGAAAAAAAGCTTTGTGCAAAGATAGAGAAGGATGTAAGAGCTACAATGAAATGAAAATAAGTGCTCTATCAACTCAGAAAAAAGACAGTAACAGAGTAAATATGTTTCTTGATGGAGAGTTTGCATGTGGTATCTCTGTCAACACTATAGCTAAATATAATCTGTTTGTAGATAAGGAGATAACTTCTGATGAATATCAAGAAATTTTGCTTTCAGATTTAGAAGAAAGACTTTTTAACAGAGCTGCAAACTATTTAAACAGGGCAATTAAAAGTAAGAGACAGGTAAAAACATATATCAATACTTTGTTGATAAAAAAGAAAGGAAAATGGTTTTCTCATCTTGAGAATGAACAACAGAGAGGTTTAGTAGATAAGGTTCTTGCAAAACTAGAGGAATATTCTTACATTAATGACGGAGAGTATGCGGAGCAATTTATCCTCTCCAGAATTAAAAACAAACCAAGAGGAAAAGAAGTTTTACTCTCAGAGTTATTATCCAAAGGTATATCTAAAGAATTAGCACAGGAGAAACTAGACCTTTTAGTTGAAGATGAATATGCTATGTTAGAACAAGCGTATAGAAAAAAGTTCAAAGATGCAAAACTACAAAAAGATGATAGGAAGAAGATAGACTATTTACTTAGGAAAGGCTTTAATTGGAGTTTAATTGAAACATTCATAGAAAATGAGTCTGAGAAGTATGGGAGAGTGGATACTCCCAGAAGGTAAAATTGAGGGTGATATTCTTAACTATCTTCTTAAGAAAAGAGGTATAGAAGATGTTGGAGGATATCTCTCTCCTTCTCTTAAGGATATTCCTTCATCCTCGAAACTTCATGATAGCGAAAGGGCTGCAAAAGAAATTCTCTCATCTGTTAAAAATGGAGAGAAGATTATCATTCATGGTGATTTTGACAGTGATGGTATATGTGCTAGCTCAATACTTTGGGAATTTCTCTACAGAGACCTAGCAACTTTCCTGGGACAAAAGATAGATGTAATCCCATATATTCCTAGTAGGATAGAAGAGGGGTATGGTTTAACAGAAGACTCTCTCAACTCAGTACTTGAGCTCGGAGGGAAACTTTTAATCTCTGTTGATTGTGGTGTTAGGGATGAGAAACTAATCAAAAAATATATGAAGGGTGGTGAAGGAAAGCAACCTTTGAAGATAGTTGTAACTGATCATCACCAACCACCAGAAGATTTAAGTGAGGATTTAGAATATCCATTAGTACATCAGATGTATCCTAATCATGAATATCCATATACTCAAATATGTGGAACAGCAGTTGCATTTCTTCTAATACAAGAGATAAAAAAACAGGTTGGCATGGATTTTGAATTAACTCCAGAGACTAGGGGTTTAGATCTAATTGCTATGGCAACAATTACAGATATAATGCCTCTGGTAGGGATAAACAGGATATTTGTTAAATATGGATTAGAACAGATTAGAAAAAGAAGTAGAAAAGGTTTAAACCATCTATGTCTAAGAGCTGGTCTTAATCCTGAAGATGTAAATTCATATCATCTAGGGTATGTTCTAGGTCCTAGAATCAATGCTGCAGGAAGAATAGGTTCTCCTCTAGATGCTGTTAAACTACTAGTTAGTAATGATGACAAACTATGTCAAGATATAGCAGAGGAATTAGAGAAACTTAATTTTGAAAGACAACAGTTAACTACAAATACAAAGGAAGAGGCATTGGTTTTGATAGGGGATGTTTCTAAAAATAACGCTATTTTTGTTCTTGGTAGTGAATGGCATGATGGAATCATTGGTCTTGTTGCTGGAAAACTACAAGAAGAGTATCACAGACCTGTTATTGTAGCTACTGAGAACACAGATACTGTAAAAGGGTCTGCAAGGAGTATCTCTGGCTTTAATATTACTGAAGCATTAGGAGAGTTATCAAAATATTTAGAAAGATATGGCGGTCATGAATTAGCTGCTGGTTTTACTGCCAAAAAAGATTTAGTTAATGAATTTAAAGAAGAATTCATTAAGTTTGCAAACAAACAGATTAAGAAAGAACAACTAATATCAAGAACAGAAGTAGATTTACTACTTAACACGAGTAATATTACTAAAAAACTTGTTGAACAACTCTCATTACTTGAACCATTAGGCTTTAAAAATCCAAAACCAATAATATGTTTACAAGATTTGGTAATTGTAACTAAAACAGTTATGGGTACAGAGAAGAATCATCTAAAACTTCTTGTTAAAGGTGATGGTATAGATTTACTTCAGTTAGTTCTTTTCAATGTTGAAGATGATATTGATGTTTTAGAGAAAGATACGGTAATTGATGTAATAGGGTATCCAGATATCAATGTTTGGAATAATGTTGAGAGTATACAGTTTAAAGTGAAGGAGTGGAGGTTTACAGAGGAGAACTAGTTTTTCTTTTTCTCTTCTTTTGGGATCTTTGCTATTAACTTTCCTAACCTATTTGGTGTATTAGGTAGATATGTAGACTCTAAAACAGAGTGAAGATCTAATAGCTTCATTAAGAATCTCTCTGTTCCCATCCCAAAACCACCGTGTGGAGGACAACCATACTTAAAGTAATCAAAATATTCCTCAAGTTCTTCTAAGTGTATACCTCTCTCTTCTGCATTCTTTCTTAACTCTTCATATCTATGCTCTCTTTGTGAACCAGTAGTTATTTCAAGCCCTTTCCAGAAAAGATCAAAACCTAAGGCTAGGGTAGGGTTCTCTGGATTCTTCATATGATAGAAAGCTCTCTGTCTATGGGGATAATCAATCATAAATACAAATTCAGAACCTGTTTCTTCTAAAGCAATCTCTCCAATAGCTCTCTCTTCCTCTGGTGAGAAATCTCCCTCATCTTTACTTGGAATACCTTTTGTCTTTAGTTTCTCTTTTGCTTCTTTTACTGTCCAGTATGGGAAATCACCCTCAGGTACAACAACATCTACACCAAAAACCTCTTTAATCTCATCTCCAAAATTCTCTTTTACAGCTTTTAATCCAGCCTTAATCATCTCTTGCTCAAAATGACAAACATCTTTGTATGAATCAATGTATGATAGTTCAACATCAAAGCTAGTATATTCAGTTAGGTGTCTTGTTGTAAATGATTTCTCTGCTCTAAATACTGGTCCAATACTAACAACTCTCTCAATATCAGCAGCCATTGCCATCTGTTTATGAAACTGTGGAGATTGTGCTAAATATGCTTTTCTATCAAAATATTTAACTTCAAATACATTTGCACCACCTTCACTAGCAGCACTAATCATTTTAGGAGGATATATCTCTTCACAACCATTTTTAATACAAAACTCTCTCATTGCTTCAATTGCAACAGTAGACACCTCTATCATCAAATGATTCTTTTTTGATCTAAGGTCTATCCATCTGTAGTCAAGCCTTTGATCAAGTGCAGTAAGATTATCAGAATATTCTCCTTCAATTACGATGGGTAGTGGTGTTTCTGCAAGGGAATCAATTATGATGTCTTTGATCTCAACCTCATATCCCACAGCTACTTGTTTAGCTTCATTTACAACTCCTTTAATATCAACGATTGATTCATGGGTTAAACTTTTAACCTTACTAAAGAGTTCTTCTCCATTACCAACCCAACAAACAGCTTGAACAATCCCTGTTTTATCTCGAACAAGGAGGAAAATTATTTTTCCTTGGTCTCTAATAGTGTCAACTCTTCCTCTGATTCTTACTTCTTGACCTATATTGTTTTTTAAGTCTCCTATTAAAAATCTTTTCATATTCTGGCAATTATACACCCAAACTTATTTAGAAAAAAGTGTCTTTTTTCTCGACTTCTTCTTCAGGTGGTGGGGTAGATACTCTCTTATTCTGTATATTATCATAATCAATTGCGGGGTAGTAAATGTCAAAATCTCCTTTCATACCATCGGCAAATTCTGCTTCTCCTGAGAAAAGGTAAACAGGAACAAGAAATTCTTGTTCCTCTGGGGTTTCGTAGTATACAATCCTAACATTCTCTGTGATTGTAAATCTCTTAACATTTTTTTGCATGTACTCAGAAACAAAATCGCCATCTTTTTCATAAAGATATACAATTTTCCCTTCTCCTGCCATTACCTTGTCAAGAGCAGCTTGTGTAGTTATTAATGGGTATGTACCACAACTATCTGGGAATACTGGCCAGTATGTAAAATCTATTTGATACAAAGATCTAAGATTAGATTGTAACTTACTTTCTTTGTTCTCAGGTCCAATATATACACTAATATTAGTGTCTTGTATGCGAGGCAGAGTTACCAAAGCATCGAATGTATATATATCAACTTTCTTGTCATTAATAGTTGTGGCAACCTTTGTTGGTTCTTTTCCAACAGCTTTAATCATTTCTTTAACCATCTCTTCAGCACCAACAAGATTAGAACTAATTGTTATCATTGATTTCTCTCTTCTAAAGTTTACCCTTATCAAATCTGCTTGAGATAGAGAAGCTGCTTTGCGATATGTTCCATCTGAATTGATTCGAATATATGTAATACCAATACTGTCTTCTGATGTGTTCTGCATAGTATCATCAAGTTTGCCAAGTGAACTTAGAATACTTCTTGCTCTGGTCTTTGCTGTTGCTTCATCAGGTAAGGTTCCACCGTAATGGTCTGAAACCATTCTCATCTGTTGAACATCAGTTTCTAACCTAAAGTTCATATTCCTTTTGTAAACAGTTAGCCTTCTTTTATTCACAGGATCTCTCCATACATATACATCTTGGTCGTCTCCAGTCATTTTCTCTTTATCAAACCCTAGTCTAGCAGCAATATTTTCTGCCTCAAACAATGCTTGAGAGGATTGTGTTTTAAGATCATATTTATATACGTTAATAATGGATGGTAGAGTATTAACCTTCCCTGTGTCTGTATTGACACTAAAGAGGGCTTCAGATGCAGGGTCTATCTCTAAAGATGGTATGTCTAATAGTGCTTTCTCCAAGAATTCTTCTTTTGTATCCGTACAAGCGTAGTTTGGAATTAGGTACTCTTCTGGAGGTTTGATTTTTTTAGGCCAGAAAATGATAGACAGGGTGATACCGACGATAAGGATTGCAATTATCGCTATCACACCTAATCTTCTTGTCCAGAAAGACGCCTCTGTTAATGTCATGATATAATCTTACCATATGAGAACAAAAGATGAAAATATTAAGATAGCTAAATTACTTTTTCCTGATGTAAAGGAAAAAGTAGATGATATTTTTAAAAAGTATCCAAAAAGGAATCTAGAAGAAGGAGCAATGGTTCTAAGATTTGCTCCAAGTCCAACAGGTTTCTTACACACAGGGTCGGTATATACAAGTATGGTTGGAGTAAAGTTAGCAAAACAGAGCAATGGAATTGCAATTTTAAGAATAGAGGACACAGATAAGAAGAGGGAGGTGGAAGGTGGTATTTCTTTGATTGTTAACGGACTTAAAGGTTTTGGTATTGAATTTGATGAAGGTCCAATTAATGAAACAGAACAAGTTGGTGAATATGGTCCATATATCCAAAGTCAAAGATTAGATATCTACAAAGTCTTTGCAAAAGATATGGTAGAGAAAGGTACCGCATATCCTTGTTTCATTACAGACGAGGAATTAGCAGAGATTAGAGAGAAGCAAGAAGAATTAGGAGTTAGAACAGGTTACTACGGTGATTGGGCTAAGTGGAGAAACGCAACTGTTGAGGAGATTGAAAAAGAAATCAAAGAAGGAAAATCTTTTGTAATTAGATTGTATTCTACTGGTGATATAGATAAGTCATTTGAAATGACAGATAGGATTAAGGGTAGGTTTACACTTAGAGAGAATGATATGGATATTGTTTTACTTAAATCTGATGGTTTTCCTACATATCATTTTGCTCATCCAATTGATGATACTTTAATGGGTATAACCTTAGTTATCAGAACAGAGGAGTGGTTTGCATCTGTTCCAATTCACTATGAACTTTTCCAAAAGTTAGGATTTAAACAGATAGAGTATGCACATCCAGCACCTTTAATGAAGTTAGATAATGAAGGAAAGAGTAAGAGAAAGCTAAGTAAAAGGAAAGATCCTGAAGCAGATGTACAGTATTACATAGAGAATGGTTATCCAAATGAAGCCATTATTGAATATTTCCTTACACTAGCAAATTCAAACTTCTATGATTGGAGGATTCAGAATTCCAATATAGATACTAATGAATTCCAATTGAAGTTAGAGAAGTTTAACAAGGCTGGAGCACTGTTTGATATTGTTAAGCTTGAAGATATTTGTAAGGATTACATTGCAACTCTCTCTGCAGAAGAAATATATGGCAGGTCTCTTAATTGGGCAAGGGAATACGATGAGGAAGTAGCTAAGATATTAGAGGAGAACCAGGAATATTGTATTAATATCTTTAATATTGAAAGAAGTGGACAGAAGATTAGAAAGGATATGGTTAAGTTTAAGGATAGTAAGGAACAATTAAGAATATTTTTTGACAGATTCTTTGATGAGGATAGCTATGAGGATATATCAAGTAGAGTAAGTAAGGATGTTCAGAAGGAGATAGTGCAGAAGTATATAAATATATATAACCCTGATGATGATAGTACTGTTTGGTTTGATAATGTTAAGAAGTTAGGTGAGGAATTAGGTTTTTGTTCGGATAGGAAGGAGTATGAGACTAACAGAGAGAAATATAAGGGTACAGTAGGGGATATAGCTATGGTTCTTAGAGTAGCTATTACTAAAAAGACACAGAGTCCTGATCTTTATCAGGTTATGAATGTTTTAGGTAAAGAAAAAGTGGTTCAGAGATTGGAGAAGTATGCTGGGGAGATTTTGAAACAGAGAGAGTCCCATTGCCTTTTACCATAAAAGGGGGTTCTCTCTCAGTTCTTAATTATACCATTTTTTGTGCTTTAATCGCAAATTGAATTTTGTCTCATTACAACATATCTTTGTGATATAATGAATACTGATACTGCCGGATCGTCTAATGGTAGGACGACGGTCTCTGGAACCGTTAATCCTAGTTCGAATCTAGGTCCGGCAATATATTACTTTTAAAAACAAAAGTTATGACAGAGAAATATGTACAAGATAGTTTCCCAGGATTTTTTGATGATCAAGTTAAGGAGAGTCAGGCAGAAGTCCAAAAAGAGTATACAGTTCAAGTTTCTGAGCAAGAGTATATACCTGAATTTAGTAGCACACAGGATTTCTATGAAAGTCCTAAAGGTCTACGAGTACAACATAACCCCTACAGTAGAAACTATCTTGCTCTTCTTGAAAAGAATCCTTTAGGAGATATTGTACAAAAGCCTGGTTTCTTACCAATTCTTAAAGAACAAATAGAATGTGTTAGAGCTATTGGAGGGAATAGTCTTGATTATACTAAACCTATTCCAACTGCAGGTGAGTTTGCCAAAGAAGGCAATTCCTTTGTTGGTTTATACAGAAATGGATTTAGGGGTGGGATACCAGGAGGAGATGGGGAAATTTTTAGAGCAAACACAGAGTGTCATCTGATTCAAACTTCCTTTGATGAGAGAGGTAGAAAAACAATCAAAGTGATTAAACTTTCTATGCCTTCCTATGGAGCGAAAGAGGTAGATAGTATGTTTTTTGTTACAATTGGGAAACAAAGCAAAGCTAAGTCGAATTCTGAACTACAAAAGAGAATTATGGAATTTGAGGAGAATCCTAGATCTGCAAAACCAGGAACTTTACACACACTATTTCAAGAGTTAGAAAATTTGTAAGAAAACATATACAGAAGAAAATGATAGGGTATGAGTTTGTTGATGTATTCTTTTACCTTTTTAGAATGGCAGGAAGAACAGGTATTGATATGGATAAATGTTTTCAAGAGAAATACAAGAAATTAGAAGAGAAATATTACATAGGATCAGATCCAACAGCTCAACATGAGAAGTATAGGAAAGAGGGGAAGAATAAATTGTATGAATAATTGTTAAAGCCAACCCTTTCTATGATATAATCAACCAACACATTGACCCAGCTATCACTGGTGAGTGAGGAAAGAAAGATATATTAATAAATATATTTAGTAGAATCCTAAACCTATACCAGGTTCTAAGAGAATATTAGAAATAGTATTCTAAAATAGGGTGGTACCGCGATACATTCGCCCCTTGTAGATATTAAAAGATATACAACTCTAAAACATATTGTATAACTCTTTTAGTAAATACAAGGGGTTTTTTGTTAGTATATATTTTAGAAAATAAAAAATAAATTAAATAAAAGATTGTATGAGTAAAAACCTTAAACCAGTAAAACCAAACCAAGACTTTGTACAGATGGAAAAAGACATTATGAAGTTCTGGGAAGATAATGATATTGAAAAGAAATATGTTGAAAGAAATAGAGGTGCAGAAAAACATTTCTCCTTCATAGATGGACCAATTACTGCAAACAATCCAATGGGAGTACATCATGCATGGGGAAGAACATACAAAGATATTGTACAGAGATTTAAGAACATGCAAGGGTTTGAGCAAAGGTTTCAAAATGGTTTTGATTGTCAAGGGCTCTGGGTTGAGGTAGGTGTGGAGAGAGAGTTAGGTTTTAACAGTAAGAAGGATATTCAGGATTACGGTCTAGACAACTTCACAAACCAATGTATGGCTAGGGTAAACAAATTTTCTGGTATTCAAACAGAACAATCTAAGAGATTAGGAATGTTCATGGATTGGGAGAACAGCTACTATACAATGTCTAAGACAAATAACTTGTATATTTGGAAATTTCTTCAACTCTGTCATGAGAAGGGACTTTTGTACAAAGATAGGTCAGCAACAACATGGTGTCCAAGATGTGAGACGGGTCTCTCACAACATGAACAAGCTGATGGATACAAAGAGATAGCAGATAAATCGGTGTATGTATTCTTTAAGTTAAAAAATAATGATAAAAAAGAGGAATATGTCTTAGCATGGACAACAACACCATGGACTCTCTCATCTAATGTCCTTTTGGCTGTAAATCCAGAATTAGGATATGTAAAGACAGAGATTGATGGTAAGACAGTATATTTAGGTGCAGATAGTGCTAAACGATTAGGTTTGAATGATGTTGAAGAGATAGATATTAAGGATTTAATTGGTAAAGAGTATGAATCTCTACTTGATATTCCTGCACAGAAGGGTATTAAGCATAGCATTGTTGAGTGGGATTTAGTTGATTCAAAGACAGGGTCAGGTGTTGTACATATTGCACCGGGTTGTGGTCAGGAAGACTTTGAATTAGGACAAGAGTTAGGTGCAGATATAATCTCTCCTCTTGATTCCACAGGTCATTTTACAGAAGGTTTTGGATTCTTAGATGGTAAATATGCACATGATGTAGCAGATGAGGTAATTGAGGATCTAAAGAAACAAGGTCTTTTGTACAAAACAGAGGACTTTACTCACAGCTATCCTCACTGTTGGAGATGTAATACAAAGTGTTTGTTTAAGTTAGAAGATAACTGGTTCATTGATGTACTAAAGATTAAAGATGAACTTAAGGAGGCAGCAAAAGATGTTAAATGGTTACCAGACTATGCAGGTAAGAGAATGCAAGGTTGGTTAGATAGTATGGGGAATTGGATGATTAGTAGAAAAAGATTCTACGGTTTAGCCCTTCCTTTCTATGAATGTGAAAAGTGTGGTCATCTTCATGTAGTAGGTAGTTTGGAGGAATTAAAGGAGTTAGCAGTAAAGCCAGAGTTAGTAGAGAAACTTCATGATGTTCATAGACCTTGGATTGATGAAATTGAGATTAAATGTCCTAAGTGTGGTGAGAGTGTAAAGAGAGTAACAGATGTAGGAGACTGTTGGCTTGATGCAGGAGTAGTACCTTTCTCTACACTTGCATATCTTGATGACAAGAAATATTGGGAGAAATGGTTCCCAGCAGAATTAGTAATTGAGATGATAGAGCAGATTAGGTTGTGGTTCTACTCAATGCTTGTGTTTGGTGTTGTGTTTGAAAAGAAAGCACCATACAAAGAAGTAATGTGTTTTGCAGAGGTTAGAGATGAGAAGAATGAGAAGATGAGTAAGACTAAACCTAACTATGTAAAGTTTGATGATGCTGCAGACAAGATGGGTTCTGATATTTTAAGATGGAACTATGCTACAGCATCTATCGGTTCGAATATGAGGTTTGGATGGGGAACTTTGGAAGAAGTGAGGAGAAGATTCTACATTCAGCTTTGGAATTCATACAACTACTTTGTTACATATGCTAAGTTACATGATTGGGATTGGAAGAAATATGATGTCAAGAAACTAACACATTTGATGGATAAATGGATGGTAGCTAAAACAAATGATTTAGTATTTAAGGTTAACAAGTGTTTAGATGAATACAATATGGCTACTGCATCAAGAGATATTGAGGAGTATTGTAAAGATCTCTCACAATGGTATATCAGAAGGTCAAGGAACAGATTTAAGAGTGGAGATAGTGATGCCATTGGTACACTTCACTACAGTCTAGTCACTCTTTCTAAACTTCTAGCTCCATTTACACCATTCATAGCAGAGGAGATGTATCAGAATCTTGTTGTGAATATTGGTTTGAAGAGTGTAGAGTCTGTACATTTAGAGGATTATCCAACAGTTGATGAAGATGAGATTGATTCTAAGATACTTGAGAATATGCAAAGAGTTAGAGATATTGCGTCAAATGGTTTGAAGGTGAGAGAGAATGTTAGATTAAATCTAAGACAACCTCTCTCTAAAGCTTTTGTGAATATTAAAGATGAGGAATTAAGAAAGATTGTTAAAGAAGAGATTAATGTTAAGGAGATATTCTTCTCAGAGAAAGCTGAGAAAGGAGAAGGAATGAACACAGAAGGTGAGGGTAGTGATTTTGTTACAATTGATTGTAATTTGACAGATGAATTAAAGAATGAGGCTTTTGTTAATGAATTTATGAGAAGATACAAGGATTTAAGAAAGAAGAAAGGTTTAAAGGTTGATGATATGGTAACTCTTCATATTAAGATAGAGGAGAAGGATACAAAGAATCTTATCCAAAAGTATGTTGATGAGAACTTGCCAGAGTTCCATGCAAAGAGTGTTGAGATGAATAATGTAACAACAGATGAAGAGATAGAGGTGATGGGTGTGAAGATAGGGGTAGGGATGAGTTAAAAAGATATTCTGCGGGTATATCGGAAGTTGAGATGTATATTATGATATACCCACAGGCTCAAAAAGATTGATGTTAACAACTTTTATATATACGACTTATTGCTGGTATATAGAATATAACAGTTTGTAAGATGCCTATAATGGCAGATATGCGGATATAGGAACAACAAGATAGAGCGGCAAGAAGACTAAGACCACAATTTATTCCCATGGCCATAAAACTACCTAAAGTTTCTAAAGGATGTGCATCAACAAGGACTGAGTCTTCAATGAGAAAAAATATGAGTGACACAAATATCATTGTCACATTTCCTATAATTGGGTGTGTTAGTGTTATTCCGGAAAGTTTGTATTGTTCATGATTTATATAACAATTTACAAATCCGGCGACAATACCTAGGCAAAATATTGTCAAAATAAAAACATAAGAGAATTTCTTATCTTTCTCCATTTTTCCTCCTTCTGTTAATAACAAACTCATCAATCTTTTGTAAAAGAGCATCATATTATACCATACTATAGGTCTAAGGCGCTAATTTGTTTTCGAAAAATGAGATAAATAAGTAGAACCTAATCCTTAACAACCTCTGTTTCAATACCAGTAATCTTTGTAAACTCTTGTGTAGCTTTCTCTAAGGTAGTACCACTCGCTACTGCTAATTCTCCTACAATATTCTTAATAGCAGATTCTAATTGTTTCTCAATACTAATAGGGATTAATCTACCTTCTTTCTCTCGATGTTTTTTAACAAAGTTACAAAACTGCAATATCTTTATAGTATCCTCTATATTTGCACTCTCTTCCAATTCTTTAAAGGTACTCAACATCATATTAAAATCTTTCACTTTTGGATCAACAGTAGGAGTCTTTTTTAATACTTTAATCTTCTCTTTTATCTCTTTAGCTGGTAAAACTGGTCTAATCCCCAATTTCTCGATATTCTCTACGGGAGTAGAGATACTAAGAAGGCTAGTAATTAATTCAAATTCAAAATACTTCTTTTTTTCTCCACCAAACTCAATCTCTTTCTCATTTCTAATCCAACCTGCACCATGTAATGGGTAAAAAACTTTTGAACCAACTTTCAAATTCATAAAGGAAGTTTAATATATTAATTGTTACATTATACCATAGAAATGATATACTTTGGTATGAATATTCTTTTGATTGGAGGCGGTACGGGAAGTACCGTTGTTTTAGAAGGGTTAAAGAAGAGAAGGGATCTCAAACTTTCTGTCATAGTGGGTATGATGGATGATGGAGGAAGCAATGCAGTTATGAGAGATGAGTTTGGTTTACTACCTCTTAGTGATGTGAGGAAGTCACTTCTTGCATTGTATGATAGTGGGAATAATGAGGTTTTGAGAAAGTTGTTTCTTTATAGATTTGCATCTGGAGAGGGTATTAAGGGACATACTTTAGGAAATCTTCTAATGGTTGCAATGACAGATATTCTTGGTAGTGAGATGGAAGCTATTGAGATGTTTAAAACAATGTTTGGAATTACAGGAGAGATTATTCCTGTAACTTTGGATGATGTTAGATTGGTAGCAAAGTATCCTGATGGGAGTGTAATAGAAGGGGAGCATCTTATTGATGAACCTGAGAGTGATATGAATGTGTCCTCGATTACTTTAAAACCTAGTGCAAAAGCTACGAAACAAGCACTAGATGCTATTAAAAAAGCAGACTATATTCTTTTTGGTCCTGGTGATCTTTATACAACAACTCTACCTAATTTAGTTGTGAAGGGTATTAAAGAGGAATTAATTAGATCTAAGGCAAAACTTATATACATATCAAATCTAATTAGTAAGAAAGGACAAACTAGGAAAAGATCCCATTCTCAGTGTGTTGATATTATTACTGAGTATATAGGGAGGGATTTAGATTATGTATTAATTAATAATGGTAAGATTCCACAGACAGCATACAGAAGATATGTTAAAAAAGGTGAACATATTATGGAAGATGACCTTACTGATGTAAACTTTAGTGGGGAAATAATTAGGGAAGATTTAGTGGCTACAGAACCCATTAAGAGAGAGAAAGGGGACACTCTAGAAAGAAGTCTTGTTAGGCATGATAGTGATAAGTTGGCAAATGTACTCTATGATATCTTTGTTTCTAAGAAAGGACCTCTCTTGAAATGGTTGAATAAATTACTGTCATACTACAAGGATTAGTTTTACATCCCTATTACATTCATAACACCTTGAACTTTCCTGCCCCACGCTTCTGCATTTGGAGGGCAGTACCATCTAGCCATTAATTGAGGTGTTTTTAAACCTTTAGAATAATATTTAGCAATACCAGCAGATACTTTCCATATTCCATCTGTCCAGTTGTTAAAACCTCTTTTACCCCATCCCCAAGCATTGTAGGGTTTAAAGTTCTTTTTCCCTCCACCAGATTCGACTATAGATATGGCAGCTACAATTCTGTAATCTATACCGTAATGATCTGCTGCTTTTATAAACTCATGTGCGAACTCTGATAAAGGAGATCTTCTTTTTGCTAGATAATTTCTTACTTTTACAATTCTTACATCTTCTGCAGGATTAATTTTTTCTTCAGAAGCTACTATTATTTCTTCCATCTCGATAGAATCCATTAAACCCTCTGCATTAAATCGAGTATATGTAGAACCAGTATTTTCAGTTAAATCTCCATAGAACTTTGAAACAGGTATCCTCTGAGATACTGAAGCAAATATAATCCCTAGGAATATGATAGCACTAATTACGCTTAGTAACTTTCTGCTTTTTAACCACATGGAACTCATTTGTAATAATAAATAATGTTAGGCAGTTCCTACTACTATTATACCATTATTCAACCCATAGTTGCAAGGAAGTGTGGAATCCTCCTATTTGTGGTAAGATGCACCTATGATTAATCATGATTTTTCTAGATTAGAACTGAATATAGAAGGGGGAAAAGAGAAGGGGAGGAGACCTAGGAGAAGAAATTTAGAGATGGGTTCTGTAAAGGTGTTTAGTAAGAGAGTATTACTCTCTTTATTTTTACTTGCTTCTTTTTTTGTAATAGTTTTTCTGTTTTTTTCAGATAGAGATGCTTTTCTTGCTAGTTCTAGGTATTTATTTAGTTTAAAGAGAAAATCATATATTTATGATACTTTTACCATATCTTTTGAGAAAGAAGTACCAGAAGAGTTTAAGAATTTGTTTGTTGATGGTTTGAAAGACATTGAGTTTAACGGGAAGAATAGATTTGCTTTTAAAGATAAGGGAGGAGATTTTGTTATTTCTTTAGAAGAAGGGGAAGGCAAAGAGGTTGTGTATAGTAAAGATTTTATTCCAGTCGGACACCTCTATTCATTAACAACAAATATCGGTAAGGAGGATTTAGGAAATAAGAATGTGTATATGTTGGATGGTGATTTAAAGGATTTCTTAGAGAAGCAGTATGGGATGTCTGTAAGTGTTTTAGATAGTAGAGAAAAATTAGTTTCGAAGCTTGCTGAGAGTGATAATAATATTGCTTTAGTGAGTTTTGGTACTCTTGGCTATGATTTGAAGGTAATACCTTTTGATGGTAAGTACTATTTGGATAATAGGGAAGGAGGTATTGCTCTGAGATTTTACTCTTCTGTAAAAGATGAAGATGCTTTTATCTTGCCTGTTATGACTAGACATATTGATTCTTCTGATGGTTCTTTTGATAGTGAGAGGCTGGCTAAAGTTAATATGGGTGGTGTTGTTGCTATTTCAAGAAATTTAGCTAGGAAGATGATTAATGTTGGAAGTAATACTTATCCAGCAGATGGTATTGGGAAGTTTTTGGCTGATGCAGATCTGACTCATGTTTCTAATGAGGCTTCTTTTGTTCCTGGTTGTACTCCTACTGCTAGTATGACTTTTTGTACTAAACCTGAGCATATTGAGGTACTAAAGCTTAGTGGGGTAGATATTGTAGAGCTTACAGGGAATCATAATAATGATTATGGGAGTAAGTATAGTGCTAGTACTATAAAAACTTACAAGGATTTGGGGTGGAGGTATTTTGGTGGTGGACTAGATAGTGAGGATGCTAGTAAGATTCTGTATGAGGAAGTTAAGGGTAGTAAGATAGCTTTTCTTGGTTACAATTATTATGATAGTGTGCTTAATAATTATGGTCCGTTGGCAGGAAAGGGAAAATCTGGAGCAAATGCATATAGTGAGGAGAAGGTAAAAAAGGATATTGCTGAGGCAAAAAAGAATGCTGATATAGTTATTGTTAGCTTTCAATTCCAGGAGTGTTATTGTTATCCTGATGGTGATGTTATTTATCCAATTTGTTACAAACCACTTAGTTCTCCTGACCAGAAGGGTGTTTTTAGAAAAGCTATTGATTTGGGTGCGAATATAGTTGTTGGTACACAGGCTCACCAGCCTCAGACTTATGAGTTGTATAATGATGGTGTTATTTTCTATGGTTTAGGTAATCTTTTCTTTGATCAGTATATATGGATTGGTACTAGACAGGGACTTGTACTTACGCATTATTTTTATGAGGGAAAGCATATTCAGACAAAGGTGGTACCGATATATATGGGTAAGGATTTTAAGGTTAATCTTGCTACTAAAGAACAAGGAGACTTACTATTGAAATTACTTAAAGAAGCGAGGTAAGTTAGTTAATGGAGTTACCTTTTATTCTAATAAAGACACCCTCGCTATTACCTATTTTAATTTCATCCCCAAAAATATTATTTTCATTATCTTTTACTGTATACAAGAAATGACTCTTTGGCATACTCCATTGTGCGATTTGATGCATTAAGTTAAATTCTTGGTCATTTAATATGTCTTGTGCAGTTTTGTTAGTATCTGAAGATAATGTCTTTGATGGTATTAGATGCCAACCACTTCTTAAATCTTCAATCTTAAGAGGAATGGGTATTGCAGCTCCTTTAACTGTGAATTTGAAGTCTAATCTTGCTTTTGATAGAACTAAGTATGTATTTCCACTGATTAGTGGGAAGTCTGGTCCAAATATTTTGTATAGACCAGTTTCACTATCCTTTTCTAGTTGTACTATTTTAACCCAGCTTCCATTCTGAAAAAGAGCAACTGTGGTGACCCTGTTATCAGACATGTTTATCAATTCATGTGCTGTTGTCGGGGCAGAACTCTGCTCTCCAATCACATATACAGGATTGATGAAGTTGTATCCTTCACTTATCTTATACTCTTTTGTGTTAAGGCTACAGTAATCGATTGCTATTTCTCTTCTTATCTCTCCAGGTATCTCCTTGCAGATGTATGGTTTTAATTTGGATAAAGTCTCATTGTTGTCATTGTAACAACATATGTTTGGAGTCTCTATGACTCTTCCATCTGTGGTGCATGTTTTACCTATCTTAACATCTTTGTCCTCTATACCACTTCCTTCTGGATATATGCAAATACAGCCAGATTCGTTTTCACAATCCCTATCTTCATCTGTTATATATAATTTTTCCTTACCGTATGTGTTCTTAGGTTCAATACTGCCATCTCTTTTACATACATCCTTATTAGTTACTACCGCCCAATCAGGTTCTCTAGATATTTCGTCCCACTGGCATATACAATTGTTTCTATCGTTGCAATGCAGATCATTGTCCAAGGGTATATGAAGTATCGTTCTGATAATTTGAGGGTCAGGTAATGGTGTACAGGCTTCTCCCTGTTTAACTACCAGTTCTGTATTTGCCTCATCTGAGTACATGCAGATACAACCTTTTTCATTTTCACATACCATATATCTATCGCCCATTTGAATTTCTTCTTTACCGTATCTGTCAACAGGTACAACATCTCCTGGAGGGATTGCTAAACATACATATTTATTTTCAACATCTTTCTGTATTCTTGGATCTACTTCGAGCCAGTAGCATATACATCCTTTTCTGTTGTTACAATGTTGGTCTTCATCTGTAATATAGAGTATGGTTTTTCCATCTCCTCTGATTATTGTACCATCTTTGCCACAGAAATCTCCCAGCTCTACTCTCTCTGTTCTTTCTGGAGGACCTGGATATATACATATACAACCATTTTCATTTTCGCATATAACATCAGTATCCCCTATAATTATGTCTTCTGGGTCATCTTCACTTTCTTTACATTTCTTCCCACATGGTACTTCTTTTAAGTATCCTTTATATTCCTCACCATCTTTACTTCTAAAACACTCACAACCACCACCATCCCAACATGTTTCTCCTATGATAATATCTGCCTTACCTGGTGGATCTTCAGAACAGTCCTTGTTTCCACCATCACTCTCACTTGGTGGCCCGAATCGACTCCCAGGACCTCCTGGACCTCCACCACCTTTGGTTGTACCTTTACACACTTCTTCTGAGCTAAACCATTCCATACCTTCATCATCTAGTTGATGACAACGAGTACGAGTGTTTTTTGTTTCTTCACATCCATCATCTCCCCAATCTGCTGTTCCCCAACATTTATACCAAGGGCCTCCATCAAGACAGTATTCATTTCTTCTAACTTTGAATGGGCCTACAACTTTTAGACCTCCTATTACAACAGTACATTCACAACCAGTTATATGTTGACAAAGATGTTCTTCAGACCAAGGATCCATTTGTGGGTGAATGTATACTGTTTTCTCCTCTAATCCTTCCTCCGTGTATTCTGATTCTCCACCACTCAGCATTTTATCTAGATTGATGGAAGCATTACTATAATTACATGCGTTATGATCTGCGGGAATTAATGAATATCCACTATAATAATCTTGAGAACTGCCTATATTTATATAATTTTCAACACCTTCTGTTGTTTTTTCTGCTCCACCAAATAAATATAAAGGACTAAGTGGCATTTCACTCTGTGCAGTTATTATAGCGTAATGATAATTAGTCTTAGTCCAGTATTTTAACCCATCAAAAAGGGAGCCATCACATCCTGATTTGTATTTTGCACCCCACTTAGCGTTTGTTTCTATTTTTTCACCCATTAAACGAACGACGTCATCAGAGATTATATCTCTTCTCTTTTTTTTGTCTGTAACCTCCTCCATATCTAAGAACTCTTGTTCTGATATTGTTCCACCACAATTTGCATAAAGAGTTCCCATCTTAGCAAGCTTTATGAACCAGTCTAATTGATCTTTAAAATTTACATAGAGGTCATCTAATCCCGGATCGACACCAAAATCGTGAGTATTATTTGCATTTATTGCTACGTAATTACTGCCAGCAGTTTCTTGGTACCACATTGTCAGAGCAAACCATGGGTTTACACCAGATTCCATACTTGTACAGTAAACATCATTGAAACATATTTCTACATAGTTAGCCTTACTATCTGAGTTCTCTCTTCCGTAATGTCTATCTGCAATAGCTTTTAACCATCCCCAAGAGTAATAAGATCCTGCATAACTCACTACGAAAGCTTCATTATTTATTTCTATACCAGTTAAACAGTTTGCAGGAAGTTTAAGTCGTTCACCTGGAGTTTGAGCACTACCATCAGCATAAACTCTTCTAACCAACATACTGTTTAATTTCTCTCTTAATATCTCTTTAGTACTAATCTGTGCATACTCCTGTTTTGTATACTTTTTCCCCTGAGAGTCAAACGCATATGATCCAACATACCAAGAGTTAATCATAATCTTCTCGCCATCTTCACTAGTCATGAGTAATAACTTATCAAATGTAGCTGTTCCTGTGGTAACAGTAGGCATTGTAATATTGTCTTTTACTTTTGGAGTTTTAAAAGAGTATCCATCTCTCCACATCTTTCTGTTTGAGATAATATGAAATTCATACTCTGTATCAGGTTTTAATTCTCCTATTCGACCAATATAAAGGTTTGTTTTTGTTAAATTATCATCAAAAACAAATAAATTTTCAGATACAAATTGAAGAGCCTCTGTAGATCCTTTCTCTCTGTAAGTTAATAACTGTAGACGATCTTCACTTGTTTTCCAGAATACCTCAGCACTATTAGGTGAAATATTTGCAACTACAACATCAAATGGTTTCTCTTTAGCTATCTCAATTAGTTTTACATTCTCAATAAATATTAATATACCACCAACAATTAGAGATATTGCAAAAATATATTTTAAAGCAAAAAATATTTTTTTCTTTGTTGTGTTCATTAATTAATAATAGCAGATTTTAAAAATGTTGTGTATGTTATGTTATAGATATTATAATTTGTTAAGATATATAGCAAATCTTTTATTGGGGAATATTAATGATAGATTTAAAGCTATACAAAATGATATTAGCCCAGGAAGCTAAAGTTATGTATTCTCTCTAGCATCGAATGAAGAGAGGGTAAGTATAGCTACATTTGCAAGAAGAGTTGGTAGAAGTTCAGAACCCGTTTTTTCTTATCTATATGGGTAAAGAATAACCTATTTACACATTTTAATAGGTTCGATAAGACATTCTTTGTCTCTCGTGGTTGTAAATGTTCCACATCTCTCTCTTATCTTGTTAGTATCAGTACAAGTTAGACCTTTACCACAAATTTTTGCAACATCAGTACCACATCTTCTTCCTTTTCTTAGATACTTTACACATCTATATTGGTTAGAATCTCCTATTTGTTTACACACAGAACCGTATCTACAGTCAGTTGATTTGGGGTTGCAAATCTCCCATAACTTTTTCTTTTTATAATTACTTAGGAGAAATAATACTAGAACACTAATTAAGACTACAATTACTAACATAATGACATATTTATACTTCTTCATTGTTGATATATTATCTCATAGGTATGGGAAATGCAAAACTCCGCGACCTTCGTCGTGTGCGAACTTATTATATACAAACTATCTATGGAGAACAAGAATAGCTAGAAATGTTGTTTTAACAGAGAAGAAAATGAGTATAACTATTTAGTCTTATTCTTAACTATAAAACATTAAGTTTAATAGTATGTGTTAGTTATTCCCAGATAAATATCAGTGTAGACAGTTATAAGATGGTTTGCTAGAGTACTTACAAGAATTATTTTAATTATTTTTAAAATGGAAGAAAGTACAGATTGGTATGACGAAGTAACTAAAGAATTAGATGACTTAGTACATAAAGGACAGGTTTATGCACAAAATCCAGTTAATTTTATACATGCAGACTGTTGGTGTGGTTCTAATAAAAAATATAAAGATTGTCACTACAAGCAAATTGATATGGCACCAATGACCAAGGAAGATTGTCGTCTCATATTTAAAAAATATAGAAGAAAGAGTTATTCTTGTTTGTTTAATGGTTGTTCAGAAAAATCAATAAAGTCTCATTCTATTCCTTCTAGTTGGTTGTCATCTATTATAGATTCAGATAATTTTGTTTATAATTTCCCACTAAATCTTTTTAATAGTTCTCCAGAAGAGCCTTTTGAAGTAGAGAAACTTGGGGTTTTTGAGAGTTCAACTTTTAAGGGGTTTTGTTTGGAACATGATTCAAAATTGTTTGAAAAGATAGAAAAAGAAGGAGGTTGGGAACTAACCGATGAAAACTGTTTGCTACTTTACTACAGAAGTGTATGTTATGAACTTTTTGCCAAATGTAGAGCAATGAGTATTTTAGAAGAAGTGAGGGGAGATATTAGTATGGGAAAAGACCCTGTTTCTCAAGTATGCATATTTGAAGTACTATGTGGGAGAATCTTGGGAATGAAAAAAGCGGTTGAAGATTTAAGTGTTTTGAAAGATAAAATAGAGCAATATATCAAAGAAAAAGATTTCAGTGTCGTTTCTTATACATATATCCCCATAGAGAGTCCAATAAACATAATGGCTAGTGGAATTCATCATCCAGAACAGACATTTGAAGGAAGAGATTTGCAGAATCTGGCAGAAGATAATTTGATGAATATGTCCTGTATTGTAGGGCAGAATGGGGAGGAGGAATTTGTTTTATTCATAAGCATAGATGAGAATGATGAAAGAGCTGCAAGATTTCATAAGGATTTATTAACTTGTGATAATTTAGGTAATCGCATAGTAATTTATCTTCTTGAGACAACTGAAAATTTGTTTTGGAGAATTTCTGATTGGGATCATTTAACAAATACTCAAAAAGACAAGGTGTATAGTATCTTAGGAGGTTCAGTTAATAGTGATATCTTGGAATACTCAAAAGAGGATTTTATTACTGGTATAGAATCCTTTGCTACAAAGGACTCTAAAATACAACAAAAGATTGTTTAATTCAGAGATGTTGTTATTTTTTTAGTTGAGCATTCTTTTGTTTTCTGTTCTTACCTTTCTTTGTGTCCTATCTTTTCCTCTGTCAAATCTTTGGAAATTTCTTTCTTTATTTCTTTTTTGGTTTTAAATAATTTATACAGTAGAATAAATACAAGAATAGATGGTCTACCACCTCCAAACAGAGATAAAAGAACTATAATTATTGAATAAATAATTAGAAAGGTAATAATTCTTTTTATTTTGCCTGTGTCAGTATCACCTATCTTTCTCATTCGTATTCCACTAACAAGCATAGGTATAAAGAAAATTATAATTAACAAAGCAGCTAGTATAGAACTTCCTTTTATAAAGAGCATATATAAAGGTAAGATTACAATCTGGATAATAGAATAACCTATTGTAAGATTAGCAAGACTAAGGATGCTTTTCTTAATTGTGTCTTGAGTAGTAGATTGGGTAATCTTCTTCTTAGAGGTGGGTTTGTCATTCTCATCTAGATGTAAGATGTGTGTTATCCCATCTTTCTCTATCTTCACATCTCTGTTTTCCATTGGTGTGGTTTTTAAATTTTAGCTGTCTTCTAGAGACCACAAATGGTCTCCCGCTCACCGACAGTCCCTTTCGGAACCATCCATAAACCTTTCGGCTTATGACCACACCAATGGCTAGCGAGACAGAAGACCATCTCTGCATTGGTGTGGTTTTTGTGCCATACCTACAAAAGTAGGGTTAGGCTATTCAATTGTTCCAGATTATAGCATTTTCTTTAGAAAAAAGTACAAAAAAACAAATAATAAACATATGCTGTAAAACACAACCAAAACCCTCGCCCCAACTTGCTTTTGATTATTTCCATGTTAAACAAAAATCTTGGAGAATCTTGGAATATGTTGGAAAATGTTGGTATATGTGAACTGGGTGAAATAACAGCTTTTAAGGGGTTGTAAGGCTGTTTAAACAGTTGATTACAAGCAAGCGGTGTGTTTATATGTTAAAATCTATTGAATGAAAAGATTTGGTAAATCTTCTAAAAAAGAAAAGGAAGATTTTGGACTAAGAGGGTTCTTTAAGGCTGTTAAAGACATACTAGATAATCCTCAATTCACAATACGATATTCAAAAGGTAAAAAAGACATAACAGGACATGCTTATACAGAAGCTTCAGTAGGTGATGACCTGAATGTTGAGCATACACCAAAAGGAGAAACAAAAAGTAAAGTTATAAAAGTAGATAAATGAACAATGCAGACACCAAGAAAATTAAGGTGTTGGCATATCTAAGGAAATCAACAGAAGATAACAAAGAGGGGGAGGCTAGAAGGCAAAAAAATTCAATAGAGTATCAAAGAGAGGTAGTAAAAGAAATTGCTGAGAGAAACAATTTGGAAATTGTACGATATTTTGAAGATAGTAAAACTGGGTATAAAGCTTTTCAAAGAGAAGGGTTTGATAAGATGTTAGAATTCTTCAGAGAACAAAAACATGAAGGTGTTGTCAAAGGGATAGTTTGTTCTGAACATAACAGATTAGCTAGAAATTTTGGAGATGGAGGGTTTTTGTTGTGGTATTTACAAGATGGGTTAATAAACACCATATATACATATGACAAGATCTTCACCAATTCAGCTAGTGACCAGATGATGTTGGCTATAAACTTTGCTATGTCAAAACATTCTAGCGATGAAACAAGTTGGAGAACAAAAAGAACATGGAGTCATAGAGCACATACAGAAGGACAACCACCAAATCAGCATTTAGCAGGATATAAATATACAGGTGAAAAAGGGAAGAGATTTTGGACAGTTGACAAAAAGAATGCTCCTATCGTCAAAGAAATGTTTGAGAGGTTTGCAACAGGTGAGTATACAGTAAGTGAAATTTTTGATTATGCTGTATCAGAAGGTTTAACAAGTCCTAAAAGCAAGAAAACATATGATTCAGAGAAATCAATAAGAGGGCTATTAAAGAAAAAAGAATATACAGGAATATTTATGTATGAAGGTGAGGAAATAAAAGGGAAGTATCCACCTCTTATTAGCTCCGAACTATTTTACAAGGTGCAAGAAGTGTTGTCGGGAACAGCACATCCTAAGACACAAGGCAAGAATGAATATGCTTATACTGGCTTAGTAAAGTGTGGTGTTTGTGGTGGGAATATGTCTGGGACTATTAGAAAAGGAATAACATATTACAGATGTCTTCATCGTTATGAACCTTGTAAGAGTAATAAAGGACAACGACCTTCTTATCTAAGAGAAACTCTTATAGATGAAGAAATTACTGAACTGTTACTAAAGATTCAGGTTTCTGACAAACAGTTTAATAAGCTAATTCCTTATGTATCTGACTTTTTTGAAGATGAGAAGTCTAAATACAGATATGAGATAATTCAACTCAAGGGCAAGCTTACAGAGGCACAAAGAAATTTAGATTTTTACAATAAAGAGTTATTCACAATAAAAAGAGTTCCCGAAAAGGAAAGAGATAAAGATTGGTTAATGGATAAAGAAGGTTTAGAAGGGCTTAGAGAAAATGCTCATCAAGAAAAAGAGATGTATGAGAGACAGATTTCTAAAGCGGAAAACTTAAAAGATACAGTTCCAACTTTAATGTTTAATTTCCTTAAGGGAATAAAAATTGTTGGTAGTAGATTTAAAACAGCTTCACCCTCTAATAAGCGACAGATTGTAGATACTCTTTGCGCGAACTTTAAGTGGAATGGCAAAGAACTAAGCTGGGAGTGGAAAAAACCATACCACCTACTTACAAATTCTAATGAAAAAAGAAGATGGCTCCGCGACCAGGACTCGAACCTGGAACCGAACGGTTAACAGCCGTTTGCTCTACCATTGAGCTATCGCGGATTAACAGTACCCATTATATCCCTCACTTTAATTTTCTGCAATAGTGAGTATACAGAGAAGATGTTTTAGTATAAAATGGATATATATAATATTAGATATAATATTCTATGAAGTTAGAAGATGTAAGGTTTACATTCCTAGGTATGGATTCTAGTGAAGCAATGAAGAACTATGCTTTAGAGAAACTTTCTAAAAGAGAAGACCTTTTAGAAAATGCAATTTCTTTAGAGGTAGCTTTTAAAGAACAAGTGACTAATAGGGGGACTAAGGAAGATTTTAGAGTAGATATTTCAGTAGATTTACCAGAAACACCAATTAGAGTAACAGAGAGAGGTGAGGATATGTATGCTAATATTGATTTTGCAGTAGATACATTAGTAAGAAGATTAACAAGGTATTCAGATAGGAAGGAGCACTGGAGTGGTGGTAAATCATGGGAGGTGTTAGATGCTAAAGAACCAGAAGAAGAACATATAGATGATTATTCTGATTATGTACCAAAGATTGCAAAAAGAAAAAAGATAGAAGATATGTCTCCACTAGAGGAGGGTGAGGCAATTGAAAGGATGGAGATGTTAGGTTATGACTCATATCTTTTTAGAAGTAACAAGACAGATAAGATATCTCTGGTATACAAAAGAAAGGATGGTTCTTACGGTATTGTAGAACCTGCTTAATTGTTAAAAAATATCAGGGAATTTTACTTCCCTGATATTCTTAATCGTATTTACTAAACCTTATTACTTCTTCTTTGTTAGTAGATTTCTAATGATTGTTAAGAAACCATACTTTGGTTGTTCAATACTATTATCTTGGACAACATACTCCTCTTTCTTTCCACTTAACCATTCTGCCTGTTTTTCTTGTACTTTTGTTGTAATAAATCTAGCCTTAGTTTCATCTTTGTATTTCTCATAATCCAATTTTTCACCTTCTTTAAGTGCTGCTGCCTCTGTTGGGAATAGCATAGTGCCATACTGGTCAAAGAATGCTTTTAGTTCTTCTTCGGTATAGGTAATGCTAGGACCGATAACTTTATCATATAGAGCTTGTACTTCAATTTGATCCTTAATTTCCTCTTCTGTAATATTACTTGCTGTAAGAGCAGCTTCGTATGCTTCTTGTCCACCAATTCTCTGGATAATACTATCTAATTCTTTCTGTATATCCTCTTTAGATACAGTAACCTTTGCTTTCTTACTTTCCTGTTTAATGATTTCATCATTAATCAATGTTTGAGCAATAGAAGAGCCATAGTATTTTTCAAGAAGATCATGCCATTTATGTTTTGATATTCTTTTCCCATTAACAACTGCTACACTGTAACTGTTATTTAGGTACTGTACTCCTAGGTCTGCAAGAGCAAGAATACCTATTATTACTATTACAAAGACAACAACCTTTGTAACCAGTTTTAAGATTGGATTGTCAGCAATCTTCTTTATCTCCACCTTTTTCTTGACAACCTTTTCTACCTTTTTAACTGTAGTCTTAGGCTTAGTAGTTGCCTTTTTTACAGTCTTTGTTGGAGACTTAGCAGTACTCTTTTTGGGCATGCTTTTTGTTTTTGTTGTAGTACTTTTTTTCGTTCTAGCCATTTATATATATGTTAAATAAATTATATTATGTCTAACAGTTTATCAAAATTATGGGGAGTTAGCAAAGTGTAGGGGAGGAGTTTTATCTTAAATGTAAGTATAAAGAGGCTTCTCCATTACCATGATCGACTATTACATATTTTCCTCCACAAGCATCTGTTTGAACTTTTGTTACCTTCCCATCTTTTATAGGGGTTATAGGTGTACCTTCTCCATTGAGTTTTCCTACATATCCTGCTGGTATAGGTGGAAAGTTATAACAAACAACTGCTTTCTTAAGAGTGTATTCTCCACCACTTAAACTCCCTACCATATCTATTGCATAATGAGAGTTTGCACTATTGTAATTCTGTGTAAGAATAGCTCCTTCACCTAAAGGAACTCTTGCACTACCATTGTACAGTTTTCCATAAATTGTACCCCCACGGAAATATCCCAGACCAATAGGGTCTACTCTTTTTCCATTTTTCCAAAGTTCAAAGTGTAGGTGTGATCCATAACTGTATCCTGTATGTCCTTGATATCCTAATACTGACTTTCCAGCTTTCACAGGAGTATTAGCAGGTATAATACCTGATTGGAAATTTTCCATAGCCAATGCTGACAGTAGGTTTGTTGCTGCACTTTCTCGGTCGATTAGAACTTTAAGTTCTGCTGCTAATCTTACTTCACGTGTTTTTACTTGCGAGAGCAGTGATTCTCTTTCTTTCTGTTGGGCTTTTAAGGATAACTTTTGTTCTCCTAATTCAACTCTTTCTTCTTCAACCTTTTCTCTCTTGGTTTCAACTTCTTCTTTTTTATCATTTAAGATATTTTCTTCTTGAGTTAAAGCTATTGTTTTTGCTGTGTGTTTACCTAAGATTGCTCTGTCTTGTGTTCTTGTCGTCCTTAAGTATTTTACTCGCCTAAGTATGTCTGAAATGTTCTTAAAATCAAGTAAATACTCAAATTGGTTAACAAATGAGTACTTATACATTTCTGTTATTCTCTCATTTACAGTATTACTTAAAACTCCAACTTCTAATTTTAAAACTGAAATTGCATCTTCCTTCTCTTTAATCTCTTTCTCTAAGATATTAATCTCGATATCGGTAGCAGATATTTCCAATTGTAACTTTTTTATTTCATTTTCAGTCTGTTCTATCAAGGTGTTGGTATACAGGATCTTTTCCTCTAAAGATAGTTTTTGATATTCAACTCCTTGTAGTTCTTTTTGTACACGGTTTTTCTGTGTTGTGATTTTTGTTAACTCATTTTGTAGGTAATAGTAGCACTCCAATGAATTGGGATCCATATTTGCAGGACACTTAATTTGTGCTAGTACCCTCTTTTGTCCAAACCCAGCCAAAAATCCAAACAAAACAACAGTTAGGAATATTACTCCAATTGTAATAACTAACCTCCTTCTCTTCATATCAATAACTAATCTAAATATTTTCTAACAGCACTTAAACTACTAAAAACACCAATACCAACACCAAATAATATATGTACAATATAATAGGCTAATACGAATACAATATTAATAGGTTTTATAAAAGACAAACCAATATCTCTTAATAATTGATTTAACCAGAATGCAACCTCCGCATCCTTCATCAAATTAAATAATATTAATTGGGAAGGTACTAATATTATAGTAGCAGCTATAGCTCCCCCAGCAACACCATAAAAGATACCTTCTAATATGTAAGGTAATCTAATATGCTTATTTGAGCCACCAACCAACTTCATAACCTTAATCTCTTCTTTATGTGAATTGATATTAAAACCAATTGTAATCCTTATTAAGAAGAAAGCTATTACTAACAAACCTCCTATTAAGAACGAGGAAGAAATCTTAATAGCAAAGGATATTGTTTTAAGATTATTAACAACATCTTTAAAGTACATAATCTCATCTATCTGTGAATTAGTCTCTTTCTGTTTGTTAATATCTTCTATAACTTCAAGTAGAGCATCTACAGACTTAGCTCTAATCTCAAGGCTAGGAGGTAGAGAATCTGCTGTAACTGTAGCTAAAAGATCTTGATTATCTGCAAAATCCTCTTTATATATCTCTAAAGCATCCTCTTGTGATATATATTCAATACTCTCTATTACTTCTGGATTATTTAGTCCCTCTTTAATCTTAAGTATATCTTGTTCTCTAGTATCTCTTTTGAAAAAAACTATTACCTGTGCTCTCTTTTCATAGTAATCAATTCCTTTTTGTGCAATTATCCCTACACTTATAAAGAAAGAAGAAACTACTAACACTGTAGCAAAAACAAGTGTAGTAGATATGGTGAGAAACTTATTTCTCTTCATATTCTTTTTTGTTGATTCTAATAATTTTTTCCAATCCATATTATTTTTTCTGTTTTTTATTTAAATATTCAGTTAAGAAATCTTCAAGTTTATCTCTCTGTGCTCCTTTAATATCTAAGTTATCTAAGTCTTCTTCTGTTAAATTAAAGATAAGGTTAATAGTTGTTATTTGAGCATTCAAGAGTTTTTCTAAAACCTCTTTATCTAATCCATCCATATCTTTATCATACTTTACTTTGTTCGCTTTCTTTTCCAATCCCTCATTAGCTTCATCTCCTATTTTAATATTTGGATCTATCTTCTTTACTTCTGGTTTCTCAACTTTCTCTTTTGGCTTTTTAAGAGTATCGTAATTACCTTTACTGTCAGAAACAATCTTTCCTTCTTCCATTCTAATAACTCTGGTTTTCATCTTGTTTACCATTTCTCTGTCGTGTGTAATTACCATTACTGTAGTTCCTGCCTTATTTATACTATTCAATATATCTAAGATTTGAAAGGAACTATCAGGATCAAGATTACCTGTTGGTTCGTCTGCGACTAAAAAGTCAGGATTATTAGCCAATGCTCTTGCAATAGCACCTCTTTGTTGTTCACCACCTGAGAGTTGTTGTGGAAAGAGATTCCTTCTGTCTTGTAACTTAACTAATTCTAAAAGATAATCCGTTGTTTCTTTAATCTCTTTCTCTTGCTTACCTAAAATCTCTAGAGCAAAGTTAATATTCTCCTCTAATGTCTTACCCTCAAGCAATTTTATATCTTGAAATACAATACCTAATCTCTGTCTATATGTAGGAAGAAGTTTGTTTGGTAATTGAGGTACATCTATTTTATCAAAGATAATCTGACCAGATGTTGGTAATTCCTCCCTAATCAATAATCTTAGAAGGGTAGTTTTACCTGCTCCAGATGGTCCTACCAAGAACGAGAATTCCCCTTTATCGAGGGAGAAAGATACATCCTCTAGGGCTGTGATTTTGTCTGAATATTTTTTTGTTACTTTATCAAATATTACCATGGCAGTTTCCTGTTCCATACTATATCATATATTACTCTATTCTAACTTGCGCTTCAAGAAATTTGTCTAAATTCCCATCCAGTACATCTTCAGGATTGTTAGATTGTATATCTGTTCTCAAATCTTTAACCATTTTGTATGGATGAAGTATGTAATTTCTGATCTGGTTTCCCCATCCTGCTATTTTGTAATCACCTTTGATATCAGATAGTTTTTGTAATTTCTCCTCATCTTTAATTCTCCATAATTTCCCTTTTAAGATATTCATTGCATTCTCTCTGTTTTGAGCTTGGCTCCTTTGGGTTGAACAATTAACAACGATTCCAGTAGGGATATGAGTTATCTGGACTGCAGATGATGTTTTGTTAACATTCTGTCCTCCCGGACCTCCAGACTTTACAGCTTTGAATTCAATATCAGTATCAGGTATCTCTAATTTTTCTTCTTCTTTTTCAAAAAGGGGTATAACTTCCACTCCAGCAAATGTTGTTTGTCTTAAACCTTGTGCATTGTATGGTGATATTCTAACTAATCTGTGAACTCCGTGTTCTTTCTTAAGAAATCCAAAAGCCAATGGAGCTCTAACCTCTATACTTACAGTCACAAGTCCCACCTCTGTACCTTTAGTCATCTCAGTTACTTTGTAATTCCAACCTTGTTTTTCAAAAAACATTGTATACATTCTAAAAAGCATCTGAGTCCAATCGTTAGCTTCTGTCCCTCCCTGTCCTGCATGTATTGTTACTACAGCAGGGTAGGAGTCATATTCTCCAGATAGAAATCTTCTTAGAGAAAATTTCTCTAGTTGTTCCTTAAGTTTTTCAAATTCACCAATCAGTTGATTCTGTTCGTCTTTGTTCTCTATGGAAGAGAAAAGATCTGAGAGTGAGTTGATGTTCTCTTCTAGTTTTTCAATAGTTTCAATATCATTCTTTAGGTATGATATTTTATCCATTACCTCTCTTGCATACTCTGCATCTTTCCAGAAGTTTTTATCAAGGCTTTCTTTTTCAAAAGAGAGTAATGTTTCTTTCTGCTTTGGAATATCTAAAGCTGACAGGACTTCTTTGATTTCTAGTTGTAATTTTTCTATATCCTTTTTACTTAAATCTTCCATTCGTGTTATATTATATTCAACTTAAGATTATATATCTACAAACTGCCCATGCTTGATTTTTTAGGTATCAAAAAAAATGGTAAAAATGGTGAGGAGGAAGCCAAAACAAGGCAAGATGGATTTACTAATGGGCACAACAATCTTTTGGATATTAGAAGATTTGTTACATTAATAATATTGGATGGTTTTGGTGTGTTTCCAGATGCAGAAGGAAATGCTGTCTGGGCTGCTAAGACACCTTTCCTTGATACATTGTGGACACAAGGGAGGTCTACTTTGCTTCATGCTTCAGGAACTCATGTTGGTTTACCTGGTGAAGATGCAGGTAACTCTGAGGTAGGTCACCTTAATATCGGTTCTGGTCAAGTGGTATATCAAACACTTCCTAGAATTAATGATGCAATTAAAGCACATGAGTTAGAGAATAATCCTGTGGTTAAACAGATGTTTACATTTCTTAGGAAGTATAAAGGTAGATTACACCTTACAGGTGTACTTAGTCCTGCTGGTGTTCATGGACATATTAAACATCTGTTTTCAATATTGGATTTGTGTGCAGCAAAAGGGATTGACCCTTGTATTCATGTTATGTTAGATGGTAGAGATACAGGACCCACAGAAGGTCTTCTCTATGTAGAAAAGTTGTTGGCTAAAATTAGAGAGGTTGGTGTTGGTGAAATAGGGTCAATAATGGGTAGGTTCTATGGTATGGATAGAGATAGTAGATGGGAAAGAGTTAAGTTAGCATATGATGCTTTTGTTGGACTCTCGGAGGAAACATTTACAGACCCAATTAAAGTTGTAAAGGATGCTTACAGTAAAGGAGAGTATGACCAGTTCTTTAAACCAAGAATAAGAGTGGATGAGAAAGGAGAACCTGTAGGTATTGTTAAATCACACGATGCAGTACTCTTCTGGAATTTTCGTGAGGACAGGGCAAGAGAGTTAACCAAAGCTTTTGTACTGAAAGATTTTCCACATTTTACTAGAAGAAACTATCCAGAAGATATCTACTTTGCAACTATGACAGGTTATGAAGAAAATCTGCCTGCAAATGTAATTTTCCCACCTTTACGAATTAAAAAACCTCTTGCAAAGTACTTATCAGAAAATGGTAAGAGGCAATTACATGTTTCTGAAACAGAAAAGTATATGCATGTAACATATTTCTTTAATGGTGGTTATGAGGAAGCTCATCCAGGAGAAACTTTCTTTAATATTCCTTCACAAAGAGTAGACAGCTATGCAAAGGTACCTGAAATGAGTGCATATATCATTAGAGATGAAGTTGTAAACAAGATTAAGAAAATAGATACACATCCTTTAGATTTCATTGTTCTAAACTTTGCAAATCCCGATATGTTAGGACATACAGGAAACTTTAAGGCTGCCGTAAGGGGAAATAGTATTGTAGATACCTGCTGCGCGGATATTGCAAAAGCAACCATAGAAATGGGAGGTTCTTTAATGGTAACTGCAGACCATGGAAACTGTGAGACAATGATAAACAGGGTGACAAAAGAGATAGATATTGCACATACTAACAATCCAGTTCCTCTTGTAATTGCAAATAGTATGAAGGAGATTGAGCCAATTGCTGGTACTCCTCAAATTAAGATAGGTACGGGACCAAATGCTAGGACTACAGGAATTTTGGCTGATATTGCTCCTACAGTTCTAGGTCTTTTAGGTATGGGTACTCCATCCAGTATGACTGGTGTGGACTTAAGGTCTATGCTTTAGAGGAAAAAAGATAGTAGTACTACAATTCCTAGTAGAATTCTGTAAATACCAAAAAAGGTTAGCCAATTTTTCTTCTTAAATCTTTCAATTAGTTTTAAAGATAGGAAACCAAAGAGGAAAGTTGTTATCAATATTACAATAGTATTTATCCGAAATGGTTCTCCTACAGTATTTAGCAGCATATTTCTTTCCTTAAAGTTTTGAAAAAGAAATAAAGTAAATGAACCTAGTAATATTGGAATGCTTAATACAAAAGAAAATTTAAGTGCAATATACTTGGGAAGTCCTACTAGAATCCCTGTGATAGTAGTGATTGCAGACCTTGAGGTTCCAGGAATTAATGCTAGAGCTTGTGAAAACCCAACAGCTAAGGCTTGTTTTAGAGATATATCCTCTACTGTTTGTAGTTTTTCTCCTTTTATCATAGTGGTTTCTTTTTTCTCTAAAACGATCATGACAATTCCCCAAATAATTAGTGATATGCCAATAATCCAATCTGCTCGGAGATGTCTTGAGATTATATCTTCGAAGAGAAAGCCAATTACTCCTGCAGGTATTGTTGCTATTAGAATCTTTCCATAGAAAGCAAGTTTCTTTTTAGAAAAAAAGTTTTTAAAGAGTTGTTTCCTTAAAAAAAATATAACTGCAATTGTAGTACCTAAGTGAAAAAGGATTAGTAAAGAGGAGGTAGTATTAATGTTTAAAATATTTCCCAAAAGCAACATATGGGCGGAGCTGGAGATGGGTAGTAGTTCTGTTATACCTTGGATAACCCCTATACCTATTAACTTTAATATCTGCATATTTTGATAGCTATTCTGAAATATTCAATATTATGATAATATTAGACAGGATGATAGTCAAAGATTATTTTAAAATAGTTGTCAGTTTCTTACTAATATTTGTCTTTTGTTGTTTTTTACCACAAAAGAGTTTTGCTGCTGAGCCCTCATTTTCTTTCTATCCTGCAGGAGGAGTTGTCCAAGATGAGGAGAAAGGTTTTACTGTAGATGTCATTATCAACACCGGAGGAGAGAAGATAGTATCTGCAAAATTTGTAGCATTATTTGATCCTACCGTACTTAGATTAACAAAAGCAGAGAGGAATAGGACGTTTTTTGTTAATTGGCCAGATGATGAGTCGACTCTTGATAATGATAATGGAGTTATTATGCTTTCTGGTTTTACACAGAGTGGTAATGGAGAGCTGTATTCTAGTTCTCCAGAAGGTGATGTTATTGCAAGGTTAACTTTCTCTGTTTTAAGGAGTAAGACAACATACCTGGATTGGGAATATGAAACAAATAATGGGATTTTTGAAACAAAGATGGAAAAGGATGGAAGTCCTCCTCAAAATATATTAAAAAACAAACCGACTGCAATAGTTCTTCAGATGGCTGGAGGTGGTTCAGGGCTTGATCCCAGTACGGTAAAAACAGGTGTTTTTGATGGTCCTAAGTATCTTTTAATAGTAGGAGCAATTCTTATTCTCTTTGGAGGCTTTATGATATTTACCAGACCAAATGTATATAGAAGAGGAAAACATACTGTAGTTGTTTATGACAATGAAAAAGAATAATCTTCGTGTTGCAATAGTAACGGATTCTCTTTTTAGAATGGAGGGTGGTTCTAGGGTCTTAGAATGTTTTGCTCAAATGTTTCCTGATGCTGATATATATACACTTTTTTCTACTCCTGAAAGGCATAGAAAGAAGTATCTATCTGAAGACATTCTTTCTCACAAGATATATACATCAAAACTAGGTAAGAGGTTATTTGTTAACAAGTACTATCAATGGACTTTACCACTTTGGCCTTTTTACATAGAGAGATTTGATTTTTCAGAATATGATTTAGTAATTTCATCTTCATGGTCTGTTGCTCATGGAGTAATTACTCCATTAGGATGTAAACATATTGCATATATTAATACTCCTGTTCGTTATGCTTGGGATCTTTTTCATACTTATTTCTCTAAGAAGAGATTTAATTGGATTTATAATTTCTTTATCCATTACCTCAGAATCTGGGATAGTGCTTCTTCTAGTAGGGCAGATTTAATGATAGCTAACTCAAACTTTGTTTCTAAAAGGATGAAGAAATATTGGGATAGAGCTGCTGATATTGTAATCCGTCCTCCAGTAAAGAGATATACAGGTAAGATATTTTCTAAAAGAAAAAACTATTTTGTTGCAGGAGCACCTTTTGAAGAGAACAAGGGTGGAGAATTTCTTTTAGAGTGTGCTAAATGGATAGGTTTTAAACTTAAAATTATTGGTAGTGGAAGTAAAAAGAAAGAATTGGAAAGGAAGTATAGGGATTGTAAGAATATTGAATTTTTAGGTTGGGTAGATGAGGAAGAGAAATACAAGATTCTTTCTAAAGCATCTGGGTTTATAATGCCAGGCATTGAGGATTTTGGTATCTTTCCTGTAGAGGCACTAAGTTGTGGTACACCTGTTTTAGGATATGGTTTGGGAGGGATTTTAGATACTGTACAGGATGGAATTAATGGTATTCTTTTCTATGAGGAGAACATTGATAGTTTTAAGGAAGCTCTTTTAAAGTTTGAAAACAGTGATTGGGATCATGTAAAAGTATCCAGGAGTATAGAGGATATGAATAGTGTAGAGGATTTTAAAAAGAAGGTAGGGGAGTTTTTGGTTAATAATTGTATTTTAAGTAAATAATTTTATTTCTATATAAATATGGAAAAAAAAGATAAGGAGAAGAAGGGAAAGAAAAACATTTCTGCAACTGTTAGTGTCTTCTTTATACTAGGTCTTACTTTTTCTCTTCTTTCAATCATGCCTGATGGAGGTACATATTTACCACTAGGTTTGTCTTTTTTGGCAATAGGTATAGCTGATCTCTTTGAGACTAGGAGAAAACAGAAAGAATAATATTATTGATAATGATATTAATATTTGATATCATTTCAAACACATGCCGAGATAGCTCAGTTGGTAGAGCACCTGTCTGAAGAACAGGGTGTCCCCAGTTCAAATCTGGGTCTCGGCACCATGCGGGAGTAGTTCAGTTGGCTAGAACGACACATTGCCAATGTGTAGGTCGCGGGTTCGACCCCCGTCTCCCGCTCCAGATTATCAGTAGAATTAACAAATAAGCTCTTCTAAAGCTCATTCTCATCATATAGTTTAATCCATCCCATATCTAACCAAAACATTATTTCATCATAAGCTAGAACATCCTTACTAGGCTCATTTAATATATATATATATATGTTTTTGTTGTGTAATAAATTCTGAATAACTACATATGTTAACTCTGCAGTAGCACTAGCACCAACATACCCTTTTACACCTTTTCTCTCTTCATTCATAAGGAAATAGATATCTGTATTTTCTAATGCTGTATAATAATTCTTGTATATCTTTGGTAATTCTTTAGAATAATCCTTTGATTCTACTGGTTTAGGATAATCCAGTATTTCAAAACCTTTCTTTTTGAAATGATTAATCCAATGATTTACCTCCTTTTGTAGCTTACTACTTCCGGATATGACAACTTTTTTCATTATGTATGTTATTGATATTAATTAGTATATTACACAATTATTCCTTTTTCCCTATAATTCTCTTTACAAACTTTTTAACCTTCTTTCTGTTTTTATAAAGAATAATAGCTACTACTAAAGTAGTTAAGAATGTTAAAACATTATTAACCGTATCTAATATTCCCTTAATCTGGAACCAATTAAATCCTATCTCTGCACCAAGATATGCAAAAGCATATGCATATATAAAGGTACCTATGAAAACAGCAACAGATGTTGTAAATAGATTTGATTCTAAATATCCTGCAACTACTAATGTAAGAACTCTTAAACCTGGTGTGAATCTTGTGAGAAGTATATAGAGGAAACCTTTTTTAGAAAGATCTTTCTTTCCTTTTTTAAAAGCTGCTTCAGAAATATTTAAAAACTTACCCTTACCATTTAAAAATTTCAAGATATCTTTGTTTCTGAAGTAATAACCAACAAGATATGTTAAAAGAGCACCTACAACTTCACCAATAGCAGTGGTTGCCGCTATTGGAATCAACTCAGTAGGCTTCTGTGCTGCTACCATAACGATTACAACCTCAGCTGGAAGTATACCTACAGAAGCTATAAAAATACCTGGATAACCAAACTTACCCATCCAAATAGTTGCTGTCATTAACAGATCAGATATCATAGTTAATAATCATATCATTAGATAGAAAATAAATATATATTTAACTTTTTTCTTTGTCATGCTAATATTATTTAATGGAAGAGATAAAGCAGAGTAGGATAATTAAACCCCCTTCAAGAAAAATTTGGTTGAAGGAAAGACTATCTAGGTTTAGACCAGTAGTCTTTCTTAAAAAGAATCTTCCAATTTTTCTTTTTCTTCTTCTACTCCTAATTTCTTTTTTAGTTGGTTTATGGAATATTAAAAACTTTGAAATTTTAGAAGAGAGTGGGGGAGAGATTGATGAAAATGTGAGTAGGATGGTTGAAGAATATCTCAAGAAGAATGTTAAAGGTAAGAATTTCTTTTTGATTCATTCTAATAAACTAGGAGAAGATTTAGTTGAAAATATTCCCTTTATTAAGTTCGCATCCGTTTCGAAAAATGTTCCCAATTCAATATTGATAGTTTTAGATGTTCTTACTCCTGAATTTGTAGCATATACAGGTGATAATAGGTGTACCCTTCTCTCAATAGAGGGTAATGTTTTGGAAAATCTTTGTGAAGATGAAGAAGATATTAAGAAATGTTGTGAAAATTATCATTCTGAGAAGAATATAGCTGTCTTTAAATCAAAAGACCTCTCTATTGCAAAACTAAGTAGTGGAAAAGAGAGACTTTTAGTTATGGAAACCTTGTCAAAAGTTATTAAGGTGATTAGATCTTTTGACATTAAGGTGAAGGAAATAACTTTGAGTGAAAATGTTGTGGATTTCAAAGATCAGGAGGATAGGATAACTAGGTTTACGCTTTCTGATGAAATTGAGGTACAGTTAGCTAGATATTTCATCGTTATGGGAAAGATTAAGAGTGAAAAAGTTAGGCATACTCTAGTGGATGTTAGGTTTAAACGTCCTGTTGTAAAAACTAATTAGGAGTAATGTTTTTAAGATTAATTTTGAATTTAATTGTAAGTACTTGCTAAACTATCTAATTTTGATTATATTATTATACTGATGTTGTTAAAAAACATCTTTTTTGTATTAAGTTAAGTAAATAATACTGATACACATATGGCACGAAAAATAATAACTGCAATAGATGTTGGGACCTCTAAAGTAACTACTTTAATTACCTCTGTTGAGGATGGGAAAAATCCGACAGTTATAGGAGTTTGTGCCTATCCAAGCAAGGGTATTAGAAAAGGTGTAGTTGTTAATATTGATGATGCTACCAGCTCTATTCTAGAAAGTGTAACAGCAGCAGAGAGGATGGCAGGCGTAACAGTGTCAGATGTTGTTGTTTCAATAAATGGAGAGCAGGTAACTAGTTTGAATAATAAAGGAGTTGTTGCAGTTGCAGGTAGTGAGATAACAATAGATGATACATATAGAGCTATTGAGAATGCTAGGACATTGTCATTACCTGATAATCTTAATCCCATACATATTATTCCTAGAGAGTTTGTTGTGGACAGTCAAGGTGGTATTAAGTATCCAATTGGTATGAGTGGTGGAAGATTAGAAGTTGAAACACATATCATTACAGCACCTAATTCATATTGGCAAAACATTAAGAAATGTGTTGAGCAAGTGGGTGCTACAGTATCAGATGTTATCTTTACTGCATGGGCATCTTCACTGGCTGTTCTTACTGATACAGAGAAAGAATTAGGTGTTACACTTTTAGATATTGGTGCAGGTACAACAGGTATTACAATTTTCCAGGAAGGTTCCATTATATACAGTGCTTGTGTTCCTTTGGGTGGTATCAGTATTACTAGTGATATTGCTATTGGATTGCAGGTATCACTTGAAGAAGCAGAGAAGATTAAGGTTAATATGAACACTCTTTATGATGCCAAGTATGATGGCTCCAAGACAAAAGACCTTGACTCTATTCCAACAATTCTTAGAAAGAAAGAACCTCCTTCACAGAAGAAGAAAGGTGAAGAGTTAGATTTGAATGCAATTGGTATTGATAAAAAGATTTCTAAAGAAATGCTTGATAAGATTGTGAGTGCTAGATGTGAGGAGATTTTTGAAATGGTAAAGGAAGATATTTCTAAAGCAGGATACGACATGGCAATGCCAGCAGGTATTGTTCTTACTGGAGGTAGTTCATTACTAAGAGATATTACGAAGTATGCGCAGGATGTATCTGGGGTTGTAGGTAGGGTCGCATATCCATCAGGATTAACAGGTATGACTGAAGAGATATCAGATCCAGCATATGCTTGTGTACAAGGATCAATAAAACATGCAATTGATGATGATGTAGATGTAGGTGGAGGATCAGGTGAAAAAGGAAGGGTTGATGTGAAAGGTTTTTTTGGTAAAATGGGAGAGTGGTTTAAGTCATTACTGCCATAAATAATTTAAGTTTACTATACTGAGTATGCCTTTAGTTACAACAAATGTTGACCCAGTTGCTAAAATAAAAGTAATCGGTGTAGGTGGTGGTGGTTGTAATGCAATCAATACCATGATTACTGATTATGATATCGCTGGAGTCGAATTTATGGCATTTAATACAGATGCACAAGCACTTAAGATGTCACAAGCTCCAATTACTTTACAGTTGGGAGAGGAATTAACAAAAGGATTAGGAGTAGGAGGTAATGCCGAATTAGGAGCACAAGCAGCGGAGGAAAGTTTAGATCAGATACAGGAATATTTAGAAGGAGCAAACATGGTCTTTATCACAGCAGGTATGGGTGGTGGAACAGGAACAGGAGCTGCACCAGTTATTGCAGGAGTAGCTAAAAATATGGGAGCATTAACAGTAGCTGTTGTTACAAAACCTTTTGATTTTGAAGGAAGTAAAAGAATGGAGATTGCAGAAGAGGGAATAGCTAAATTGAGGGATAAAGTGGATACTTTGATAATTGTACCCAACCAGAGACTGTTAGAAGTAGTTAATGAAAGTGAGAAACTATCGTTTATTGATGCTATGAAGAAAGTTGACTCTGTATTAGCAGAAGGTGTTAACAGTATTTCAAACCTTATTAGTGAAACAGGATATATTAATGCAGACTTCAATGATGCTAAATCTGTTATGGAGAATGCTGGTACAGCCCTTATGGGTATAGGAAGAGCTTCTGGAGAAAACAGAGCAGAAGATGCTGCAAGGCTAGCAACAACCAGCCCATTACTAGATATGTCAATCGAAGGTGCTACAGGAGTGCTTTACAATATTGTTGGTGGTACAGATTTATCTCTTGCTGAGATAAGCGAAGTATCAGAACTAATAAAAGAAGCAGTAGACCCATCTGCAAATATTAAATTTGGAGCACAGATTAATCCCGATGCGGGTGATGAACTAACAATCACGATTGTAGCTACTGGCTTTGATGAATCAAAACAGATATATAGAAACAGAACATCTGAGGATACTCACTCTGTTCCTCCTGTAAGAACATTTGGTTTTGATAGTAATACTAAAGAAACAGAAACATTAGAACAAGAGAAGGACACAGAGACATTAGACTCATTTGACAGTGATGAAGATGATATGGAAGAAGATACTGTTGATATTGAAAGTACCGCTGATGCTATAAATAACATGCAAGTTGAAGACCCTCTAGATGTTCCAGCATTTATGAGAGGGAAGAAATAGTTCCTACTCTGGTATAATCAACATATGAAATCATTAGCGTCTTCAAGTTTAAAAAGAAGGCTTTCCAATTGGCCTTTCTTACTAACAATCTTACTACTAATTTTAATAGGTTTACTTACTCTCTACTCTACACTCATTCTACCAACAGGTGGTTTAGGAGATAAATCTATTTTTACCAAACAACTAATCTTTACTGCTGTAGGAATAATATTCTTTTTAATTTTAAGTAAAATAGATTTAAATCATCTCAAACAGTGGCAAATTGTTCTAATAATCTACATCTTCACATTGGCACTTCTTGTTGCGACACTACTCTTTGGTCCACCAATTAAAAATGTAAAAAGATGGTTAATAATAGGTCCAATACAAATACAACCTTCCGAAATAGCAAAGTTAACTGTAATAATTACAACATCAGCAATCTTTTCTCTTAAAGAGAAATATAATGAATGGTTTCTTTTTCTCATATCTTTCCTTCTTGTTTTACCAATACTAGTATTAATATATTTACAACCAAGTGGAAGTATGACTTTACTAACACTTGGGATATGGTTTGTTTTAGCATTTATGGGACTGAATAATCCAATTAGGAATATTACACTTCTTAGTATCATAATCCTAACTATTGGAGCTTTTCTTCTCTCATCTGTAACGTCGAATAATCTCTGGTATCTTTTACTAATACCTTCTATTGTGATTTCAATCCTAGGTTTCTATGTAAAAGACAATTGGAAAGTGTTAATTACTATTTCATTATCAATAGCACTGCTTTTAGGAATGGTTGCTTCTGTTACATGGAATAAGGTATTAAAAGATTACCAAAAAACCAGAATAGTGGCATTTATCTCACCAGAGGAAATTTCTCCTGACAAACTCTTTAATGTAAACCAATCAAAGATTGCAATTGGATCAGGGCAGATATTTGGTAAAGGTTTTGGAAATGGGACACAGAGTAAAAGAAACTTCTTACCTGAGTTTAGAACAGACTTTATCTTTGCATCTTTTGCCGAGGAATTTGGTCTTGTTGGTAGCCTTTTTCTCATGGCTCTCTACACGATAATAATAGTCTTCTGTTTTTGGAATGCAATAGCTAGTGAAAAGGATATAACTCTTTCCCTAATATGTATAGGAGTAGGAGTTAAAATTCTTTTGGAAGTATTTACAAACATAGGGACAAATACGGGTAGTATACCTGCAACAGGCATACCTCTTCCATTAATGAGTGCTGGTGGAACTATTACCATTATGACTCTTGCATCTTTAGGTTTAGTTAATAATATAGGGAAGAAGAATGCAAAAAAGATTAGAGTAAGTAGTTCCGATTTGGTGGAAGTATATGAGAAATGATAAAAAGATTGACTTTTTAACCTACATAACATAAAATCCATACCTATGGCAGACAAAAAAGAAACAAAAGCTACAAAAAAGACAACAACTGATAAAAAAGTTGATAAAAAAGCTACTCCTAAAAAAGAAGTTAAGGTAGAGGCAAAGAAAAGTGAAAAGTTTGCAGTAATCGCAATTTCAGGAGTTCAGTTAAAGGTATTCGAAGGTATGGGATATGAAGTAAGCAAGCTAGAAGGAAAGAAAGGAGATAAATTAGAAATTAAGGAAGTTTTACTAATCTCTGATGGGAAAGATACAAAAGTAGGAACCCCTTACATTGATGGTGCGACTGTCAAATTAGAGATTACATCACAAAAGAAAGGTAAGAAGATAGAGGGCTTCACTTACAAAGCTAAGTCTAGACAGAGAAGAAGATACGGTTACAGACCAAGTATTACTAGAGTATTAGTTAAAAGTATTAGCTAAAATGTCCAAACAACTCTTCATTCAATCTGGGGTCTTTCCAGAGCTATCATTTGCAGAACTATTGTCTGTACTTTCATCTTTTGGATTACATAGAGAATGTGTGAGTAGATATGGAAAGAATATTTTTCTACTAAATATTGATGAAAAGATAACCTCTCAACTAGCTAGAATAATCTTTTTAAGATTAGGTGGTGCTATTAGACTTGGCGAAATAATTGAAGATATAGATTCTTTTGAAATGGATACTGAGAATGATAAGAAAGTAACATTTGGTATTTCAATATTAGGAGAGGGTAGAAAAACAGATAGTGCTGTATTAAAAAAGTTAGCCAATGGAATAAAAAGACAACTTAGAGAAAATAAAATTTCATCTAGATTTGTTTTACCACAAAATAAAGATATATCTTTAAATGCTGCGCAGATAATAAAAAACAATATTCTTTCCGAAGGTTTTGAACTTGTTTTAATTAGAAATGGAAATCAAGAGATATATGGTAAAACATTAGAGATACAGGATTTAGAAGGTTTTGTTGGTAGAGATATTAAAAGACCTGAGAGTAATTTACAGATGGGTACACTTCCTCCAAAGCTTGCAAGGATAATGGTTAATCTAACAGGATTAAAGAATGGTGTAATATGGGATCCTTTCTGTGGATCAGGTACTCTTCTAATGGAAGCAGCTGTTTTAGGTTTTGATTTTCTAGCATCTGATATTGACCCTAGGGCTGTTATCGACACAGAGAATAATATTAAATGGCTTCTTGGAGAAGGTCAGATAACAGAGAATACATATTACAGTGCTTTTCAGTTTGATATATTAAAACCAGATCAAGGGATTGTTAACAAATTAAAGCATACAGATATAGATGCTATTGTTTGTGAACCATATATGGGACCTCCCCAAACTAGAATACTCTCTGTAGAATATGCAAATAAACTGTTGGAAGATGTAAAACGATTATACAGAAAGCTTTTTGAACTGATAGATGAGAAGCTTCAAAAGAGGGGAATAAAGGTAGTGATGATACTTCCTTCGTATAAAACAGATAAGGGATGGAAAACTTTTGGTATTAGAGAATTAGTAGGGAAGAGATGGGATGTCAAAAATACGACACTTGTACAAGAGGACTTGAAGTGGATGAGAAAAAATAGTATTATTACCCGTAACATTTTCATACTAGAAAGAACCTAGTATATATATAACTTGAAATAAAGAACAAATGGCAAAGGTTGCAGCAGGTAGTACAACATCAAATCAAGGTAAAGTAGCTGGTAAGAGGCTAGGTGTTAAGAAGTTTGCTGGAGAGCAGGTAAAAGCTGGAAATATAATTGTAAGACAGAGAGGTTCTGTCTATCATCCTGGAAATAATACATATATGGGTAAGACACACACAATTCATGCTCAAATAGATGGTACAGTTTCCTTTAGAAGAATGAGTGGGTCTAAGAGAGGACAGTTTTTTGTTGATGTGATAAAATAGTCATATTACTATGGCTAAATCCAGATTTATACAGATTGAGAGTAAGAATGCCCTTTTGGAGCTTTTAAAAGAGGGTAGGGATTTTGATAGGATATATGCAGCTGGTAGTGCATTTAAAGATGAGAAGAGTAAAGAGATTTACAAACTCGCAGGACAAAGAGGTATTCCCATACTTAAAATTTCTAGAAAAGCAATTAATAGAAGATTAAGATCTTCTTCAGCTGAAAGTATTGTTGGTATTATGTATTCTCAAAATAGTTGGACTTTGAGGGAATTACTAGAGAAGATATATGAAGAAAAGAAACAACCATTCTTCTTAATACTTGACAATCTAAAATATTCTCAAAATATTGCTGCTATTATGAGAACTGCTTTTGCTGTAGGTGTGAATGGAATAATAGTTAATCCTCAGAAGAAGAGCTTAATATCTGATGAGACAATTAGAATTTCAATGGGTGCTGCAGAGAGAGTACCTTTAGTAGAGATGAAGCTCTTTGAGGCTCTCAAAACCCTTAAAGAGAATGATATTAAGACATATGCTATACATATGGATGGTAAAAATTATTATGAAGAAGATTTGAGAGGACCAATTGCTTTTGTACTAGGTGCTGAGGATGTAGGTATATCTACAGGTATTCTTGAAAGAGTTGATGGAGCTCTATCTATACCAATGAGAGAAGGTATAGGGTCACTAAATGTAAGTGCAACAGCATCCATATTGACATATGAGAAACTAAGACAGGAAGTAACTGCTTAATTACAACAACTTCTTCATTAAATCATCTAATTCTTCAACATTGTTGTATCTAATAACTAGTTTACCTCCTTTTGTCATCTTCTGAATATGTGCTGAATATCCAAGCTTCTTACTTAATTGTTCAGAATATTTTGTAGTTTGAGCATCTGTAGTCTTCCATAACCTAGTTGTACTACCTTTACCATATGAAATCTTTCTTACTAGTTTCTCTGTCTCTCTAACACTCATACCTCTCTTTATAACTAAATCTGCAGCTGCAATTAAAGATGTCTTATCCTTAATACCAAGTAATGCTCTAGCATGTCCCTCACTCAATCTCTCATTTAGAATATCTTCTTTAACAGATTCAGGAATATTAAGTAATCTAATTTTATTTGTAACAGCAACTCTACTTAGACCAATCTTGTTTGCAATCTCCTGTTGAGACATACCAAACTCATCTTGCATCTGCTTGTATGCATATGCCTCTTCTAGTGGATTTAAGTCCTGTCTTTGAACATTCTCAATTATTGCAATCTCTAACATCTCTTTGGGAGAACTGTCTTTGATAACTACAGGAACTGTCTTAAGTCCTGCCAGTTGAGAAGCTCTTAATCTTCTCTCTCCTGCAATTAGGTAGTATCCTTCTCCATTTCTGTTCTTTGTGATTATTAAAGGTTGGATAACTCCATGCTCACGAATGGAATCAGCTATCTCAATCAACTCTTCTGGATTTATATGCATTCTTGGTTGATATGGATTAGGAGCGATATTTTCTATTTTGAAATTTGGTATATATGAACTACTCGTATTATCAATCTCGTTAGAACTGATTAATGCAGCTAATCCTTTACCCAATCTTTGTGTATCACTCATTTTTTAAAATCACTTAATTTAATCTTCGAATCTTTTTATAAATTCGTTGGCTAATTTGTTGTATGCCATTGCTCCTGTTGACTTGTCATCATATTCGAAAATAGTTTTACCGTGTGAAGGTGCTTCAGATAGTCGTACATTTCGAGGTACTATTGATTTGAATGCAGCATCCTTAAAGAATTCTTTCACATCATTAACAACATTCTCTGATAGTTTGGTTCTACTATCGTACATTGTGAGTACAATTCCTCCAATTGTAAGAGATGGGTTAACCCCTTTTATTAATTTCGTTGTTTCTATCAATTGTCCCAATCCTTCAAGTGCAAAGTATTCGCATTGTATTGGTATTATCAATTTTTGTGCAGCACTAAGTGCATTAATTGTAAGAAGTCCTAATGATGGAGGACAATCTATCAAAACATAATTAAATTCCTCGCTCATACTGTCTAGTGCTTTCTTAAGGAGTAGTTCCCTAGAAATCATATTTACCATCTCAATCTCTGCTCCAGCTAATGAAAGATGTGATGGTAGAAGAAAAAGATTTGGAGTTGATGTAGTTACAAAAACAGAAGAAATATTCTCTCCTCCAATTAAGACATCATATACACTCTTGTATGGAGCCTTATCTGTTGAATCCCAGCTTTGCTTATCAAACTGTTTAGTGAAACCCACACCAGAAGAAAGATTTGATTGAGGGTCTAGGTCTACAAGTAATACCTTCTTCTTTTTCCGAGCTAATGCCGCTCCTAAGTTCATTACTGTAGTTGTTTTCCCTACACCACCTTTTTGATTTGCAATTACAAATACCTGCATATGTAAAGACTATCATGTTTCACACAAGAATTCTAGAACCCTTGATAAATCTCGTGCTTAACCAATCTAAAATTAGCAAATGGATAGTAAACAATCCATGCTTTTCCTTTAATATCTTTCTCATCTATTGGTCCAAAAGCTCTAGAGTCAGAACTATGTGGCCTGTTATCACCACATACGAAATATCTACCCTCTGGAACTGTCACTTGTTCTCCTTCAGTTAAATATTGTCCACCGTTTGTGTATACACTACTTTGAAGATAGTGACTCTCATCAAGTAAGGTACTGTTAATGTAAAGTTTACCATCTTTTAACATAACAGTATCTCCAGGTAAACCTATTATTCTTTTTATGAAATCTTGAGTTTCTGAATACTTAAAGATAATGACATCTCCTCTCTTAGGTTTTCCTACTTTATACGTAATTTTATTTGCCATTAACATCTCACCATTTTGATATGTAGGATGCATAGATTGTCCTACAACCTCATGAGGTGTCATTACAAAGAGATAGATAACAACAGAGATAACTAGTGCAACAACAATTGTCTCTACAAAAGATAGAATGAACTTACCAACAGATCCTAAAGCTGAAGCTATTTTCTCTTGTGGTGTTAGTTCCTTTTCTGGTTCTTGCTCGTACATAAATATGGACAGATAAAATATTTAGTTACTGTATACAGTTTATTGAATACCACTATCTTTGTCAATTACTTATCATTTGTAATATCTCCACTTTCATCTAAGGATATTTTTTCACCTAGAAAGGTTGGTTCAGGTCTTAAGATAACTTTGAAAAAGTCTTTACCTTGAGCAAAAACTTCCCTAGTTAGTCTTGCACGATGTCCACCCATAATGGTTTTAGTTGCATTGGCACCAACAACATCCATACCTAAATTTTTACCAATATATACAGCTCTGTAAAGATGATATTTTTGTGATACTACAACTAATTTTTGAACACCAAAGATATACTGAGCTCTATACATACTCTCATATGTTGAAAAACCTGCATGATCCATAAAGATATCTTCTGAGGGAACACCTTTTTCAATGGCATATTCTTTCATAATGTTTACCTCATCGTAGTATTCCTGACCATGGTCACCACTCATAATAATTTTAGGTGCAATATCGTTTTCGTAGAGATATATACCTGTATCTAATCTTTCTTTTAGAATTGGAGTAGGGTAGTTATTTCTAATACCGCTTCCTAATATTAATATTGCATCATAGCTTCCATCTTCTAATACATTGATACTTTGTTCATTGAATATATGTTTTTCACTACTTTTCCTAACAAATATATTAATACCGCCAAGTAATATATTTGGTATTAACAAAAGTATGAGGATTAGATAGAGAACTTTTCTTTTAGTTTTAAAAAGATTCATAAAAATGGTACCGCTACGGGGAATCGAACCCCGGTTTACAGGATGAAAACCTGTTGTCCTAGACCACTAGACGATAGCGGCATAATGTTGTTATTTTACTATATAAAAAGCCTTTTGTGAAGCCTAACTACTCACCTTTAGCTATTTGACTTAATATTTGCTGTTCTTCTGCAAATGTTGCTCTCTTAAAAGCAGCTAATTCTTTCTCATATACATATCTTCTCTTACACTTACATTCAACCATAATTCTATTATCAGACAGGTTTCCTAACTTCCTTGCTTTAGTAAGAGGATGTGTACATCCAACACATAGCTTTCTTTCTAGCAACACTTCTTGGAACGGTCTTATTATTTTCTTAAACATACTTGGTTATTCTACCATATTTTTAAAATTAAGAATGTACTTATAGTGTTTTAATGATTAGATGTTCCATTGTTAAGACCTATAATGAAATGGTATAATATATATGTAGACATATGTCTATGCTCCTTGTCCTAAGAAAGGAGGAAAATGGCAGAACAAATTAATTTACTGAAAGCCTTCGAAGTTATCGAAGACCAAAAAGTGGGTCTATATCGACTTATAAAAGTCAATTATAGAAACCAATATATAGAGCAATTAGTTGTGGGAGCATTATTTTGGGCCTATCTAGCTCAGGAAGAAGAGCATCTAACTTCTGAGAAATTCTTAGAGATAGGGGAAAGAGAGTTAAAGAATTTCTCTGCTTCTGATAGGCTAGAAGTGCTCATTATTCTCAAAACCTTTTGGGAGAGGACTGTCTTTTTTGATGAGTTCCTTAAAAAATACCAAGATAGGTTTGTTGGAGAAGAAGTAAAAATAAAAATAAGAAGACCACCTAGGACAAGGATAAAGCACTACTAAGAGGTAAGATAGTATGCATATATGCATAGTTTCTATTTACCAAAACCTCTATGTGGTGCTTTTTTCTTTTATGAATGATATAATCCGATAGTGATAAATATATTATTTTAATAACTATTGAGATGGACAAAGACCCTATTTTATCTGTATATCCATTACTTGCAGAAACTATCCAAGATGGGTTAAATAGAACAAGGATTGGTGAAAAGGTTTTAATTGAACATTCATATGAAGACAAAAGATTTCTACTTCATCTAACTCCAGAATTAAGAGAAGTCTTGTTTTTTAAAGCGGAAAGAGATCATCTACAAGATTTAATACTTAGAGGATTGAGAATAACAGAAGGAAAAGGTTTACAGGGCATACCAACGAAATCATTACTTCATGGCTATGAAGATAATAGAACAACAGCAGAAAAAACTAAGAATTTACGTAATGGTAAAGGGAGAATTACAGAAGGAATTCAGCAACTAATATTGTTGACAGAAGATTTTGGAGGTCCTTCCCAATTATGTTTAGGTAATTGGATGAGTATTGTACTACCAGAAGGTCTTGATATAGAGAGACAAGATGGCAGTATTTATACTGATTCAGAATTTATAACAGAATTAGTTGTAAATGGTTTAAAAGTTACAGATATTGAGAAAAATGCAGAGGAGATGACCCCGAACTTGTAAGAGTTTAAGGTATTATTTTTTTATTAGAATTTAAATAGATATTATATTAAATATGGAAAAAACAGAAATAGAACAAAAAAGACGTAAATCAGAGAGAATTAATGAAATAGATCAAAAAATCAGTAGTACTTTAGTATTATTAAAAACAGGTACACTTAAAGAAGATTATCATTTAATTATAGATATTCGTTCTCAATATCTTTCTCTCTTAATTCCTCGAACACTAACAAAGAAACATATTTCTAGGTTAAGTGAAATAATCTACGAAGGTTTTCAAACTTTTGAGTTAAATCCATCTGATTTAGGAACAAAGATACCTCTTAATTCTGTTCTTAAAACAGGAGAGGATATTCCATTGATAGATGCTTTAGATTTGGGTATTGAAACAGCAAATAGATTAGAGCAAGAGATGTTTTTGATTACACATGAAGGAGAAGAATCTTTTGTTATCCCAACTGGTCTTAAAGGTGGAGTAGATAGGGAGAATACTGATTCTGATACTTTGATTCTAATAGATGCAATAGATAAAGGTTTAAAGGTACACAGATATCTTCCAGAGAGTGAATAATGAAAAGTGCCGAGGAGAGGACTCGAACCTCCAAGGGTTTTACCCCATATGCTCCTAAGGCATACGTGTCTGCCAGTTTCACCACCTCGGCTTGGTATGATGTATTTTACTAAAAATCCTTACTTTTTAACAGTACTAGTCTCAATATATCAAAAAATGGTATAATATAGTATGAGAACACTAGTAGAAAGTATCTCCCCAGAAGCAATTTCAGCATATAACGACCATATTCAATCTCAAAAACCAGAAGACCAAGGAAGGCAATATAGTTTTGAGAAATTAGGTATAAAAGATTGGACAATTGTAGAGTTAGATGCAGATGATGTTCTACAACTCCAATCATTTGTTGAATCTTCTCAGACAGTTGCTCCAGCATATATATTTTGGAAGATGTGCGGAAGGAATGTGACATTAGAGGATGTGTCAAAAGAAGTGATTGAAAATGAAGAAAACATTCCTGATGAAGCAAGAGACTGGGTTCATGGAATATTAGAATCAAAATATGATAGAGATGAAGTAGAAAAGAAGATTAAAGATGGATTAATAGATCCTCCATTAATTTTTTATCCTATCTCAAAAGATGAAGAACTACTTTTAGACAAAGGGTTACTTAAGGTAGGTAATATTCTTGATGGGAATCATAGATTACAGGAAGTGGCTAGATATCTTCTGGAATGTAGTGATGAGGAGAGAGAAAACTTCAAACTGACAGCATTCTTAGGTAAGGTAGATGTAATGAAGTATGCAACTATAAATGCTGTATATTTTGCAAAACCAACTGTAAAGAAAGCTAGAAGTTTCTTAGAAAAGTTAATAGGAAAAGAAGAAACAGAAAAGATTAGAGGTAAACACTTTATGACTTTCTGGGAAAGATGGTATCTTTTGTTACAAAGAATTGGGTATTTTAAAGATAAAGTCTAACTCTCTCCTCCAACATCTCCTGCCCAATACACTTTAACATGTCTATTCTCTGTATGCTCAGCACTCTTTAGTACTTCTTCCTGTGTCATGCATTTACCAGGTATATCTTTTCTAACATCTTTTAATTTAATATGTTTTTTCATTTCTTTAATTCTTTCTCTAAAGTAATCTTTACCTCTGCTGGATTAGCTGTACCATGTGTTAATTGCATAACCTTACCAACTAAGAAACCAATACTTGCTTCCTTACCACCTCTGTAGTCATTAGCAGCTTGTGGATTTTCATCAATAACTTGCTTTGCAATATCTTCTAGACTTCCAACAGACTCCTTAGCACTTTTAAGTTTCTCAATCGCTTTTGATATATCAATATCTTTCTCAATACTCTCATTAAGTAATTCCTCTGCTTTGTTCTTTGTAAATACACCTTCTCTAAAAGCAACGATTAGTAAAGCTAAATCATCTCCTTTAACACCTGTTTCTGTAATATCTTTACCTTTCTTGTTTGCAATTGCATATAGTGGACCCATTATCCAATTTGAAGCCTCTGTAGCTGCATCTTTATCATCCATATGATCTGAGAGTTTCTTCTGGAGCTTCTCAAAATATTCGGCACTCTCTTTTGATGAAGCGATAACATCAGCAGCATACTCTGTTAGTTTCCAATCTTTTACATACCTCTCTATCTTCTCATTTGGTAATTCAACTAACTCTTTTTTGATCCTTTCAATATCTTCCTTAGATACATCAATTATTGGAATATCTGGATCTGGCATATATCGATAGTCTTCAGCTTTTTCTTTACTTCTTTGGAACTCTGTAACACCTCTAGAAGCATTCCACCCTCTTGTCTGTTGTTTCAATTCTTTACCTTCTTCTAACTCTTCAACCATTCTCTTTACTTCATACTCAATTGCTTTCTCTACTGCTGTAATTGAACCAATGTTCTTTACTTCTGTTTTAGGATTTAGTTTGTAGACACCAATTGCTAGTATCTTGCCATCTTTGTATTCCCATTTACCTTTCTCTTGGATTGAGATATTTGGTTCACATCTCATCTGCCCCTTCTCCATATCAGCATCGGAGACGTTTAGGTATCTAGCAATCTGTCTAATCTTAGTAGCATAGTCTTTAGCATCTTTAGCACTTCTAATATTTGGTTTTGTAACAATCTCCATTAAAGGAACACTTGATTTGTTGAAATCTACTAACATATATGTTTTACCAGTAGAAGCTTCTACATGATGTGTAGATTTACCAACATCTTCTTCTGGATGTATTCTCTCTATCTCAACCTTTGCACCACTAGGTACTTCTACATATCCATTTGAACACAAAGGATTCTCTCCTTGCGTAATTTGATATCCTTTAGGTAGGTCAGGGTAGGTGTAATGCTTTCTATCAAACTGTATCTCAGAAGCAATCTTACAATTTGTTCCTAAACCCATAAGGATGCAGAGCTCTAGTGCTCTTTGATTTGGTTCAGGAGTACCACCAAGTCCTAAACACATAGGACATACTTGTGTATTTGGTTCTTTCTGAAAGTATTCAGCAGGACATGAACAGAACATCTTAGACTTAGTTTTAGTCTGTACATGTATCTCTAAACCAATGATTACATCATATTTATCTAAATTTGCCATGTGGAAATACTACCAGTTTTTTCTAAACTATTCAATTATCGGTACCATTCTATCTTCCTTCTCTAACATCTTCTTACTTAATGTATAGAATGTTGCTTTACCTTTACCTTTTTGTGTTAGATATCCCTTTTCAATCATATCTTTCACATCTCTAAAACAAGTCATAAAGGAAACACCTAGAAGGTCTACTAATTGACTTCTATTTACTTTCTGATTAAGTGAAAGAAAATCTAAAATCTGTATCTGTCTTGGAGTTAAGTATAGTTCTAATGACCCCTGTTTCTTAACCTTTTGAGTATATGTATCTTTAAATTCTTTTGAAACTTCTAGAGATGTAAGTGAGATTGTGTAAAGAAATGCTTCTAGGAAAGGAGTAAGGTCTAGTTTTGGTTTTGTCATTTTATGTGCAGCTAGTAAGTCCTCTGAGATATATTCAATGGATTTAAAGTAAGGGAATATATTATCTGGATTGTAATCATATTTCTTTGCAAGAATCTCAGCTACTAGTATTGCTGTAATTTGATTTCCTGCTGTAAAAGGAGCTTTATCTAGAAACTCATATATCATTACACCTATTTTAATCAATTTATGATTGTTATCAGAAGCGTTCTGTATCCAATCAAAGAGTTCATTGAAATGTGCCGTTATATCAAGATTAGGATAGAAATCTCTATTTTTGTACCATGTATCATATATCTCATTTGGCTTTTCAGAGAAACCTCTCAACTTTCCTACATCCCAATCATCTACAACATCTTTAAGTATTAATCTGTTTAAGTGCATAGCTAATTCAATTGATGGTTTCAAGGATGATCTATTGTTGTATGACCTTAGGAAATCTTTAGCATTTCTAAAGTTTGTAAATATCTTTAACTTCTTTCTTTCAGAAGGTGTTTCTTGTCCTCTCTGTATTATCAATGATTTGTTGTAACCAATTGGGGAAGCAACTAAGCTACTCATTTTCATAATGTCTTCAGTTGCATATTTCTCTTCTATGATACTCTTGTATTTCTCAGGAAGAGGATTGTATTTAATATCCTTGATAGCTAGTTCATATTTAACTATATAGTCTAGCATTAGGTTTGTTAGTGTATATTTTGGTGTTTTCATAATTGTAAAACAGAAGCTGGTAGATGGTCTCGAACCATCGACCTGTCCCTTACGAAGGGAATGCTCTACCAACTGAGCTATACCAGCATTTGTAACATGAATTGTAACAAAGAATTAAGAAGTGTACAATACATATGTGAAGAAAAAAGTATTTTTGTATCTATATCCAATTCAAGAGTTTTTTGATACTTCTTTTCATCCTGAAGAATTTTATAGAAGTTTTGGTTTAAAGTACCCTTTTCCCATTTTAAATGAATGTATTCAAAAGCGATATCGGGAAAAAGGATATGAAGTTGTTTTTGCTACCTATCCTGACAGGGAGGTAAAAGTTGTAGACGTCAAAAATGAAGACAGAGTTATCCTAACAGATATAACTTTTAAAGAAGCTTCTGGTTATTATGAAGATGGTAGTGAGAAGTCGAGGGATGAGATTAGGTACCCAGATTCTAAATTTCTAATAGATCAATTAGGGGAAATAGATAGTTTGGTTGTGGGTGGCTTTCATGCATGTGATTGTGTTAAAAGAGTTGCTGACTATGCTTATGATATAGGGATTGATACACTTGTTGATTATGAACTAACTGAATCTTTTGGTTATTATTTAAAACAGGAGTTTTTTGAAATAGATAAATATAATCCAGCGAATATTAGGGAACTTATAAGATACTATGCATTTACAGACTATAAATCTGAAGAGAGAAGAAATGATTATTTAGAGAGATTTAAAAACAATTTTTCTCCTGTATATCATTTTTTCGATGAGAGATATACTCCTACTGTAACTGCAGAAGAGATGATTGCAAGAGAATATCAAGAAGATATTGAAAGGCAACAGAGTGAGAGAACTAATTAATTTTATTGTATAATTAAAACATGGAAACAAAAAATAAAAAATACAATCTAGAAAGAAAAGACAGAATTAGTTGGGATGTTTACTTCATGGCTATAGCTAAACTCTCTGCTATGAGAAGTAAAGATCCTAGTACTCAGGTTGGTGCATGCATAGTAGGTAGTGATAACAGGATACTATCAATAGGTTACAATGGAGCACCTAATAGTTGGAAAGATGAGAGTTTTCCTTGGGATAGAGAAGGTGAATATTTAGAAACTAAATATCCGTATGTTGTACATGCTGAGAGAAATGCAATGTTAAATTACAGAGGTAGTAACAAGGATATGGAAGGGGCAAGACTATATGTAGACCTTTTCCCATGTAATGAATGTGCAAAGGGGATAGTTCAAGTAGGAATTAAAGAGGTAGTGTATCTCTCGGATAAATATGCTAATACAGACTCTGTAATAGCATCAAAGAGACTATTTGATGAATGTGGTGTGAAGTATAGACAGTTAGATAAAGATTGTCAGGTTAAGTTAAAGATAGATTTGTGTAATAAGGAATAGAAGTTTATGGAAACATTCTATCTAGAACTTCCCACTTTAGAAAGAAAACAAGAAGCTATTGACTATATCACCGAACATAATGATGCTAAATCAAATATTAATGGTAGTGGTGGTTTGGATAAAGGATTTACTGATTATGAAGCTTGGTTAAAAAAGATAAAATTAGAGGAAGATCCAAAAACCTGTTCTCCAGATAGAGCACCGGCTTACACATATTTCTTCATTAGAGAGAATGATGACAAGATAATCGGTATGGTAAATCTACGCTACATATTAACAGACTTTCTTTTAAAATATGCTGGGAATATTGGTTATGGTATACGACCTACAGAGAGAGAAAAAGGGTATAGTAAGATACTTCTCTATTTAGTTCTACAGAAATGTAAAGAATTAAATCTTGAGAAGGTCTTGTTATCTGCTGATGAAAGTAATCCAGCTTCTTGGAAGACCATAGAAGCATTGGGTGGGGTATTAGAAAACAAGGTACCTAATATATATGAAGAGGGAGAGATATTATGTAGATATTGGATTAATATTAAGGGGAGTTTGGAGAAGTACAAGGAGGAATATTCAAAATATATCTTGTAAATTAGAAAAAAAGTAAAGACTTATGAATGAAAAGAAATTAATCAGAACAGTTGAAGAGTTTTTAGATGTTAAGATAGAAGAAATTCAAACTCCTCCACAAGGTATGGATAGCAAAGTTCTTTTTGTTGTTGATCAAGAACGAAAAGAATATGTTATCAAGTTAAGTGAGGGAGCTCTTGTAGATGCTAAGGCATATGAGCTTTTAGCCCAAAATGATGTTAAAATTCCTGTTCCAAAATTATTTGGTATGTTTGACTTTGATAACAAACCAGTAATAATTATGGAAAGAATACAATTCCCACTACTAGAGAGTATTCCAGTCAAACAGATGAGTAACTATATCTCATCAATGATTAAAAATCTTAAATTGATCCATAAAGTTAAGTCTCAAAAGAGTGGTTTTCTTAATAATTTAGATAGTAAGAAAAGTTGGAAGGAACACCTCTTATCGAAGTTTAATGGTACAGATTCAGAACTTAATTGGGAGGAGATAAGTAATAGGGAAGGGATTGATAAAGAACTTGTTTTATCTGCAGTAGAAAAAATTAGAGATGAAATTTCTAATACAATAATGATAGATTCCAATTATTCATTAATTCATACAGATTTTAATCAAAGAAATCTTTTTGTTGATACTAAGACTAAAGAAATTGCAGGAATTATAGATTGGGGAGAAGCTATGTTTGGTGACCCTATTTTTGATTTTGCAAGAGTACGTATGTATATCTGGCATTTTGATTTAGGACAGGATGTTGTAGAGAATTACTACAATATTATGAACTACACAGAGAGTGAAAGACATTTAGACAACCTTTATTGGTTTACAAGAGTTGTGGAATATTTAGCATATTACTCTGAAGAACTAAACGAGTTTAATCTTGATAGAATTAATATGCATCAGAAATTCTTAAGGAAAAACTTTGTATAGATAGTCTCTATTTCCTCTTTATTTTAATATCATAGTACTGTTCTTGGAAATGAGTTTGTTCTATGATTTCTTCATCAGTAAAGTCCATACCTTCTGGAGCAGCTACCCACTTCTCTTCAATATCATTATTTCTGTGTATAATTGCAATTATTTTCCCTTCCCATTCCTTTAGTGGTTTATCTGGACCTAGTATATATACATCTTGTTCTTCACCATCTCCTCCCTTTACTCCCTCAATATATCCATAGTTAACAGAATATTTAATATTAGGATGTTTTGGATGAACAGACCCCATTGGTCTATCAACAATAACCTTTACTGTTTCTCCTATCATATGATTATATGGCTATTTTAAAAGCGAGAGACGGGGCTCGAACCCGCGACCTTCTCCTTGGGAAGGAGACATTCTACCAACTGAACTACTCTCGCATATAGGTATTCTACTAAGAAAAAGGGAGTATTTCTACTCCCTCTATATTTCTTATCTACAGAAACTAAGCAGCTATCTGTTTCTTTACATCATTCCAGTCTTCTTTTAACTGCTCTCCTAGCTTCTTAGCAGCTTCTCCTGTTGCTTCTCCACTCTCTTTAAAGCTATCAACAATCTCAGCAACTATCTTCTTGTAATCCTCTGCATTGATACTTTTTCCAGCCTTTTTAATATTCTCTATCTTCTTAGCAACTTCTTTCTTTGCTTTCTTCAAAAGAGCTTCTCCTTGTTCCTTTGTTTTCTTTGCAAACTTTTTAATATCCTCTCTGGTTTCTTTTCCAGATTTTGGTGCTAAAAGAACACCTGCTGCTGCTCCTGCTAATGCTCCGAGTGCAACTCCTGCAGCTACTTTTCCTGCTACATTTTGTTTTTTGTCTGACATAGTTAATTAATTAAAAATTTAAATATTAAAACTTAATAAACTTGAATATGAGGTATGCAATTATTATCAAAATAGAGGGTATTAGTATAGCTAATAGGATTGTACCAAATGGGAACTGAGGAACTTCAGTTTGTTCTTTTGTCTCTACAGTTTTAGTGTCTTCTTGTTCCTCTGTTTCTAGATTTTCTACTTCTTTTACACTCTCAATTGTTTCTTCTTGGTCTAGTTGTATTATATTTTCTTGTGCATATGTATACTTACCAGAAAAACCTGTTATTACGATGAAAACTAAAACTGTTAGGAATGTTTTTATCTTACCCATATATATATGTTAACATATATCTCTATGACATATCCAGATACAAAAAAAGAAGAAGAATTATGGTCTAAGGGATTTAAATATGTAGTTGGTATTGATGAAGCTGGTAGAGGTCCACTAGCAGGTCCTGTTGTAGTAGCAGGTGTGGTCATTGTAAATCATGATGATGTTGTTGATAGTGTTAGGGATAGTAAGAAGATGACAAAGAAAAAGAGAGAGGAAGCATTTGAATTAATTAAAGAGAAATCATTTGCATACGGTATCGGTATCATTAGCTCTAAGGAGATAGATAGGGTGGGAATTAAGTATGCTGTTAGGAATGGTATGAAGAAGGTTGTTGAGGAGATAGAAGAGAAGTTGAAAGAAAAAGTAAACTATATTATCTCTGATGGTGCTGTTTATCCAATTAAGGGCTATGATATGGAAATTATTGATAGAGGTGATACTCTACATTACAGTATTGCAGCAGCATCTATATTAGCAAAAGTGACTAGGGATAGAATAATGGAGGAGTACTCTAAACAGTATCCTGTATATGGTTTTGAAAGAAATGCTGGTTATGGTACTAAGGAACATTTGGAGAGTATTAAGGAATATGGTATATGTGAGATACATAGAAAGAGTTTTAAACCTTGTAATCTGTACTAGGAAGGTAGTATAATGGCATGTTTTAGTATGGGGTGCTAGCTCATCAGGTTAGAGCAACTGCCTTTTAAGCAGTTGGTGCTGGGTTCGAGTCCCAGGCACCTCATTTTTAAACATTATTTCCCTATTTTTAATCTTAAAACTATTTTGTAGGAATTTTAGAGAGTGAAACTCATATGGCAGTGTGACAGTACATGTTACGAGATCCACTCTCTTAAGGTTGTTCTTTGAATATTTACAAAAGTTTTTGTGCTTCTAGTAGTTCTTTGTTGCATGATTGCACTCCAACTGGGCTTAATAAGTCATTTCTGTCAAAAATGTTATTCTTAATCTTTGACGGAACAATGTAAAAAACTCCTTTTTGGGGAGGAGGAAAAGAAGTTCTTCTCTGAGTGGTTATTTCTACTAGAAAGACTATTCCTTTTTTGTTTATATCGACAGTAAACTTACTTTTCCAATAAAACTTACCATTCACAAGTAAAAACAAATCTTTCCCGAGAAGATTAATAATTTCTTCTTTCTTATTCATAATAACCTCCTAATTTTTAATGAACAACCCATAGAATTATATCATGAGTGTAAAATATGTAATAGATAGAGCTTCACTTACTTAAGATAGTCCACACCCTTTTTCTCTTGCTCTAATCCTCATATTATGAAATAATAATATGCAACATTATCATTAATGTATATCCATATTAAAGAAATTGTTGCAACAAAAGCCTTTTTTACTGCTGTAATAACTTTAGAAACATACAAATGAGAAACACAGGTACAGTTGTAAGGGGAATCAGAACCCCAATTATCAAACATGGTGACAATCTTGTAGATATTGTTGTAGATTCATTACTTAGAGCATCTGAAAGCGATGGTTTTAAGTTTAATGACAAAGATGTAGTTGGAATAACAGAAGCAGTTGTATCCATCTGTGACTCTAACTATGTAAGTATTGATGATGTTGCTACAGAGATTGAGAAAAAGTTTGGTAGTGAAGAAATAGGTTTAGTATTTCCAATACTAAGTAGAAACAGATTCTCCATGATACTTGAAGCTATTCTTAAAGCTTGTAAAAAGGTTCATATTCTTTTCAGTTACCCATCAGATGAAGTAGGTAATCATATTCTTGATCCAAAAATGATGGAAGATATATGTCTAGATGATTCTTTTGATGAAAAAGAATTTAGAGAGGTATTCGGTTATGATTTTAAACATGAATTTACAGGTTTAGACTACATTGAATACTACAAAAGTTTAGGAAAAGAAGGACAAGTTATTCCTCACTTCTCAAACAATCCAAGAGATATATTAAACTTCACAAAGAATGTTTTAGTTTGTGATACACATAACAGGAAGAAGACAAAGAGATTGGTTGAAGAAGGTGGTGGAGAGGTTGTATATGGTTTAGAAGATATCTGTAATGAGGTTGTGGAAGGAAGAGGTTACAATGTAGACTATGGTTTGCTTGGAGCTAATAAGGTGGGAGAGGGGAATATGAAATTGTTTCCTAAAGTTAAAGAAGGAGAAATCTTAGTAAAAAAGATACAGAAGAAACTATTAGAGAAAACAGGTGCAAAGATAGAAGTAATGATATATGGGGATGGTGCATTTAAGGATCCTGTAGGACAAATATGGGAGCTAGCAGACCCTGTTGTTTCTCCTGCATATACTGATGGGTTAGTTGGTAGACCAAAAGAGGTAAAACTAAAAGTTATTTCTGAAAATTGGGATGGTAAGGGTGATATTAAAAAGTGTGTAGAGGATGCTATAAATGAAAAGAAGAGTAAGGAGTACAATGGAAAGAATTCTTTAGGGACAACCCCTAGACAACTCACAGACCTCCTTGGAAGCCTTATGGACCTTACAAGTGGTAGTGGTGATAAAGGGACTCCTGTTGTGTTAGTACAGGGTTATTTTGATGACTATACATCAAAGTAGGTAAACTCTATCTAAACAATGGCAATCCCCAATATATAGTTGCACATATTGCAAATGTTAATAGTGTTCCAACTACTGTTTGTGCCCAAGTATGCTTTTTAAGTTCTACTCTAGACCATGCAATTAAAGGTGTAAAAAGAAACATTAAAAAGAAATATGGAGAAAAAAGATAGGCTAGAGTACAAAAAAGATATGTAGAATATGTCATATGGCCACTCATCTTCCAAGCAAATGTAACAATTGTAATGGCTGAAGCTATTGCAAAGAGAGTAAGAGAAACATATGTAACAGTTTCAATGTTGTGGCTTCTCAGTATGAAGAAGAGTATACCAAAAAGTACTGTTATTGTTACAAAATAGATAGGTCTTTCCTCTCTCTTTGTTAATTCATAATCTGAGACCTTACCTAATTTCTTAAGAAGTAAGTAAACAAGTATAGGTAGGATTATATAGAGACCAGAATAGAGAAATTTTAATTTTAAGGTTAGGGGAGAGAAAAAGATAGCTAGTACTGGAGCTAGCATCATTGTTACAAAACCATTAAAGATTTCTGATATTACTCTGGCTATTTTTTGTTTATTCATGAATATAGATTTTTGTTATTTTATATAAATAAATGATACCATTTAAATTCCAAATAGTTGTTTTCTTACTTCAGTCTCATCCTCCTTACCTAATATTCTCAAATTGCTTTTTGCTTGAATAAATCTCTCCTGCTCATTATTTAGTATAGATTTATTAAAAACATTTAGTATCTCCTCTTCATTATCATCAGCAGATATCCTATTAGTTGATATATCTGCACAAACTTCACACTTATGAACTAACATAATCTCTCCATCTTTTTTGTAAGCTAATGCTATTGGTTCCATCTTACCATGACATTTAGATTCTCTATCTCCAGGTTTTTTATCATCTAAATGTTTAGAAAAAAGACAGTATGGACAATGGTTTCTATGAAGGGTTCCTATATTTCCACTTTCTTTTACCTTTTTCTTACAGTTATCACAAAGAAACATTAGCAAAATCCTTAGAAAATTTATCATTCTTATTTACAAGCACATACAATCTATGTAAAGCTCTTGTTATACCAACATAGAGGAGTTTGGAACATAGTAGTGTGTCTTCATAATACTTGGAGTTAATATCAGCTAGAATTACCGAGTCAAACTCTAGACCTTTAGCATTCTCTATTGGCATGACTAAAACACCTCTCTGGTAATTATTTTCATCATATCTTACAACTTTCTCACCAATCTCATCTGCATAGTTTTTAAGAACATCATATATCTCATTAGCATGTTGCCTATCTCTAGCTAAGCAAGCAGATGTGACAGAACCTCTCTTGAAATCATCTTTAAGGATGTTAATAATCTCTTTAATATCATCTTTCTCCATCTCAGCGAGATCTTTCTCAGCCTTTAAGAATTTCACATCATCACCATGTCTTAGAACAGCTTCAGGTAGTTTGTAAGATTTAGGAAAATGCTTTTTAAAGAAGGAGTTTGCAAAATCTATTATCTCTACTGTTGTTCTGTAACATTTCTGTAGCTGATGATATTTACATTCTTTTCCTGTAATCTCTTGAACGAGTTTAATTACATCATCCCAATCTTTTATGTAGAAGGGGGGAATTATTGATTGTGCTAAATCACCAGCAAGTGTGAGGTTTCCATTCTTTGCAATTTGTGTAAGTGTAGAAAGCTGTACAAAACTCATATCTTGTGCTTCATCAATCATTACATATCCTCTTTCAAAATCTTTCTTGCCATGGATTTTGAAATGAAGGTATACGATTGGAGCTAAATCCTCTATTCTGTATGTTCGTACCCTTCTTTTGTGAGTTAATCCATCCAATGAATACTTTGAAATGTCTTTAGGTAGTAAATTGCTTCTAAAAAGGTTTTTATAGAGAGAATAGGGGTTGCATTTCTTTTTAAAGTATTCTAGGATTTTTTTCTTGGTTTCTTCAATAAACCTTTCTTTCATATTTATCTTGCCCTCTTTGTACTCGGTAAACTTTCTCTGTGCAAATGCATATTCTGTAGCTAGTGATACTCTTTCAAACATATCAATATCTTTAAAGCCTTCTTTTAGTTCGTAGTATCTATGAGCAATTGATTCCTTAATATAACTGGGAATGTTTTCAAGTAACTCATGTTCAAAATCTTCAAAATACTTGTCCAAAATGTTTAAGAATTCAATAGAACCTTTATACTCTTTATGTTTATCTTCTGGTGCTTCATTAGATACTATGTAATATTTATCCCAATCTAATACTTTTCTGCCCCAGAAAAGGTATGTTAAGGTCTCAACTTTCCCAACACCCAGATTTGGGAGAACATCTGAGACATAATCGATAAACATTTGGTTAGGAGCAATTATTAGAGAGTTTTTATCATTAATCTCCTCTGAGTATGTATAGAAAAGGTATGCTAATCTATGAAGTAGGATAGTTGTTTTTCCACTCCCTGCTACTCCTTGGATTAATATCGGTTCATTTATATTTCCTCTAATAATTTCGTTTTGTTGTGCTTGGATTGTTGAGACAATATCTTGTAACTTTTTCCCAATTCTCTCTTGTAGCTGTGCTAAGAGGAATTCATCTGCAGCAACATTGCCAGATTTTGCATCGTAAATACCTCTAATTCTACCTTTTGATATTTGAAACTGCCTTTTCTGTTTTAGGTTACCAAATCTCTCACCTACTGGAGCTAAGAATGAGACATTCTCTCTTGGTCCTGAGTTTTGGTAATAGATATTTGCAATAGGGGATCTCCAGTCTGTAATTAATGGGATATGTGTTTGCTCATCTACTAATGCAAATTTCCCTATATACAGTTCTAAATCTTTCTTAGTAATACTTTCCTTTGGCTGAAATACAATCTTCCCAAAGTAAGGGGAATCTAATGTTATTAACTCATTATTAATCCTGTCTACAATTCTTTCTATCTCTGTAAGGATTTTGTTGTAAATACTTTTAGCTTCCTTCTTAGCATCCAAATCGCTCTCAGAATCGATCACGTCAATTTGTCTCTCTAGTTCTTCTTCTAGTCTTTGTAAGATCGGAAAAAGCTTATCTATCTCTTTTTTGGTAATTAGAGTGATTTTTTCTAGATGGGGATATTCTGTCTTTTCTACATCATCCTTTGGTTTAATATCACTGAAATCCGCTATATCTTCAAGGTCCTTGTATAAAGGGTCGATATATTTTATAAATCTTTGCATTGAAAGTAGTGCAAATTTATGGCAAAGTGCATATTATCACAGTCCCTAGCTTTTGTCAAATGCAAAATTAGTGTATTATTAATTATTATGAATTCACAGATGAAATTTTTAATATCATTAGTTGCTATAGTAGGACTTTTCTTTTTCCTTCAAGAAAAATTTCATTTTTTGGACATCTCTATTACTCAAAATACAAAAGAGGAATATCGAGAAGAAGAGAAAGAGGAGGATGGGAACAATCAGAGTCATGAAAAAAGTTATGTAGAAATATATACAAGAGAAGGTAATGTAATTAAAGTTAATACAGATATTGCAAAAAGTCCTCAAGAGAGGACTCTAGGTTTATCACACAGAAAATATATTGGTAGTTATGATGGTATGTGGTTTATATTCGAGGAAGATACTGAAGGTGGTTTCTGGATGAAAGATATGCTTATTCCTCTTGATATTATCTTTGTGGATTCCTCAGGGTTCATTGTTGATATAAAAGAAAGTCAACAGATATGTAGTGATGATTTCTGTCCAACTATTAAATCTTCTAAACCATATAGATATGTTTTAGAGGTAAATGCTAATTTTTGTAAAGAAAATGGTATTACAATAGGTGATAGTATTAAATCGGGCATAAATAATGAAGATAATGTATAATGCTCAAGTATGATTAATTCCTTAGTTGAATGGTTAGTAAATTTAATAGGTAATATGGGATATTTGGGAGTAGGACTCTCTATGTTTATAGAAAGCTTCTTTGCACCTATCCCCAGTGAAATGATTCTTCCTTTTTCAGGATTTGTAGCATCTCAAGGTAAACTGCATATAGTTTGGGTAATAATTGTTGCTACTTTTGCTGCATATTTAGGATCTTTACCATTTTATTTGATAGGGAAGTGGGGGAAAGATGGTATTACAAAGTTTTTAGAGAAGTATGGTAAATATCTTTTTCTTACAAAAACAGATATAGATAAGGGATTTGATGCTTTTGAAAAGCATGGTAACAAGATTGTATTAATTGGAAGAGTTATTCCAATAGTAAGAACAGTTGTTTCCTTCCCTGCAGGTGTAGCTAAAATGAATTTTTGGCTATTCTCTGCATACACTTTAGTTGGTACAGCTGTTTGGTCAACCCTTTTGGGTGTTGGTGGTTATTTCCTAGGCTCAAATTGGGAAGAGGTTTCAGTATATGTGGGGAAATATGAAAAAGTAATTATGGCAATTCTGATAATTGGAGTAATTCTTTATATTACTAGAGGGATCATAAACATTAGGAAGGAAAGAAAATCAGGGAGTAAATAATACTTTTCCAGTCATTTCACTAGGTACAGGTATTCCCATTAAAGTTAATATTGTTGGTGCAATGTCTCTTAGAGCGCCATACTCTAATCTTTGAGCTCTAAATCCTTGTCCTGCAATAATAAGAGGAACTGGATTGATAGAGTGTTCTGTTCCAATCTCTCCACTTTGTGGGTCTATCATCTCTTCTACGTTTCCATGATCAGCCGTAATCACTACTACACCACCTTTTAATGTAAAATTCTTAACTAACTCTTTTACACAAAAATCAACAACTTTCACAGCTTTAATACTGGCTTCTAGATTACCTGTATGTCCAACCATATCGGTATTTGCAAAATTAACAACAGTAAAGTCATACATATCTCTATTAATTCTGTCTAAAAGAATGGTGGTAATTTCTAATGCACTCATCTCTGGCTTTTGATCATATGTTGGTACTTTAGGTGAAGGTACGATAATCCTGTCTTCTCTATCGTATATTATAGAAGAACCACCGTTAAAGAAGTACGTAACGTGTGGGAACTTCTCTGTTTCAGATATTCTAAGCTGAGATTTTTGTGCGGTATCGATAACGTTCCCCAATGTTAGATTAACATATTGCTTTGGGAAGATGACTTTCTGAGGAAAATTTCGCCTGTATTCAACCATTGATGCTACAAAGAGATTCTTTTTCTTTTTTCTGTAAAAAGCTGAAAAATTATCTTCTACTAAGGCTTCTGTTAATTGAATCATCCTATCAGCCCTAAAATTCATTAACAAAACAACATCATTATCTTCTATTTTACTTTTGTTAATAACTGCAGGCTCTAAAAATTCATCCGTAATACCCTGAGAGTAATTATGTTCTATCGCTGAATATGCAGTAGGGAATTGTTGTCCAAGATTTTTTTCTAGTAAGAAATATGCCCTTTCTGTTCTCTCCCATTTAGTATTCCTATCCATAGCATAGTACCTGCCAATTATTGTCCCTATTCTTCCCATTCCTCTATCTAAACAGTATTTGTCAAATTTTGATAAATAAGTCATCGCTGAATTGGGGGGAGTATCTCTTCCGTCCGTAAAAGCATGAATGAAGACATGATTTTGGAAGTTGTTTTTTGAGAAGAAATCTATAACTGCTTCAAAATGTTTAATATGTGAATGTACAGCACCATCACTAAGTAAACCAACTAAATGAATATTTCCTCCATATTTAACAGCATGAGCATATGCTTCTTTTAGTGTTTGATTCTCGAATATAACTCCCTTATCTATAGAGTTGTTAATTCTTGGAAGATTTTGATATATAGTTCTGCCTGCTCCTATGTTTAAATGGCCTACTTCACTGTTTCCTTTTGTATTTTTAGGAAGGCCAACATCTTCCCCAGATGCAATTAGATATCCGTGTGGGGATGTGCTCCAAAGGGAAGAGAGGTTGTTAGGTTCTGCTAATACAACAGCATTTCCGTTACTAGCAGGAGCGGCTCCGAGACCATCTAAAATTATTAATAATACTTTTCTCTTTTCACTCATAGGCAGTAATCTAAGTATATTGTGGCATATTTTTCAAATTTATTCTATAATCACATCTGAACAACAAATTATATTTTTAAATCAAGTCATTATGGATAGCAAAATAATAAAGAAAATTGAAGAGGGTTCAATTAAAAAAAGACCAGATGTAAAAGTAGGTGATACTGTAAAGCTACACCTTAAGATTAAGGAAGGAGCTAAGGAGAGGATTCAGGTGTTTGAGGGAGTAGTTATTTCGATTAAGGGTTCAGGATTAAATAAGAACTATGTTGTAAGGAAAATTTCTTACGGAGTCGGTGTTGAAAAGATTGTTCCTGTTCATTCACCTGTACTTGCAAAGGTAGAGGTTGTTAAGAGAGGATCTGTTAGAAGAGCAAAATTATTCTATCTAAGAGATAGGGTAGGTAGAAGAGCTTTGAAGGTCAGTAATATGGAAGATATTTATATGACGGATGAAGAAGAGGAAGAGGTTGGAGAAGAAGCTAAGGAGGAAGTTGAGGTCGTTAAAGAGGATATTGTAGGGGAGAAGAAAGAAGATGTAAAAGAAGAGGAGATCAAGGAAGAGACCGAAGAAGAAGTTGAGAAAGAAGATGTAAAATAACTACTGCAGGGGTAGTTCAATGGTTAGAATATCTGTTTTCCAAACAGAGGGTTGCGGGTTCGAGTCCCGTCCCCTGCTTTTTCTATCTAGAAGAGTTATTATTCCACCTACTAATTATCCACAATTTGTAATATAATTGGACATATGAAAAATGTTGATGTACCACTTTGGGACAGGGGTGATGATACCGATAATTACAGAAAAGGGGGAGTAAGTTCAAGTCAGAAAACCTTTTCTCGGATTGAGGAAGCTGATAAAAATATCAAGTCTGCTTTTAAACTGGCAATAGGAAGAAAACCAACATCAAGAGAGAGTGCATACTACAGAATTAGTAAAGCAGAGAAAAACGATATCCTTCTTAAGTTGATAAATACAGAAGAACATAAAGAATTAATATCAAATGGTAGAAAGTATCCTGATATAGTTAAGGAAAAAAAGATTTTAGAAACAAATGTACTAAAGCTAAAAAGTAATATAGACGACTTTCATGGTGAATATGAACAACTAAAAAAGCTTTTAGAGCAGAAAAATCTGTTAATCAAGGAGTTAAGAGAACAGAAAGGAAGACCGTACCTAACTAATAAGAGTTTAATAGAAACATCTGACTACTATGAGAGAAAAGCCGCAGAGAGAAGATATCGGGAGGATAAAGAAGATTCTTTTTGGGATAAAATATTAAAAATATTTTTTAAATAAATGACACCAAAGATATTGGGAAGTAGAATCAGGAAAGAGAGGGAGAAGAAGGGGTATACCCAGAGAGAATTAGCTATGAGAGTAGGGTTATCAGACAAATCTATTAGTCTTTATGAGAAAGGTGTATCCTATCCCCCAATAAGGAATCTACTTGTGATTTGTAAAGAATTAGATATAACAATTGGAGAGATTCTCAGTACTTAGAAATCTGGTGTTAACCAATCCTTCGCTTTTTTAGCATACTTCTTAATGAGTAAAACAGCCCCAAATATAAGTCCACCAAAAACCAATAAGGTAGATACAATCAATATGATTTGTTGCGTCTTATATTGTTCGGTAATAGGCTGTGCTACAAGAGAACGATCAAAATAAATGTCAGCATCAACAGTATTTGTATAGTTCGTATCATGTTGCCATGAAATTGTAGAAACGGATAAGTTGTGATGTCCTTCTTTTAAAGGTTTTATAGTTGCTTTTACAGAGTAAGTTATTCCTTTCTGCATTGAAACAAATTCTTTATGTTTGGGATACACTTTTAATGTTGCTGGGATATTCCAAACAATCTGTGTTCTTGGGGTGTCTATCAATGGTGTAATCTCTAGTATATAAGAAACTTTCTTAGTTAGTGGTGATTGCCCAGCATTAATAAGATTTAATTCAAAAAACTTTGCAACAGTTTTTGTATCAACAATCTCTTCTTTTTCACTTTCATTAGTTAGTTCATATTGCTCATCCTTTTGTGCATATGCAACAGAATTAAATAGGAGAAGTAATATGAAAAACCCTATTATTAATTTTTTCATTTTAATATTCTTTCAACACTTAATTTATATGTATTATACAATTCTATTCCTTCACTTGCATCTATTTCATAATCATCATGTACAACCTTATTCCTAATTTTGTGTGCTTCCCATATATTGTTGTATTCTTTCTTTTTAAACAGGAAACCAGCTTTCTTTAAATTATCACCACATAAATCTTTGTTACCAAAATAAATCTGTAGTGATTTTGAAAGTAGGTTATCTAACTTAACAACAGTATCTCTTCTGATAGCACCGTCTAAACTGTGCATTCCCATCTCCAGTTCCTTTAGTTTGTCATACATCTCATTTTTCTTACTTTTATCAATCTTTTTGTTAGCCAGAGAAACAACAATAAAAAGGATAGATATGAGTGCGAGTATAACAATTGTTATGATGACTGTTGGTTCCATTTCCTAGATTTCATAAATTTAAAAGATATATATACAACAAGAATGAGTATTAAGAAAGAAGCTAGAGAAAGTATTTTTGCTATAATCAATGTATAAAGAGGTACGTCCTCTGGTATTACTGCCTCGGCTTTTGTTTCCGCACTTTGTACGAAATTATTTGAATAGAGGATTGTAGAATAAATATTTCGACTTGTTATCTTGTTGTAAGGTATATTAAGCTGCATTTGTTTGTTTTGTTTAGGTAGAATGATTTCAGAACCAATATTGGAAACAGGATCAATATAACTGTTAACTCTCCCCATATTCGATTTGTCAAAGGAGACGTTAGAAATAGCTATATTACCAGTATTGGAAAGATTTGCCAGTAGAGTGATGTATTTTTGTGTAGGATCATATTTATTAAAGGAGAAATCAGCATTTAAATCCATTTTACCATCAATCCTCTCTTCTATATTTAAATTTACTTGGAAATCAGTGGGGGTATAAAAGGTAAGGGTTGGTGCTAAAGGTGAAAATCCTCTTTTTATAATTTCTACATGATCTTCTAAATTTGCACCAAACAAAGATTGTTTTGAATACTCTTCAATGAAAGGATCGACACTAATCCAGTGTTTTTTATCACTATCATAATACTCTACCCAGTAATGATAAAACCCATCTGTGGTATATCCCGCAATATTAGACACATAACCTAACACCATTCTACTAGGTATACCAAAGTACCTTAGGAGAGATATATAGAAATCAGAATAATCAACTGGAGTAAACTTTCTACCTTTCTTTGCAATTTGTACTGAGCCTAACCTAGCCTCATTCCCAATCCCTAGGGGAATATCCTCCTGATAATCCAATCGATAAATAATGTACTGGTAAAGATATTCATAGAATAATTCTCTCTGAGCTTTCTTGAAAAGGGAGACATCACCCACATTTTCGTTAATATCCAAACCTTTGTTACGCATGAATTCAAAAACCCTTTTAATCTCAGTACTATCTGTCATATCCCAGTAACCAATCTTCTTGGTTAAAAAAGGCTCTATTTCACCTTCATCCGTTTCATTGTTTTCTTGTTTCTTTTGTATAAAACCTATGATTTTACAATCAATGCTCTCTTTAGCAGGTACGACATATTTAAAAATGTAGTTACCATCCTTGTCCATCATCGCACTGGTTGGTAGAGGAGAGATTTCTTTCCAGATAATATTTTGTGTTTGTGTGTCGGGAGGAACTACAAGTTCGAATGTCTGGGGTCCTTGCTCTGTTTGGTTGGAGAATAACCGGTTTATTTTAAACTCATATTGGATATCTTTTGAAAAAAAGACAGATAGTTTTTCATGTGTTGGTTTTTTAAAAACAAGTTGGTATTTATCGCCTATAATTTCTTTTGACGTGATAGTCTCAGACACCCAAGCATCGCTTCCCAAACTTTGAGGATACAAGATCTTAACTTCTGTTGTTTCACCATCCAGTAGAGACGAAGGGAAAATGAAAAATAATTCATTCTGGATGGGTAAAGAATAATAGAAGTGAAGGGTAATAGGATTCTCAGGTCCTACAACCTTATTCTTGAGATCCATCTGTATATCAGTGACAGAAGCCCTCTTATAGCTATTACAATGGATCTCAGATCCATCACCAAGAGTGCAAGCAGGGTTGATATCTTTAGCTAAGATAGAGGCCGTGTATATTGATAGAACTCTAATATCATCAGATTGTAATGTTACGGTTAATTCAGTATCTATTTTCTTTCCGTTTAGTATATGTACAAAAGAAGCTGATGTTTTAAAAGGATGATTTTGTGAATAAACCTTTTCATTAAATGAAAAGAGAGAGAGTAGGGTAACTGCTAAAAAAAGACTAATACGTAATAGAGTCTTCTTTAGATAACCAGTCAAATCTTTCATTCTTTCTTATAATTTGTTTTGTTATAGTTGTCTTAGGTGTAATTGAATACTCCTTAAGTGTTTTCTCTGTATCTATCTTTGTAGGCTCATTCACAATTTTGTAGTTAGGATTTCTCACAATTTCCTGTTTTGCATTTTTCCTTATTACATAATATGCCATTCCACTATTCTCATCAAGGACCCTTCTTATAATAGCCTCATAATGAGCAACTTCTAAGAAAATTAGAGGGGTGTTTTGTCTAGTATTTATTATAACAAAGTCATATCCAGCTGGTACGATAATTTTCTGACTTTTCTTTGCCTGTATTTTAATTGTTTGATTATCCTTAGGACTAATATACTTCTGTATTAAAACTGTTCCACTTCCATGAAGGATCTCAATGATTCTGGGATATTTCTTACATCTAGTAGCCCGTGTTTTAACAAACTCAATTCCAGCTAAATTCGCGAGCATGGTATATATATTTACCTTTATCTTTTTAGATTTGAAAAGATTATCTTTGGTATCAATCTCTTTGTATTTGGTATAGAAAATCTCTGGACAATCGAGCTCCTTATTCAATAATTGTTCTCTAATATCATCTATCCCTACAACCATCTTTTCTTTACAACCAGCATCCTTAAAGACAAGTTCATCATCTAAAAAAACAATGGGCAATCCTGAAGCACTTCTCAAATCTATCTTTGACATGTCATATTATACCACATTCTGTCTAGTCCACATCCTTGTAGGACTTAAGAAGCTGATTACATACAACACTACACAATGCAAAGAAAAGTAAAGCAACAAGTAAAACTGAAGGTATTTGTATACTCCATATATTAATTGTACTATCAACAATTCCCCTGAAAGGTCTAACAAGGAGATCACTCTTACCTACAATCCATTTGGCATATATATTCTCTTCTACATTAGCATTTATAGCTGTTAGTACAATTCTAATAGTTAGTAAAGCTTGTGCAAAAATTGAGAAGAAATATCCAATTCTAACAAGCAGTTTTATCATTTTTAAAGTCTTTCTAAATTATCTAGATAGTACTGTAATTGTAACATAAATCTGGTAACACCATTTGCCCATGCATGTTCTGGATTTGCACCACAAGGAGGACAGTAAATAGGTTCTATTTCAAAGGGTGTCATAGTGGTACCGTATCCAACTGAAAATCTCCATGTGATATGACGAATTGCCTCATCCCAGCTTTCAAACATACTCCAACCAGCTTCATTTCCATTTACACCTCTCCAGCCCCATGCATTATTACTTCCCCTTGGCACAATATTCCCAAAAGCAGATTCAACGCCTGATATTGCTGCTAATAGTCTCCAATCAAGACCATGCTTATCTGCCTCTTCTACGAAAGTTCTAGCACTTCCTGCCATTGGTGAGTGGTAGTGAGTGAGGAATTTATTCATAGCCAACACCCTTGGATCTACTGTAAAGAACTTTGTTTTTGATATGATATTGCCAGTTGATTGTTGGGCATAGACTGAAAGGTCATATCCTTTAGAATCAGCATAGATATCATATACAGGTGAAAGGACATTTAATTGAGGAGTACTTCTTGATCTCATAATTGAAGATATTTGTTTTATGAAAAATTTCTCAACAAAAGGAGATAAAAAGATGTAATATCCAAGGAAAAGTAAAACTACACAGATGGCTCTAAAAATTCTAGAGTCCAATATACCTCTAATCTTCACACCCTTCTCTTGCTCTAACTTCTCATCTGTCATAATATTAGTATATCAAATTGGGGCAATACATGTTATGTTCACTCATTTACACTTACATACAGAATATTCTTTGCTTGATGCCACTATTAGAATACAAGACTTAGTGGAGAAACTTCAAGCAAACAAGATGACAGCTTGTGCAATAACAGACCATGGCAGCATGTATGGTGTTGTTAAGTTTCAATCAGCAATGAAAAAAGCTGGACTTAAACCAATCATAGGTTGTGAAATATACATTGCACCAAGAAGAATGGAAGATAAAGAGTATGGAATAGATAATAACTACTTTCATTTAGTATTACTTGCAAAAAACCTACAAGGTTACAAAAACCTTGTAAAACTTGTTTCAGTAGGACATATGGATGGTTTCTACTACAGACCAAGAGTAGATATAGATACCCTTAAGAAATATTCTGAAGGATTAATTGCAACTTCTGCTTGTTTGGCTGGACCGATAGCTCAACCACTGTTAAATGACGACTACAAAACAGCTAAAAAGAATGCAGAACTCTATGCTGATATATATAAAGATAATTTCTTTGTTGAGATACAGAGGAATGGAATGGAAGAACAAAACAAAGTTAATGAAGGATTGATTAAAATAGCTAAAGAACTAGAATTACCTTTAGTAGCAACATGTGATAGCCACTACTTAAACAAAGAAGATGCAGAGATTCAAGAAATCTTGTGGTGTATCTCTGATGGTTTAACAATGGATGACCCTAAGAGGAGAAGAATGCCAACCAACGAATTCTATGTAAAAACGCCAGAGGAGATGAAAGAACTCTTTAGTGATATTCCAGATGCAATAGAGAACACACAGAAGATTACCGATATGGTTGAAGAATATGATATTACATTTGAGAGAGTGGAAACAAAATATTTAGATTTACCTGAAGGAGAGACATCTAAGACATACTTAAGAAAGCTAGCATATGAAGGGGTAAAAGAAAAATACGAGGAAGTTACAGAGGATTTAACTAAAAGAGTGGATTATGAACTAGAACTAATAGATACCAAAGGCTATGATGACTACTTTTTAGTTGTTAGAGACTTTGTACAATTTTGCAGAAAGAATGACATTGTTGTAGGTATTAGAGGGTCTGGATGTGGTTCTGTTGTTGCATATGCCATAGGTATTACCAATATCGACCCAATATCCTGGGAGCTCTACTTTGAAAGATTCCTAAATCCAGAAAGACCTAGTCCTCCAGACTTTGATATTGATATTGCAGATAAAAGGAGAGATGAGGTAATACAGTATACAATTGATAAATATGGTATAGACTCAGTCAAGCAGATAGGAACATTTAGTAAACTACAGACAAGACAGGCAATTAGAGATGTTGCAAGAGTGATAGGTATTGACCTTAAAATAGCAGACGAGCTCTCTAAGATGGTTGAGATTGTTTTTGGCAAATCCAAAAGCATAGACTACATGATTGAGAAAAACCCTGAGTTTGCTCAACTAATTAACTCTTCAGAAGAGACAAAACACTTAGCTAATATCGTTAGAAAAGTATCAGGTCTTTGTAGAGGTGTCTCTACACATGCATGTGGCATTATCATTACACCAAAACCTGCTGTAGAGTACTGTCCAATCCAAAGAGATGCTCATGGAGAAGGTATAGGTATGACCCAATATGAGATGTTTGATATTGAGGGAATAGGACTAATGAAATATGACTTCTTAGGTTTAAGAAATCTTCATGTGATAGGTGCTGCAATAAAAAAGATTGAACAGAACAGAGGCATCAAGATAGACCTCGATAAAATAGATTATAAAGATAAAAAAACTTTTGATTTGATAAAGTCAGGACATACGGTAGGCATATTCCAAATGGAAAGTGAAGGAATGAAAAGAACAATTAGAACTCTCAAACCAGAGAATCTTGAGGATATTTGTTACATTCTAGCTGCATACAGGCCTGGACCTATGCAGTTCATTACGGAATACCAAGCTGTTAAGGAAGGAAAACAAGAACCTGACTATATCTTTGATGAATTAGAACCAGTTCTCTCAGTTACAAGAGGTGTTATCACATACCAAGAACAAGTTATGAGAATTGCACAGATTATTGCAGGATACTCTCTTGGAGGTGCAGATGTCCTAAGAAGAGCGATGGGTAAAAAGATAGTCGAGGAAATGGAAAAAGAGAAGCCTGTATTTATAGAAGGAGCAGTAGCCAATGGTTTTGATAAAGAAAAATCTGAAAAGCTCTGGGATAAACTGTTACTTTTTGCAAACTACGGTTTTAACAAAGCACATAGTGCATCATATGCTACAACTGCTTACTGGACAGCCTATCTTAAAGCAAACTATCCATTAGAATATATGGCAGCACTACTCGAAGGAGATCTTGAGAAGTTTGATAGAATAATTATCGACCTAAAAGAATGTAAAAGATTAGGGATTGAGGTCTTTCCACCACATATAAATAAGAGTGGTTACTACTTTACAACAGATGGAGATAATAGTATCTGGTTTGGTCTTGGAGGAATTAAAAATGTTGGAGGAGACTTAGTTAAATCGATAGTCAAGGAGAGAGAAAAGAATGGAGAATACCAAAATCTAGATGATTTTGTACAAAGGAACTACGATACCGTTGGAAGGAAAGCAATGGAGTATCTAATAATGGCTGGATGTATGGATAGTTTTGGAGATAGATTAGACCTCTTAAAAACATTTCCAATTATCTATTCAAAAGAAAAAGATGGACAAAAAGCTAGAAGTGTTGGTCAATTCGATTTCTTCTCCTTAGGGCAAGATGAGGAAGAAAAACAGAAAGTAACAGCAACACCATTAGAGAAAGATACAGAATCAGATAGAAATCTAATACTTCAATGGGAGAAAGAACTTTTGGGTATCTACTTCTCAAGTCACCCATTAGATACTCTACAAGAACTATTTATCAAAAAGAATGTTGTTAATATGGAAGATGTTCTTGAGAACAAGAAAGATAATGATTTGCTAGTTCTAGGTGTCATGATAACTAAAGTAAGAAGGATAACTACGAAGAAAGGAGACATGATGGCATTTCTAACAATTGAAGATAAGACAGGAAGAACAGATGCTATTGTTTTCCCAAGAGCATATGAGGAATTAAAAGATATTATGCAAGAGAATGTACCAGCATTAATTGTCGGTAAACTGAATGTTAGAAATGGAGAAAAGAGTGTAATTATAGATAAAATGAAGATTATAGATCCTTCAAAACATAATAATGTTTTTGAAGGTGTTACGTTCAAGATCACAAAAGAACATAGTAAAGAAGAGATATCACAACTAAAAGAGTTCATTACTAGTTCCAATGGAGATACTGCTGTTAGAATAGTTGTTAATACTGATGGTAAGAATAAGGTTGTAAGATTAAAGAAAACTATTGAAATTAATGAACAAACTAAGGATTGGATGAATGTTTTTGCATTTTAGAAAAAAATAAGAGTGTTATCCAAACCAATCAAGTAGAGAAGTGGCTGCCTTGAGAGGCAATAGGATAACACTCCATTTTTGTTCAAAGTACAAATATATCGTGTTTTTGGGGTTTTTTGGTGTTCAGTGGTTGTGCGCAATTAGTATCACATAGAAGTGGAAGATAATCACCACCAGAATTACCTCCCACGAAAGTCAAAGAAAGGGAAAGAGGTGAAAACACTTTAAATTGTACAAAGAACTGGTTGGGATTATAAAGGAAAAAGATACTACTGTCAAGCAGTTATATAGTATAATTAATCATGAATCTTAATGAATTAGAATTACTCCCTAGAAAAACAGGAATATATAAATTCTATAACAAAAAAGGAGAAATCCTCTATATAGGCAAAGCCCTAAATCTCCAAGCTAGAGTTAAATCATACTTCAACAATACTTTGTATGATAGACCATATGTAAAAAAGATGATTCCTTTCATTAATAGAGTAGAAGTAGAAGAAACAAACAATGAAGTTGAATCACTTGTTTTGGAAGCAGCACTCATAAAAGAATATCAACCGAAATATAACAGTGAACTTAAAGATGACAAATCATATGCTTGGATATATATATCTACAAAAGAAAAGTTTCCAACAGTAAAGGTAGTTAGAAATGTAAATGAAAAAGAACTTAAAAAAGGAAAACTCTTTGGTCCATATCCAAACACACACTCAGCAAGAAGAGTTTTTACATATTTAAGAAAGATATATCCATTCTGTACATGTTCACCAAGTAAAGCAAAGAGAGAAGGAGTATGCATGTACTATCACTTAGGACTATGTCCAGGACCTTATCAAAATCACATATCAGAAGCTGAATATAAAGAAAATATAAAGGAAATAATTAAGTTTTTAGAAGGTAAAAAGAAAGGACATATCTCAAATCTAGAAAAAGAAATGAAAAAATATGCAAAAGCTAAAGAATATGAGAAGGCAGGAGAGTTAAGAGATAAAATAAATGATTTAAAATACCTAAGTCAAAAAATAGATTTTGAATATGAAGAAACTCCAGATAGCTATATCCAAAAAAGAAAAGAGTTACTACAATCAAACTTCAAAGAATTGAAAATAGAGTTAGGTTTAAAATCTCTAAATAGAATTGAATGTTATGATGTTTCCAATATACAAGGCAAGGAGGCATATACGTCATTAGTTGTTGCAGAAGAGGGTGAAATAAAAAGGTCTGAATATAGGATTTTTAAAATAAAAACATTAAACAAATCAAATGATATGCATATGTTAAAGGAGGCTCTAGAAAGAAGATTTCATCCTAAGAACCTAATTAAGTATCCATCAATACCTGAGGTTGTATTAATTGATGGAGGCAAACCACAACTTAGTGTTGTTCAAAAGGTTATACCTAAAGAAATTTGTTTGTTAGGAATAACAGAAGGGAAGAAGAAAGGTAGCAGAATTTTAGATGAATTTTGGTATGTAGATAGGGAAAGTGGAAAGATTTCTAGAATAGATATAGAGAACAAGAGTTTACTAATAGACCTTCGGGATGAAGCCCACAGATTCGCAATTCTACATCATAGAAAAGCTAGGAGAAAGAAGAGTCAAAGTTCTCAACTAGATAATATTTTAGGAGTAGGGCAGAAGAGTAGGAAGAAGCTTTTAAAGGCTTTTGAGAGTATAGAGAATATTAAAAAAGCTTCTTTTGAGGAGTTAAATGAGGTTTTGAATAACAAGAGAATATCAGAAAGTGTTTTCAAATATTTTAGAAAACAGTAACTATTTTAATTTTCTACTTTCCTGTGGCTTTATCGTAGTGAAAATAGTTTCAAAATACTCATCCCCTTCTCTGTTACTATCAAGAATGTAAACAACACCATTGTTGGGATTCAACATAACTGCAACCTCATGTTTAGCATCTGAACAACTCATAATGCCTTTTAGTGCATTAGCATGTTCTGTATATGCTAATTTTGTTGTTGTAATTCCACAACTGTTTTCTGAATTCTGAGTATTAAGCAATTTAATATACTTATCTAAAAAGAAATCTAACCCCTCCCTGTTATACTTAGCTACTGGTGTAAAGGATATTACATCATTAGTACCTATTCGCTTTATTTCAAAACGCCTCATATCTTCAAACTCTGCAACTGTATATGAAAGAACATATTCCTTTGGTACCTTAAGAATCCAAGGAAAATCTGGAAGAAGGTCTTCTGCTTCATTATCTACTAACAGTAAATCTCTATCTATCTCTCTTTTAACCCTTTCACTTAAACCGGTTTTTGCCTCCTCTACAGAGATACTTTCATACCATACATCATTAAATTTTGTAAATATTCTTATAGCACTTCCTTCCTTTACCCAATATTCTCCACTTCTCATTCCTTCTGTACCAACAGGAACAGAGAGTACTGATTCCCAGCCTAGTTTAGGTAATTCTTCTTTGTAGAATTCATAAACCTCTGCTATATTGGTTTGAGCGGGCAATCGGTACGCTGAATTTCCACTACTAAGAAAGTTTGAAACACTCTCTTCATCTATCTCATTCTTAAAAACAAAGTCTGCTCCAGGATAAGCTGGAATATCTTTCATTCCTATTACATCTCCACTACTTTGAACCTTTTTACCTTGACGCATTCTATTTACAAAAAAGACCAGTGAGAAGAGTAGCGCGCCTACAAGTAGAATAGAGAAGAATATAAGTATACCCGCTTTTAGTTTACTACTATCTATTCTCTTCTTTCTTTTAATACCTTTTGAGGATTTAGTAAAGAATAATCCTTTTCTTCTTCTTTGAATTTTGGGATTTTGAGGTTTTCTTTGAGGCATGTAAACACCTTTTGTTCTAAACTCTCTATTATCCTTGCTTTTCTTTCTTCTAATACACATATTGGTTGAAATAGTATAACATTTCTTTTAAACAGGTATATATTGTATAATCTACTCGAAATTGCGGGATCATCTAATGGTAGGATGCCGGTCTTTGAAGCCGAGAATCATGGTTCGAATCCATGTCCCGCAACCATGTTTATGCTCCTCTGAACTGTCGTAAAAGCAAACCTATTTTTTCAAAAGTACTACTTAAAGGAATATTATTAGGGTCAACAGGTGCAATACTATCCAGTAATAATTCTAAATCTTCTTCTGAAACAAAAAGTTCATTTATATCTAACAAGTTTTCTTTTGCATACTGAAGCTTTGGTGCAAATATACTTCCACTATTGTTCTGCCAATCAAAAGCAGTATCTAATGCTAAAACTTCTTCTCTAGTTAGTTGTAATACCCCTCTTTGCATAATGTAGATATATTAATTTTAAATAATTAGAAACTACATACTTAAATTTATATCCCTTATCCTATCCCTCAGCTCTGCAGCTTTTTCAAACTGTAGCAGGTCAGAAGCAATCAACATTCTTTCATTTAATTCTTTAATTAACATCTTTTTCTGTTTAATATCCATTCTCTCTATATCTAAATCTACATCTGTATCTTCTTCCTTCTCTACTAATCTCCCCCTTATCTCTTTTACAATACTTTTAGGTGTAATATTATGTTTTTTGTTGTATTCTTCCTGATATTTTCTTCTTCTCTTTGTCTCATCGATAGCATATTTCATGCTTTCTGTAATCTCATCTGCGTACATAATTACTTTGCCATCAACATGTCTTGCAGCTCTTCCGATTGTTTGTACAAGACTTGTTTTAGACCTTAAGAATCCTTCCTTATCTGCATCCAATATGATTACTAAGGATACTTCAGGAAGATCTATACCTTCTCTTAATAGATTAATACCTACTACAACATCATATTCTCCCAATCTCAAATCCCTCAAGATATCAACTCTTTCAATTGTTTCAATGTCTGAATGTATATATTGTACTTTAATATCTATATCTTTTAGATATGTTGTTAAATCTTCTGCAAACCTCTTAGTCAGTGTTGTTATCAATACCCTCTGCTTTTTCTTAACACACTCCTTTATCTCTGCTATAACATCATCTATCTGGTTCTCTGTAGGTTTAACTACAACAAGGGGATCTAGAAGCCCTGTAGGTCTTGTTAGAAGCTCTGTAATCTGCATATTACTATCTTGCATCTCCCAATCAGCAGGAGTTGCTGAAATGTAGAGTGTATCACCTTGTTTTTTCCTAAACTCTTCAAAATTCAACGGTCTATTATCTCTAGCTGTTGGTAGTCTAAATCCATATTCGATAAGATTATCTTTTCTAGCCTTATCACCATTGTACATACCTCCAACTTGAGGAATGGTAATATGGGATTCGTCAATGAAAAGAAGATAATCATCAGGAAAGTAATCTAAGAGAGTATAAGGTGGTTGACCTGGTTTTCTACCATCAAAATATATACTGTAGTTCTCCATACTCTTGCAGTATCCAACTTCTTGTAACATTTCAATATCATAATTTGTTTTCTGTTCCAATCTATATGCCTCCAACTCTTTCCCTATATTCCTTAAAAAAGCTGCTCTCTGTGCTAAATCTTTCTGTATTTTTAATATTGCATCATTAATAACTTCTTTAGGAAAAACTAATGATGTAGCAGGGAAAATGATAATTTCTTTTTCTTCACTTAAAACATGTTTTGATATTGGATCTACCTTTGTAATTCTTTCAACGGTATTCCCAAAGAGTTCTATTCTAACAGAGATATCTTCATACGGAGGGAAAATTTCGATAATATCACCTGTAATTCTAAAAACACCATTTGTAAATGAATATGTATCCCTCTCATACCTCATCTCAACTAATTCTAAAGCTACTTCTGATAACTCAACTTTCTGTCCTAAGAAGAAAGAAATAGCTCTGTTCTCATAATTCTCAGGTTGTCCAATATTGTAAATACAAGATACACTAGCAACCACAACAGTATCTTTTCTTGTTAATGCTGAATTCATAGCTGCAAACCTTAAGTTCTCTATTTCTTTGTTAGTTTGAGACTCTTTCTCAATATAAAGGTCTTTTGCTGGAATATATGCTTCTGGTTGATAGTAATCGTAGTATGAAACAAAATACCTAACAGAGTTCTCTGGAAAGAATTCCTTAAATTCTTCATAAAGTTGTGCTGCAAGAGTTTTGTTGTGTGATAGTACTAAAGTAGGTTTGTTTAGTTCATTGATAATATTAGCCATCACAAAAGTTTTTCCAGAACCTGTAACTCCTAACAGTGTTTGTTTGTTACCTTTTTTCTTTTCTTTAAACCTTTCTACTATCTGGTTCATAGCCTTCTTTTGGTCTTCTGAAACTTTGTATTTTGCTACTAGATTAAACTTTTCCATACTATATTTTAGCAGATATCCTAATATGTTAGAATGTAGATATGAAAGGTGTAAAACTAAACAAATTATCAGATGAAGTTGTTAGACAGATTGCAGCAGGAGAGGTAATTGAAAGGCCAGCATCTGTGGTTAAAGAATTAGTAGATAACTCTATTGATGCAAAAGCAAGTAAGATTACAGTAAAAGTAAAAAATGGAGGTATTGATCTAATTGAAGTTTCAGATGATGGTATTGGTATTCCAAAAGAGAATCTTCCTTTAATTTTTCAATCACATACAACATCAAAGCTTAATAGTATTGAAGATTTAAACACACTACTTAGTATGGGTTTTAGAGGTGAAGCTCTCTCTACAATTACTTCTGTAGCAAAGGTAAGAACCGAGTCTAAATATGAAGAGGAAGAGAGAGCAAATGCAATATTTTTTAATGAAAAAGGAGCTTCAGAGATATCAACAATAGCGAAAGAAAAAGGCACTACCATTAAAGTTGAAAACCTTTTCTACAATATTCCAGCTAGGGCTAAGTATCTTAAAACAGCCAATACCGAATACAGAAAGATATTTGAAATGTTAAACAGGTATTTTCTAATCTATCCAGATATATCTTTTACCTTAGAAAAAGATGGTAAAACAGTCATTGAACTTAATGCTATAACACATAGCAAAGCAGGAGAACTGCATGAAGAAAGAGTTAGAGAGGTTCTGGGAAAAGATTTTAGTGATGATATGTTGAAATTAAGGTATGAAGGCTCTGGTATAAAAATATCAGGTTTTGTTTCTCATCCATCTAAGTTTAAGAAGAAAGCGACCAATCAATATATCTTTGTTAATAATCGACCAATTACAGATAGAGGTATTGTTCGAGCTGTTATGGAAGGCTACTCTAGATACTTACCTTTTGGACAGAGAATTGATTTTGTGATTAATATAAACATTAATCCAGAGCTTGTTGATGTCAATGTCCACCCAAGAAAAGAAGAAGTTAGGTTTGAGAATCCGTTTAGAATATATTCGGCAGTTGAAGAAGCTGTTAGACATGTTTTAGAAAAGAATCTTTCTTACAGAAATGAAGAAAGTAAAGGAGTAGGGCAGATTGGAAGTGATATTGATTTTAAATCGATAAGGGAGACCTACAACACCCAAGTACCTCAAACTTCGCTTCCTAGGGCATCTGAGGGCGTCAAACAATATCAGCAACAATCCTTGTATTCACAAAACAAACCAACATCTGTACAGGATAGTATCATGTTTTCTAAAGAACTATTTAAAGAAATAGAACCAGTAGAAGAAAATCAAGAACAACAGGATGGTGATATCCGATCCATATTCCAAATTTTTAATAAATATATTGTAATTGAATTTACTAATGAAAAGCTCTGGATGATTGACCAGCATGCAGCTGCAGAGAGAATTAATTTTGAGAAATTGATCAACCGTGAGAAGAATCAAACAACACTACAGAACTTACTAGTACCAGTAGAGATACCTTTCTCCAAAAAACAGATAATATTTCTTAAAGACAGTAAAGACTTCTTTGAGGATTTAGGATTTCTTTTTGATATTAAATCTGAGAGCATTCTCCTGAAAACAATTCCAGCTGAATATGCCGAGGCTGATTTTGAAACGATTTTCTTAGATATTTTTGAATTAGAAGACAATATTGAACTATTAGGTAAATCTCTAAAGAAAAGAAAGGAAGACATCTTAGCTACAATTGCTTGTCATGGTAGTATTAGGACAGGTAAATCCTTAGCACATCAAGAAATGTTAAATCTCTTTCATGAACTTAAAGCTTGTGATAATGCATATAGCTGTCCTCACGGTAGACCCATTATATGGAAACTTACACTTAGTGAGATAGATAATCATTTTGAAAGAACATACTAAATTGAAAATATTTACAGGATCTACTCCAAATACAACAGAAAAGGATCTTCTACTAGCCAAAGGAATTCTTTCTGGAGCTGTTAATACTCAAGGAGCGAGAGAAAGTCTTAAAGAATATTTTCGAAATACATGGGAAGAAGATATCTTTCTTTTCAACAGAGGAAGAGAGGCAATATATTTCCTTCTTAAGAATTTAGGTCTGAAGAAAGATGATGAAATAATACTCCAAGCATTCACGTGCATTGCAACTGTTGAACCTATTCTCTGGAGTAAATGTAAACCTGTTTTTGTTGATATTCAAAAGAATAGCTTTAATATTGATTTAGAAAAATTAAGAAGTAGTATCACACCTAGAACTAGAGTTGTACTAATACAACATACTTTTGGAGAGATGGTTAATATGAAAAAGGTTAGAGAAATAGTAGAGAGTTTTAATAATGAAAGGGATAATGAAGAAAAAATATTTTTAATAGAGGACTGTGCCCATCTTTTTTCTCTAACTGACGATAGAATAGGTAAATATTCAGATGCTTTCTTCTTTAGTTTTGCACAAGACAAAGCAATTAGTTCAACACAAGGTGCAATGCTAGTTGTTAAGAATAACAACTTTTTTAGCTCTAACCTTAAACAGGAATATGAGGAATTGGATGAACTTAACCAAAGAGAAGCTACTTACAATGCTAGATATGTTCTACTTTGGGAGAAGATAAAGAGATTTTACTATACACTTGAAATACCTCTGATAAGATTCAGTCTTGGGAAACTTTTAATCCTCCTTTTTAGATTTCTAGGATTAATAAAGAAACAAGCAAAAGTTAATATAGAAAAGGATTGTAATATTAAGAAAATGAGTGATATCCAAGCCCAACTTCTTCTTAGACAGTTAGAAGATTGGGAAGTCTTTAATCAGCACAGACAAGAAATTGTTACAATATACGAAGATAAACTTAAAGAAGAGTATAGAACTAGTTATAAAAAAGGAGATACTCTACTTAGATATCCTATCCTTTCAGAAAAGAAGAATTTAATAAGAAAAATCTTAAGAGAAGAGAAGGTGATTGTAGGTAATTGGTATAGTTCTCCGATTTACCCACTAGCCTGGGAGAACCTTTCCTCTGTTGGATATGTAAAAGGAAGTTGTCCTAATGTAGAAACTGCTTGCAAGAATATTTTAAATCTCCCCACAGGTATAGAAGTGAGTAAGGAGCAAGCAGAAGAAATTACTGATATACTTAATTCTGTATAAAGTTTTAATTTGTCTATTTTAAACATGAGTTTGATATTTAAAGAGATAGAGAATGATAAAGAGTGGGATGAATACGTATTCAAGATGCCCAACTATTCATTTCTCAACAGTAGTGCTAGATTTCAATACAACAAAACTGTTGGAATTAAAACCTACAGAACAGCCATCGTTGATAATGAGAAATTAAAAGGAATTATCTCTTGCAACGTTGGAACATCTAAGTTGTTTGGGAACTTCTTAGAATGCAAACACTCTCCTCTATTGTTAGATGCTTCAGTAGAGGATTGGATAGAAGTAATGGAATATTGTAAAAAGATAGCTAAAGAAAACAAATGCTTTATGTTTCGATTCTCACCTCTCTATGAGAGAAATGAAAACCTCTCTGCGTTTTATAAAAAAACAGGCTTTATCTCTGCACCTATCCATAATGTAGATGCATTAATCTCACAGCATATTGATTTAAGAAAGAGCGAAGAAGAGATTAATAGAGAGATGAACAAAACGAGAAGAAACCTCTTAAGAAGGTCATTAGAAGATGACACCATTGAAGTTAAAATTGTAGACACAGATGAATATTTTGAAGATTTTGCAAGATTCCATGATGAAACAGTAAAGTTTAAAGGATATGTAGATAAGCCCACAAACTTATTAATGAAAGAATTAGAAGAACAACAAAGTAGAGGAATGTGTTACATGGTTGTTGCTTTATATAAAGGCAAACCTTTCTCTATTTGGCAAAATAGTGTGTATGGAAAGCATATGCACCTCTATCAGGCAGGAGCTTCTACAAAGTTTAGAAAAGATAATTTCATGGTAACAACATTGCTATTCTGGAAGAGTGTGTTACTAGGTAAAAAGCTAGGTTTAGAACTATATGACCTGTTTGGTGGTGTAGTACCAAATGAGTATGAAAACAAAAAACACCCATGGAGAGGTGTTAGTGAATTTAAGAGAAGTTTAGGTGGAGTTAAAACCACATATATGCATAGTATGGATTACCCTCTTTGCAAGATTAAGTATTTTGTTTACTACCTCTACTCAACATTTAGAACAAGAATCAAAGGACACACAACAAAGTGGTAAATAAAATAGTTTAATAAGTTTCAATAATATTAATAACAGGAGGAATACCTAATCTAAAAGGTAAGCCTGTCATACCTAGTCCTGAAGACACAAAAACCTTTCCATTTTTAGTTTCATAATACCCTTCATCAAAATCATAATCGCTAGGAATGAAATATTTATATATAAAAGGAATACGAATCTGTCCTCCATGTGTATGGCCAGAGAGTGTTAAATCAGGTTTAATTTCCTCATATGAATAAACAGTGTCTGGTGAGTGAGCTATTACTAACAAATTTTCTACATCTTTAAACTCATCTAACTTTTCGGTATCCACTTCCTCAGCTAAAAGATCGCCTAAACCTAAAATATGTATATCTAAATTCTCAAGATACAGATCTTCATTCTTTAAGAATATCACATTATTTTTTTCTAATGCTTCCTTTAATTCTTTCTCAATATATGGACCTGGAGCTTGACTATCATGATTACCTAAGACTGCATATGTAGGCTTCTTAAGATTTTTAAAAGGTGAGAGTAGGGTAGTTAAATCTCCTATTGGGTAATATGTTATATCTCCGGCTATTACAACAAAATCTACATCATCTATATTATTAACTTTCTCAATAACTCTCTCTAAAAACCTTGTTGAGTTATATGCACCAATATGAGGGTCTGATATAAGTACTATTTTAGATTTAAATCCTGTTTCAATGCTTGTTTGTTTCTCTACTATGATGTTTGGTTCTACAAATCTTGCATAGATTAACAGAAAATTGATAAGGTAAAGAAAAATTACAACTATTTTAAAAAGAGGTTTATTTGTAAACTTGTCTTTAATCTTTGAGTAGAGAAGAAAAAGTAGAATAGGGGTAATTAGTAGGAGAAATGAGGTGTAGTTAATAAAATAGTTAACAATGTAGTGTAGTATCATATTAATAATTATATCCTATCTATTTAAAAATTCAGCTAACTTATCCCATGCTTTACCCCAAACCAAACCCTTTTCATCTTCACTCATATCAACCATCAACTTACCTGTAATATCAGCTTTAAAAAATGCATCAAAAGCATATCCTTCTTTCATTTCCTCAATAGGAACAATAATACCTGTTGATTTACTAGTAAATATTTGAATACCATCTTGGTCTGCATATGCTAAAGTTTGTTGTATATATGCAGTACGATCCTCTATACCTTCTAAAAGCTTAAGGAATTGTTCCTGTGATAGTGTCTTAAACATATCACTAGTATAAATACCGGGGAAACCATTAAGTGCATTTATAAACAAACCTGAGTCCATAGTAATAATAGGTTCCTGAGACTTCTCATAAGCTTGCTTTACTTTAAACTGTGAAATCTCCTCCTGTGTCATAGATTGAGGCTCTATTAATGTAATTTCAAAAGGTACTGCTTCCCAACCGTGTTTGTTCAAAAGATTATTAGCAAACTTGATTTTGTAATCATTTGTAGTAGCAAATCTTATTTGTTTCATCTTGTTAGTAGAAATGAGAAAGTTCTAAATGGTCGGGGAGACAGGACTTGAACCTGCGACCTCTGCATCCCAAATGCAGCGTTCTAGCCATCTGAACTACTCCCCGAGGCTCTGTCATTCTATCATATATTAAGAATTATTGAAATAAAAAGGGGAGATTACTCTCCCCTCAATTTCTACTAAAATGTAGTTTAAAGAGCTGCCATAGCTTTAAGTGCAAGGTCTGACACCAAAGGAACATCAAATCTCTCACCTTTAGCAGTCTTAACCATTCCAATAATCATACAAACAAAAGCTATTGGACCTAATAACCAGCCAATTATTGGGATAAATGTAAGCATACTGAAAAGCCCCATTATAGCAGCTTGTGCTCCAACATACCTTACAAAACTATCTTCCTTTTCTACAAAGAACATTATTAAGCCTACTATAAAAATCCAAGAAAGAATACTTATTGTCTTATTCTCCTCCTTGAACTTTATTTCGTCTAATGTATAGACCTTTTTAGCATTTTTTACTTCTGCCATATTAAGTTTGAGTAAATAAAATAAATTAATAACTCCAGTATACCATAGAAGGTTACCTCAATGGTATAGTCACTGTACAAGATGACTATATAAGCTTTTGTTGCAGTCATTTAATATACTATAAGTACTTGCAATGGTTTCCAAGAGGGGTATACTAGGTGTATATTAAAATTATATTTTACAAAAATGGATGGTATACTCACAAAGAAACAAGAGGCTGTTTTAGGAATAATTAAACGATACTATTTAGAGCAAGGTGTTGCCCCTTCTCTGAATGAACTTAAGGATGAATTAGGCATAACAACAAAGAGAGGAGTAGTTGTTCACCTAGATGCTTTAGAGAAAAAAGGATATATTTTTAGAACAAGCCAACCTAGGGGTATACATATGGCAGAAAACGATGATGAGATAGTATACGACTACTTAGTAGGTGTACCAATTCTTGGTTATGCAAATGCTGGTATTCCAATGGTAAGTGCTGAGGAAGAGAATATAGGTGTGTTGAAGATAGATAAAAATATTCTTGGAAAAAGGAGAAATCTCTTCTCATTAATTATAAAAGGAGACTCTATGGATCAAGCAGTGATAGACGGTCATACTTTAAAGAATGGTAAGTATGTTGTTGTTGAGAAAGATGCTGATTTTGAAGATGGTGATATTGTAGTAGCAATTATAGACAACTGTGCTACTATAAAGAGATTTAAGAGAGGGAGAGACATGATTGTTCTCTATCCTGACTCTAGTAACCCAGCAAATACACCTATATATATTGATAAAAATACAGACATTTTAATAAACGGAAAGGTTGTAAAGGTTTTAGAGAACCCTGCTATCTAATGTAACTGTTTTCAACATGTTTTTTAGCTCCAAGTAAAATTTGTTTAAGCTCCTTCTCTGTAAAGGAGTTTGAACTATCTAAAGTCTCATCTATTGTTTTCCCTGATCTAAAATTCTGAATATAATATTTCTTAGCTCCTTTAATCATAGCAGCAATCTTTGCTCCATCTTCTATACTATGTATCCCTTTAACAACTGTTGTTCTAAACTCATAATCTATTCCTGAGTTCATAATAATCTCAATTGATTTCTCTACTTTCTCAACAGCTTTTTTATCACCACTAAACTTTGTATAGTCATCTTTAGACCACTTAACATCCATTGCTATATAATCTAATAGCCCTTTTTTTAGTAACTGTTTTAATTCTTTTGGGAAAAAACCATTAGTATCAAGTTTAATAAGAAAGTCCATTTCCCTAATTCTCTCTATAAGTAAACCAATATCCTTCCATATTAGAGGTTCTCCTCCTGTAATCACAACAGCATCTATCAAACCTTTCCTTCCCTTAAGATAATGGAAAAACTCTTCTTCTTTGATCTCAATATCACTATCCAGAGGGTATATAACTAACTCTGGATTATGACAAAAAGAACATTTTAAATTACAACCATAAGTAAAGAGGACAACTGACACCTTGCCTGGATAATCAAGCAAAGAAACCTTCTCTAATCCTCCAATTTTAAGTATCATTCTTAATTCTTACAGCCACAAACCTTAAACATCTTTCTATCAGACCATTCGGCTTGTTTACCAATATTCCACTGAGAGATAGGTCTAATATATCCTACGACTCTGGAATATACCTCACATTTCTGTCTTTTTACTTTCTTCATTGTAGTTTGTAAATAATAATTTAAATAAATTAATCACTAAATGGCATACCCTCTTTATAACCAACTTCAGCATCACACTTAGGGCAATACTCGTGTTCACCAGAAATATATCCATGTTTAGGACAAATACTAAATGTAGGAGTCAATGAAAAGTAAGGTAGTTTATAATTCTCAGCAACTTTCCTAACCAAATTCTTTACAGCCTCAGTAGAGGAAATCCTCTCGCCAACATATATATGCTGCACTGTACCACCTGTATATGCAGCCTGAAAATCGTCCTGTATTTCCAAAGCCTCAAAAATATCGTTTGTAGCACCAACTGCTAACTGAGAACTATTAGTATAGTAAGGCTCAATATTCTTACCTTTGTGAACACCTATATCCGCAGCTGTAATAATTGCATCTCCAAATTTCTTTTTGTCAGCTTTTGCAAACTTGTATGTAGTACTTTCTCCTGGTGTTGCCTCTAAATTAAATAACTCATTTGTTTCGTTCTGATAATCCTTAAGCCTATCTCTCATATGTTCCATAATCTCAAGACCGAACTTTCTTCCTTCCTTAGAGGTAATATCTTTCTTTGTATCACCAAAGAAATTAATCAAAGATTCATTAAGACCAAGAATACCAATTGTATTAAAGTGATTCTTATAGTACTCTCCAAACCTCTTCTTAATGTCTGCAAGGTAGAATTTGGAGTATGGATAAAGACCTTTATCTGCATATTTTTCAATGAAGCTCCTCTTAATTATCAGACTTTCTTTTGCAAGATCCATCAAATCATCTAACCTTTTGAAGTAATCCTTCTTATCTTGAGCTAAGAAACCAATTCTAGGAAGATTGATTGTTACAACACCAATACTACCCGTCAAAGGATTTGCTCCAAATAGTCCTCCTCCTCTCTTTCTCAACTCCCTATTATCAAGTCTTAACCTGCAACACATACTTCTTGCGTCATCAGGACTCATGTCAGAATTAATGAAGTTTGAGAAATAAGGTATGCCGTACTTAGCAGTCATATCCCAAATAGGTTCATAGTCTGGATTATCCCAATCAAAGTCCTTAGTTATATTATAAGTTGGAATAGGGAAAGAGAAGAGTCTCCCTTGAGCATCTCCTTCAACCATAATCTCACAGAATGCTTTGTTAAGCATCCCCATCTCTTTCTGGAAATCCTTGTACTTCTCTTTCTGGACTTTACCTCCAATAATTACACCTTGTTCTGCTAATTCACCACTGGGGATCAAATCCATAGTTATATTAGTAAATGGAGTATTACCAGTAACAAACACTTTACCTTTTCTTCTTGCAATAATTGTTTCGTTCTTAGTGTGAGGACACCAGATAATACCCTCATAATCAACTTTTTTAACATTCTTAATATATGTTTCCTGATGTTTAATTATTCTAACTACAAAAACATCCTTAGTTCCAATCGTAGGCTTTCTTACTAAAACAGTAGAACCGTAACCGCAATTAGTAGCAATTATTTGTAACTGATTTACAATATCAACATCTGTAACTGAAATCCTATCCTCTCCCCATCCATCACCTTTCATGTATGTTTCTAAGAATAGGCGTGATTGTTCTTCATTTAATTTTAGTATAGAAGACGGGATATGTTTTACACTACTATCAGAATCAAACCATTTGTGTATCACTTTTGAACTCTCTGCATTTAATCTCAAACCTACAACAGGATTACCTAGACCAACTGTTGTATTTTCGGAATATGTAAACTTAAAATGGTCTAAAAGCTTCTTGATCTCTTCATATTTCTTTTTGTTTTTTACCTTAGACTGATAAATAGTCACTCTCTTACAACTTCTTGTTTTAATTCCTCTCTCAATACTACCCTCTGAGATAATCCATGCCATAAGGGCAATCTGCTCATCACTCATAGCTGATTTCTTGTTACTATTCTTACCAGAAAGAGGAATGATAAATGGAGACTTTAAATCCATAACTTCTTCGACAGGTTGCAAGATATATTTATCACCACTGAAAAGCTTCCTTACAACTCTATGATTAGGCGATATCAACTGATCTTGTATTCTGTTTTTAAGATTAAACATATGTCCTTTGTACTTCTTCTTAAAAACAGAAGTAACAGTTTGATCTTCAATCTCTCCACTATCTAAATTAAATGTCTTTATCACAACTCCTTCTTCAATATCCTCATATGTTTTCCAACCATCAGGAGTTAAAATCTCTGTATCTTCTGACACACACTGACAACCAACCCTTGTCGGTACATTCATGTTATACAAAAACTCCTGCATCTTCTGTTTAACTTCTTTGTAAGTAAGTTTGTCATATCTAATAAAAGGGGCTAGGTATGTATCAAAACTGGAGAATGCCTGGGCACCTGCAGCCTCGTGCTGAAGAGTATAAAGAAAGTTTACACACTGACCAAGAGCTGTACTAAAATGTTTAGGAGGTGCAGAAGAAATTTTACCAGGGACACCTGTAAACCCTTTTAGTAACAAATCTTCCAAACTCCAACCACAACAATATGTAGCTAACATCCCTAAATCATGTATATGTAAATCCTTGTTAATATTTGCATTGGAAATCTCCTTAGGATATATACTATGAAGCCAATAGTTAGATTGAATAGCAGTAGAGATATAGTAGTTTAAACCTTGCCATGAGTAAGACTTACTACTGTTCTCATTAACCTGCCAATCCGACTTGTCAATATAATCATTAATAAGAGAGTTAACATCTATCAAAGATTTAATATTCTTAACCTTGTTTCTTAAATCTACAAAAAGATTAAAAGCAACAGAAGTCTTACCATGTCCCATATCTAGTAAAGTCTGGATAACAATCTCTCCAATATCTTTGGTCTTTACAGTACCTTTAAACTTCTCGTTAATTCTTTTAATTACCTCATCAGCTACCTCCTCAGCTCTCTCTCTATCCTTACCACCAACACTCTCAGCAGCTTTAAATATTCCACTTACAATTCTCTCTCTACTAAAATCAACAATCCTACCATCTCTCTTCTCAACTTGTAGAGGCTTTTTGGTCTTTGCGGAAACTCTTTTTTTGTCGGGCATGTTTTTAGACAGTAAATTTAATTCTCTAGTTCTCTTATTTCTTTTTTAATGTCATCTAAATTCTCAAACTCCTTGTATACAGAAGCAAACCTAATATATGCAAGAGGATCCTTATCCTTCAACCATTCCAAAGTCTTAAGTCCAATATCTTTAGTCTTTACAATCTCCTCACTGTTAAATACAAACCTCTCTATCTCCTCTGCAAAAAGAGATATCTCCTCTTCAGTAACCTTATCCAAATCAACAGCCTTTTTAATACCTTTTACTACCTTCTGTATATCAAATTTTTCTAAAGAGCCATCTTTCTTTTCAACACTAATATCCAACTTCTCCAATCTCTCATATGTTGTAAATCTCTTGTTACATCTTAGACATTGCCTTCTCCTTCTTGTCGAGTTCTCTTCGTTGTTATCCCTCTTATCTACAACTTTTGTAATTTGACACTCACAAAAAGGACACTTCATACCATGTATACAACATATTGTGTTATGTGTTACACCATAACCCAACCTGTTGTGGTTGGTCAACGACTTATAGTATGATAATTTTCATCCAAATTAAACTATATTCGTCAATTCAACAGAAATCGTAAAAGAGAAAAATGTTATAAGCTTCATTACAAAATTTTGACAATTCAGGGTAGGGTAGGTAAGATGTTTAATTAAGTTGTGAATATTTTTTTATGATTATACCCCTAGAAGATTTCCCTAAGTTAAGGGAAGAGAAGTTAAAAGGAAAGAAGATTGTAGCTACTTGTGGTTTCTACGATCCTATTCATCCTGGACATATTTCTTGTATAAGAGAGTCCAAGAAGTTTGGGGATGTGTTGGTTGTTATCGTGAATGGAGATCAGCAGTGTGTTACTAAAAAAGGTAAACCTTTTATGCCTGCAGATGTAAGAGCATATATTGTAGATAGTCTTAAAGACGTTGACTATGTAGTTATATATGATCACCCAACAAAGTATGATAGTAGTGAAGCACTAAAGATTGTTCGACCAGATGTATTTACAAAGGGTGGGGATAGAGTATATCCTCCTACAGGACCTTTAGCTATTGATGTTGCAGCTCTAGAAGAGGTAGGAGCAAGGACAGAATATAACGTAGGAGATCCAAAAATGTGGTCTAGTTCTAACTACCTACAAGAATGGGTTGATTTTGTAAACTCACAACAGGCCTGACCTAGGTCTGGCCTTTGTTCAGAACTTTTTAATAAGTTCAACATCTTCACTTCTTACAAACCTTTTTGAGGTGTGTGTTCCTGTGTCTGGACTTGTAAGATAGACTGTCTACCAAAGCCGAGGGCTAGGAAGCCTTTTGGCATGTGCACAAACCTTGAGATTAAAATTTTCTTACCGTGGGGCAGACCTAGGCCAGACCTCTAAGATTGTTTGAGGTACATATATATGGAGTTTGCAGCAACTACACCTTCACTTGCAGCTGTGACAGCCTGTTTGAGATAGTTTGAATTTGTAGTACAGTCTCCTGCAGCCCATATACCTTCCATATTTGTTTTCTGTTCTTGATCTACAACGATATAGTTATGGTCATCTATCTTAACACCCATCTCTAATGGGAGAGTGATATTAGGTTCAGAACCAATCTCTATGAAAATGCCATCTAATTTAAGGCTCTCAGAGCCATTGTAAGGCTTAGAAAGCTTTACTCCCTCTAATCGTCCATTACCATTAAGTTCAGTCAATAGGGTTTGGTATATAATTTCAATATTCTCTTTCTCTTGTGCTTGAGAAGCCCATGCAGGTTCTCCTCTTAGCTCATTACCTCTGTAGATAATATATACCTTCTCAGCGATATCAGAGAGCATTACAGCAGCCATAGTTGCAGCACTACTACCTCCAATTACTCCAACTGTTTTACCTCTGTAAAACATACCATCACATGTAGCACAGTATGATACACCTTTACCTAAATATTTATCTTCACCTGGTATAGCTAATTTATTCCTATCTGTTCCTGTAGCGAGTATTACTGTTTTAGCTACATACACCTTTTCATTATCAGAAGTTAGTTTGAATATGTCACCATCCTTCTTAATATCAACAATACTTTCATTAACTATCTCTCCTCCTTCCTTTTTAGCATGGTTATACATCTTCATACCTAATTCCATACCAGTAATTTCTTCATATCCGGGATAGTTACATATTTTATGTCCTTCTGTAATAGTACCACCTGGTGTTTTACCAAATACAATATTTTTTAGTTTGTATCTACTTGAATATATGCTTGCACTTAGTCCTGCTGGTCCTGTTCCAATTATGGCTACATCGTAGATTTCTTTCATTTTTATATATGTTTTAAATACAACTTAGACAGATGTATTTTAGCACAGATGTTGGTTGTGTGGAAAAACGACCTGAGGGAACCGTACACACATGTAAAATGTTGAGCATTAAAGCTCTGTGTACGGTTCCTCCAAAGGTCTAATTTAATGAAAAGAATTGTGTATCAGATAAAGTCCATATTTGGACTTCGTCCCCGTTTTCCAAAAAAGCTTGTTTTTTGGATAAGTCCCAAACAACAGTTTCTATACCCATACCTTTGCAATTCTGTTGGCTTATATATATTGTCCCCAGATCTTTAAAAGAATATGGATTAACAATGGGATTATCCCACTGGCAAATTTTCTCCCCATCTTTGTAGAAGGAGAGATAATATAAATCATCTTCTTCACGATTTGTCAGTAGTATATATGTCCCAGATGGGACCACTTCCTTTTCGGGATAGACGATTTCCTGTGCATTCGGAACAATGTTCCCCAATTGACGCTTTAAGGAAGCGTATTCACGCTCCCATTCCTTGTTTTTTTCTTCTGTCTCTTCCATCCCCTTAAAGAAGATGAAGTTTACCAATACAGCAAATGCGATCAGAAATATAACAACTAAAAAAAACTCTTTGACTTTTTCTTTTTTCATTTTTTCTCCTTCTCCCAATATGGGAAACTTTATTTTTTGATTTAATAACGACAAACAAGCATCTAAACAAATAAATGCCTCTATGTCGTTATTAAACCTAGGAGAATAATTAGACCTTTGTTAATGAGCAGTTCAGGATCTTTTACAATCCTATAGTATTATACCATAAAATGATAGATAAAAGCAACCTATACCTTCTCTACACCCCAACTAAGAGTATTAGTAAGTATAGTAGGGGAATCCTTTCTAACAATAACCATATATTCAAACATAACAGCATTACCACCATTAACAGTCCTAGCACTCCAATCATCTTCATCAATATGAACACCATCAACATCATCTACAACCTGACACTCTATACAGATAACCATACCATCCTCTAGGAGAGAACCTGTACCTCTCTTTCCAAAAGCAGGAATCTCAGGGTCTTCATGTAAACTCTTACCAACACCATGTCCAACATAAACACTTAAAACATTAAAACCATTTCTTTTAGCTTCCTTTTCCATTTCATAACCTAAATCTCCTGTTCTGTTACCTGCTACAGCTTGAGGAATTGCATTCTCAACTGCATTTCTACCAGCCTGAAGTAATTTCATCTTCTCTTCATCAGCCTTACCTATACACCATGTCCAACAATGATCTGTATACATCTTTTTATATACAATTCCAAAATCAATAGATACTAAATCACCTTTTTTAAGAGGTATATCATTAGGAATACCATGTACAGCTACATCATTAACAGAGATACATGTGTTATGGTAATAGTCTTTAACTCTCTTAAAACTAGGATGTACCTTATACTCTCTACAAAGCTCTCCAGCATACTCATCAATTTCAAGAGGTGTTACACCCTCCTTAACCATATCTCCAAGCTTAGAGAGTATCTCTACCGATATCTTAGCTGCTTCTGTAATTAAACTTTCTTCTCTATTGTTTTGTATTATCACAACTTCATTATACAAAAAGAACAAGAAAACCCCAAATATGACAACAATGAAGTTAAAAACTTAATGAAAATCTAAGTTAATCTAGATTTAATATCCTTCTTTTAAAATATATATCATGAAAAAAGAAGATAGTTTTAAAGTGAGAAGTGTCAAAGATTGTTTTAGAAAAAATCTTATTCCTAACAAAGGAAGAATAATTACCAAAAGGAGGAAACCAAGTGAACATGAAATGAAAACAGCCAAACTATTACTTGCAAAGTTTGGTGGAACAATTAACTTTTTAGCTGGAAAAGGTGAAATGGGACTTAAAACACCTGATGCTAACTGGTCAGGTAGATTACTTGAGATAAAAAGAGCAAAAGGAAAATCTAGTGCAGATAGTCAAACTAGAAAAGCTTTAGAACAAATAAAAGGAAATGGTGTAATCCTTCTAGATATTAGTGAAAATATAAAAAGTGTTATACAAATCAAACAAGAAATAACACATAGAATTAAGCGAGAAACATCACATAAAAACAAAAAGGATTTAAATCTAAATATCATTATTATCAAAAACAGAAGAATTATAGATATCTTGGAAATAACAAAAAAGGTGGAAGCTTAGTCCTGGCACAAAGGGGCCAGGTGGCTTCCACCTCTCTACTTAACATTATACCAAAATTTAGATGTAATATCTAATCCTCTTGGGAAACTTTTCGATCGAGATCGTGACTCAAAAACAGACACACAAGCAAAGTAAGGTAAACGATAAATAACAACAATACAGCTACCCTCAGGGGAGAAATAAGAACTTATTTTTCCCCTGCACTTTCTTTTTTCTCTCCCCAAATTTTTGTATCCTTATTCTTGTACCCCAACTCGTATTCTATAGATGTTTTAACAAACCAATGTAAGTATGTTTCCAAGTTAAATGTGTGTTCGTTATCTGTATAAGCTTTTAACCCTACATAAAGACCTACTAAAGCGGCTTCATATGCTCTGTCATCTTTGTATTTATCTGCAACAGAGATTGTAAAAGCAACAGCTCGTTGAAATAGTTCCCCTTCTTGTTTGTTTAATGTCCTCTTAGGTTTATCCATGATTTCTAGTATAGCCGAATGTTCTCTAAAATAACATGATATTCTACCTCCCAACAATATACAACTCACTAACAGCCCTAGTAACACCTGTATACAACCATCTCCTCCACATATCATCATCCATCTTAGGAAACCTCTCTTCAAAGAGTATAACCTTCTCAGCTTGACTACCCTGTGCCTTATGCACAGTTAAAGCATAACCAAAATCAAAAAGATCTATCTCTCTACCAATATTCCTCATAGTTTCTCTCTGACCAAACTGTTCAGCAGACATACTCCCATGGAATAGGTTATCCTCTCCATCAAACTGTATATCAACATCATAGTATTCAAGCATATCTGCTAAATTCTTCTTCTCAATCGATTGAACTGTACCTAACATACCGTTAAATATTCCTAACTCTGCATTGTTTCTTAGACATATAACTCTGTCTTCAATTTGAGGTTTTGGACTATCAAACTCTAAAAATTGCCTAATCCCGTTATTTAACTTCACCCTAGTATGATTGTATCCTACCAGTACCATCATATTCTCATCATATCCAGACAACTTCTCTGAAAGAAACTCTTGGAGGTTCTCATCTTCCTTACTAAACTTCCTAACAGTAGAGGAGAACTCCATTACAGGAATATCTCCATACTTTCTTGCTAGCTCTGAAACCATGATAATTGGATTACCTCTCTCTTGACGATATATCTCCTCAAGACGAAGCATAGGGGAAGCCATGAGATTAAACTTACCTTCAACAGGTGGTAACTGACCATGGTCTCCAACAGCAAGAATTGGTTTCTCAAAACTAAGTAAATCATTCCATATATCCTCAGAAACCATAGATGCTTCATCTACCACAATTAAATCATATTCAAAAGAATCAACAGGTATTTTCTCCCAACCGATGATATTATCATCCTCATCTACAATAGCTTTGTATATCAATCTATGAATAGTACCTATGTAATCAGAAGGAGCTAAAGACTTACTCTCTTCTAATTTCTTTTTTAATACTAAAGAAGCCTTACCAGTAAATGAACAATATGCAATTGAAATCCCTTTATACTCCCTATGCAACCTGTTCCCAAGATGACCAAGTAGGGTAGTCTTACCAGTACCTGCATACCCACCTAGAGTCACATATCGAGTCTTCTTACCCTTGTACCAATCTAAGATACTATCTACCACCTTTTTCTGTTTAGGTGAAAGTTCTACATCCATGAGTTCATTATACACAATTTAAGAGAGTGTTACTTTGGTGTTTACTACAATAATCTGTAGTAACTTGCAATCTCTGTCCCTTTTCTGTATACTTAGTTTAGGTAAGTATAATATATTCAAAATTAACAAAACTTATGATTAGAAGTATAACATTTGACAATTTCTACTCCTTTAAAGAGAGACAAGAAATTGATTTTACTGCAAACAAAAAAGATTCCTATGATTACTTTAACTCTCCCAAAGGAGACCAGATAACTAAAGTAGCATCTTTCATAGGTGCAAATGCTTCTGGTAAAACTAATGTTATCAGACTCTTTGGATTTCTTGGATACTTTCTCACAAATCTAAATAGAAATGGTAATGTAGAGAATATATTCATTCCATATAGCAATTTCTTCAATAACAAGAAACCTACCAATATTGAAATAGTTTTTGAGATTAAAGAAAACATATTTACATACAAATTGGTATTAAAAGAAAACAGTGTAAACAAAGAAATACTAATCGTAAAAGAGATTAAAAAAGGAGCACAGCCTGTTACTCTTTTCAAAAGGGAGAAAGATAATATATTAGAATTAAACAAGAGGTATTTTAAAAATCTTAAACCATCAATATTGCCAAGAATTAGAGAAGATATCTCCTTTATCCCATTTCTAAAATCTCTCTATGATATAGAAGTAATCAATACACTCATAGAATATTTCAATAATTTCTACACTAATATAAATGAGATTGGAGAACACAATATTGTCCCTTACCAAATAGATGCCTTTAAATCATACGAAGAAGATGCTGAAATAAAAGAAAAAACTCTTGATGTTATGAAGAATTTTGACTTGGGACTAGCTGATATAAAAATCGAAAAAGAAGAAAAAAAAGAGAAAGGATTTATAGACTATACAATATCAGGCATACATAATACTTCGGTTGGAGATAGAAGGCTTCCTTTCCTCTATGAATCTAGAGGCACACAAAGTATTTTTTTCCTAATGACGAGGATACTTAAAGCCCTCAAATACAATGGAGTCGCAATCATAGATGAAATAGAATTAGGATTACACCCAGAAGCTCTAAACAAGATAATTACATATTTCATAGATGAGAATGCTGAAGGACATGCACAACTAATCTTCTCCTCACTCTCACTTGCTAGTATGAACAAGCTAGATATGCACCAAATCTATTTAACAGAAAAGAACAATGAGGGAGAAAGCATTGTTAAAAGATTAAACAAAATAGATGGAGTAAGAAGTGATGATAATTTTTTAAATAAATATCTAGCTGGAAAATATGGAGCATTCCCAAACATCAAAATCTAGTACAAGGCATCCATATACAGGACTGCTCTTTGGTGAAGGAAGGAAAGATAAAACCTTCATAAAGAATCTCTCTTCTCTCAAGAAGTTTAAGTATCATACATCAAAATGGACTTTTCTTTTAGATAATGCATCAGGTGGTAGTCCTGAAACAATACTACAAAAATGCTGTCAAACATCTTCCAACAGAGACTTTGACATAGTTATTTGTTTCATTGACCTAGATAAACTAAAGAAGGATTTCCCTAAAAATTGGGAAAAAGAGAAGGAGAAGATTGAAAAACAATTTCCTAATATACATATATTCTGGCATGAGGATTGTCTAGAAGATGAAATGAAGAAGGTGATTGGTAAAAAGAATGTAGGAAAGAAAGAGATAAATAGGATTGCAAATAAAGAAGTAGAAAAATTTGTTAATTCTAAATATTGGAAAAGTCTTCTTGAGATAATAAAAGATTGTGAAGAAAAAGAATAACGAAAAGATGCTAAATATGTTAGAATAACACATGTTCTTCTTTACAAAACCTATCTCAAAACCAATCAAATACAGAGTCGTCTATGAATACACCGATGATATATCATCACAATACCACTACACATATACCATTCAATTACCAGATAATCAAATACAACACTTCACCTACTATATACCCCAAAGACCTAAGATCAATGCACATAGCTTTCATAAATTTAAACTACCACATGATACACTTAATAATTGGGGAATATTTGGTAAAAACCTAGTATTAACAATAGATGATTCGTATAACTTTGAACAAACAAAAAGAATGTATCAGTTATTAAGAGAATACAATATCACAGCAACATTCTTCCCAAACACAATATATATCAATCCACATAATCCAGAACATCTAGAACTATGGAGAGATATATACAACTCTGGATATGAGATAGGGTATCACACCACAGACCATGCTAGAAAAAGAAGTGTAGAGGAGTTAGATAGAGATTTTAATACTTTTACAGATATATTTAGAAACATACTTCAAGATCAAAGCTTTAGTATAAAGAGTGTAAGAGCTCCATATGGATACTTTGATAGAGTATGGATGAAGTGGGTTACTGATAACAACCTCCTTAATATGAGATGGACTATGACAGAATTAGAAGATATGGACTATCTAAGAAAGCTCTACTACAAACAGAAGGGTAGAGTACTTCTCCTTCATAATAGGAAAGGGGATGTAGAATGGTTAAGAAAACATTTCAATGAACTCATACAGATAGCTAAAGAGAATGGTGGGAAAACGGGAAGCATATATGATAGTATAGTCAGGTAATGGAACAGAAATTTCTTTTTTTTGATACAGAAACAACTGATGTACAGAGTAAAGATATCATTCAACTAGCTTTTCTAACTAGTGATGGTAAGGAGTTTAATGAATATTTTAAACCTGAACAAGATATATCGTTTGGAGCTATGGCTGTACACCATATTACACCTGAATTTCTAGAAGACAAACCTATGTTTAAAGAGAGGATGGTACAAGATACTACCTCTATGACTCTTTTCTCAGAGATTACACTAAAAGAATATCTTAATAACTTAGGTAAGGAATATATATGGGTAGCACATAATGTAGAGTTTGATATGGAAGTACTTAAGAAAAAAGGCATAGAGATACCTAGATATATATGTACACTTAAAGTAGCTAGGAATATGTTAGAAGATGAGAACAAGAGAGACCTTGAGAGCTATTCATTACAATATCTTAGATATTATTTAGGTCTTTACAAAAAAGAAAAAGATACTGAAATATTACCACATGATGCTATGGGTGATGTGATTGTACTTAAGAATCTTTTTGATTATTTACAACATAATTCTGTACTTACACCAGAGAATATGATGACTATATCTAAAGAACCACAGTATATTCGTACACTTACATTTGGTAAGTATGCAGGGTATAACCTTGAGGATGTTGTTAAGACAGATAGGGAGTATTTAGAATGGTTAATGGAGAATGCACAGGATAAGAAAGATTTACTTTATAATATTGACAGGGTTTTAAGTTCTATGTAGGATATATTATATGAAGATTACTGCTTCTAAGAAGACAATTGTTATATTATCCATTAGTTTCTTATTATCCCTAATAGCTGGTATTATACTTCTCTACAAGGATGTTATTCACAATGGTATTAAGTATGGTAAGTGGTTTGCATTGGATAAGCATGAAGGAGAGTTTATTGATTGTATGGAATATAAGGAAGAGGAGAATGAAATAAATGCTATATGCCAAGGTTTTTTACTAGAGACAGAGGAAAAAGATGCTTCTAAGTCAAGAGGAAAACTTTGTAAAGAGTTTTACATTGTATATAAAGATTATCAAGGTTGGCAGAAGTTTTCACCATGTTTAAATAAGGAAGATTTTATATATAAAGATATATTAACTAAACCTAACCATTATATACCTGTAAATATCCATATACATTACACTAAAGTTAATCCTTTTAAATATAAGCTTGATAATATAACTTTAGAGGATATGGGGGATGAGGATTTGTATGTAGAATTAATACCCAATAATATGGCTGTTCAACAAATAATAAGAAATGGGAAAATGATTACACAAAGCAATTTACTTTCTGAGAAAAATGGGTATTTGGCAATAGAAACAGGGATTGATAATAATTATCCTTATATGACCTATTTTAAAGAATTAAGTTTAAAAGAGATTGATGTAAAAGATGGAAAGATTAGATTGTTGTTCACCGGTGAAGTTAAACAACAAACAGTTACTATAACAACAATCGCTGAAAGCTTTCTTTTCAGTTACTATGATGAAGCAAAGAAACTACAAGATATTTTAATAAATACGAAGAACTATAAAGAAATAACGCCAGGATTATTGTATAAAGTATATTTCTTTTCTCTGTCAAATAAAGAAAACGAGAAGTTAGAAGATATAATATCATCCTGTAAAAATGATTTAACAAATAAAGAGTTTTTCGACCAAGTCTTTTGTAATGCTGGAGAAGAGAAAATAAGGAATTCTGTAATAAGTGATAGAAACACCTACATAGATACTCTACTTAATCAAAACTCTGAGAATCTGCAACTAGAGAAGTTTATACTCTATTCACTTATAAAACTAGACTAATTCTTTATTAAATTTGAAAAACTGTTAATCAAAAAATCTGTTTATTTGACTAGTAGGAATATATGGAAAAGGTTTTCCTGTACCGTATAACTCCTTCAGGTTTCCCTCTTCTAGATAATATCTATCCATTGTAATACCCTGAGGTATAACCATAGGAATAGTTGCATTACTATCAATGTATTGATTATAGTTCTCTATGAGTGTATCTATCATTTCTATTTGTCCATCTGGTAATTCTTTAACCAAGCTTATTGTTGCTCCATGTATAATTCGCGAATGTTCTTTTGAAAAAGGAGGGTCAAATGGAGAAGCCCAAGCCATAGATTTAGCCATATTTATATTCGAGAATATAGGTTCTATTTTGAAGAAATATCGAGCATCTGGATTATCAGATTTTATTTTAAAGGTAAAATCACTACTTTTCGTTACCCCTACTCCTATATTCCACCTCTCTGTTTCCATAGTAAAAGGCCCTGGGAAACAACCTACAACAATCTTCCTGTATTCAACTCTTTCTATAGACGAATCATCCTTCTGTGAAAGACGATTTAAAGAAGAGGCTAAAAACTGACTTCCTAAAAGATAAGCTGTTCTTCCACCGTTCACAGTACCTATACCTGTGTGAAAAGCACCCTCTGTAGGTTGAAAGATTTCAAAAAGTGATATCTCTTCCCCTGGTCTAAACCCACCAATTTGTTCTTGATATTCAAGTAGTCTTTGAAATGAGAGTAACTCTCCTCTTACCATATTTACATCATCTCTCTCATAGCTAGTTATTCCTGTTATAACATTATAATTTTTTGCTTTCTCTTCTACAAAACCTTGTATTTCATTATGTCTGTCTACTGCATTTAGTAGTAGAGTAAATTTACTTCTATTTGTTCCACAATCAAAGGAATCCTCGACTATTCCAAGTGTTAACATCTCACCTTTCTCATTTTTTACTAACCTCTTCTCCTTTATATTGAAAGTATACCCTACAGGTAACACAAGTTTAACTGTAGCAGTATGCTCACTTCTTCCTGACTCGGGATCATATAACGGCATCAAATACAAATGATTCTCTCCCTCATATGCTGTCTCTACTGTCTCTGAAACATCTAATGTCTCTACTTCTACTAACTGATATTCATTCCAATTAAGTAAATCTGTAGCATTAAAATCAAAATTCTCATTCTTTTCAGTAGGTACATTCTTTGGAATATTAGATTCTACTTGGACTGTAGCTGTAGGCTCTGGTGTCTCTGTTGGTACTTCTTCTGTAAGAACCTCTGTAATAGTTGGATTAGTAACTACCTCTGTAGGTACATTCTCTACTAGAGTAGGTAAAGGTGTTACTTCTTCAATATCTTCCTTAGTAGATGTAGGCAATGGAGCTGTAACTGCTGGTTTCTCTATCACTTCTGTTACCTGTTCTGGTACACAAGCATCTAGCACTAAAGCTCCTAAAGATGTAAGACAAAGCATTGATCTAGCTGCTATATTCCTAACATTTTTAATACTACCTCCCTTTTCATTTGTCTTAGTATCTTCTACTGGAACATTAGGAATATCCTCAAATGTATCAACATCCACATCATCTATCTCATAGTCTAAATCTCTATTAACATCACCTACAACAATATCACTATCTAATCTAGGTTCTTGTGTATCCATATATATTAAAAAATATAAATTTATTATGTTTACCTATACTACTATTTTATCATAATGTTGACTATTCTACAATTATCTTTTATTCTTTTTATATGAAAAAGAAACTGTTTGTTATTATTCTTTTTGTTTTGTTTTTTTGGGTGTTTAGTTTAGAAAGAGAAGAGGTTCTGGGAACCGTATGTGGCGATTACTGTGGTGATGGGATTTGTTTTTCTTCCACATCAGCAGATCTTTATCAGTGCAGTAACAAGATATGTTCTGGTCCTACTTATTACCCATCTTTGCCATGTGCACCAGCCTCAGACCCCATTATACCTTGTTGTTCCCAGGGTAGTTATGCAACTTCTTGTAGTGACATACAATGCGCAGAGGGCAATCTTCCTACAAGTAACCTATATTGCTGCGATCCTTGTGATTCCTCCTGCCAAACCTGTACACCACCAGCTTGTCCATCAACTCAAACACCAAATGAAAATCACTGCGGTATAGCAAGCACTCAATTCTGCTCCAACCCCAAAAATGAATGTGGTGATTCATGTCCTAATTCAATAAGACATTGCTATCCCAAAGGAGAATGTACAGAATGTACAAAAACCTGTCCTGACAACTATCGTTTAGAACCAACAACATGTAATCCAACAGGTCCAATAAATTGTGAGTGGAGAACTCGTTGCTCCAATGAAAGAGATAATTGTCAAACAACAACATACCAATGCTATCCAATAGGAACATGTAGAGACTGTAATGTAGTTCCTCCTCCTGGATATCATTTACCTACACCTGGAGAGATAACACTCTGTCCCCTAGGTACAGCTAGATGTAATAGATATACAGAATGTGGTGTTTACTGTAATGAAAAAACAGCTCCTGCATATGAAGACGAACCCAGTGTAGTACCAGGATCACCTACAAACCCAAGAATTACAATAAATGGATACACATACTTCCTCTCTACAAGTACACATACCAGAGTAAGAAAACCATTACCAGGAACACAACCAGATAACTCTGTAACCATTGGAGCATCACAACCATCATTAACACCAGGAACATACCGTAATCCAAGATATGACTTCCTAGTCGAAAACTATGGTCTCAATGAAGAATGGAAAGATACAGTTGGAAACTGTTACGGTGTAGTAGGTGAAGACTTCTGTGTAGTAGAAAGTACACCTGACACTGTAAACTTCAAAGGTCAAGCTAAAGTTGCAAATCAAATTCTCAAAGAAGGAGCTACTGGTTACTTTGCAACAAGATTCACTACAAGTAACAAATGTGACCATGGTATTAAACGATCCGTATACATAGAGCCAAAATACAAAGTAGATTATCTCCCACTAGTTGAAACCGTAGAGATAACAGGAGATCCAGTGGTAAAAGGATGTAATGCAGGAAGATATACAGGTCTACAAGCAAACAACCCGTTAACTATCACAATAACTGGATCTGACCCTGATGGGGTTAGTGATATAAATGGGCTCTCACTATGGCTAGTTAAAAGAGGTGTTGGTGATTTAAGTAATGATTTAAACCAAGTAGTACCAATGGGACCTGGAGATACACATACTAATCCTAATGAGGTAGGAATGTTCTTCCCATTCCTCTCAGGTGGACAAACACACCTTTACAAGGCAATAAACGAAAACGCTCAAAACAGGTTAATAGGTTGGGGTAGAGATGTACCTTCTTCAGGGGGAGACTTAGACCCTAAAGTCCAAAGTAGTCAGGGCTTGATAATAGAGAGCGCCACAGCAATATATACAAAGACAGGTTCAACGGTAGAAGTAGTAGTAACCTTACAATTTCCAAACCCAGCTACACCAGGATCAATCGTAGGAGAATATGATATTTATGTAGGTTTCAGTGATATATTTACATTCTCAAGAAAATCCTCTGCTGATGGTGGAGGTGTATACCTAGACTCTCAAAATGTAAAACACTCAGGACAGGAGAGTTGGCATTTTGATTTTATCAAACCTGTATACCAAAATGCTAAATTAGAACGAGTAGCAGGAGAACAGAAACTACTAGACTTGTTCTGGACTATCAATGAGGAAGGTTCGGATTTAAAACATACCGTTGTAAATGTGACCACAGCAAAAACAGATGCTGATGAAATTAAAAGAATACAACCAACAACTATACCAGAAGAAGATTTTGTTACACCTCAAGATTTGGAAGATAACAAAATTGGTAATATACCTGTAGACAGTGGTTGGTTACATCCAATAAACCGTAATAAGCGTCAAACATCTATGAGGATTAATACTCAAGATACTTCTGCTGGAACATTAAAATTCTTCATCACAGCTTTTGACAATGCCTGTAACTATGCAAGAACAGGTGAAGATGGTAATGATGGTATTGACCCTATAAACTACGACCGATGGATGTCAACCAAAGGAGGAATATTTTACTCAATAGGTAGTGTTGATTACAGAACTAAGCTACTAGATCCCAATAATCACTTCTACAACTTAGGTTCAGAACTCCTAGCAACAGGTGCTAATGCAATAAGGGATGTACTTAGATTTACAGATAGAGATAAAAATCCAGCCGTAGCAGTAGGAGTTACAGATACAAACGAAGAGAACAAAGTAAACCTCTATGAAGCACTCAAGAGAGAAGCAAACATTTCTATGAACAAGAAACTTAAGTTAATTACTCCTTCCTCTGGTCAATATATCTGTGATGCCCCAGAGGGATGTTACTACAAACCAGGAGTAGGTGAAGATGTAGGAGGCACATACAGTGGTAAAATCTTAATATATTCCAAAGATGATATAAAGATAACAGATGATCTAAAAGCAACTAGTAACAATGATGCAATGTTCATATTTTCTGAAAAGAACATAATTGTAAATGATGGACATGCTACTGGTGGTACAGACAGAATAGATGCATTTCTACTTGCTAAAGAAAGGATAACGATAGCCCAAGATGCAGCTGTAACTGAGAACCATGACCAAGTATTACTAGTAGGAGGACTAATTGCCTTTGGTATTGGAGGAGAATCTCCTGCATTCGTTCTACAAAGAAACTTAGGTGCAGATAATCCACTTAAACCAGCACTAATTATCAACTATCATCCTAAGTATACTAAATTTGCAGAACTTTTCTTTGATGTAGATAAATCTGTACATAAAAGAGAAGTTGGATTTAAACCTTTGTAAAATAATAAATATGAAAAAACATTACAAAGCACAAGCACTAGCTATCATTATGATAATACTAATAATATCCTCTATGATAGGTTTTGCTGTATTTGCTAGATCTCAAAAATCAAAGAAAATGGCAATACAAGAAAGAAACTCATCAGAAGCATATCAAGTAGCAGATATGATATTAGATAACCTACTATTGAGTACATTGGAACAGTGGTTAGAGGTTGGTGGTATGGTTTTAGGAAAGACCTATGAAGAAACCTATTTTGAAGCTTTTAATAAGCTACCAGACCCTCCTAAACCTCCTGCTAGTCAATTAATTCTCCCTATTAATGCTGATATGGGTATAGAAGGAAATTATGATATTGGTAGTACTCAGATAACTCAAATAACCCAAAAACTAGGACACCCTCTTGATTTACAAGCATTAGACATCTGTCCTTTACAAGAAGGTTTAGATAATAAATATACACTTTCTTTAACAAGAGTTGCCCCTGGTGATGTAATTACTATAAAACCTGGACAAACATTTTCATTTGTGGTTGATGGTAGTAGTTGTGTTCTTTTCATAACAGTTGAAGAACCAATACACAGTGATGCTGGCTTAATGGTCAACACCATACACAAAGAAGGTGAGGGAATTAGAGAATATGATTACGATCATACTACAAGTTATAGATTTGATGATACTTATGGAAATTTTACTGAGAACTGGACACTATATGACAGGAACAGTAAAATTCAAATACCTCTTCATGGAAGAAATATCTCGGTTGTAGGATTAACAGCAATAAATAATGAAGTTAATTTTTCGTACCAAGCAGAACAAAATGCTGTACCTGGGGGATCTTGTTCCGATTTTGACATCTACAAACTCCAAGCCTCTGCAACATGTGGCGGGACATATAGAGCAAAAGAAGTTATAATCCCAGCAGAGAGATATACCCATTCTATATTCAACTATGTTTTCTTCAACGGATTGGGTAGAATTGGTACTGATGTACAGTAATATATTATCAACTGCCTATGTATCTTAAAAGAATAATAGTAAAATTCGGGGGTGAAAGTGGACAAGGAATCAATAGTGTTGGCACTATCCTAACCAAATCTCTAAACAGAGCAGGCTACTATACTTTCTCCAACCGAGAATACCCATCCTTAATAAAAGGAGGTTTTGCAAACTACCAAATAGATATATCAAACAGTAGTATAAATAGTTCTTCATCTAAAACCAACATACTATGTTGTATGTCTGAAAGATCCCTAGAAGAATACATCACAGATGTATTACCTAACGGAATAGTAATATATGATGGCAAAGAGTTAGAACTAACTCCTAGTGAAGAAGAATATATCAAACAGAATAACATTAAAGTAATCCTCATAGACTCAGAAGAGATAGCAAAAGAAAACAATGCTCCTCCAATCATGGCAAATGCTGTACTAGCAGGCTTCATATGGAAAATATTAAAACAGAACTTAGAGATACTAAATGAAGCAGTAGAAGAGATGTTTGAAGGTAAAAATATAGATATGGATGCAGAGAGAGCCTGTCTACAAGCAGGATATAACTCACCTCTCTATGAACCAACCTTAAGTGAAGATATTGATATAGAAGAGTTAGAAACCTCAAATAACAGAAAAATGACAATGACAGGAAACGATGCAATTAGTCTAGGAGCACTAGCAGGAGGCATGAGAGCATTCTTTGGATACCCAATGACACCAGCCACATCCATATTTAAATTCCTAGGAGAAAGTGCCAATGATACTAAAATATTGGTAAAACAAGCAGAGAATGAGATAACAGCAGTACAAATGACCATGGGAGCTATGTACATGGGAACAAGAGCCATGACAGCCACATCTGGAGGAGGATTTGACCTCATGTGTGAGACAATATCATGTTCAGGAATGTCTGAAACACCACTAGTCATAGTAGTAGCACAGAGAATAGGGTCAGGTACAGGAGTTCCAACATGGACAGGTAGTGGAGATATAATAGCAGCAACAAAGATAGCACACGGAGACTTCCCAAGATGTGTAATACAGATTGCAGATGCAAAAAGTGCTTTCACACTCATACAAAAAGCTTTCAATATTGCAGACAAATACCAACTACCTGTAATTGTATTAACAGAAAAACAAATAGCAGAAGGACTCTTCTCATTAGATGCACTACCACCTAATGAAAGAATTGAAAGAGGACTACAACATGGAGAAAAGAGATACCAACTAACTACAGATGGAATATCACCAAGATGGATACCATCAAAAAATCAAAAACCATACCTACACACCAGTGATGAACATACAGAAGAAGGTTACTCAACAGAAAATGCTCAAAAAGTATGGGAAATGAGTAAAAAAAGAACAAAGAAGTTAGAAAAACTAAAAGCAGAAATACCAGAACCAGAATATTTTGGTAGCCTAGATGCCACAACTATACTAGTAGGCTCAGGAAATACTAAAAACCCCGTTCTTGATATTATAAACACCTCTCTCTCTAATGAAGATATTGGATATCTCCACTATGAATACATATACCCAGTTAAAACAGAAAGACTAAAAGAATTAATAGCACAAGGAAAAAGATTAATACTAATTGAAAACAATGAAACAGGACAACTAGGAAAGCTACTAACAGAAGAAACAGGATACAAGTTTAATGAAAAACTACTAAAATTCGATGGAAGACCATTCTTCATCGAAGACATACTTAACTATTTAGAAAAAAAGGAGGTATAGGTATGGATATCAATATATACAATACAGAAAGAAAACCTACATGGTGCCCAGGATGTGGAAACTTTGCTATCCATGTAGCACTTAAAAAAGCTTTAGCTGAATTAAATATCTCACCATCAGAAGCATTCATATCTTTTGATATTGGATGTAATGGAAATGGTGCAGACACAGTAAATACATATGCATTCAAAGGATTACATGGAAGAGCAGTTGCATTAGCTACAGGAGCACACTTAGCAAACAGAAAATATACTGTCATTGCAGACCAAGGAGATGGAGCATGCTTCCATGAGGGTATAGATCACTTAATCAATGCTATCAAATCCAACTATGATATGACCATTCTAATTCATGACAATCAAAACTTTGCACTAACTACTGGACAAGCAACAGTAACAACCAAACAAGGAAAAAAGATGTATGCACTACCAGAAGGAAAACCTGAAAGAGATTTAGATGTTAATCACTTCATACTCTCTCTAAAGCCATCTTTCTTTGCAAAAGCATACAGTGGAGACCCACAACAACTAACAGAGATAATAAAGGAGGGGATAGAACATAAAGGATGCAGTGTAATACAGATTGCTCAAAGCTGTCCAACATACAATAAAGAGTGCACTCCACAATGGTTTAATGAACACATTGTTAAGCTGGAAACTCTACAAGAGTATGATAAAACATCAATTGATGATGCTCTAAGGTTAGCAAAAGATATGTCCCAAACAGGTAAAATATATACAGGTATAATACATCAGGATAACACCATTCCTACCTTCTACGATAGACTACAAAGTCGAAAAGGGATACAATCAGAGCTTGTTGATGAAGTAAGGGAATATGATATAAGAGGACTTTTAAAATATTGTAACTAACAAAACATATGGAAGAAACACTATCACCAAAATCTATTGCTATCATCGGAGTCTCCCAAGACAGCGAAAAAGTTGGAGCAGTTCTACTAAGAAATCTAATTGAAGGAGGATACAATGGAAAGATATATCCAATAAATCCTAAATACGATGTACTACAAGAAAGAAAAGCATATCCTTCAATCTTAGAGATAGAAGAAAATGTAGATTTAGCATGTATTGCTCTCCCATATCAAATGGTAGAAGAATCAGTAGACCAATGTATTGAGAAAAAAGTAAAAACAGTCCTTATCATCTCTGCAGGATTTGGAGAAACTGGTACAGAAGGTAGAGAACTAGAAGAGAGAATTACAAACAAACTAAAGAATGCAAAGATTAGATTAATTGGACCAAACTGTCTTGGCTTTATCAACAACAAAGCAAATATTAATCTAACATTTGCTAAAGAGAATGCACCAGATGGAAATGTAGCATTCATATCACAATCTGGAGCATTCTGTACAGCAGTATTAGATATGGCAAATGAAGGAAATTCAGGCTTCTCACATGTCATATCTGTTGGGAATAAAGCAGATATCAATGAAAATGAATTAATACCATACTTTATTTCTCATCCAGAAGTAAAAGCAATAGCAATATATCTAGAAGAATTCTCTGATGGAAAAGAATTTGTATCAATAGTACAGAGATCCAAGAAACCAATATTACTAATAGCACCTGGAAGCTCTGAGAAATCAAAAGAAGCTATATCATCACACACAGGTTCTCTAGCATCCTCATATGATACCGTACTAGCAGCTGTTAAGAAAGCAAATATTATACTAGCTGAAAACTCAGAAGAACTATACAAATTAATAGAATTAGTAGATTATGCAAGTTTTCCAAAAGGTAAAAAGGTTGCAATAGTTTCAAATGCAGGTGGTCCAGGTATAACAGCTGTTGACTGTGCAGAGAATGAAGAACTAGAAATTACAGAACTAGGCGAGAAAACACAAGCAAAACTAAAAAGAGAATTACCTGTTGAGGCATCTATTAAAAATCCAATCGATATACTTGGAGATGCTAAAAGTGATAGATTTGCTAATAGTATAAAGATAGTGTTAGAAGATATTGATGTAGACTGTGTATTAGTACTTCTTACACCACAGTTAATGACAGAAGTGGAAGAAACATCCAGAGCAATAAATGAGATAGTGTCTCAATCACCAAAACCTATCTTTGCCTGCTATCTAGGAGGAAAGGAAGTTAAGAAAGGTTTTAAGATTCTAGATGAGCAGAAAACACCATGGTTTAATGATGTACAAGAAGCAATGCATCTAATTGCTAAACTAGTTAACTTTGAATTAGGAAGAGACCTAAACAAACCAATAGATGCTGGTAAGTTCCTTAAAAAGACTAGAAACAAGAGAGAGATTCTTGAGTATGTTGAGAATACAGATGAAGTTGTAGTATTACCTGATTCTTTAGCCATTAGCATTATGAGCGAATTCTGGATAGATTATCCTAAACAACTTGTTACTAGTAGTTTAGAAGAAGCAAGAGATTTTGCATCAACAATCTTCCCTGTAGCAATCAAAGCAACAGCAGATGACTTGGCACACAAGACAGATTACAAAGCTCTCTATCTTGATATACGAACAATAACTGAGTTTGAAGAGAAGTTTGAGGAGTTAAGAGAAACCATAATGAAGATAACTGGTAATCCTGCACCTAACATCCTTATTCAAGAAATGATTGAAGCTAATTTAGAAATATTCATAGGTGCAAATAGGGAAGGAGATAGTCATATTTATGAGAAAGATGGAGTAGGGTTTGGTCACTTACTAGCTGTAGGAAAAGGTGGTATATATACAGAAGTTTACAAAGATATTAAGCATATCTTAATACCAGAAAGAAGAGAGAAAGTAGATGCAATACTATCTGAAACAAATGTATCTAAGATAATTGATGGATACAGAGGTAAACCTAAGTTAGCAAGAGAGAAATTGATAGATTTGATAATGAAGATACAGAGTATGCTTGTAACATATCCTGAGATTGTTTCTATGGATATCAATCCTGTTATGTTAAATGAAGAGAGAGCTGTTGTTGTAGATATTAAGTTGTATGCTAAGAAGTAACTTTAAAGACTAGTAAGTTTCTCTATCTGTAGTAAGATACTCATCATAGAGTTCTTGGCATTCTTCCTGATTTATTTGTTCCTCCACATAGTTCTCACTATTACCACTCATCTCATTAAAACCTATCCTTCTTGCATCCTCATAATCACAACCATAATACACTCTTTCTATCTTTGCCCACTGTATAGCACCCTTACACATTGGACAAGGTTTGCCTGTTGTATACAACTCACAACCTGAAAGGTCATGTGTATTTAATTTCTCACTTGCTTCTCTAATTGCTTGAATCTCTGCATGAGAAGTAGGGTCATCTTCTTTCAACACCTCATTATGTGCTGAAGCAATCACCTCACCATCCTTTACGATAACGGCACCAAAAGGACCTCCATGACCTCTCTGCATACCCTCTCTAGCCTTGTATATAGCTAACTGCATAAAAGGATTCATTAGAATTTCCTCTCAAAATTAATACCATCTGCATGAGCTTTCAATCCTGTTCTACCTAAATCTTTTTCATATCTTCTTGCATAATCTCTGTATTTAAACACCTTCTTTCTTCTTTGCGTTAATGATTTTTCACTAATCATAGCAGGACCATTAATACAACCTCCATCACAGTTAAGAATATCTAAAAACTTGTAATGCTTGTATACACCATCCTTAAACTTATCAAATACTGGCATGAGATTGTTAAGTCCCTCCATTACCAATATCTCTCTCTTTTTGAGAATATGTCTGTAGTTTAAAGTATCAGAGAGACCTCCAGAAACAGGATATATTTTGGTATAGTCATTGTACAATTTATCAAACCCAATACAATACTTACCTTCCTCTATCTCCTCTGGAATATCTTTCTCTTTAAAGAGTTGTTCTAATTCTACAAATGTAAGCACATGATCTACCAATCCTGTTTCTCCTGCTTCCATCTTCTTAGTCATGCATGGACCGATAAATACAATCTTGTGCTTAGGATGCATCTTCTTAGCAATGAGAGCCATACAACCCATTGGAGAGTGTGAAGGAACTAGATTCTCAACCAAGTGAGGATACTTTACTCTAATGAAGTTAACAATAGTAGGACACGGACTAGCAATCCATGTTTTCTTCTCTCCTTTAGCAATACTTTCTTTAATAATGTTGTAGTAGGTAAGATTGGTCATCTTAGCACCAAATGTTACCTCCATCACCTTATCAAACCCTAGCTTCCTTAATCTGTATACAATATCAGGATAGGGGTACTCAGTTATGAAAGATGGAGCTAATAGACAGATATATTTTTCACCTTTTTTAAATTCCATAGATAAAATATACTACAAAAAAGTAAAGCAAGCAAAAAGAGAATAAAGAAACAGAATAACTATCCATTTTACATTCTATGATAAAATGAATATAGAAAAGTTTTAAATTAAGTTAGTAATAATATGGGAATAGAACCAATATATTGGATGTTTGCAATACCAGGACTTCTTCTTTCAATCTTTGCACAGATATATGTAAAAACAACATTTAATAAATACTCTAAAGAAGATGCAGAAAGTGGTAAAACAGGACTAGATGCAGCAGAAGAGATTAAAAAAGGAGAAAACTTCTCTGTTGATATATTACCTAATAGACAACCAATGGGGGATTACTTTGATCCAACACAAAACATAGTTGCTATATCTTCAGAAAATGTGTCTTCTAAATCAGTTTCAAATATAGCTGTTGTAGCTCATGAGATGGGACATGTACAACAGAAATTCTCAGCATCTGGTATTTACAACTTTAGAAGAACACTTGTACCGATAACAAATATTGGAACAAACATAGGATATATACTCTTCTTTGCGGGACTCTTCCTAACACAATTCAAATTAGCACAACTTGGTTTAATACTCTTCTCAACAGGTGTTCTTTTCTCTCTCATTACAATACCTGTAGAATTAGATGCAAGTAAGAGGGGGATGAAGTTCATAGAGAAGTATAACCTCATAACAGAAGGAAAAAGAGATGGTGCTAGAAAGGTATTAAATGCAGCAGCACTAACATACTTTGCTGGATTAGTTTCTTCAATCCTAAACCTAATGTACTATGCAAGCTTGCTAAACAGTAGACAAAAGAGAAGATAAGTATCTTGACTGTTTCTGTATATCCTGTAATATGTAAACAGGGATATTTAATATAAAAGCGTATGGGTAGTCTTAAGGAAACTACTACGAGGTGAAGGTTATCGAACTATCAGCGGACACCTTCAGGTCATACTGTTGACCTAAAAGTTACTACAATTCCAAAAAGTAACTAACAGTTCCCAAATTTAAAATAACTATGTAAAGATATGTGTGGCATATTTGGATATTCTGGAACTAAAGAGTGTAATGATATGATTTTTGAAGGTTTAAAAAGATTAGAATACAGAGGGTATGACTCATGGGGTATTGCAATATTAGGAAAAGATCAAATATATCAATACAAAGATATCGGTGAAATCAAAGAACATGATGCTTTCAAGAAACTACCAAAAGGCACTGTTGGGATTGGGCATACTAGATGGGCTACACATGGTGGTGTAACGAAAATAAATACACATCCTCACATTTCAACAAGAGGTGATTTTACTCTTGTACAGAATGGTATAGTGGAAAACTTTGCTGAATTAAAAGAAAAATTAATTAAAAAAGGTGTTAAATTTATCTCACAAACAGATACAGAGGTAATTGTAAGACTAATAGAGGAAGAATTAGATAAGATGTCTCTCAAAGAAGCTATCATTCATGTTTTCAAAAAGTTAGAAGGTAGGAATACAGTAGCTGTATTAAGTCATAAAGATAGAAAGATATATGCCCTTAGAAATGGGTCTCCACTAGTTGCTGGTATTGCTAAAGATGGTATATATCTAGCTTCAGACACACTCTCTTTCTCACCAGCAACCAACAAAGCTGTATTACTAGAAAACTACGATATGGTAGAGATTGATGGTAAGGATATTGAAATATTTAATATTCTTGAAAACAGAAAGAAAAAGGTTGAGATAAAGGAGTTGAAGTATCAATACAACAAGATAGAGAAGGGGAAGTTTGACCATTTTATGATAAAGGAAATAGTTGACCAGAAAGAGACATTACTTTTTGCAACAAACTATACAGAGAAAGATTTAGAACCGTTAGTTGAAGAGATTAAGAAAGGAAAGAAAGTATATCTAGTAGGTGCTGGTACTGCTGGTTTTGCAGCAGGACAGACAGCATATTTCTTAAGGAATATTGCTAATATTGATGCTCAAGAGATTAAGAGTTATGAATTTAAATCTTACCTACCTATTGTTAAAAAAGGAGATATTGTAATTGCATTTTCACAAAGTGGTGAGACAGCAGATACAATTGAAGCTATTGAACAGATGAAAGAGAAGGGGTGTAAGGTAGCAAGTATTGTTAATATGCATGCTACTGCTATGAGTATGCTTTCTGATTTTGAATATTACACAAATTCAGGTCCTGAGATATGTGTAGCATCTACAAAAGTATTTACAGCACAGTGTGCATGGGGTTATCTCTTAGCTATGAGTGTTGTAGGGAAATACAGAACAGCTAAAAAGAATATTAAAGAGGTATCTAAGGAGATAGTAAAGCTATTTACAGAGAAGAGTTTTAAAAATATTAAAGATATTTCAAACTACATGGTAAAGAAAGATAGTGCTTTTATCCTAGGTAAAGGAGAGAATGCATTTATTGCACTTGAAGGAGCTCTTAAGATTAAGGAGATATCATACAAGCATGTTGAGGGTTTTGCAGCAGGAGAACTTAAGCATGGTGTGATTGCATTGATAGAGAAGGGGACCGTTGTATTTGGTATTATTCCATCAAAGGAGAGTGAGGATAGTGCAGATCTTATCAGTGCTATGGAACAAGTAAAGACAAGAGGTGCTTTTACTGTAGGTATTGGTAGTAAGGATTTTAGTAAGATGGAGGTATTTGATAGGTATGTTGAGACACCACAGGTTGGTAATATTTCTAGTATTAGTAATGCTATACCATTCCAATTAATTTCGTATTTCCTATCTGTTAAGTTAGGGAATAATGTGGATAGACCTAGAAATTTAGCTAAGTCTGTTACGGTTAAGTAAGTTTATAAAGAGAAGGTGTCTTTTACATAGTTTTCACATATTTTTGTTAAAAGACACCCATCTTCCTTTAGGTTGTGGTTTCAAAGCAACGAGTTAATGAATTAATCCAATTTCCTCTTTTTTGGATAAACTCTCAATTTCACGCCTTTAGATGAAACAGTTGATAGAGTAACTTTCGTACAAAGATCTTCTCTGCCAGATGCTTCATAAACATCTTTTTCCACGATATAGTACACGTTTTTAAAACTTCTTTGAGGAAGACCAATTATATGGCCATCATTAGTCAAACGTGCAATATGTCCAGAACAGTAAATTGTGAAGCCATCGGCCAAAACAATATCTTTGTCTGTAAGATTAATAAAGATTTTTTCATCTAATGTGCTCAAACCTACATATTCTAACCCATTAAGAAGAAATCTTACGGGTGCACTTTTGATATTATACAAACTTCACCTCTTTTCTTTTTTTAAAGGACCTCAACCTATAGTATATTATATCATTTTACCTACTAAATTACCATATCTTCTGTTAATATTAATATATGGATATAGAAAATAGAATAAAAGTAGAAAAAGATACTGCTGAAGTAGATGAGTTTAACAGAATAATAGAAGAAGCTTTACCTCTACCAGTACTCATATCTTGTAAAACATACCCCATACAAGAAAATATCGATATAGAAAATATAGAGGGTTTTAATCGGGGTGAAATAGGGGTTCAAGATTATTATGAAAATAACGATATTATAGTCCTTTCCAATGCATATGCTCTCGACAGTAGAGAGAGACTCTTCAAAAAAGGAAAACCAATATACATACAGAAAAAAGATTACACTTTTGGAATATTACAACCTGATTTGTCATACATTAAAAATAACGAAGAAGAAACTAGAATATTACAATATGAGAAAGGAGAACAAGAAGAAAACAGAGTAAAGGTATATAGAGATAAAAATGGTAAACCTATACTCTCTAAAACTGGTATGCCTATACCTATATACAAATCCAAATATCTTTACCCTGCACTTGAAGTAACCAGTGTTGATAGAGATACAAATAAACTAAAAGAAATTTTTCAGATATATTTTACCAATCCTGAAAAAATCTCTATAGATGGACATTCTGTTACAAAACATGCTTTTGATGCAATTATCGCTCTAAGATTAACTACTGCAGAAGAAGGGATAGATAATACATATTATACAATAGAAAAACGCGAAAGATGGCAAAATGAGAAGCAGAGACCTTTGGGGTATCGTTATGTACTCTCAACAACAGAACCTATAACGATGTTAGGAGAGAAACTACCAGAACAACTAATACATAGCCAAATAGCAACAGAATTGGCTAATGGAATAAAAGAAAGATTAGATATGGGGAATGCTAAAGAAGCAAGAAGACTAGCAAATAATACTAGAGAATGGATTAAAGAATTTTCTAAAGATGAACCTATTCTAGGGCTAGCTATATACAATCAAATGAAATACTTACTTAAGTACGAATACAACACTCAATTTGCTAGTGAAAGAAAGTATAAGGTAACTGATATTAATACTCTTTTCTCCCGGAATGAAATCTTAGAAACTTTTAACTATACTCCAAATAATATTAGTAAAGAATTAGACAATATATTTGAGTATGAAAAAGAGGAAAATGACACAGATTTAGGTGAACTACTTGCATTTGAAAGTAAGGTTGATAGGATGTTGGAGTTCTTGGAGAAGGAAGGTGTTGATATGAATACCTTAGATTATTTAAAACTTTCTGCTGGTTTAGATAGAACTGTTAGACCGAGGGTTGTGTTACAAGCAAGAGCTAAAAGAGATATTAGAAGAGGAAGAGATATATTCTATCCTACAACTTCTATTATCACATCATTTTTACAAGAATATGGTTTAAACATATTTATAAAAGATTTTAGTAAGTATTCTGTTAGTAAGCAGAGAAATATAGATTTCTTACTTGACGATGCTAGAAAAAGTAGAGATTTGTTAGATCATATGTATTTAAATATAGGAGCAAGATGGAATGAGGTTAAAAACATCCATCTTTTAGAGGGGAAATGGATAGATAGAATAAGAGAGAAGGTTGAAAGTTTGTTAGATATGAGTAATGAAGAAATAGAGAGATTTGCTAAACATGCTAAAGGTTTGAATATGTAGTATAATTAAGTATAGATATGGTGGGTATAGCTCAATTGGTTAGAGCGCTGGTTTGTGGCACCAGAGGTTGTGGGTTCAACTCCCATTACTCACCCCATGCCCCATAGTATATTCCTTTACTTTTTGATATAATAATGGTGTTGTTTAACAACTGAAAAATTTACTCAATCGAAAGGAAAAGAAAATGAATCGACAAATTGTTCCGATTGAAACGGATAAGTATACACCAATTCCTTGGAATCTTTTGCATCCCCGATACTCAGACAAACACTTTGACAACGGTGAGCAAACCGTTTACCTGGATCCTAACCATGAATTATGTTTCCTATCTGGAAGCAATGTAGTTAATGGTGCCATTTACAAGTATTCTGATCGACTGGACCAATTGGATTGCAAAAAATCTCGAAGGTCTTTTCAAGATGCAAGTGAAAACTTCATCGAAGGAACCCCTGCGTTATATGAAGATTATTTAAGGAGATATCATGAGGATCCTGCTCTTAAATTAGTTCACATAATCGCTGGCATAAACCGTAGCAACGCTTACCCATATCGTATATATGGCTTTATATTACCTAAAAACGAGTAAAATCAGTTTGTTAAAGACAGAGCCTGGAGTAGGGATCTCGTGTAGTGTGTACTACCATTTTTCCCATAAACCTTCAGGCTTTTTTCTTATATATAACTCTTGCTAAAGTATAACATATTCATAACTCCTGAAAGTACTTTTTATTCCTCATAGATATGAAACCTTATTTTTACATTTTCTTCTTCAGCAAATCTATTTAGTATTTTATAATATGCTTCCCATCCAGGTGTATCTTCTTTTTTCATAAAACAATCTAATTCTGTTATATCCCAAAAAATATTCTGTTGTTTTAATAAAAGAAGAAAGGTTTCTATCTCTTCCTCTAAAAGTAGATGATCATAATATGGCATGAGAGAGTAGGGGTGAATGAAACCATATTCACCTGAGAGAATAAGAAATTTAGTATTATCCAAAGAAGCTTTTTCATATACATTTTTAATACGAGGTGATAAATAACGATCTATTGCTGGTAGTAATTCTTTATCTTTTCTTTTTTCTTTACTACATATTGTACAATAGTATTTCATATTGATTTCTATTATATAAATGATTTTTTATCATAACAAGTTTCTTTGCTATTAACATATTGTTTTAAATTAACAATATTTCTCAAACTTGACACAATCCTCATATCTGCTACAATTTTTACAAGACATAATTTTATATCATTAAGCGATATGAAAGAAGCCCAGTCTACAGATTTCTTTACAAAACACAAGAAATCTATAATTATTTCAACCATAATAATCCTCGTAGTTGCACTCTTAGGTGCTCTCTACCTAACAGGATCTTTAGAAACAATTCTAAAGGACTTAGGTATTGGTAGGGATGAGTATTACGCTGAGACTGTAGAAAACGACAACCCTAGTTGTTCGTTTAAGAGGATAGAGTATCCTGAGAATGCCTTTAGTATTGGTGTTCCAAATGGATGGTACTATGCAGTTGAAAGCGGTACTGTCTCAATAATGGAAGATGAGACAAATACTACTGCAGTACTCATATATACTGCTAAATCACAGCCAGAATTAACAAAAGAGGATTTCCTAAACACATTCTCTAAAATCTTAAAAGAAACTACTGAAGAAGGAGGTGGGACATTTGAGATGCAGGAGATTCAAAAGATAGAAGAGTTAGAGGATGAGATTTATGCAGATGTCATAGCTCAAATCAACGAGTATGATATTAAAGGAAAAATGCATGTTTCTAAAACAAAAGATTTTGTTACATTTAAAGTATATTGGGCACCTGCAGAGATATTTGAAGAGAGAGAAGGTTTCTTAAAGGAGATTTCAGGGTGTTTTGCAAGAACAAAAGTACTTACAGATGATATTTTAACAGCAAAACCCAAAGAAGAAGTAAAGGAAGAAACTCCTGAAGGTTTTAAGAAATACAAAGGAAAATACTTCCAGTTAGATAAGGCTACCGGTTATACCATCTCTGAAGAGAAAGAAGGTTTTATTCAATTAGTAGGGCCTGATCAAAGAACATTACTTAGCTACATGTACACAACAGAATTAAAAGGTGACTATACACCTAAATTTTGGGTAGAAGAGACGTTCGCAGAGGTTAAGGAAATAACAGACCTTGCATTAACAGATGAAACAGTATTACCATCTCAAGTATTAGGGTATAGTGTACAGGAGTTTAACCTTAGTGCTAAGATGGAAGGAACACCTATTCTAGGTAAAATAACTGTTGGGATATATCAGCCTCCATACTCTGCTGGTGGGACTAAATATGCATCAGCTTATGGATTTGGACAGATGACAGTAGCTGAGAATTGGGATAATGTAAAAGATACTTTACAGAAGATGCAAGACAGTTTTGACTTTGTTGATAGTAGTATGATAAGGAAGAATACATTACTACCAATAGTTGAACCTACTGAGAATACAAGGGCTTCTATTACTGTTCAAAGTAGTGCTTATCATAAAGGTTTAATAACTAAATCTAATGAGAAATGGGTAGAGGGTATGAGAGGATATGAGACATTATCTTCACCAAGTACAGGTCAAACATATCAAGTTCCTATTAACTCATGGAGTCTATATGGACCAGAGGGATCAGGATATTACAGACTATTAGAAGATGGTAAGTTTGAGAAGTTGCAGTAGGAGAGTTTGAAGAATTAATTCTCCTTCTTAACTCTAAAATCTATTTTATAAGAATATACCTCAACATTAGGTACCATCTTTGCAGAATAATCTAGTTGCTTATTATATCCTCCTGAGATAATAATACCTTTAACATCGTTATCCCCTAGTACTAGCATACTACATCATAAATCTTAACAACAAAGAAAGTGTCTATTCTTGACTATCGATAGCTTCCAAAGTAAAAAACACACCCATATCCTCTAAATCTTCTTTAAATAGGGGAATAAAAGGAACTTTTGTATCACTTGATTTACTAAGATTATCATGCTGTCTACTTTTACTCTCACTATTATGCTTTCTAGGTAAACTAGTTATCTCAACAAGAACACCATCTTTTAACTCTTCACTATAAACAAAGAAATCAGCACGACTATTACATCCTTCTTTGAACTTTGGTTCTCGAAAGAGACATAAACCTAAAGAAAGCAACTTTAGAGCATAGTTAGCCTCGTAATCATCCATCAAATTCCCATTATATTTCCCCTTCTCTTCTCCATTAAATGTACCATTCTTCCAATTACTTTTCCTATACCTTTCTATATACTCCTCATCAACAGCGTCTCCCAAATGAAGAAATTCTAGATAATATTCAATGTTTTTTTCTTCTTCTTTTTCAATACCGACCACAAGCTCAACCATACCTAATTTAGAAGAATATATCAAGCAAAACAGACACATCTAATCACTATGATATAATTAATAATGAAGTCTAAAAAGAAAGACTTTTTCATATCAATACTCCTACTTGGCTTTTTCTTTGGTATTTTTGTCTTAATTCTACACTTTAAGCTCATACAAAACCCAATAGTAGAAGAAATAGAGATACCAAAAAGTATGGTAGACCTCTACGAAGAAGCAAGAATTACCAGAGAAAAAGAACTAAATGCCATTCCCCTTGAACAAAGCATCTATGACCAAATGAGTATTGAAGAAAGAGTTGGTCAACTCTTCATGTTTGGTATTGATGGTAATACTAGTTTAGAACCAAACAACAAAAAATTCTTAAAAGAAGTAAAACCTGGTTCTGTTCTCTTGTTTGCAAAAAATATTACAGATGAAAAACAACTAAAGAAACTTACTAATGAAATACAATCTACAGACCCAAAGATTCCTCTTTTTGTAGCAATAGATCAGGAAGGAGGGGTTGTATCTCGAATTGAATGGGATAGGGTGCTTACAGAGCCTCAAAATGCCATTGGAGATAACCAAGAGGCATATGAAATTGCTAAGAGTAGGGGAGAGAAACTAAAAGAATTAGGTGTTAATACGAACTTAGCTCCAGTTGTAGAATATACACAAGATAGAAGGTCATTTATATACAACAGAACATACAGAGGTGCTTTAGATGAAGTAATACAGAAATCTGTCTTTACAGTCAGTGGGTACAAGAATGCTTCTATCTTATCAGTAATTAAACACTATCCTGGACATGGGGATACTCCTAAAGATCCTCACTTTGTACTTCCTGAAATTAAAGTTTCAAAGAATCAATGGGATAGATATATTCAACCTTTTAGTAAAACAATTAAACAAGTTGATGTTGATGCTGTTATGATAGGGCATATTCTTTTTCCTGATATAGACAAGATGCCAGCTTCTCTTTCTAAGGAGATTATTCAAAAGAGATTGATTGAGGATTTAGATTACAATGGATTAGTAGTTTCTGATGATATGGAGATGATGGCATTAAAAAGTATGGGTAGTAAGGAAGAGATTGCAGTTAAGGCATTAGACGCTGGGGTTGATATTTTAATATATAGTGTCTATAGTGAAAAGGAGCAAGGTTCTCAAAAAAGTATTTACAACTATGTTCTTAAGAAAGTTCAAGATGGAGATATTGAGATAGAGGAGAAGGTATTGAAAATTTTGAAAATGAAAATTAAGTATGGGCTCTTAAATGAAGGTTTGTTAACGTTATAGTGTTTTTACTTAACAAAAGAAAAAGCCTTTTTAAAGTCAAACTGAAAATTCAAAGAAAAAGCTCCAAACCCTTAGTATTCTACCCTTGACATCTATTTGACCCCTCGTTAGTATTAATCATTAGCACATTTAAAGCCTATCAGTGTTGGTACCAGTCTAGGTATAGAACCAATTTTCTATATCGATGATTACTGAGGTTTTAAAGGATATGTTAATGATTCGAACATTAACAACTTAGTAGCGGTAATTGGGTCAAAAGCCCTTTTGCTTGTTGCTAAGTCCAATCTATATGGTGTAAGCCATATTCTGCTAGTATTGGATGGGGTTAATTGGAGCTACCATCCTTTTTTTTCGTATATACATATTTCACAGTTCTAGGATTTCATCAATAATTATTTTTATACCAAATCCCAAATCTCCTCAAGAGCATTTACAACCATCACTTTATCAAGATCTGACAGAGAAGATGCCTCTCTATTTCTCTCACCTATCCTATCTATCCATATTAAATGCTCAACACCTTGCTCTATTGACGGTTGAATATCAGCACTCAAACTATCTCCAATAATTAAAATCTCCTCTAATGCAATCCCTTTCTTCAAAGCATCACTTATCGGTTTCTCCCAATCCTTAGGATGTTCAATATCTGTTGTATAGTAGGGGATATCTGGGATATCACACTTCTCTTCCATATATTCAATCTTTACCTTAGTCCAACCCTCACCAGCTAAAGTATTTGCAGCAAAAAACTTCATATTAGGATAATGGTAAAAGAAATGAAAAAGATCTACTGCTTCAGGAAAAATCTCAGGAGTATTATCATAAAAACCTTCTAGGTGTTTATCTAGTATCTCATCCATCAATGGGTGATAATTATCTTTGTAGAAATCCCTTAAACCAATTTCATATTCAACTTTTACTGGTAAAGGCTTACGATTTCTCTCATAGAACTTCCTACTAACATCTTGAGAGATTTTCTTTGCTGTAATAGCAGGTTCCTCATTTTCAACAGGAAAATTATTTACTATTTCTAAAAAGGATGCTTCTTTTTTATCAATATAGTAGGGATCTGTATCAAATACAGTATTATCTAAATCAAAAATTAAGGCTTTAATACCTCTTTCTTTTAATATCCTTTCTAGATTAGTACTATTTTTCATATATTAATATATCTATATTACTTTTTATGCATTACATTTTACCATGAAAGAGATATATACCAGAAAAAACACTTCATTAATATACTCTACATCTTATTTCCATTGAGTTAAAACACAGAAATGGGTATAATTTCACCGTTCTTGGATTGTGCTGTTTAAAAATAAAAAAGGAGAAGAAAAATATTGAAAGAAAAAGCCAAAGAAGAAAAAACTCCTAAAAAGAAAAAGAAAGATGAAAGACCAAAACCCACTTCCCGAACCAATGGAAAGATAGGACACTAAAATCCTCTTTTTAGACCTTGGGTAGACACAATCAAAAGAACAAAAGAAAGTGGGTCTTCTAAAAGACTATGTTCACAGAAGACCCGCTACCTTTCTTTCAACTACTATTCATCACCTCACCAATAGACACCTCATTATATTTTCATTGAGTTAAAACATAATAACAGGTATAATATTGCTGTTCTTGGAAGGTGCTTTTTAACAATTTTATATCATCGTCAAAACTTGTAAAGTAATTAAGGAAAGGAGGAACTTTATATGATCTCCGAATTAATTAGGTCTTGGAAAAAAGAACGTAGAAGACAACCTTCTACAAAGATCCAAAACCCCAAAAAAGCTAGACGTAAACAAAATAAAAACCACAACAAGCACCGTCGTTCATATAAAAATAAAAATATTATATAGATTGTTAAGGCCTTATCTTATTTTGCACTAGTTTCCACGAACAAAGAAAAGCGAGTCTCATATGACTCAGTTCTGAGACTCGCTCCCTTTTCTTTCTAACTACTATGCATTAACACTCTCAGAAAATGCCTCATCCTCTTCATCTGCCATAGCATCTTCCTTAGTAGCATGCACAATACCATCAATATGATTAGCTGGAGTATAGATTGTATAGAGTTTTAAATCTTCATCACCAGTATTAATCACATTATGACTTACACCTGAAGGTACAACAATTGCAAAACCATCCTCAAACTCTGTCTCTTCACCATCCATAACTACCTTTCCTTTACCTTCTTCAACTCTAAAGAATTGATCTACCTTAGGATGAACTTCCTCACCAATATCCTCACCTGGTTTTAATGACATAACTACTAACTGAAGATGATTTCCAGTATATACTACCTTTCTAAAGTTTGTATTCTCTTCTGTAATCTTCTCAATATCATCTACATATCCTTTCATATATTTATATTAATAAATTTAAGTAAACTACTCTATCATTCTATCACTTAACATATCCTTTTGAAAATTGTAATATTAATTAATGAAAAACTTAAAGATTGAGGAGAACACCTCATTAAAAAACTACAATACATTTAAAGTAGATGTAACAGCTAAATATCTAGCAATACCTCAAACAATTGAAGAGATCAAAGAGGTTTTAGAAAAGTTCAAAGATGAAAAACTAATTATCCTCGGAGGTGGAAGCAACACATTGTTCACAAAAGATTGGAATGGACTAGTACTCATTCCTAAATTAAAGGGAATAAATGTAGTTAAAGAAGAAGAAAAACATGTATATGTTCAAGCTAGTGCAGGGGAGATCTGGGATGAATTTGTAAGATGGTGTGTTAAGAATGACTATGCTGGAATTGAAAACATGGTAATGATACCAGGTACTGTTGGAGGTGGTGTATCTCAAAATATCGGTGCATATGGACAAGAGATAAGTAAGGTTATTGAAAAGATAAATATTCTAGATATCAAAACATTCGAAGAGAAGGTTATAAAACCAGAAGAGTGTGGATATGGATATAGAAAAAGCAATTTTAAGAACATATGGCAAAACAAATACCTAATTACATCAACAATATTCAAACTAACAAAACATACAAAAGAATTTGAACTTAGCTACCATGAAAGAGCAGGAAGATATGGGTCTCTAAAAGAAGAATTAGACTCTTTTGCTAAAGAACCATACAGTATTCAAGAAGTTATGGAAGCTATCATTAGGCAGAGAGGAAAGAGATTACCTAGTGTAGAAGAATATGGAACAGCTGGAAGTTTCTTTGCTAATCCAATTGTAACTGTAGAGAAATTTAATGAGCTATCTAAAATAATAGAGGAACTTCAATCATACCCTGCAGAAGGATACAGTGAAGAGTATCTAAAGATTCCTGCTGGAAGATTACTAGATGAGCTAGGTTGGAAAGGAAAGAAGATTGGTAATGTAGCAACATTTGAAAGACATGCACTCTGTGTAGTAACAAATATGAAAGCAACAGGAAAGGAGATACTAGACTACATCAAAGCAATGAAAAAGAGTGTAATGGATGAATATGGAGTAGAACTAATTAGTGAGGTAAACATTGTCTAAAGACCCCTCACATGTCTTAAGAGTAGTTTTCTAATGTCTCTCAGCTTCGAGACAGATGCTTCTATAATAGATACTGTGTCTACAAATGTATTTCCATGATATTTACCTTCTTCTTGTAGCTTCTGTACATGGGAATTAAAAGCACTGTTTACGATAGAGTAGATTTCCTCTTCCTTTTCCTTAATCTTCATCAACTCCTTCTCCTTTGGTGATAGAACTTGCTCCTTTATCAAATCAAAAAGTACCATCAACTTATTAAACATCTCAGTAATCTTCTCTATCTGTACATCATCTTTTGAAATTCCCCTTTTATGTAACTTAGTAAAAACATTCTCCAAATCTAAAGCTAAATCTCCCAATTGTTCAATTGTATTTGACACCTTCACAAGAGTTACGGTTTCTTTTGCTCTCTTCTTATCTAATTGGTGCTCAGAGAGAGAGAGCAAAGCCGCAGTAATTTCATCATCCAGATAGTCATTTAATGTCTCAAATTTATCAATATCTATAGATGTAACAGGAGAGGGATCATAGTACATGCTTAGTGCTTTCTTGTATATTTTCTGTGTATTCTCAAGAGAGTATGCTATTTCTTTTTTAATATCCAACAATCTTCCTTTCAAACCCTTTTTCTTCTTCATTTCAATATACTTAGTCTCAAAGAGTATCTCCTCTTCCTCTCCAGGTACTATCTTCTCTATGAATTTCTCAAAAGGTGTTAAGAATATTAAGAAGACTAAAGAGTTGATTAAATTAAAAAGTAAATGTCCAAGTGCAACCTGCTGTGCCGAGTTAGAGGTAAGAGATTCAAGTAACGATATGAAAGATGGTACAAAGAGCATAAAAGCAAGAGTCCCTACAACCCTAAACACTACATTTGCATATCCTGCTCTCTTACCAAAAAGATTTAAATCTTTAGAAACCAAGAATGTTGAAATACCTGTACCTAGGTTAGCTCCAAGAACCATAGGTATTGCTATCTCCACAGGTATAATACCTTGTGCTACTAAAACAACTAGAAGACCTGATGTAATAGAGCTTGAGTGTACCAACATTGTAAAGAGACAAGATACTGTGTATGAAACTAATGGGTTAGAAAGATAGCTAAAAAGATTAACAAATGCAGGATTTGTTTTTAAAGGTTCAATACTGGTTGTAATAATATTTAATGCAAACAATACAAAACCTAAGAAGAATACAGATTTACTAATCTCTTTAAACTTAGGACCTAAAAATCTCAATAGAAAACCAATGATTAGAATAATTGCACCAATTGATGTAGAGGAAACCAGAGCCAACTGTGCAGTAATTGTTGTTCCAATACTACTACCAAATATTATTCCTAAACTACTTCTAAAAGATATTACTCCTAGATTAACCAAGGATATAGCTATGGCTGTAACAGCAGAGCTAGATTGAACAAATGCTGTAAAAACCGCACCTACAAGTGCTCCTGAGAACCTATTCTTTACAAATACAGATATTTTCTTTCTAAAACCTTCTGTAGCTACTTTTTGTAGCTGAGAACTTAGACTTTCAATAGCAAAAAGAAATAGAATTACAGAAGATATCGCTATTAAAACAATATTTAAATATTCAGATTGGAGCAGATTCATACTTTAATTTATCATATTGATAAATCTTTTCCAACAAGGTAGAGTATTAATATGAAAAGATGGTTGAAGAAGGGAAACAAAATTGTAACGTTGTTAACTCTTGCTGATGTATTTACATGGGGACCTTTCCTTATCATTACTTCACTTTCTGGTGTCTATCTTTCAACTAGATTAGGTGTAGATGCTGTAAAGTTTGTAGGTATCGGTACTGCAATATATTTCACTACTAGAGCAATTTTCCAAATACCAATGGGCACACTAACAGACAAGATTAAGGGAGATAAGGATGAAATACTACTTTTAGCCGTAGGGATCATATTAATGGGTCTACCTTACACTATGTACCCATTGATTTCACAACCGATTCATTACTATATCCTTCAATTTGTTTTTGGTTTAGGAGCTTGTTTTAATGTTACAAATTGGAGAAAGCTCTTTGCAATGAATGTAGATAGTGGTATAGAGGGATTTCAGTATGCATTCTACGAAACCCTCATTAGCTTTAGTACTGCAGTTATCAGTTTACTAGTAGGATCATTGGCTAGCTTAGGACAGACACATTTTGATATTATTATGATGGCCTCTGGATGCATTATGATGGCAGGAAGCATTTGGGCTCTCTTTATATATTCTGTTAAGACAAGAAAAAGTAATATTAAAAAGAAGAAATAAATGGATAACAAGAAAGGAGTTATAGGAATAGGAGTTTTACTTTTTTTACTAATTGTAGTTGGAGGTATTCTCTACCAAGTATTTTTTGTTAAAGATAGGGTTGATGATGTTGATAATAGTAAAACAACAGAGAATTTAAGAATAGAAGATAGAAAGGATGGTTTTGATTTTGTAGCAGAATATACCAAAGAAAATACTTGGGAATATACTGTAAAAGGACAATTACCATCTCCATGTCATAAGACATCTGTAGAAACATTAATTTTAGAATCATACCCTGAACAGGTGTCTGTTGTTTTGAAGATAACAACTCCGGAGCCAGATGTTGCCTGTATTCAAGTAATTGAGGAGTTTGAAGAGAAAGGTACATTTACAGCAAGTGAGAAGGCAAAAGTCTCTTTTTCGGTTATGAAGTAGTTAAACTACTGTTTCCCAAAGACCATGTAGATTGCAATATTCTCTAACTCTTAATTCACCAATTTTTTCAAAAAGGAATTCTGCTTTAGGTTCTTGATTTGGTTTAAGAAAGACTTTTTTACTTTCATCTCCATTTATTACTTCAATCCACTCAATGTAGTGTATTTCTTCCATAGGGTGGGGGACAGAACCAACTTCTACAATAACTTTGTTTCCTTCAACCTTTACAACAGGGAGATGCTTTTCATTACCTTCTTCTTCTTTTTTCTCTTCAAAAAGAACCATATCTTGAGCACAACATACTAATGTTCCTGCTCCTTCATGTAGTACTTCTACAATATTTCCACAAATGTTACATTTGTATACTTGATGTCTTTTTGTCATATATATTAACTAACAATTTAATTAGCTAGTTTTAGTATACATGATTGTGTATGGAAAACGAAGAGAAGGATATTACTTCTGAATAATAGGTTCTTGAGAGTCTCTGTAAGCGATAACTATTGTTCTCTTCCAGTCTGTACCTGCAGGATAGCAGGTCATTAAGGTTAGAGTATCCTCATCAGAGTACTTACTTAGATATTTAACATCATCTCTGTTAACAATCTTTACCTCTTGAACTCTGTATTTGTAGATAATACCGTTATAGCTTACAAATATTTCATCATCTTTCTTTAACTCATGAAGGAGATAGAAGTATACATCGTATTTGTTTCTTTCATAGAAATTGACTGCTGAGTGTGCAAAGAGAAATACATTACCTTTCTGGTCTGGTGTTACTGTACCTTTAGCATGTGCAATCCCTGTTTCTAATGCTTTAATATATTCAGCTTCTTTGTATGGACTTACATTAGCAACTACTGATGCATTTGATTTAATCTTTGGAATATACAAACCAAACTTTGAATCTAGGATTACTTCTTTTGTTTCTGGTTTAATCTCTTTAGTAATATCTCCATCCTTAGAGAGAACTACATTGCTTGTTGATGGTTCTGAAAATCTATATTGCGATATCTTAGCCTTGATTACTGGCCAATATGTCAAAAGAAGGGCAGTGAGGCCTAGTAGGAGTAATATTACTCCTACTAGAACCTTTTTGTTAATTACTCTTTTGTTTTCTGACATAGAATGCTACTCCTCCAATGACTACAACTACTATTACCCAGAAGTACCATTTACTTAAAATATTCTTTCCTGTTTCCTTAATATCTACTTTCTCTTTACCTTCTTCAGTCTTCTTTACTTCTGTATCTTCACCTTCTGTAATGTCATCTGTCTCACCTGCAACTTCTCCTTCTTTCTTTGTATCTGTTTGACCAGCTACTTCTCCTTCTGTTGGAGTTGTTGTGGCTGTTGTTCCTGTACCTGTTGTTGCTGGAACTTCTTCAGCTACAACTTCTGGGTCTGATACTATTGTAGATACGTTTCCAACTGCATCTACTGTTCTAAGAGCATAGTAGTATATTTTTCCTGTTTCTGCAGTTGTATCTGTCCATGAGTATTCGGTGTTTGGTGATACATTCTCGGTATGAACCCATGTGCTTTTATTTGCAGTATATTTAGGAGTTGTAGATCTGTGAATTTCAACCTTCACAACCTTTGCATCATTTCCTGTTTTGAACTTAATCACATTACCTGCCTTTGAGTAGTCAATTACAGGTGATGGTTTTACTAAGTCTACAACAACTATTGCATCTTCTGATTTTTGTTCACCAGAAGCAGATTTTGCAATGACATAGAAAGTATATGTTCCACTTGCATCTACTGTTGCTGGACAATTTCCTGCATTTGCATTAGGAATTGTTTTGAACAATGTACCATCTTTGTAACATTCTACTGTAACCTCTTTGTTGTTAAGGTCTAGTGCTACAAATCCAACATTAAAGCTAGTCTTGTTTGTTGGAGTTGCAGGTTGCATGATTCTTACCTTAATACTATCTGCTGCTAATACTCTGTTAGGAGTAAGTAGTGTAACAAATGATAGTGCCATTAAACCAGTAAGAAGAGCATAGCTTAACTTCTTGAATGGTTTAAGGAGTAGGGTGATTGCACCTAAGATCATCATAATTAATGCTCCTAATGTTAGATATGTACTTGCACCTGTTACTGGTAGAGTAATGGATGCACCTAATACTTCTCCTTCTTCTGTTTCAACTGGTTCTGTAATTGTTACATTTGTTCCTACAAATGGTGTTAGTGGGTCTACAACAGAAGCACCTAGTACTGCACCATCTATTAGTGATGTACCTGCTACCCATGCAATGTCTGGATAGTTACCTGGGTCTTGTTTGTCAAAAATCTTAGTCTGGTATGTTAATACAACTACATCTCCTTCTTTCATACCTCCAATCATCCACTGTGCTGCATTCTCTCCATCGTATGTTGGTTCTGGAACTTCACCTGTAATATCAACACTGTTTTTCTCTACTGTCCATGAGCCAAGCATATATTCAAATCCTGCTGGAGCAATGTCAGAAACTATTACATTGTTTAGAATGTATGTTCCTTCCCCTCCATCATCAGGTGCTGTTACTGTAATTGTGTATGTAACAATATCACCTGCTGATAATGCAACAACTGCATCATTACTCTTTTCGATTTGTAGGATTGGATCAATTACTTTGTTGATACACTCAACCTCAAGAGTTTGATTACTTCCTAATGTAACCTCACCATCATCTGTACATCCTCCAAAGGTGTATCCTTCTTTTGGTGTTTCTGTGAATGTATGAACACCTGGCTGTAATCCTTCAAATATTGCTGGTTGCTTACCATTTGCTGTATCTGCAATCTGTTTTGTTTCTGCACCTAAGACAACATCAAACTGATCATCTGAGAATATATCCCCATCTACATCCTCTCCTTCACTGTTCACTACATCCTTTGTAACTATTAATGTAGCTGGTAGTTGTGCATTCTTACATGTTACTCTGTATCTTCCACCACTTCTTACTCGGTAATTTTCGAATAAAACCTCTTCACCATTTGATTGCAATACAGTACAACCTAGATTCTCGTAATCTTCATCTGATAACTCCGATACTGTATATCTTCCCATCTCATTTATCTTGTATTCTACTTTTGTTCCTTCTGCAATTTGTCCTTCTCCAATTTGATTACCATCGCTATCTGAAAGAATTGATGTAAATTCTGTTGGATCTTTTACCTCTTCACCATTGATACCAACAACATCCTTAGTTACTTCGATTGTTGCTGTCTTCTGTTTATTTGTACATACAACATCATATTTACCACCACTTCTTACCGAGTAGTTAGTAAATGGAACTTCATTACCTTCTAACAATATTGTACAACCTAGATTCTCAAAGAATTGGCTATATGGTTCAGATATTGTGTATAGACCCATTGTGTTGATTGTATATGTTGCTGGTGGTAATGCTTCTCCTATCTTCTGTTCTTCTGCAACTTGATTACCATCCTCATCTGTAAGAATAGATTTGAAATGTGTTGTGTCAACCACATCTTTACCATTAACATCAACTACATTCTTGGTAACATTAATGGTTGCTGGTTTCTGTGCATTCTTACATACTACATTGTATGTCTCACCACTTCTTACTGAGTAATTAGTAAATTCTTTCTTACCAATGAAGCATCCCAGAGTTGTATAATTCTCATCTTCTACTTCTGATATGGTATGCTTACCATTTACAACCTTGTATGTAGCTATTGTTCCCTCTGCAATTGTTTTACCAGTATCCTCATTGTTGTTAAGAAGTGCTGTAAACTCATGTGTATCTACCACATTTGTTTTTCCATCAACTCCAACAACATCTTTAGTTACATTTATTGTTGCATCTTTGAAGTTACCAAAGTTTACAAATATCCTAACATCCCCAGCTGCAATTGTAATTGGAGCTGGATTAGCAGATGTTTGAGTCCAACCATCTTTCTGTACTTCACGAATTATATATGTTTCGCCTACTGGTAGGTTATTGAACTCGTAGTATCCTAATATGTTTGTTTTGGTAAATCTTTCTCCTATATCCAAAACACCATTATCATTTTTATCAATGAAGATTGTCCATCCTCTTAATGGTAATTCTGAGAATAGTGGTAACACATCCCACTTTCCATTACCATTTCTATCCTCATATTTGAAACCTGAGATACTACCTAATTTTTCATTAGTAAATGTACATGTTACTGTTTCATTATCTCCAACCTTGATGTTTGCTGTATATCCATCTTTAACACTATCAGTATCATCACATACTAGAGATTTTAGATTCCAACCTTTTACAGACTGTTCTGTTACAGAGTAATCTCCTGGAATTACTATCTTTTGAATAGTTCCATTATTACCAATTGTTCCAGTTAAATCTCCTGTAAATGTAAATTTAGTCTTATCTCCTCTAGGTTCAACTAATTTCTTGATAATTATTTTACCGTGTGTACTTCTATTTGTGATTGTACATACTTTGTTATCACCAACATTTAGTGTAACATCTCCATCTAAATCACAATCACCACTAAATGTTGCCACATACCCATCAAGATTATCTTCACTTACAGTGTAGTCACCTGCATTAAACTTGTTAACTTCTCCATTAGTTACCTTATTACCTGAGACATATAGTGTGAAGTCTGATACTTGTTTATCTCCATATGTTCCGTTATCAACAACTTTCTTTACAGTTAGTGTTGGCTGAATATCATTATTAACAATAGTACAAGTTACATCTTCACCTTCTGGTAGTGTAAAGACACCATTACTACCAAGAGAACATTCTAAGCTCTCCATGTCATATCCTGTACCTGCAACTGTCTCAGATAGTGTGTATTCCTTATTAACATCACCAAATACTGTAGCAGTGTAGGTTGTTGTATCACCTTCCTTAACACCTGCGTCAAATTCTAATGTTGAGTCGGTTAGGGTGATATTAAAGTCATCTACTGTTGCTGTACCACCATGATCATTAATTACTTTCTTGATTACAGTAATCTTAGACTGAGAGTCACTATTTGTAATTGTACAAGTCTTATTCTCACCAGAATTTAATGTAATCTTTCCATCAGCACTACAATCTCCACCCCAAGTTGATGCTGTATATCCATCTAATTGATCTTCACTTACTGTATATTCAACTCCTGAGTTAACTTTGTGAGCTTTACCACTTGTTACTTCAGTATCTCCAATGTAGAGTTTAAAGTCTGCTACCTGTTTTAAGCCTCCATGATTGTTCTCAACTGTCTTCACAAGTGTAAGAGTTGGTTGTATCTCTGTATTCTTAATTGTACATACAGTAGTCTGACCAACTTCAAGAGTTATCTGATTATTATCATTTACAATAATATCATTGGTACAATCCCAGTCACCTGCTTCATATCCTGAGATACCTTCCTTAGCAGTTTCACTTAATGTATATGTACCTGCTTTGAAGTTATCCTTACTCTTTACTCCACTATCACCAGAGATTGTTGTTGGACCTGTTGCTGTTAATGTCCAATCTGTAATTTGTGCACTGCCACCATATTTATTATCAACCTCTTTAACTAATTCTAATGAAGGTGCAATGTCATCATTAGTTATTGCACAGGTTACTTTTTGACCTTCTGTTAAAGAGAACTGATAACCACCAATAATCTTCCCTGTCTTATCATCTGTACAACTCCATTTTCCTTCCTTGTAACCAGGATGATCAATCTCCTCCAACTCATATTTTGTATTAGATTTTACTTCTGGAGTAGCAAAATAAGTATATGTATATTTTCCTACCTCTCCTGGCCATGTTTTAAATTTTAATTCATCACCATTTAATTTAATTTCAAAATCATTTGCTGTTGCTGTTCCTCCATTATCATTAACTACCTTCTTAATTACTGTTAGGGTTGGTGCTACATCATCATTTGTAATTGTACAAACAGCTTCTTTACCTTTTTCAACTACTATCTTGTCACAATTATCATATGTAGTGGTATATCCTCTTGTATTTGCCTCTGGCTCAATAATAGAGTAGATACCTGTTGGATATTTCTCAAATCTATTTTCACCTAATAGTGGATTTGTAGGGTCTTGATCAAAGCCAACACCTTTACTGGTGCCAATCTTAAATGAGAACTCTCCTGCCTTTAATTTACCACCATTGTCATTAATAACTTCCTTTCTAACTATTAATGTACCTGTGTCTCTGGTATTAGTAAATCTACATAGTATTTTATCTCCTGAGTTTATTGTTAACTTTGTACCCTCTGTTTTTTCTTCAAAGAATTTTACCCCACCATTATCACACATCATTGATTTAACAGTATAACCATCTTTCTGGACTTCTGAGATAGTATATGTACCAGGCATAATTTCCATAGGTTTTTCCTCTTTACCAAACATCTTGTACTCCTTATCATCCAACTTCCATGTCCAGTCTGTTACATATCTCTCATCTACTTCTCCATCACCATCTATATCTACAAATTTAATGACTTCAATAGTTGGTTTTTCAATATTGATAAAGTCAACATTCTTTTTATCTTCACCTGCAGAAAGTTTAATTGTCCAAGCTGTACTAGTACCTGGTAAGACAATCCAACCAACTTTCATTACTTCAACAATTCTATATTCACCTGGCTCTAATCCTGTAAATGAATATGAACCATCAAGAGCTGTCTCTGTAGATTTCTCACCTGGATCCAATACTCCATTTTTGTTTGTATCAATAAAGATTGTATATTTGTATACAGGTTTTCTATCTTTTGTTGTACTAGCCAAGCCATCTAAATCATGATACTTATGACCTGAGATAGAGCCATACTTTGTATTTGTGAAAGTACAGGTTACTGATTTACCTGCTTCCAATACAATGTTATCTATTGTATTGTTACCTGTACAAGAGTAAGTTGTTTTCCAATCATCACTATAATCATCCTCTGCAACTGCATATTTACCAGCTTTCAAACTAAATGTTTTACTTGCATCTTCTGTATCTGAATTATCTACTAAATTAAATTCTTCATTAACACTATGATCTCCTGTAAGAGTAAATCCGAATGACTCAGTACCGTATGGTAATGCTTTCTTAACAATGGTTAATGAACCATCTTGTGTGTTAGTGATTTCACACTCTGCAGTATCACCATTTTTAGTAATTTGAATATCTTTACATGTATTACTTACTAAGCTCCAACCTTCTGGTAATGTTTCTTCAATATTATATGTACCAGGCATCACATTGTATGTATGAGATTTGTTTATTCTAATCTTCCCAATGTTACTATTAGCATAATACAAGAAAGTAGGGGAACCGTTTATTGAAGGAGTACCACTACCTGTTATTGTAAATTCAGTATTATCATTATTAGAAGCTGGACTTAGAACTTTCTTGACAGTTATCTGACCTTGTGGAATTACACAGTTATTGTTATACACTGCTTGTCCATATTCACTCCAGTTAAGACCCTTGAAGTAGACTCCGTCATGTGACGTGAATGGAGGAATAATATCTCCCCATTCTACTGTTATACCTGGGAACCAAATATCACCAGTATGTCCTGCATGTCCATTTAAGTCTCCTGATGCATCAGGTTCAATTACTTCATAAGGACTTTTATGAGATGCTGTCTTATGACAAATCTTAATTGTAGGAATAATACCTTTATAGTTTGCAGGATCACTTGCCGATAAATCATGAGATGATGTAACTGTACCAATGTTAGTATAGTTACCTGCAATAGCTGTAGCACTTCCTGTACAGGTCATACTTGTACCTGGTTCTAATTCTGTTCCTGGGCATGTTACATCTACTTCTTTGTCATCTGTTACCACAATGTTTGTTAACTTTACATTACCTGTGTTTTGTACAATATACGTAAAGTTTACTGTTTCTCCTGCTGTCACCTCTACTGCTTCGCCAGGAGTATTTGCATCCTGTCCATTTACTTTCTTAACAATAGAGATAGCTGGTTTTTCAACTAAAACAGAACTTAGACGACCAACCAAATATGCAACATTTTCTTTCTCCTCCTCTGTTACAAATTTATTAAGTGTAGCTCCATCAGGATAGGACTTTTTGAAACCATCTATCTTCAATGTATATTTCATATCTCCAATTTCGTAGACTTCTTCACCATAACCTCCGTTAGGGAAGGTTATTATATCATCACAAGGAGTTTTACTTACCTGGTTGTCTGTTCCGTAATAATCACAACTCGATAAATACTTAGTATTACTCGTTTCTTCAATACCAAACTTGTAAGAAAATGTAGGTGATGGAGAAATTTCTGGATTTGAGAAATTCAAAGTAACTTTAAGTGTTGCACTATCAGCTTGAGTCCCTGCCCATGTTGCCCAGTTAAAGTGAGTAAAATCACCGATTAGGAATGGTTCATTAGCATTGAAACTTGTTTCTCCTTTTCCATCAAATCTCAATCCACTTCTTTTACCTGTATTCACAGGATCCCCCCATCTAATCTCTTTTTTATTAAGTGGAGAGTGTGTTAGACCTGAACCACCAGTTATAGCAGTCCAAATTCCATTAGTAGAGGAAAGAGTATAAGAAGCAGCAAAAGCCGCCTTAGGAGTAATCTCACCTCCTATATCTCTCAACTGACCAATGGCTAAAAATGATGGGGCAAAGTTATATCCTATCAAAAATAGGACTGTTGAAATCTTGTACAAAGACTTCAAAAAAGATTTTTTGTTGAACCTCATTAATTTGTTATTTAAAAATTAATAAAAATAAAGTTATCATAACCATATGCAGAGACAATACTCTACATGTTTGGATTATACCAAAACCCTATAAGATTTTCAATACCCATAGATGCCCTTGATAACAATACAAAAAAGAGGAGGTATTTCTACCTCCTCTGCAATTCCTAGATTAAAAAAGATTACTCTTCCTTTCTCTCTTCTCTGGCTAAAGAAACATTGACAGCTCTGCCATCAATCTCTTTACCATTCATTTCAGTCATTGCTTTCTGTGCTTCATCTTCTGTAGAAAAAGTAACAAATCCAAAACCTTTGGATCTATTCTTCATTCTATCAATGATAACTACTGCTTCTTCAACAGTACCAAATGGAGCAAATGCTTCCTTCAACTCCTCGTCTCTAACGTTCCAGCTGAGGTTGCCTACAAATAACTTTTTACCCATTATTTATATATAAATAAAAATTAAATTCGCTACACCACAAATATGGGAGATTACACTCTAAGCAGTCTATCACAGAAAGCTTCCATAGCTACCTATATTATACCATAAATTCTGGATGTAAAGATAGTACTCAATCCCTCTTCTCATCATATACACAATTGTTTGCTTGCTCTACCTATTTGTTGTATATTTTAATCATGTCAAAACTGTCCGTTTTAGAAAAAAATGCATATATCAATATCTTAATTAAAGATAATGGTATCTGGGCACATCTTGCATATACAGATTTTAATGCTAACAGAGAATATATTCTTTCTGATTATACTGATTTAAATGCTCTCAAATTCCTACTAGATGATAATGTGTTCACTAAAGAATTCTGGTTTGAATATTTTGATACCATTGAAAAAGTTTTTGATTGGGATATTGTAGACAAAGATAAGGATTCTGTTTTCACTTTCAGAGATTTTAAGGCAGAGGGAGATGGAGTATCTGGTGTAAGAGTACAGATAGATGACAATCAAGATTTTTTCACTGAGATATTCAACTCTGTTAGAGATTTCTCAAATGAAGTATCTCTTAGAGTCATAGATGATGCATATTTAGAAACTATGCTTAAAGGTCTCTCTCAAAGAATAGATATCGATGACCTTCTAGTAGTAGACATGGATCTCTTTCACTTTTCAGTATTTAGAGTAACTGCAGAGTATGAAAAAGGAAGACCCACAGGGCATCAGATTTTCTCAAAGTCTAAAATGTCATGGAAAGATGAAATACCATTAATTGATTCTATCAAAGATGCTAGATTTGGAGCATTTCTTTCTACAGAACTCTCAGAGAAAAACCTTCAAAACACATGGGCAAACTTTGTGATTGACAGACCAATCTTTGTACAAGACAGACCTCTTCTTGATATTGTAAGGTCATATGCTACTATTCAAAACTTCTCTCTTTTTAGAGACAACAGAAAGAAAATAGAGACATTTGGTAGAGAATATACCAGAAGTGCAATGATTATCACTGGTAATATTCCAAGAGTATTAGGTAAGTCTAAAACTCTAATGACCATTATTGACGGTTTAGAAATTACTGGTAATTTTGACTGCTATTTTGACCTAGACCTAAGAACAATTGCATATGGTAAATCATATGTAGAGATGACTGAAAGTACTGACATCATATTAACTAGAAGTTCTCTCCTTCCCAGAGTGACAAAAGTGATTATCCCTCAAACAAAACCAGGAATGAAGAACAGGGTTGTATTTAGTGGAAAAGTACAAGGTATTGATACAGAACAAACCGATTTCTATGCTCTCTCATCTCAATTCACAATGATCGAGATGCCTCCTCATGAGAACAGATTATTAATTGAAGGTTCTTTTAGAAATGGTGTAAAAACTATACCTCTTGGAGAAACAAAAATTAATTACATGTCCACACCTGAAAGTACAAAGATAGGTTCTATACTTTTTGATTGTAGACCTAGACCCATTGTATATGGTCCAGATGCTCATTCAAACAAACTTAAATTACAGTTATGGTTAAATGATTATTAAACATCAAATAGTTAATGAATACACAAACTACAAAGTGAAAATTCCTTTTAAGTCTACCGATGATGTCTTAGTTAAAAGTGGAGATAAATTGAAAGTTGGTGATGAACTCTTGAAAAGGAAGGAGAGTTCAAAGTTGTATTCCTTCTATGTACCAGATGAGATTCCAGTCAGAGCACAAGATGTGAAGAAATATGCTACATGCATACATGGTGAGTTAGTTAAGGAGGGAGATGTTTTAGTTGAAAAAGAAATGACAGGAGGACTAACAGTTAAGAAACTAATTTCTCCAACAGATGGTGTAGTAGATATGGACAGAGTAGAGAGTGGATATATCGATATACTTGGAGATGAAGACATTAAAACATTTAAGAGTTCTTTTACTGGAGATGTATTAGACGCCAATTTAGTTGATGGTATCGTGCTAGATGCAAAAGCATATGCCATGGATATTAAAATTGTTTCTAAAATGTATCAGGAAGGTCATAGTGAAAGTAAGAAGATATTTGGTGAATTTGTTACGGTAGGAGATGGTGATAACCTACTACTCAAAGCAGACCAGAAGGACTATACAAACAAAATTGTTTTTGCAGGAAAATATTTACATACATCGTTGTTACAAGACCTTTTTGAAAAAGGTGCAGCTTTTGTTTTAACATACTCTATGGAGTATTCAGACTTTAGAAGACAAACATTACCTCTTGGTATACTTGGAGGTTTTGGTGAAATATCATGTGGAGATAGTATTCTCTCTCTAATTACATCAAAAAAAGGTGTACTATCTGTTGTAGACTTAGAAGAAAGACAGATCTTTTTCCTTTCAGATTACAGAGCAGGGAAAAAAGAGAAAAGTTTTCTGCTAAATGCAAAAGGTGCTACTGTAAGGTCTCTTGCACTTTCAAACTATTCTATGATTGGAAAGGTTATAGATACAGAAGAGGAAGCTGGATATATTTCAGTAGAGTGGGAGAATGGTTCTAAGGGTATAGCGAATATTGGTGCGGTGGAATTTATCTCCCTTTAGAGTATAATTTTGTTTGTCTATATATTAAATTTTCTTAACAATCTATAAACATGGAGAAAGAAAGAAATGGTGGAAAAATATTTGGGACAGCTCTTCTATTAGTAGCTACTTTTGTTGTAGGTATATTTTTTGGTAGAAATATTTCAGAAAAACAAGCTGCTAATTTTTTAAAATTTCCAGCTAAAACAGGTAGAGCAGATTTAACAACATTTTGGAATGTATGGGATACAACAAGAAGAAACTATGTTGATGCAGAGAAACTAGATGAGAAAGAGCTAGTATACGGAGCTATAAAAGGGATGGTCAATTCCATAGACGATATGGGAACTGTATATTTAGACCCCGAAGAAACAAAGGAGTTTGATGCTTCTTCCGAGGGTAAATATTTTGAAGGTATAGGTGCTGAATTAGGATATGTAAATGGACAGGTAGTAGTAGTAGCACCTATTGAAGGTTCTCCTGCAAAAGAAGCTGGTATTAGACCTGGTGACTTAATCTTGAAAGTAGATGACTATACTCTTTCTTCCAGTGATTCTGTTTACGATGCAGTAGCGAAGATAAGAGGAGAAGCAGGAACTTCTGTTAAACTAAATATCTTACATAAAGGAGATAAAAACCCTATTGATATTACAATCACGAGAAGTGAGATTACCGTTCCTAGTATGACATTAGACTTTATTGGCGATAAGAAAGATATTGCACATTTGAAAGTTAGCAGATTTACAGAGGCTACTCTTTTGAATTGGCAAAACAAATGGCACAACAGTGTATTAGAGATTAATGCCAGAAATATTGATAAGGTAATAATAGATTTAAGAAGTAATCCTGGAGGTTTCTTTGATGCAGCAGTATTTGCAGCAGATGACATCTTAGATGAAGGGTATATTATCTCCAAACAACAGGATGCCAAGGGCAATATAGTTGAATTTAAGTCGGAGAAAGGTGGAGAGCTACTAGGTAAGAAAATTGTTGTACTAATAGATAATGGGAGTGCTTCAGCATCAGAGATTCTCTCAGGTGCATTACAACAAACAGATAATATTAAAATAATCGGTTCTAAGACATTTGGTAAAGGAACAGCACAAAAAATCTTTGATTTTCCAGATGGGTCTACTTTACACTTAACAACTATTAAATGGCTCTTACCTAATGGTAAACAGATAGACAAGGACAACCCAATTATCCCTGATATTGAAGTTGCATATACAAATGCTGATTTTGAAAAAGGGGTTGATCCTCAATTGGACAGAGCAATAGAGGAAATTAGTAAATAAATTTAAAATAAAAAAAAGTTATGGAAGAAAAGAAACAAGAGAAGAAAACAGAAGAAGAGAAGAAGGAAGCAAAGAAAGAAGTTAAGCAGGAAGAAGTTAAAGAGATAGAGAAGAAAGAAAAGGAGAAAGTTTGTACAAAAAACATCACTAATTCTCTTAAATATATTTTACTTGGAATTCTTCTGTATGTTTTACTAATAATTCTTACAGTCTCTCTAACCCTCCACTTCATATTCAAGGATGGAAGTACAGTAAAAGAATATCTTAAAGAGTCTTCTGATAAATCAGATAACAACATAGAACTTCTTGTTACAGAACAAGAAAAGAATGTTATTGATATTGTCAAGCAGAGTCAGGAATCAGTAGTTAGTATTGCTGTCTCTCAAATTGCTTTAGAGCAAGGTCAAGGTTTGGTTGATACTACAAATAAAATAGGAACAGGCTTTATCGTTGATGAGAGTGGTATTGTTATCACTAATCAGCATGTGGTGTCTGATAGAAATTCTGATTACAAGGTTGTTAATAGTCATGGTGATGAATTTGTAGTAACAACAATTTTAAGAGATGATATATCCGACATAGCATTATTAAGAATTGATAAAGGAGATAAAGAACTAAAAGCTCTTAAACTTGGAGATTCTGACAAGTTAGTTGTTGGACAAAATGTTCTAGCTATTGGTACACCTCTTGGAGAGTTTGCAGGAAGTGTAACAACAGGAATTATCAGTGGATTAAACAGAACAGTCTCAGCAGGACAATCTTGGTTTGGAAGTACAATAAAGACATATGAAGGAGTTATTCAAACAGATGCTGCAATCAACCCAGGCAATTCTGGTGGACCATTGATAAACTCACAAGGAGAAGTTATAGGTGTCAATTTTGCTACTACACAAGGAGTAGATAATATTTCATTTGCTTTACCAATAAATAATGTAAAAAACAGGCTAGAGGAATACAAAACACATGGCAAGTTTATAAGACCATATCTAGGAGTATCATATCAAATGATTTCTGCATATGAAGCACTATACTATAAAAATGTTGTTCCCGGAGCATTAGTTGTTAGAGTTGAGCCAATATCTCCAGCTTTCGTTGCAGGAATTAGAAAGGGAGACATTATTACACAATTTGGAGAAAAGAAAGTAGACAGGTCTCTTGCAGAATTAATACAACAACATAAAGTAGGAGAAGAAGTAGAAGTAAAAGTAACAAGAGAAGGTAAAGATCAAGTATTTAAAGTAAAATTAGGAGAAATGGAATAGTACAAATCTATCCTTATCTCTAAAATCTTTAAATACTTTCTCTATCTGTTTGTAATTCTTCTTTAGGATGGATAGAGTAGAGGGTTCAATTTCAATTAACAGATAAATATTTTTCTTTCCAGACTTTTCTATCTTTCTAATTAATTCTTTGTAGTAAAAAAGTCCATCTTCTTTACCATCAAGAGCTATTCTAGGTTCAAAATCTTTAACACTACAATCCAAATTCTCATACATATCTGTTGGAACATATGGTAAATTAGCAACTATCAAAGAATTAGATTGGATATCTAAAGAATCTATCAAATCAACCTCCTTTAGTTCAATGATTTCTTCTAAACCGTGATGCTTTATATTCTTCCTTGCCACATCCAAAGCTTTCTGACTTACATCTGTTGCCAGAAACTGCAAATTTCCTCTCTTTTTAGCAATTGAAATGGCTATACAACCACTCCCACAACCGATATCAATAACTCTTTTCAAATCAATATATTTATCAAGAATATCTAATGCAATATCAACAAGCTGCTCAGTCTCAATTCTAGGAATTAATGTATCCTCTGTGACAAAAATTTCATTACCACAAAACTCTGTAACACCTAAAACATATTCCCATGGCTTACCACTTCCTATCTCCTTCAAAACATCTTCTATATCTATATTCTTATCAACAGAATATGTATAAATCTCATTACTAATCCTAGACACATCAAAGTAACCAGCCTTTTTTAATGCATTCTGTATTTTGAAAAGCTCTTTAAGATTACTCATCCTTCAAAAGTTCGTTTTGAATACCATTCCTAACATCTTCGATAATTTCTTGGATATTACCATTCAAAACCTCTTCAAGATTATGCCAAGAAAGTTTAACCCTATGGTCTGTAATTCTATTCTGTGGGAAATTGTAAGTTCTAATCTTCTCAGCTCTCATACCAGAACCTATCTGAGAAGACCTTATATCAGACCTTTTCTCTGCCTCTTTCTGCTTCTTTAAATCGTAAAGCCTAGACCTTAAAATTGCCATAGCTTTATCTTTATTTTGCTGTTGATGCTTTGTTTCCTGACAACTAACAACAATACCAGAAGGAATATGAGTTATTCTAACAGCAGAATCTGTTCTGTTTACACACTGACCACCTGCACCAGATGCTCTCATGACATCAATCCTTAAATCAGCAGGATCAATCTCAACATCTACATCTTTTGCTTCTGGTAATATAGCGACAGAAGCTGTAGAAGTGTGAATTCTGCCAGAAGACTCTGTAGAGGGAACTCTCTGAACTCTATGTACACCACTTTCATACTTTAAATCCTTAAAAACACCATTTCCTTCTATCTGTGCAATAACTTCCTTGTAGCCACCACCCTCAGTAACATTACTGTCAATAATTCCAATATTCCAACCCTTTGTAGTAGCATAGTTCTTATACATTCTAAAAAGATCAGCAGCAAAAAGAGCAGCCTCATCACCACCAGCACCAGCCCTTATCTCAAGAATTACAGACCTATTATCATCTTCATCAACAAACATCCTAGAAACTTGAAGGTCATGTATCTCTTTATCTAACACACCAATCCTTTCTTCTAAATTTACAATCTCTTCAAGAGCCATCTCCTTTAACTCTAAATCCTGTTCATTATCAGCAAGACCTCTAGTACTTTCCAAATCCTCAATAGCTTTCTGTATTTGAGAAGTTTTGAATGCAAGGTCTGAATAATAGGCAAGCTCAGAACTCAAAAAAGACAAATCCTTTCCTCCATTTGCAACTCCTTCTTGCATTTCTTTTTCAAGTTCCTTTACCTTCTCCTGTGCACTACCATCACTATATTTTTTCTTTAATGCTTTAACATCCATAGTACATAATACCAATTAAAACTATCTTGGGGAACTGTTACTTAGAGATTTTTGCATTCTCTAACATATCTCTCAAAGAGAGTGTTGTAGCAGGTTTAGAAGAAAGATTTTCCATCTTCGCTCTTCTCTTTGCCATTTTCTCCTTTTTACTAGAGAATGACATCTTCTTAGATTTCTCCAATCTCTCCTCAAACTTCCTTACAACATTATCTGTATCAACAATCTTCTGCTCACCAGTATAAAAAGGATGACATTTAGAACAGATATCAATTGTTACACTATCATCCTGAAGTGTAGAACCAGTAGTAAAAGAATTGCCACAAGAGCAAGTGACTACCAAATTACTGTTATATTGTGGGTGTATATCTTTTTTCATAACTAGGGTGGATTATACATTGGGTAATCTGTCATGTCAATTATTAAAACCAAAGAAAATACTTGTGATATTGTATAGATATTGTATACTGTATATATACATATAGATTAGAACTGCCTACATGAAAAACATTTCAAGAACAAAAATCGTTGCTACAATTGGTCCTTCTACCTGGGGCGATGATATTCTGAAAAATATGTTCGAAGCAGGAATGAGAGTAGCTAGGATTAACGCTTCTTTTGCTGATTTTGCAGAGTTAACAAGAGTATCAAATCAAATTAGAAATATCTCTCCAAGAATTGCACTGATCTTGGATACTCAAGGCACTAAGATTAGGGTAAAAGATTTAACAAAAGAGATTGATGTACAAGACACTTTAATTTTATCTTCTGTAGAGAATCCAAATCCTAATGTTGTAAAGATAACATATCCTTCTTTACATGAAGATGTTGTTGTTGGAACAGAAATATTCCTAGATGATGGAAACATCCAATTAAAGGTCAGAGAGATTAAAGGTAAAAACGTTATCTGTGATGTAACTCAAGCAGGTATACTTAAACCAAATAAGACTGTAAATATTCCCGATGTTAATCTTAAGTTCCCTCTTCTTACAGAAAAAGATATTCAAGATATTAAATATGCAAAAGAACTAAAATTTGACTACGTATGTGCATCTTTTGTCAGAAACAAGAAAGATATGCTAGAAGTTAGAAAACTTTTGGAAGGTAGTAAAATTAAAATTATTGCAAAGATTGAGAATAGGGAAGGAGTAGCAAATTTTGATGAAATATTAGAAGAGGCTGATGCTATTATGGTAGCAAGAGGAGATATGGGAGTAGAATTACCACTTGAAGAAGTTCCTATTTTGCAAAAAGAGATGATTTACAAAGCTAGAGCCATCGGTAAGCCCATTATTGTAGCTACACAGATGTTAGAATCTATGAGAGACAACAAGAGACCAACTAGAGCAGAAGTTTCTGATGTTGCAAACGCAGTAATGGATGGTGCTGATTGCCTTATGCTTTCAGCAGAGACATCCACCGGGAAATATCCCGTAGAAGCTGTTAAATATATGAATAAAATAGCATTAAGAACAGAGCAAGTTATGAAGCTCTCACCAATCGAAGGGGAGACAGAAGCAGGGAAAGAAGTAGACAGACTAGCATTGACTGCATGTAAATTCTCTACAGAAGTAGGCTACAATGCTATCTTAATAGTTTCAGATTCTAAAGGTGTAGTAGGTAGTGTTAGTAGACATAGACCAAATATTCCAATATATGTAGCTAGTTCTTCGTTTGAAAGTATTAGAGAAAACATCCTATTTAGTGGAGTAAAAACACATTATATTAAAGAGCTATCCGATGATAGAGATAACAATATTAGGTTGGGGGTAGAAAAAATATATGCCTCTGGGGAGTTGGAATTATTGGATAAAATTGCTATTATTAGCGGTAGCTCTATTAAAAACAAGAAATCTGACAGTATTTTAGAAATTATTACTGTCAAAGATGTACTTGATTCTTAAGGTGACGTAGCCAAGTTGGTTAAGGCCGTGGTCTGCAAAACCATTATCACGGGTTCGATTCCCGTCGTCACCTTATTTTCAAAATCTTCTGTTTTTGATAAAATACTTATTACTAAGCAGGAATGGCGGAATAGGCAGACGCGCGGGACTTAAAATCCCGTTCTAGCAATAGAGTGAGAGTTCGATTCTCTCTTCCTGCATTTCACTATTAATCTCCCTAAATTACAACACTACAAATACTCAGTAACAATTGGTCCTGCATTTTTAATTTCTGGTATAAATGTAGCTGTATTAGTTTTTAAATCAAATATACTGATACCTAAAACATTATAATCCATCATCCCTTCACAATCATTAGTACAATTCTCTATACTTGTAAAAACAACAGTGCTTTCATTAACCCAAAGAGGATCTAATCCTAAATCTGCAAGCTTTTCATTTTTTCCATTCTCATCATTATACAACCATACCTGTTTTGTAGGATAAACATTGTAAACTATTTTCTTTGTACCATACAAAACATTAGGTAGATAAGAAGCATCAACTACGCCATTAATCTTCTCAGATTTCTTTGTTTTGACATTATAGATATATAACCCATCACCTTTTTGATTTTCCTCATCGTAGCTTCGATAAACGATAAGTTCTGAATCCATCCACTGAGGCTGTGTTGCATTTTCGATAACATCTTTCTTATCATTACTCAAATCATATACATGAACAGTAGGATCCATAATAGCTCTAGGAGAAGCTGTTGAAATCTGTAGAAGATATTTCTTATCTGGAGAGAATGCAACCTTACTACTATCTTCAACAAAACCACCTCGTCCAAATTCACCAGTCATAGTAATATCCTCTAACTTCTTTACAACACCATTATTCTCATAAACTAAACTCCACTTATTACCATCAAAAAATGTATATGCAAACTTTGTTGCAGTTGCGAAAGTAGCTCCAGAGGAGTGCTCACTCTTACCTAGTTTCTTCCTCTCCTCAACCTTCATAGTATCTGTATTCAATGTAAGTAGAGCACATCCATAGTCTCCTTCTATCGTAAGGCATCTGGTAAAGCCTATCAGTTTTTCATCTATCACATTAGAAATACCAATATTAGCAGAGGTCTCCGAGTAAGATGTCAACTTTTTATTCTCTTTAGTAGTAATATCATAAGAAAATATATTACCGTCCTTAACATAGAACAACTTGTTTAGAGCCTTTGTTTTTTTACTCGTGACAACTTTTTTCTCTACCACCTTTTCTTTTTCTCCCAACTCCTTCACTACAACTCCACCATCTTCATCAGCAACAATATCAACTTCTTTGTCCTGCTTAACGGACTTCATAATAAAGGCGTATGTACCTCCAACGACGAACAACAAGCCAAGAATTACCAAAAGAACCACTAACCAAGTTTTAGGCTTGGGTTTTGCAGTCAATGTTGGAATACTAGGCTCTGTGTTTACACCTCCTTCATCAGCAACTGGGGGGACGGAAGAAACTTCAACACTTTGATTCTCCATATAAATATTGTTAAAAATTTAAATAGAACTAATCGACATCATCAAATTTATCGGGGTTACTATTCCCACACTTAGGACACTCTTTTATTTGCAACATACCCTCATAGACATAACCACAAACCATACACCTCCATCTTGACCAAATCACATCTAAATCCTCTCTCTGCTCATTGGGGTTTTGTTTGTTGAACTCCATTGGTATATCAGTAGGTACAGAGTTCTGATTAGCCTGAGTGTTCTGAATTTTCTGATTATTTAACATATCCGCCATCTTTTACCTTTTCTAAAATCAACTTAAAAGTCTCACTCTCATTAATATGAGATGTATCTAAAACAATATCATTATATTTCTCTGGCTTGGAATACTCAACCTCATATAACTCCCAATACCTCTTTCCATCAGCTCTTCTCCTATTTGCAAGATTAAACAGAGTGGAAACATACAAAAATATCTTCTTGAAGAAAGGCAATTCTCCATGTTTACCAACTAATCTTTTTGCTCTAACAGGAAGAGATGACTCTAACCATATCTTCACTGTACACTCTATACCTTCCTTAGTAGCTATTGCTGCAAAGGCCTTGGAATCAAAAAGAACTCCCCTTTGCCTAGCTCTTTCTATCATATATTTATCAACTTCTCTATCAATATCAAAAAACATCTCTGGAGTAGCTTTAAGGTAAAATTCTTCCAAACTCTTATATCCCAAAGCTTCAACCTTTTCCCTAAAAACACCACCAGCATAAACTCTCTCTAAGTCAAAATGTTCGGAAAGCATTTTAGCTATTGTACTAGCACCACTACTACCAGGACCTCCTACAACTATTAATAAATTCTCTTTCTTTAGATTCTTCATAAATTCCTACATATATAGTATATTAATAGGAGGAATATGTCTAGTCTACTAAGAAAACAAAGAAAAAAGAAATTGACACCTGATATATATATTATCTACTTCACTATCCTAATGATGATTTTCGGTGCGATTATGATTTTTGACGCAAGCGTCTATATGGCAAATGCTACTAAAGGAGACTCTCTATATTACCTAAAACAACAATTAATGTGGATTGGTGTTGGCTCTTTTCTGGCAATAATCCTCTACTTTTGGGATTACAGAAAACTAATGAAACTTTCACCTCTTTTCTTTGGCTTAGCTACTATACTCCTTGTATTAGTACTAATATTTGGGAAAGATATCAATGGCTCCAAAAGATGGTTTGAATTTGGTTTCTTTCCACGAATTCAGCCAGCCGAATTCGCCAAACCTGCTTTCATTCTTTACCTGGCGAGCTGGATATCAGGGAATCCTTACTTCAAAGACCAATCGAAAAACCCATCAAAACAAGCGTTCTTTAAAACACTACTTAGTTTTCTAGCAATTGTAGGAATAATGGTAATTTTAATAGCTCTAGAGCCCGACTACGGTACTGCAGCTATTCTTACTTTTATCGCATTGGCTATGTTCTTCTCTGCAAAGGACGGAAAGAATCATAGAAAATACTCCATAATTACCCTGATAACAACTATAGTACTTGGTTTTGGTGCTATGATGATGAAGACTTACAGAAGAAAAAGAATTGGTACATATTTGCACCTTTTAAGAACAGGAGAAATAGCTGATGTTAGAGAAACTGGATATCAACTACATCAAATATTAATAGGAATCGGTTCTGCTGGTTTCTTTGGTAAAGGATTTGGTCAATCAAGACAGAGATTTGGATATTTAGTAGAAAACACAGCTTTCACGGATTCTATCTTTGCAGTAATACTAGAAGAGTTAGGTTTTTTAGGTGGATTAATATTAGTTGGTGTATGGATATTTTTCCTCTGGAGAGGATTTAAGGTTGCAAATAACGCTCCTGATAAAGCAGGAAAAATATTAGCAATTGGTATTACAGTCTGGTTAACATTTCAAACATTTCTAAATATGTCAGCAAACGTAGGTCTAATACCAATCACAGGAATACCTATACCTTTGTTATCTTATGGTGGTTCTAGTACAATTGCAACAATGATAGGGTTAGGAATGTTAATAAATATTAGTAAGTATTCTAAGAAAAATGCATAAAGAGCCAAAGAAAGTTTTAACAAAAAGAGTTGTGGTAACAGGAGGTGGTTCAGGAGGACATATTTCTTCTGCTAAAGCCATTATTAAAGAACTAGACGAAAGATATACACTAAATCCAAACAATTTCCTTTACATTGGAAGTGACCTAGGAACAGAGAAAGAGAAACCAGGGAATTCTCTTGAAATGAGAGTTTTCGCAAATGAGAAGTTTGAAAAAAAATATATTAGAGGAGGAAAACTACAAAGATATTTCAATATGAGAACTATCTACCTCTTGTTTAGAACTATACTCGGCTTCATTGATACATTTAAAATCTTCAGAATTTTCAAACCAGATATTGTAATATCAACAGGAGGTTTTGTATCGGTCCCTGTCTGTTTGGTAGCAAGACTGTTTAAAGCTGATATATATCTCCATGAACAGACAGCAAGTGTTGGTTTAACAAATAGGATTGTAGGGAAATTTGCAAAAAAGATATTCTTAGCATACCCATTATCACAAGAGTATTTTCCAAAAGAAAGAACTATTTACACAGGTAATCCTGTTAGGAATGAAGTGTTTCAAGAGGGTGGCACTGGACCATTGGTAGAACAAGTTAGGAAGATGCTAGAAATCCAAGAAGAATATCCAATTATCTATGTTTCAGGAGGAAGCTTGGGGTCTCATCTCATTAATCAAGCTATAAAAGAGTCGCTAGTACCTTTACTACACGACTTTCAGATAATTTTACAAACAGGCGATAGTAAAGCTACAAATGATTACAATATCATGTGTTTAGAAAAAGAGAAATTGGAAGAGAGCTTTAAGGATAGATTTGTTGTAACAAAGTATGTTGATAATGACGCAATTGGCTTTGTTTTAAATAATACAGATTTCTTCCTAGGTAGGGCAGGTGCAAATACGGTATATGAAATGGGAGTTTTACAAATTCCTTCTATACTTATCCCAATACCATGGGTTACAAACAACGAACAACAAAAGAATGCCGAAGTACTAAAGAGTACTGGTTTAGCAACAATCATATCTGAAGCGGAATTAACACCCGAGAAATTACAGATGACTGTCAATCTATTTACCAGAAAAGAGTTAGATGTTAATTTAAAAAAGATAAAAGATATTTTCGTGCTTAACGCACAGAAGAAAATCGTAGATAATATTAATTTTTAATAAAATATGTCAAATCTTTTAGTCAGAGGTGGAAATGTCTTAAGTGGTGAAATAACACCGGCAGGGAATAAAAACTCTGCTCTTCCGATTCTGTGTGCTTCTCTTTTAACAGATGAGGATGTAACTATTCGTAACTTCCCTGATTTAACTGATGTGGAGAAACTAATCGAGCTTCTTTCTCAACTTGGTTCAAAAATTGATTGGAACAAAGAAGAGTGTGTTCTTAAAATTAACAACAGTGAATTTAAGAAAGAATTTGGCGACGAAGGATTCCCCATGGGTATGAGAGGATCCATCCTTCTACTTGGTCCTCTTGCAACTAGAATGGAACATATTGAGGTGAGAAAAGAAATTGGTGGGTGTACTCTTGGTATTAGAGAACTAGATCCACACCTAGAGATTCTACAAGGATTAGGTGCAGAGATAATAGATGGAGAAAAGTTAAGTATTAACACCTCAAAAGGACTAAAAGCAACCACTCTTTGGCAGGATTACATGAGTGTAACAACTACAGAAAACTTCGCTATGGCAGCTAGCAAGGCGGATGGCACATCCATAATGACAAATGCAGCATCAGAACCACATGTACAAGACCTATGTAATTTCCTAGTTAGCATGGGGGCAAAGATAAAGGGAATAGGGACATCGACATTAGAAGTTACAGGTGTAGATAAATTGCATGGTACTGATTTTACAATTTCTTCTGACCATCATGAGATAACAACATTACTTGCACTTGGAGCTATGACAGGAGGAAATATTAAAGTTAAAAATGCAGTACCCGAACACTTCCCGTTAATAGTTAAAACATTTAAAAAATTTGGAGTTAATGTTAAGTATTCAGGTAACGATGCTTACATCGAAGGAGGAGATGAATTAAGAATCTTAGAGCCTTACACAAAAAACATGCTTCAAAAGGTTGAAGCTGCTCCATGGCCATACTTCCCAACGGATCTCCTACCATTAATGATAGCATTAGCAGTGAAATCAGATGGCAATATTATGTTCTGGAACAAACTCTACGAAGGAGGACTTTTCTGGATTACAGAGATGATAAAGTTTGGAGCACATATTGTAATGTGTGATCCACATAGAATAATTGTATTTGGTAACAAACCTCTTCAACCAGCTACAGTTGATAGCCCTAATATCATTCGAGCAACTGTTGCATTAATGATGGTTGCACTTACAATAGAAGGGGAGAGTGTTATCAGAAATGCAGATTCAATTAAAAGGGCTCACCCAAACTTTGTAGAAAACTTACAAAAACTAGGTGCTGATATCTCTTGGGTTGATTAAAACACTCCTAGCTTTTTAAGAAAATCTGGAACTTGATACAAACCTAAAGAATGACTACCTTTAAGTAGGATAGCAACTTTCTTGCCACCTAAGCCTGCAAGCTTTGTGTTTAGCATAGCAGCAGCTTCATCAGCTGACTCTAACTCCTTAGCATCTTTAAACTTATCTATATTTTCCCCAATATAGTACAACTCATTAAAATTCTTGCTCTCTACTAACTTTGCAATCTCTTCATGTCTCTCATCAGAAACATCACCTAATTCTTTCATATCTCCTAATATTGCAATTGTATAATATCCATCTTTATACAAATCACTAAAGGTATCTAAAGCCATCTCCATCGATGTAGGATTAGCATTGTATGCATCGTTGATAATAGTAATGTCTCCATATTCTAACTTCTCAAATCTAGCATTCTTTGACACATAATTAGCAATATCCTTCACACAATTATCTATACTTACTCCTAAATCATTAGCAACTATAATTGCTGCCATTGCATTGTATACATAACCTTCTCCGTAAACTTTCAAAGAAACATCAACCAGATTATCGTGATAGTATCTAAACTTAAAATGAGTACCTTCATGATCTACAGAGATATCTTCTATCTGGTATTCTGCTGAAGAGTCCTTACCAAATGTTATTAATTCAGAGTCTTTATTATAATTTTCTGCAATATGCTTAAGCCTAGAATCATCAATATTTAACACTAAGGGCTTACCAGTCCTCTCCATATAGTCGGCAAGATCTTTTTTCTCTTGAAAAATATCATCTATAGAACCAACTTTCTCTGCATGTACATCTCCAACATTTAGTAACACACCATAATCAGGGTCTACTGACATCACATGCCAAGCAATCTCTCCCTTTCTATCCATACCACACTCTAAAACAATTACATCTTCACCATTATAATTACCTAACAATACAGCATTACCCCATACTGTATTGTACCTATCTGCTGATAGAACACTCATGTGATTTTTTAGAATAGAAACCAACATCTCTTTTGTTGTTGTTTTACCAGTACTACCAGTAATTGCTACAACTGGATTTTTAATATAACCAATAGAGTAGTTTAGAACTTTCTTTAAACCTTCCTCTATACTATCAACTAAAATAACTGGCTTTGTTACATCCTCTATATACTTAACTTTAGACTTCTCACATAAAGCAACAGAACCACCAGCTCGAAGAGCTTCTGCTATGAAAGCATGACCATCGAACCTCTCTCCAACTATTGGTATATATAAATCTCCTTCATTAATTTCTCTTGAATCATGGGAAAAACCTGTGAAGTAGGCTTTTTCATCATTATTCCGAATCTCAAATTCAGGGAATCTTTCTAATAACTCACTTAAAAAAATCTTCATATTGATAAGACTAATTTTATCTAAATACAATATATGTATTCTAGTTAGATTTTTCAAGCTAGACAGTGATCTTCAAGATGTTATGGCCTAGAGAATTATATCTAAGCTTATAATGTTTTTCTCTTGACTGTTTTAATAGTTACAAGTACACTGGTGGCAGGAAGTGGAAGAAAGTGGTGAAAGATGATAGAATAAAAATATGATAATTGGAGAATACAAAAGTAAAGTTGGAGAAAAGAAAAGAGTCTCACTTCCTGCAAAGTTTAGAGAGGAGATAGGTGAAGACCTAATCCTCACAAGAGGATATGAAGATGCCCTCATACTAGTAAATAAAAGTATGTGGGAAAGAGTAGCAAAGGATGTAATGGATGGCTCTTTTACAGATAAAAATATTAGAGATACTAGTAGATTCTTAGTAGGAAGTGCAAAAGAGGTACAAATGGACTCACAAGGAAGATTTGTAATACCTGAAGCTCTCTTTAAACACGCACAACTAGGAGAGAATATCACCTTTATTGGTTTAATTAACTGGATTGAAATCTGGGATACAGAGAAGTGGCAGAAGAGAGTAGAGTACTTACAAAAACATGGTGATGAAATAGCACAAGAGATTAGTAAAATGTCAAAAAACAACAATGGATAAGATACATACACCAGTACTACTACAAGAATCAATTGATTCACTAGATATTAAAGAAGATGGCTTTTACATAGATGGTACTCTTGGTGATGGAGGACATAGTTTTGAGATTTTAAAGAAACTCTCTAAAGATGGTCTACTTATCAGCATTGACCAAGATCAATATGCAATTGATTTTGTTAAAGAATACTACAAGGATTACCTCTCCAAAAACTGGATAATTGTAAAATCCAACTTCTCAAAGATAGACCAAGTTGTTAAAGAATTTGCAGATGGAAGAAAACCAAATGGAATACTACTAGACATTGGACTCTCTTCAAGACAGTTAGAATCCTCTCATGACAGAGGTTTTAGCTACCTAGAATCTCAAGAACCTTTAGATATGAGAATGGATACTTCTCTTGGTGTAAGTGCAAAAGACATTCTAAATGTCTTCTCAGAAAAAGAACTAGCAACTATCTTTCTAAAGTATGGAGAAGAGAGATATGCAAAGAGAATAGCCAAAATGATTAAAGAAAACATCTCTAATATAAATACAGTTGGAGACCTTACAAGACTTATCTATAAAGCAGTACCGGCTGCAGATAGCTCAACTAATAAGAACCCTTCTCGCAGGGTCTTTCAGGCCCTGCGAATCGTGGTAAACGATGAGTTGAGTAGCTTGCAGACAGCATTAGATAAATCTTTTGAGGTCTTAGAAAAAAATGGAAGACTATCAGTAATTACATTCCATTCATTAGAAGACCGAATACTAAAACAATTTAATAAAGAAAAATCGGGAAGTGGAGAGGGGAGATTGCTTTTTCAAAAATACATTGCCCCAACCGATGAAGAGAAAAAAATAAATCCTCGCTCCACTTCTGCTAAGTTAAGAACATTAATTAAAAACTAGAAAATGAAAATCTTACAGAAAGCACTACACAATATACCAGCCACTATATTCACCCTAGCAATCATTGCCTTTGTTGTTTGTCAATTAGTCATTAACTCAATACTTGCTCCTCTTGGTAGTGAACTTCAAAGTCTTAATAGTGAAAAGAACTACCTTGTAGAAGAGAACAGACAGATGGAGGAGAAAATGGCAAAAACAGACTCCATTACCGCAATACAAAAATTATCAGAAAAAAGTCTTTCTATCTCACCATCAAAAAAGAAAACTGTTGTCTACTTACAAGAAGCAAGTATCGTTGCAAATAAATAGGATATGGCAAGTCTAGCACATCTACACAAAATCAGGTTAGACAAGAAATCAAACAAAAGAAAAAACTCCGAGAACAAAAAGAAGGACAAAAGTAATATTCAGATACTTCTTTATGCAATCACTATCTTTGGTGCCATAGTAATCTTACAAACATTTCGCTGGCAACTCATCCATGCTGATAAGTTTAAAGACCTCTCACAAGAACAATACATGTCTACACAGGTATCCATTGCCCCAAGAGGAAAAGTCATAGCCTCAGATGGAACTATTTTAGCTGTAGATGAACCAGTATGGAATGTTTATGCAACTCTAAGTAAAGATGAAAAAGAAAGGAAGTTGTTTTTTGACAACAAGGAGAAATTTGTAACAGAAGTTTCAGGTATCCTTTCAATGAACAAAGAGGAGATAGAGGATAAACTAACTGATGATTTTGTATATGCACCCATCAAAAAGCATATTACAACAGAAAAAAAGAACGCCTTAACATCTACCGAGATATTTGGAGAAAACACAAAAGGATTCGGTCTGCATTTTGAAAGAGAAGAGAAGAGAACTTATCCAAACAACACTCTAGCTGCGCATGTTTTAGGTTTCTTTGGTAAAGATGCTGAAGGGAAAACAATAGGGCAGTATGGACTACAAGGCTACTACTTTGGTGACATAAGTGGAAGATCTGGATATTCTTACGAAGAGAAAGACTCTTACGGTAACATCATCCTCACATCAGAATACCAGCCAGTCTTACCAAGAGAAGGAAAAGACTTTAAGTTAACAATTGTTCCCAACTTACAAAGTAAAGTTGAGAAAATTCTAGAAGACGGAGTGAAAAATACTAGATCCAAGAGTGGCTCAGTAATAATTATGGATCCTAGTACTGGTGCCATATTAGTAATGGCTAACTATCCTACATACAATCCTGCAGAATATTGGAGAGCACCAGAACCTTCTGTTTTAAAAAACAAGGCAATATCAGATGTATATGAATATGGTTCTATCCAAAAGCCTCTCACCATTGCTATTGCACTAGAAGAAAAGTTAATTGACAAGAACTATATCTGTGTAGATAAAACAGGATACCTAGATCTTTACAAAGTTACTGGCTATGAAGACTTAAAAGGTTCTCGAATTTATACATGGAATAGGAGAGCAGCTGGTTCTTTAGATATTCCAGAAATTTTCAAAACATCAAATAATCCCTGTACGGCCAAAACAGCCCTGACAGTAGATGCAAAACATTATTATTCTAAATTAAAAGAATTTGGAATTGGTGAATTCATAGGTATCGGCTTACAAGATGAAGCTACAAGTTATTTAAAACCTTTTGAATACTGGACAAAACTAGATATTATCACATCTGCATATGGACAAGGAATCTCAGCAACTGCACTACAAGCGATTTCTGCATTCAATCCATTTGCAAACGATGGGGTTAGAATGAGACCATATATCATAGAAGAAATTGTTGATGAAAAAGAGACAATAAAGATTGAACCACAAGCTATCAGCCAACCTATCTCTAAAGAAACTGCAGATATCATCAAAGAAGCATTAAAAACAGCAGTGGAGAGAGGCTCTCTTTCAGGTGCAGTAAGAGAAATTCTAAAATATCCAGTAGCTGCAAAAACAGGTACAGCACAGATTGCAAAAGTAGGAGAGGAAGGGTACAGAAGTGACTATACAAATGATACTGTGATAGGTTTTGCTCCTGTAGATAAACCTAAAATGTTGATGCTTGTACGACTAGAAGAACCACAGACTGCTGGATTCTCATCTCTGACAACTGCGCCATTGTGGGAAGAAATTTTCCTCGCAATTGCTGATGATATGGAAATTGAGAAGAAAAATTGAGATAATAGAGAAGAAAATAATCTAACCAATTCTTAAAATGTCAGATGTACTGAAAAAAAGCTTGGAACTACTTTTTATTTCTGTTGTAGCATCAGCCATATTTGCTCCAATAATGATTTCTTTTCTATACAAATTTAATCAGGTAAGTGGTATTAAAAAATCAAAAATTGGAGGTGGAGATGGAGACAACACACTCTTCATGAAGATAATGAAGACTACAATCACTAATGGTACACCTAATATGGGTGGTTTACTAATAATGGTGATTGTCCCTTTGATTACACTTATCTTTGTTGAGATGACTCCACTAATTAAAGTATTTTTAATAGGATTCGTTCTTTTTGGAGTATGGGGATTGATTGATGTTGTCATATTTACAAATGGTTTCAAACACAATGAAAAAATGAGAGCCTTGCAAGAGACTTTTGAATGGAGATTAGGCAAACTTATCTTCTCAATCTTTTTAAATATGGGGGTTATGTTACTTCTACAAAAAACTGGAATTGTTAAGAGTATAAATCCAATTGGTTCCTTAGTTATTAACTTCACACCTATTGTAGCTATCATCTCCGCAGTAGTAGGGCAATTTGCAATATATTCGGCAGAACTTACAGATGGAGCTGATGGATTAATGATAGGTATCTTTATGATTATTACAATAACATTATCGATATTATTCTCTATTCAACAAAAATATGAATTCTTACCAGTCTTAGCTATTATCTTAGGTGTACAGATTATAGACCTCTACTTTAACATTCCACCAGCAAGATTTTGGAACGGAGGACCTGGTGCAATGCCTCTTGGATTTGCAATGTTCTTTATCGCTCTAGTAACAGACAACATACTCCCTTACTTCTTCATGTCTTCGATTACTTGGATTATCATGTTATCTAGCCTTATACAAATGGTAAGTATGAAGTTTTTCAAAAAAAGAGTATTTAAGATAGCTCCAATACATCATCATTTCCAAGCAAATGGATGGCCACAATACAAAGTAGTAATGAGATTCTGGTTAGTAACACTCATTACATGTATTGTTGGATTATATGTAGCTCTAATCTAGTTATTTACACTCGACTTTCCTTTGATCACAGCCACAAATCTTCTTACCATCTTCAGATGAGAAGACATCATTCTCACTATACAAAACTCCTTTGTAAGCACATGCATCTAACTCAATCTCCTCACCTCTCTCATTTCTGTAAACAACCAAAAAAGCATCGTTTACACTCACTGTAAATGGGTTTACTTCAAAACTACTAGATAACAAACAGGTTTGGGTATGTACCTCCTTATCTCTACCAGTAACAGTTGTAATAATTACCCTATCATCCTTCAGTTCATAGAAGCCTGCAGAATTAGGACTTGCATTATCTTCAGAACAATATTCCTCTCTCTCTATCGTTATCTTCAAACTCTCTCCACTCTGTGTAATATCAACCACATTAATCTTTTTGTAATCTGGTTTCTCTTTGTTTAAAGAATTAAGATATTTTTCCGTAAACTTCAAATTATCAGTTGATGGAAGGCTTTCCTCCACGACTTCAACACTACCACCTTCATTCTCACAAACAGGAAAACCACTAGAAGAACAAACACAACTATTACCATTAGCATCAACAAAGCTTTCATCTTCAAGATACTCTTTACCTTCAATATTACAAACTACTTTCTCTCCTAGCCCAGCTTCTCTTACTTTGTAAATAACAACACCTACAGAGATAAGGAAGAGAAAAACAGTAATAACTAAAAGCCAATTAATTCGCTCTTTGTTTTCCATGCACATATTGTATCACAAATAAATAAATATGATACAATTTCATCATGCATGACTCACATATCCATTTAGCAATGGAACCACTAAAATCTAATTCAGATGAAGTAATTCATAGATTTATCCAAGAAGGAGGTAAACATATCCTAACACAAGGAACAGATATCGTAGACTTCGATGATAATTTCCAACTAGCTAAAAAATACAACATGGGAGGAAAAGACATCATTCAAGTCGCCATTGGTCTTCATCCAACATACTTTGAAGAAACATTCATTCTAAACAACATTACAGAACAGATTTATGAAAAATCACAGAAAGAGATAGAGAAGTTTAAAGAGATATTTGAAAAAAGAAAAAAAGATATCTCTGCAATAGGGGAGTGTGGATTAGACTACTATCAGTTTTCACTTAATCAAACTTACTCTGAGGATATTAAAGAGCAACTAAAAGAAGTACAAAAACTAATGCTTAAAGAAGAGATAGAACTAGCTCTTGCAAACAAATTACCTATGAGCATCCATTCAAGAGATCCTATGGGAGAGAGTGAGTCTACAAAAGATATTCTCAGAATATTAGCTCAAGAGGGGAGAGGACTCGTTACAGGTTCCTTCCATAGCTATACTGGAGATATTAAATATCTAGAAGACATATTAGCTTTAGGTTTTCATATCGGGTTCAATGCAATAATTACATACAAAAGCGGAGAAAGTGTAAGAGAGATATTAAAGAAAACTCCTTTAGATAGAATCCTTTTTGAAACAGATGGACCTTTCTTACCACCACAATCAGTAAGAAAGAATAAAAAAATTAGAAACAAATTTGCACAACCTAGTGATATTAAAGAAATTATGGAAGTAGCAGCTGAAGTAAAGAATATTAGTTTTGAGAAACTACAAGAGATAACTGATGAAAACTATCAAAGAGTTTTTCTTTAATTTTTCTCACTAAAGACACAAACAAATTCACCGTGTGGATTATTTTCAAAATCTCTTTCTTTTAACATTTCTAAAACCTCACTAACAGTACCACCAAAACTTTCTTCTCTCATCTTTGAGATATCTTTTGCAAGAAAAACCCTAATATCTCCATACACTTCTAAAACCAATTCTAATAACTTACTCAACCTATGTGGTGACTCATATATTACAATTGTACTCTCCAAACCTTTGTACTGTTCAATTAACTTTCTTCTTTTAGCATCACTTTTAGGCAAGAAACCTAAAAACAAAAATCTATCTGTCGGTAACCCACTAACAGAGAGAGCCGCAGTTACTGCAGAAGCTCCTGGTATTGAAATAACATCATAACCTTCCTCTCTTAATTCTCTCACTAATTTGTACCCGGGATCTGATATTAAAGGAGTTCCAGCATCAGAAATTAATGCTAAATCTAATCCCATGTTTAACTTCTCATAAATCTTTCCAATCATCCTGTCATGATTTTGATCTCTGTACGATATCAATGTTGTCTCAATCCCATACCTATCAAAAAGTTTCTTACTCTCCCTAGTATCCTCTGCTAATACAAAAGGAACTCTCTTTAATATATCCACTGCTCTAAATGTAATATCTTCTAGATTTCCAATTGGTGTAGCTACAACAAAAAGTTTTCCTTTTTTCATAGTTTCAAATTTTCTAAATTAATTACATTACCTACAATCTTATCAATATTCTCTTCAACAATGTCTTTAGAGTTAAAAGCATCTTCCAATTTAAAATCACCTATCTTCTTCCTCTCAAGCTCAATAGCTGTACCATATGTACCAATCTCTACTCCCAAATCATGAATTAATGTTCTCACATATGTACCTGTTGAACATGAGATAGAGAAGGTAGAGTAGGGCCAATCATAGTCAACTAAATCAAAGGAATATATCTCAACTTTCTTTGGTTCAATCTTAACTTCCTCTCCTTTCCTAGCTAGCTCATATGCTTTCTTTCCTTTAATCTTTTTTGCTGAAAACATTGGAGGTATTTGTAATATCTCTCCTAAGAATTTCTCCTTTATCTTTGTTTCAATTTCACTCTTAGAAACTTCTTTCAAATCTTTACATACTCTATCTTTCTCACCAGTAATATCTTGAGTATCTGTTGAATATCCAAACTCTGCTTTTACAACATAATCCTTTTTCAAAGAATGAATCTTGTTCATTAGCTTTGTTCCTCTACCAAGCAGAATTATTAACAATCCTGTTGCAAAAGGATCAAGAGTACCACCATGACCAATCTTCTGTCCCTTAGGTAAAACCCTCTTTAATTTTCTTATCACATCATACGATGTAATATCTCTCTCCTTGTTTATTAGTAGAATTCCGTTTATCATATACTTAATTATATATTATTCTTCTATACAAATGGCAAATGGAATAACTGTTGGTATTGTTTTAACCTTTATTATGCTTTCCGGAGCTTTTCTTTTAACTGTTTTAATTAACATTCTTTTAGTTCCTATTATTAAAACACCTAGGAAAGTCATTAGTGAGATTATAGATGCTATGAATCTTAAGAAGGATGATTCTTTTGTAGATTTGGGTTGTGGAGATGGTAAGGTTGTATTAGAAGCATATACTAATGCTAAGTGTAAGTGTTACGGTTTAGATTTATCTCCAATCATGATTATTCTTGCAAGAACTTTGAGAATATTAAAATATCCTGCAAACAAAGATATTGTTTTTGAGGTTGAGAATATATATGAAGTATCTTTAAAAGATTTTACAAAAATATATTGTTATCTAGATACAAAGAGTATGAGTATACTTAAAAAGAAATTACAGAAATTTATTAAAGATGGAGGAGAGGTATTTAGTTACAAGTATGGAATTGAGGGTATGAAAGAGAAGAAGAAGGTAAAACTAAGTAATGATGAGTATTTGTATATTTTTAGTTAGAGATATTGAAAAATTTGTAGAAGGGTGATACTTAAGAAGATATAGTCCGAAGACTACACAAGAGTATCACCCTTCAGATTGAAAAGGTTCTTGTCTTGATATTTACAAAAAGACACTGCCAATTAAAATCCCAAAAGAGACCACTGCTAAGGAGATAAAGCAAATCGCTATCACTCTCTCAAACTTGGCAATTTCGCTACTGAGCTGTTTAAATCGAATGACTTCGCTCAGAATTGTACACAAAAAACTTGCAATAAGCGGGTATGGGAAAAGCAATTTGAGAACTGATGTTCCAATCCCTATTACCAGCATAATAATTGCAATTAATGAGAACGTGGCTCTCTGAGGATCTCTCCCAAAAAGCCAAAATTGTCTGAGAAACAAAATCCCCCAGACAATTAACAACACAATTTCCAATGGTTTCATTTTTTCTTTTTCCTTTCTTTAATTTTGAGCATTCACCCAACATATCTTCTAAACATATATCTAAAAAACATATTGGGTGACCCAAAATAAAAGAATAGGTGAGGTAGAACCTTTTTAAAGAGCAGTCGGTAGCATTAATGCATACCTACCTATATTATACTATGGGACAGAAGTGATTTCAAGAGAAAAGGACTAGAAAGAGAGTCTTATTACGAAATGAAATCGCATCAAGTAGAGATGAAGACTCTCTTTTGTCTTGTTCTTTATAATGGTTTCAGTGAAAAAACTTTTACCTTCTTTTAGAGTAAACCACCCTCATCGAGGGATTCGGCATCATCAAGCACATCTTTACCAACAGGTTCGTATTTGAGAATTGGACTAACTTGAGCATCTGTCAATGAAAGTCCTGTTAGCAAGAAGTCTATCACCCCTTCTCTTACACTGATGATAGCAGAAAAATCAAGTTTCTCTCCCTGTTGAATACCCCCTGTCTGCTGAATTAGATTCTCCCAGATATAGTTATCTTGCCCATCTTCAATACCAAGCAAGAGAACTCTATCTTCCCGTTCCCCAATGTCTTCTTGTACCCCAATAAATGCCTTAACAGCATTGATATCAGCAATCGCCAACATTAAAACTTTTTTAGACATATTAATCTCCTCTTATTTTTGCTTTCTCACTATAAAGAACACTAATATTATACCATAATAACACTTTCTAGACGTCCTTTTGTTATCTACCCAAAAACAAAAAATTTACCTTTACAAGAACAGAGAAAAAGGAAACTGAGAAGGAGAATACTAAGTAAGAGACATTTATAAAACTAATAGTAACAGGAAAATCTAGAGGAAGGCCCTTCTTACTACAATAAAATCATATATATGAAGAGGAGCCTTCCTAGTTCTTGTTCTTTCTTTGAATAATTATTTACTACCATCGACATCGATAGTATCTAAAACACCATTTCTCACATCAATATAAAAATAGTGAAGTGAGTTTCCGTAATACCTTTTAGAAGGTCAATAATCCTAGGATTATCACCAGATCTGGTTCGGATATCCAACACCTTTAAGTGACGTCCCTCATCCACAAGGATGATAGACAGATATCCATATGGTTTTCTCTGTTTATTTTTCACAATTCACCTCCAGGTTTAAAAAGAACAAGAACATCTCTATTATACCATAACAACAACACTTTCTCAACACTCCCCATATAAAATGGTATAATAAAGTATGAGTAACGAACCACTAGCATCAAAATACAGACCTAAAACACTTGAAGAATTTGTAGGACAAGAACACTTAGTAGGAAAGAACAGTCCCATAAGGAAGTTTTTGGAAACGGGTAAAATACCATCCATGATATTCTGGGGTCCACCTGGTACAGGTAAAACAACCTTAGCATACATACTTTCTTTAAATCTCTACTATGACTTTCACAAAATGCAAGCTGTAAATAGTGGAAAAGAACATCTTAGAAAAATTATAAAAACAGCAATTGGTAATCAACAATATGGTAAGAAGACAATCCTCTTTTTAGATGAAATACACAGATGGAACAAAGCACAACAAGATACACTACTACCATATGTAGAGAAAGGAATCATTACACTAATTGGTGCAACAACAGAGAATCCATCATTTTCAGTAATATCTGCACTTCTTTCTAGAACAAAAGTTTTTGTATTCAAACAACAAACAGAAGAAGATATATACAATCTACTAAAACGAATATCAAAGGAAGAATATCCTGATATTAAAATATCAAAGAAAGTACTAGAACAGATGGCTAATCTCTCAAATGGAGATATTAGGTCTGCTTTAAACATATTGGAGATGAGTTCTACACTAGCAAATGCAACAGATGGAGAGAAGAAAGAGATAACTACAGATATATTAACAACAACAGTACAAAAGCCAGTATACTATGACAAAACAGGAGAAGAACACTACAACATTATCTCAGCCATACACAAATCAATGAGGTCATCTAATCCTGATGCTGCTTGTTACTGGACAGGTAGAATGTTAGCAGGAGGAGAAGACCCACTGTACATCGCAAGAAGAATGCTAAGATTTGCAAGTGAAGATATCGGTAATGCAGACCCACAAGCTGTAATATTAGCAAATGCAGTATATGAATCTTGTCAAAAGATAGGTATGCCAGAATGTGAAGTGTTTTTGATGCAGCTAGCAATATATCTCTCCAATGCACCAAAAGATAATACAGCATACAGAGTAGAAGGAGAGGTAAAGACAGACATTGAAAAATATGGTAATCTTCCAGTACCTATGAATATACGAAATGCTCCTACAAAACTAATGAAAGATATTGGGTATGGTAAAGGCTATGAATATGATCATGACTTACCAAGTAAGAAGTCAGATCAACAATGTATGCCAGATAAATTAAAATATAGAAAGTATATTAAAAAAGATGAAAAGTAAAAAATCGTTGTACAAAGTAGACCTCTTTACAGGTATAAGACCTACAGGGGACTTAACAATTGCCAACTATATTGGTGCTGTAAGACCTTTACTAGATTTACAAAAGAGTAATCCAAACTCAATGGTATTTGTTGCAGATATACATGCTCTCACAGACCATGAACTCTCTGTTGCAGAAAAGAACACTCCTGAGATTGTTGCTGATTACTTAGCACTAGGACTAGACCCTGAGAAGTGTGAAATCTTCATCCAATCTAGTATCAAAGAGGAAGTATTAGAATTAACAAATCTACTTCTTAGACATGTAACTGTCTCTGAATTACTAAGAGTACCAACACTTAAAGAAAAGATGAAAGAGGGACAGAGTGTATCACAAGCAAATGCTCTTCTTGCCAACTATCCAGTTATAATGGCAGCAGATATTCTTCTCCAAAGAGCAAAATATGTTCCAGTAGGGGAAGATCAACTTCCACATATGGAGATGACTAGAACCATAGTAAAGAGATTTAACAAAGAGTATGGAGAGGTATTCCCAGAACCAATGGTTCAAGAGGTTACACCTCTTAGAATTAAAGGTTTAGATGGAAGTGCAAAAATGAGTAAAACACATCCAGACCAAGCTATATTCCTAACAGATACAAAAGAAGAAGTTACAAGAAAAATTAAAAAAGCTACAACTGCTTTTGAAAAAGAGATGACTCCTGCATTAGAGAGTCATATTGAATTAATAAAAAATGTAACAACAAAGAAAGAAGATTTAAACAAACTTGAAGAGATTCTTAAAAGACATATGGAAGGAGAGAAGGTAATGGGAGATTTTAAAGAACTCATGACATCTGTTGTTTGTGAATTTCTAGATAATTTCCAAAAAAGAAGAGAATCTGTAAAACAAGATCCTACATATATCTCTGAAATTCTTGAGAAAGGAGAGAATATTGCTAGAAAGAATGCAAGAGAAACATTAGATATTGTTTATCAAGCAATGAGGGCTAAGAAGTAGCTTTCCTCTCTATTAAAAATATATCAGGCTTAAGACCACCTTGATTTACCGTTGTAATACTTTTTACATTCCACTTCTCTTTGTTAAAAACCTCTCTTAAGAGAATCTTCTCTTGTGTTAGTAAAACAAGTTTACCTTTTGTTCTAAGTAACCTGTCTGCTAAATTTTCTAAGTCTGTATATATGCCAATATTTCCTTCATGACTTCCTGTACGAATACCAAATGGTAAATTACTAACTATCCTATCTACATTCTTTTTGTTCAATGTTATGTTCTTAATATCACTTTTAAAAAGCTTGTACCTATTTTCCTCAATCTTAGCATTCTCAAAATTAATTTTAGATTGAGATATTGCACTACCACTAATATCTGAGCATATGGCTCTTTTAATATTAAAATGTTTTAAAGCCATAATTGGTATAACAGAAGAGCCACAGAACGGGTCATAGAGAATATCTTCAGGAGAAAAATCTGCTATCATACACATAACATATGCAAGAGAAGGATTAATACCAGCAGGAATATATCCTTTTCTCCATTCATGCTTTGCAAGATTTAAAACTTTCTTACCATCAGAGATATGTGTAGGAGATAATAGTTTTCTAAAGACCTCAATCTCTTCTGTAGACTCAAACTGTAGTTCTTCCTTATCCTCTTTTACAATCTCAACCTCTGGGAATTTCTCCTTGAGTTCTTTAACTACAAATCCTAATGTCCCAGAGAGGAACTTTAACTTGTAAGTTTTCATTACACAATTATATCTCTTTATCATTCTAAAAGGGTAGTAACACTCAAAAACAAAGTCATTATCTTTCAAATCTCTGAAGAAGATATAGCTAAATCCACCAAATACATATATAATCAAGACATGGAAATCAAAAAAGATTTAGAAATAATTGAAAGAATACTAACCAAAGGAGTAGAACAAATACTCCCTTCAAAAGAAGCACTAAAAGAAAAGCTCCTCTCTGGTAAAAGATTAACAATATACCAAGGCTTTGATCCAACAGCACCAACACTACACATTGGACATACTGTTGGAATGAGAAAGCTTGAAGACTTTAGACTACTAGGACATAAAGTAATTTTCCTCATTGGTGACTTTACTGCAAGAATAGGGGATCCTGGAGATAAAAAGGAGGCAAGAGCATCTGCAAGAAAAGTATTAACCAAAGAACAGATTGCAGATAACCTAAAAAACTATGTAGAACAAGCATCACATATCATTGATATAGATAACAAGGAAAATCCAGTAGAGATTAAATACAATGGAGAATGGCATGACAAATTAACCTTTGCAGAAGTAATTCAACTAGCATCTGAATTTACAGTACAACAGATGTTAAAGAGAAGTATGTTCCAAGAGAGATTAAAAGAAGATAAACCAATATACCTAAATGAATTCCTCTATCCACTAATGCAAGCATATGACTCTGTAATGATGGATGTAGATGTAGAAGTAGGTGGAAATGACCAACTCTTCAATATGTTAGCCGGAAGAGATATGGTATTTAACCATCTTAACAAAGAGAAAATAGTAATAGCCGGGAAACTCCTAACAGCTGCAGATGGAGAAAAAATGGGTAAATCGGAAGGAAATATGGCTAGACTAGATGATACCGCAGAGAATATCTACGGAAAGATCATGTCCTTTGAAGATGAAAAAATACTAATCGGTTTTGAAATCCTTACAAAAGCAACACTTCCTGAACAAGAAGAATACAAAAAGAGATTAGAAAGTGGTGAAAACCCAATGATTCTTAAAAAAGAATTAGCATACAGAGTTACAACAGAGATAAAGAGTGAAGAAGAAGCAGAAAATGCACAAAAAGTTTTTGAATCTGTATTCCAGAAGAAAGATGTAGAAGGAGAAATACCAACAATACAAATCAAAGAAAACAAACTTCCTCTAAATGACCTTCTTGTACAAATTGATTTTGCAAAAAGTAAAAGTGAAGCAAGAAGATTAATAGAACAGGGGGCAGTAAAGATAAATGATGAGAAGAAAACTACCTACAATGAGGAGATTAACATTACAAACACTCCTCAAACCATCAAAGTAGGTAAGCATATTACAAACATAACAATTCATGAGTAAGAATATGGCAAAAATAAAGAAAAATACAAAAAAGAAAGTAAGAACAGCATTAAATATAATATTAATAATCGTGATGCTTGCAGGTATTCTTGTACCAATGATTTTGGTTCTCACAAACCTCTAATATGCTCACAAAAGACACACCAATATCTGAATTAAAAGGCATTGGGCCTAAATCTCTCTATCTCTATGAAAACCTAGGTATACATACGGTTAGAGACCTCCTTTTCCACATACCATTTAGATACCAAGACACATCTGAAATTATCTCAATCAAAGAATTTAAGGAAAGAGGAGAAGGGACATTCCTTGCAGAGATAGAAGATGTAAAAACAACATACTTTAGAAAAAAGACAACTACTGTAAAAGTAAAAGATGATACAGATACTCTAAGGCTAACATACTTCAACCAATCATATCTTCAGAAAACACTACAAAAGGGTGATATATATATCTTCGATGCTAAATATTCAACTAGTAGAAATGGAAAAACTAAAAATATATACAATCCCAAGTTTGAAAAATTCAAATACGAAAAAGAGAAACAACTACATGTAGGAAAGATTGTAGGAGTATATCCAGAAACAAAGGGATTGACCTCTGCAATGTTAAGAAGAAAGATTGCAGACCTTCAAGATGATATACCAAAGATACTAGATGACCCATTAGAGAAACATATCGGGAAAAGCAACCTACAGTTGCCCTTCATTTCTAAAGCCATCGAAAAAGTACACTTCCCAAATGGTAAAGAAGATATTGATATCGCCAAACAAAGACTCTCTTTTGATGAAATGTTAAGAGTCGCAATTAAGATAGAGAGGGAAAAAGAAGCGAAAAGAAAAGAGAAAACTAAAAAAATCCCATTGGATAGCAAAGTATTAAACAATTTCATAAAATCACTACCATACAAACTAACAGATGATCAAAACAAAGCAGTTGAAGAGATTCTCTCTGATTGCAACAACTCAATACCAATGACTCGTCTTCTTAATGGTGATGTAGGTAGTGGCAAAACAGTTGTTGCAGGAATTGCAATACTAAACTGTATTAAAAACGGTTTCTCTTCAATTCTCCTAGCTCCAACGACAGTACTAGCAAAACAACATTTTGAAACATTTACTAAACTTTTCAAAGATTTTAATATCGATATTGAACTCTGTATCTCTTCAAACAAGAATATATCTGATGCAGACAACAAGTTAATAATTGGTACACATGCAATTTTGTATGATATGGCATTACCTAAAGATTTAAACCTTGTGATAATTGATGAACAACATAGATTTGGAGTAGAGCAGAGAGAGTACTTTAGAGAGAAAGGAAAATATTCTCCTCACTATCTCACTATGACTGCAACACCAATCCCTCGAAGTTTAACAGAGATTTTCTTTGGAGGTTTAGATGTATCAGAGATTAAAGAGAAACCAAAAGGAAGAATTGAAGTAAAAACATATTACACTCCAGTAAGAAAAAGATTAGAATGTTTTGAGTGGGTAAAAGAAAAAATTCTAGAGAGCAAAGGAGAAAACCAAGCCTTCTTCATATACCCACTCATTGAAGAAACAGAGAAATCTACAAGAAAATCTGTTTTGAATGAATATGAAAGTCTAAAGGAAATTTTTAAAGGCCTGAAGGTGAAGTATCTACATGGGAAGTTAAAAGAAGAAGAGAAGAGTAAGCTACTGGAAGATTTTAGAGAGAAGAAAATTGATATTCTTGTTTCAACAACTGTGATTGAGGTTGGAATTGATATCCCAGATGCAACAATTATGGTAGTGGAAGATGCTGAGAGATTTGGACTTGCACAGTTACACCAACTTAGAGGTAGGGTAGGAAGGAGTGATAAAGAGTCATACTGTTTTGTATTACCATCTTCCTCTGTTGAGAGAGGTTCTCCTGCAGAGGAGAGACTTCTGTATTTCTCAAAACATTCCTCTGGTTTTGATGTTGCACAGTATGATCTACAAACAAGGGGGCCGGGAGAAGTATATGGTACTAGACAATCTGGTATTCCAATATTTAAAGTAGCAGATATATATGATGTTGATCTTCTTAAAAGAGCGAGATCATTTGCTAAGAAATTGATAAAGGAAGATAATGATTTGGAATATATTTTAGATAATCTTTTTAGATAATGGAGATACATATTGTACTTGATAATATTCGTTCTGTTTTTAATGTTGGTAGTATTTTTAGATCTGCTGATGGAGCAGGGAGTGTAAAGAAGATATATCTTTGTGGTATGACTGCAGATATTGATAATCCTAAACTAGAGAAGACTGCTCTTGGTGCAATAGATATGGTTCCTTCCCAACATTATGATACTACACAAGAAGCTTTGGAAGAGATTAGAGAGCAAAATATTCCAATATATTCAGTAGAACTAACAGAGGATGCAGAGGATTTTCAGAAGGTTGGGTATCCTAAGAAACTAGCATTGGTATTTGGTCATGAGAAGATGGGAGTAGAGGAAGAGATTCTAAAAGACTCAGACAAGAAGATTTTTGTTCCCATGAGAGGTAAGAAGGAATCTTTAAACGTTGCTAACTGTGCAACAACTGTTTTGTATGAGATTACAAGAAAGACAGAATAGTCCTATAGTATTCCTCTTCACTTTTTAGTATAATACACTGTTCTTTATACTATCTACAAGAAAGGAGAAATATGTATCCACATCTCAATATGCCAACAAGTACACCCGCTCAGACAAAAACTAATGCATCACTAAAAGAAGGAATTGATGATGCATTGGATTACTATAAATCAACTGGTATCCCAGTAGATTTGAACCACAATGGAGTAATTCTTCAAGTTTACGATATGGGGGATAATACATACGAAATTCTCTTAGAAAGATACTTGACACAACATCTACCTGACAGGAGACTCGATGTAATTCTCAAAGAGAATGAGGAAAAAGAATAAGAAATAAAATAATGTATAAAGAACAAACAGCTCTAAGCAGAGATAAAAATATTTATATATATCTCATAAGTCTTAGGGCTTTTTTCTTTTTGTATAAAAAAGATATAATATACACATGAGTTTAAAACACGATTCATTTAAAAAAATAAGAAAAGAGAAAAATAAATGGAGATTAGATACCCCTGAAGACTTCTTAGAAATGGAAGAAACATTTCTTAAAGAAAGACTCATGAGTAAAGAACCTACCATTACAACAACTGTTAGAATAACAGGAGGTAAAGCTAGAAACTTTACTCTTGAAGTACCCAAAGCCACAAGACCCATGACAGATAGAATGAAGGTTAGAGTCTTTGATATTCTAAGGGAAGATATTGTAAACAAAAACATTCTCGATCTCTATGCAGGTGCTGGTTCATTTGGATTAGAAGCACTCTCCAGAGGTGCAAAGAGTGCTACATTTGTAGATGCATCAAAGAATGCTGAAGCTGTCCTTAAGAAGAATGTGGCTCATACTGGATTCCTAATCGAATCAGAAGTTCTTAAAGAAAAAGTAGAGGAATATCTCTTTAGAATGACAAACAAAAAGAAAGAAGATATCCAAACCTTTGATATTATCTTCATGGACCCACCATACAAACTTTTTAACACAAAGAAAACATTTAAGATGGAACAAGTTATTAACATGGCTTCAGAACTACTACCTGGAGTACAAGACCCAAAAACAAAGAAATGGAAAGGTGCTTTGATACTTAAACATCCCAAGAGATATGATTTGGAGAAGATTGATATTAAACATTTAAGATTGGTAGAGAGTATTAATCTTGGTTTGAATGTAATTTCTTTCTTTATTGTTAAATAGATGAAAAAACATTTTTCCGCAGGTGGTGTTTTAGTTAATAATAAGCATGAGGTATATTTACTTCACCAAATAGTTAGAGATGAATGGGTTCTCCCTAAAGGAGGAATAGAGGAGGGGGAAGATAAGATAACAGCTGCTAAGAGAGAGATACAAGAAGAAACAGGTTATCAGAATATAGAAATCATTCTTCAAGAACCACTATATACTCATCAATACTCATTTACACATCCTAATACAGGAGAAGAAATAGATAAGGTCGTAACCTTCTATCTTTTTAAACTTCTTGATGATAACTTAAAAGCAACAAAAGAGATGAGTGCAGAGCATTTGGAAGGGAAATGGTTTACATTAGAAGAAGCTATGCAAAAAGTTACATTTGATGATTTGCGAACTGTACTTGAGAAAGTACAAGAACATCTGTCATCAACAACACAACCATAGGTATCTAGTTGCAAAAAAGAGATTAAAAATATAAAATACATACAGTGTACAAAATATACGGTATAAACAAATCAAAACTAAATAGAATAGTTTTTACAACACACAACTTTTAATGTGTATTTTTCCAAACAAACACATACATATTTCTTTTAATTAATATTTTTGAATTCTATATATGGAAAATGAAGAAAAACAACAATATGAAGAACATTTAGAAAGTATGAGACATTCAGCATCTCATGTACTAGCTCATGCAGTATTAAAACTCTATCCTGATGCCAAATTAGGCATAGGGCCAGCAATTGAAAATGGTTTCTACTACGACTTTGAATTTAGTGAGCCAATTGAAGAAGGTGATTTGAAAAAGATTGAGAAAGAGATGAAAAAGATTATAAAGAGGGGGCTACCAATAACTCAAGTATCTATGAATAGAAAAGATGCTATCGAATATTACAAAAAGACAGAACAGACATACAAACTTGAGTTAATGGAGGATATAGAAGGAGACGAATTAAGTTTCTACATCACAGGAGAAAATGAATTTGCAGACCTTTGTAGAGGACCTCATGTATCAACAACAAAGGATATTGGTGCTATCAAATTAACAAAAACAGCTGGAGCATACTGGAGAGGTGATGAAACAAAGAAGATGTTAACTAGAATATATGGAACAGCTTTTGATACAGAAAATGAGCTTAATACTTTCCTTAAAAATCAAGAGGAACTAGAGAACAGAAATCATAGGAAGATAGGAAAGCAATTAGAACTCTTTGCAATAATTACAGAAATAGGACAAGGTCTTCCTGTCTGGTTACCAAGAGGATATACCATGAGAAGAATCCTAGAAGACTATGTCATTAGATTAGAAAGAGATTATGGATATCTCCATATCTTAACACCACATATTAATAGGGAAGTATTGTTTGAAACTTCAGGACATTTAGGTTTTTACAAAGATTCTATGTATCCACCAATGGTTGTTGACGATGAAGTCTACTATCTCAAACCAATGAACTGTCCAGCAGGAATGATGGTTTACAATCTCGAACCTAAGAGTTATAGAGACCTCCCTTACAAACTTGGAGAGTTTGGTACTGTTTACAGATATGAGAAAAGTGGAGAGCTACAAGGACTACAAAGAGTAAGAGGCTTTACTCAGAATGATGCTCATATCTTCTGTACTCCTGAACAATTAGAAGCATCTATACACGAAGTATTAGATATGTTCCACATCTTCTACAAAGATGTTGGTTTTCTCAAATATAAATTCAGATTATCACTATCTGATAAAGAAGCTAATCCTAAGAAGTATGCAGGAGACCCTGAGAGATGGAAGATAGCAGAAGAAACTCTAAGAAAGGTTCTGACTGATAGGGAAGCAGAATTTGAAGAAATGCCAGGAGATGCAGCCTTCTACGGTCCTAAAATAGACGTACAAGCAGTCAATGTCTTTGGAAAGGAAGACTCTGTTTCAACAGTTCAACTAGATTTCAATCTACCTCAGAGATTTAATATCAAATATATTGATGATGCAGGTGTTGAACAAGAACCTTTTGTAATCCATAGAGCAATAATTGGATCCTTTGAGAGATTCTTTGCATTCTTAATTGAAACTCACGGAGGTGATTTTCCTCTATGGTTTACTCCTGAACAGGTATATGTAATTCCAATTTCAGATAAACATCATGAATATGCTCAAAGTGTTTATGAAGATTTCAAAAATGCAGACCTAAGAGTTAAGTTAGATGCTAGAACAAAGAGTATGCAGTCAAGAATTAGAGATGCAGAGAAGATGAAAATCCCTTACATAGTAGTAGTAGGAGACAAAGAGATTGAAACAGAAACAATATCTGTTAGATCTAGAAAGAACAAATCTGAAGGTTTAATGAAAGTTCAAGAATTCATAGATAGTCTTAAAGAAGAAATTAGAACCAAAGAACCTTTTACTCCTTTAGAGGAAGAGGATAGTAATTAAATTTAAAAATATAAATATATCATGGCTTTTGATGCTAAGAGAGAGAAAGAGATAAGAAAAAAGTTTGGTCCTAGAAAAAATCAATATATTAGGGTCAATGAAGTACAATTAATTGATGAGAAGGGGGAGAACCTAGGTGTCGTAAAAACAGAAAAAGCTCTAGAGATCGCTGAAGAAAAGGGCTTAGACCTTGTGGAAGTAGGTCCTGGTGTACAACCACCTGTGTGTAAAATAATGGACTATGCTAAATATATGTATTTGCAAGAGAAAAAGGCCAAGAGTGGTAAAAAAGGTAAGACTAAAGATACTAAAGAATTTAGATTTACTGCAGTTATCGATAAAGGAGATATTGCACATAGAGTTAAAAGAGCAAAGGAATACTTAAAAAAAGGCTATCCTGTTAAAATAACTATGTTTAGGAAAGGGAGAATACCAAAAGAGCAAGCAATGGAAGTTTTCAATGAGATATTGACTAATTTCACAGATTATAGTAGTATCGAGCCCGAACCCGTAAGTGAGGGAAGATATATTTTCTTAACATTTAAACCAGATGGCAAGACAAAAAACAAACAAAACAGCAAAAAAGAGGGTGAAGATGTCAAAACCTAGAGGGCATAAGAGTGGTGTGCTTCAGTACAAACAGAGCCATCAGGGACATCTGAAAACAAAGAAAAGTAGAAGAGCAAAAAGAAGGATGCTCGATAGTAAAGAGGTTGATAAAACAATAAAGAAGAGATTAATTAAAAAAATCGTTAATATCTAGTTATAAAGAAACATGAGAGTTAAAGGTGGAATAGTAAGAAAAAGAAAACACAACAAGATTCTATCAAAGACTAAAGGATACAGAATGACTAAGAGCAGACTTTACAAAGTTGCTCATGAGGCATATATGCATGCAGGTCAATATGCATATAACCATAGACAAAGAAGAGGTTCTGAATTAAGAAGAGTTTGGATTGCAAAAATTAATGCTGCTTGTAAGAATAACAATATCCAGTATAAAGATTTCATAGCAGGACTCAAGAAAAAGAATATTGAACTAAACAGAATGGTCTTAGCAGATATAGGGACAAATCATCCAGAAGTATTTACAAAGATTGTAGAGTCCCTTTAAGAGATACTAAATAAGTATTTTAGGGACTACTAGTAGTCCCTTTTTTTTAAATGTAGTATACTAAAAGCATGAACTTCGAAAATAAAAATTTAGAAGAAATATACCAATCTCTTCTAAAAGATAAAGATAAGTTAGATAGCGAAGAACTAAAGAAAAAATATTCTTCTAAAGATGGTCTCTTAACACTTGCTTTTGGGAAAATATCTGAAATCGAGAAAGAGAAGAGGGGAGCATATGGTAAAGAAGCAAATGCATTAAAGCTCTCTTTAGGAGATATACTCAAAGAAAAAAGTGCTACACCTGACACATATACCACTAAAGAAAAAATAGATCCAACAGCACCTTTTGATTTAAATGAGAATAAAGAGAATAGACCTAAATTCCTCGATAGAAGAGGTGCAAAACATCCTTTAACAACAGAGATAGAAAGATGGGTAGACATATTTACAAGTATGGGGTTTGATGTTCTAGAAAGTAGACAACTTGATGATGACTATCACATGTTTGAGTCATTAAATTTCCCTCTAGGACACCCTGCAAGAGATATGTATGACACATTCTGGACAGAAGATGGATTGATACTACCTGCACACACTTCAACAATGCAAAATCGTGCTATAAAAATGTTTGGACCTCCTCCAATAGCTGTTGTATTACCAGGCAGATGCTTTAGAAATGAAGCCACAGATGCTAGCCATGAACATACTTTCCACCAGATAGAAGGCATATATATTGATAAAGATGCTTCATTAGGAAATATGATTGCAACCATCAAAGAATTTCTACAAAGATACTTAGAGAAAGAATTAGAAATCAAGATACAACCAGCTTTCTTTCCATTTACAGAACCTGATTGTGAATTTGTCATCAGTTGTCCTTTCTGCGAAAAGAAAGGTTGTTCTGTTTGTGGATATTCTGGTTGGATAGAGTTAATGGGTTGTGGAATGATACATCCAAACGTCTTAAGAGAAGCAGATATAGATCCAAATACTTACTCTGGGTACGCATGGGGTTTTGGACTTGATAGACTACTAATGATAAAGAAAGGTATTAAT
>DUTP01000004.1 GCA_012842045.1 Candidatus Dojkabacteria bacterium
CACCAATCTTTCCAAACAAACAGATTAAACTTGAAACAGAACAAGATGTAATATCAACTAGAATGATTGATCTTTTATCTCCAATTGGTTTTGGTCAAAGGTCAATGGTTGTTTCTCCACCTAAAGCAGGAAAGACATGGCTTTTGAAGGATATTGCAGATGGTATTGCAAAAAATCATCCTGATGCTAAATTAATGGTTGTTCTAGTTGGAGAGAGACCTGAAGAGGTTACAGATATGAAGAGATTTGTTAAAGGTGAAGTATATGCTTCTAACTTTGATGAATTGCCACAACATAACTGTAATATCGCAGAGATGGCTCTCCAGAAAGCTATGAGAATGGTTGAGTGGGGTGAAGATGTCATTATCTTAATGGATAGTATTACTAGATTAGCTAGGGCATACAATATTACAATGCCTACATCTGGTAAAACTCTCTCTGGTGGTTTTGATCCAGTAGCACTGTATCCACCTAAGAGATTCTTTGGTGCTGCTAGAAATTTTGAAGAGAGTGGCAGTCTTACTATTATAGCAACAGCATTGGTAGAAACAGGTAGTAGAATGGATGATTTAGTATATGAAGAGTTTAAAGGAACTGGTAATATGGAACTTCACTTAGACAGAAGTCTTGCAAACAAGAGAGTATATCCAGCAATTGATGTTATGAACTCAGGTACAAGAAATGAGGAGCTTCTCTTAGGAAAGGATGTTCTTAATCAGTCATGGAGAATTAGAAGAATGTTTGAGGTGTTGGATACAAACGAGAATCCTACAGAGGTCTTAGTTGATAGATTAAGAAAAACAAAAGATAATGCGGAGTTTCTTGCAACATTGCATGAAGCCTAGTTATGGTATAATTATATCCTAACTATTTAATTGATAAATAGCATGAAGGATACAGAAGATCTTCCAAACAACCAGAGTAGAACGATTAAGCCTTTGAGTTTTAGGAATATTAAAAAGGTAGAATCTTCTAATAATTATCTCTTTGTTGATGATGAGATAGAGGAGAATAGGTTTTTTAGGAATCTTAAGAATAAATACCGAGAATTTTACAATAAACAACAATCCAAGAACAATATTATAGAATTTGTTTTGGCTTTAGTAGAATATATTTTTTCTAGAATAAAAGTGCTTTTTGTCTTAATATCCGTTCTTTTTGATATTATCTTTGAAGCTTTTAATGTTAGGAAGAATACATGGGCTACTAAGATGTTTTGGGGTAGAGGAAGTTTTCTTGCTTCTGCATTTAAGGTTCTTCTTGTTGGCATTTTCTTCATAGTGAGCATAACATATCTTTACAGAAAACCTGTTGTTCAGGCTTCTACTGATGAACAGTTGGATAGTATCGGTGTTGCACAGACAGATACTTTAGTTATGAACTCTACTATCAATACTGTGATTCCTAAGGATAGACCTAGGAGATATACTGAAGAATATATTGTAAAAAGAGGAGATACTGTTGCTAGTATCGCTCAGATGTACAATCTTAGTGTTAAAACTATTCTTTGGGCAAATGAGATGAGGAATGCAAATATGTTAAAGCTAGGTCAAACATTGGTAATACCTCCTAGTGATGGTGTGATTGTAACAGTTAGAAAGGGAGATACTGTTGAAAGTTTAGCTAAAAAATATTCTGCTCATCCTGGAGATATAGTAGACCACAACTGGTTAGAAAGTCCTTTTACTTTACCTGTTGGTACTGAGCTCTTCATACCGAGTGGTTCTGTTCCTACACCACCTAAACCTGTTGTTGCATCGGCTCCAATATCTCTTAAGCAGAGTAGTATCGCTTACAAATCTGTTCCTGTAGATCCTAATGTTGGTAAATTCTTAGGTTGGCCTGTAGGTGGACCTAGTAAAATCTCAAGAGGCTTCTATCCTGGTCACTATGGAATAGATATTTATCCGACAGGTGGACAGCCAAATGTTGTTGCATCGGCTTCTGGTACTGTTATTAGTGCTGGTTGGGGGAGTGGGCGATACGCAGGTTTTGGTTATTACGTTCATGTAGATCATGGTAATGGGTATACGACACTTTATGCTCATATGCAACAGTTATATGTTGGTACTGGTGCTACAGTTGGAAAAGGTCAAGCATTGGGGAAGATAGGACAAACAGGTTATGCTTTTGGTGTTCATGTTCACTTTGAATTAAGAAGAGGTGCGGAGTTAAGTGGTAGAATTAACCCAGCTCCATATATGCAGTAATGGGCTTATAGCTTAGTTGGTAAAGCATCGCATTCGCATTGCGAAGACACCAGTTCGATTCTGGTTGAGTCCATTTTAGTACAATACGGTTACCTTCGCGGTTTGTTCTTTTCTAGTAAGGACTATAACGATTTTTCAGTGATTTTTTAATATACTATGAGGTAAGAACTTGTAGTATGTTAAATATATGGTAATAATGCTATATAGTTCTTTTTGTGGTAATACTTTACCGCGAAGGTAACCGTAACTATTCGTAACTATTTATTATGGTTATGGTATAATAACACAGTTCTGGGCCTGTAGCTCATTTGGCTAGAGCACTTCGCTGGCAGCGAAGGGGTGAGGGGTTCGAATCCCCTCAGGTCCACATCTAACTTTTCTTATCATCTCAATGCAAAAAGAAAAGCTTCAAGACTATATATTCCCTAAAAACTTCTACTGGGGTGCTGCTACTGCTAGCCATCAAGTAGAGGGAAACAATCATAATGATTGGACAGAGTGGGAGAAATCAGAGAAAAGAGTTAAGGATTTAAAAAGCAGTGGTTTAGTTAATAAACATGGACTTGATAACTTCGTATCAGGTAGGAGTGCTGACCATTACAACAAATACAAAGAAGATTTTAAATTAGCTAAAGAATTAGGTCATAATGCAACAAGGTTTTCAATTGAATGGTCTAGGATAGAACCAGAGGAGGGAAAGTTTAATCAAAAAGCAATAGATCATTACAAAGATGTAATAAAGACACTAAAAGAATTAGATATTGAACCATTTGTAACTCTTTGGCATTGGCCGATTCCAATATGGTTGAGAGATAAAGGGGGATTGAAGTCATCAGAGATGCCTAAGTATTTTGTTAGATATGCTAAGAAGGTTGTAGAGGTATTGGGAGATGATGTTAAGTTCTGGATTGTTCTTAATGAACCTGAGGTAAATACTGGTATGGGATATATGCTAGGAATATGGCCTCCACAGAAGAAAAATATCTTGCAGTACTTTAGAGTTACTTACAATCTAATGAAAGCTCATAAGCTGACATATAGGGAGATTAAGAAAATTAATCCTAAAGCTCAGATTGGTATAGCAAAGCAAAATGTTTCTTTTTCTCTCAAGAAGAATACTCCTGTGAATAGAATAATTAGATGTTTGGCAAACTTCTACTGGAATCATGTATGGCTATGTTCTCTTAAGAAATATCAGGATTTCATTGGACTAAATCACTACTTCCATTGTGTAGTAGATTATGGTTTGTATAAGAATGATTTTAAGATAGTAAATGATTTAGGTTGGGAAATATGGCCAACTTCTCTGTATGAGTGTCTTAAAGATTTGGAGAAGTATAACAAACCAGTATATATTACAGAAAATGGTCTGGCTGATGCTAAAGATGAGAAGAGAACATGGTTCATATACGAAATGTTAAAAGGAGTTCATAAGGCAATAGAAGAAGGTATTGATGTAAAAGGGTATTTGCACTGGTCTTTAATGGATAACTTTGAATGGGCAGAAGGATATTGGCCAAGATTTGGCTTAATTGAAATAGATTATGACACTCTTGAAAGAAAACCTAGAAAGTCGGCATATTTTTACAGGGATATTTGTATACATAATGGAATAGTAGTTTCAACAGTAGATAAGTACAAAAAAGAAATTGAGAAATTCTCCTAAATGTATACAATAATAGGTAGGAGAGTAAACCTGTTTCACCCTTGAGTTTCATAAATCTTCAAATAGTGTCCTTCCAATGTTTTCTTTTTTAATGTAAAATACCTAGGTATGGAAAACAGATACAACCCTAAAGATATTGAAAAGAGGTGGCAGGATAGGTGGTTTGCTACCGATATGTATCATGCCAAGGATTTTGATTCTAAAGAAAAGTACTATCTGCTAGCAGAATTTCCATATCCTTCAGGTGATAGTATGCATATGGGACATGCTAGGAACTTCACTAATATGGATTCTGTTGCTAGATTGAGAAGAATGTTAGGTCAAAATGTACTGTATCCAATAGGTTGGGATGCATTTGGATTACCAACGGAAAACTATGCTATCAAAATGAAAAGGCCTCCTCAAGAGATTACCAAGGAGAATATTGCTACTTTTATAAAACAGTTGAAAGCGATGGGCTTTTCTTTTGATTGGGATAGAGAGATTGATACAACAGATCCAGAATATTACAGATGGACACAGTGGATTTTCCTTCAGTTATACAAGAAAGGTTTAGCATACAAGGCGGAGATGCCGATTAATTGGTGTCCCAAGTGTAAGGTGGGTTGTGCTAATGAGGAGGTTGTTGGAGGAAGGCATGAAAGGTGTGATGAACCTGTGGAACAAAGAAATATGAATCAATGGGTACTTAGGATTACGAAGTATGCAGACAGATTGATTGATGAGCTGGATAAAACGGAGTATTGGGAGAGTGTTAAATCAGCACAGAGGAATTGGATTGGAAGAAAGACATGGTATGACATTGATTATAAGGTGGAAGGTACAGATATTACATTAAGAGTGTCAACAACAAGACCGGATACACAATTTGGTTCTACCTTTGTTGTTGTTGCTCCAGATAGTGAAGTTGCAGAGAAACTTTTGAAGTATATTCCAGAAGAGAGAATAACTGATGTAAAGCAATACATAGAAGAGTCTTCAAAGAAAACGGAAGAGGAACGAATAGTTGGACAGGGTGAGAAAACAGGTGTAGAAACAGGACTTGTTTGTAAAAATAGCATAACAGGTCGAGACCTGCCAATTTACTTGGCAGACTTTGTTCTATCAACAGTTGGGACTGGTATGGTAGTTGGAGTGCCTGCTCATGATAAAAGGGACTTTGAATTTGCAACTAAGTATGGACTGCCAGTAATTAGAGTAATTGAAGGTTTGGATGGAGATAGGTCAGAGATAGATTCAGTTGAGAAAGTATATGAAGATGAAGGCATTGTTTTTAACTCTGATTTCATAGACGGTATGAAGAGTGAAGATGCTAGAGAGAAGATGGGTGAATATATTAAGGAGAAAGGAATAGGGGATGTTGTTATTAGATATAACCTTAGAGATTGGATTTTTTCAAGACAACACTACTGGGGTGAACCAATTCCAATTGTACATTGTGATAAATGTGGTGAAGTTCCTGTTCCAGAAGATCAGCTTCCTGTTAAGTTACCAGAAGTTGAAAGCTATGAACCAACAGATACAGGGGAGTCACCATTAGCAAGTATTTCAGAATGGGTAAATACAAAATGTCCTAAATGTGGAGGGTATGCTAAGAGAGAAACTGATACAATGCCAAACTGGGCTGGTTCTAGTTGGTATTACCTTAGGTATATTGATCCACATAACAACAAGGAATTTGCCGATATGGAAAAAATGAAATATTGGATGCCGGTGGATCACTATGAAGGAGGTTCTGAGCATGTAACTCTTCATCTTTTGTATTCAAGGTTTTGGCACAAGGTACTTTTTGACTTAGGTTTAGTTCCAGAAGTTGAGCCATACAAGGTTAGGACAATACATGGGGTAGTTTTAGGGAAAGATGGTTCAAAAATGTCAAAGTCTTTAGGAAATGTAATTACACCAGATGAACTACTAGAAGAGTATGGGGCCGATGTCACAAGAGCATACCTTATGTTTATGGGACCATACGAAGGAGATGTTAGTTGGAGTACTGAGGCTATTAACGGAGTTAAAAGATTTGTCTCAAAGCTTTACACTTACATTTTAGCATTGTGGGTAAAGAAAGATGATAAGTTAGCAGAAAACAAAGATGTTGCCAAACTTGTAAAGAAGGTGCACGATGATATACTAAACTTCAAATTCAACACCTCTATCTCAGCACTCATGCAATTCTACAATTCGAATATTGATTCTACATTCTCAACAGCAGATATTGAAAGATTGATTCTAACAATTGCTCCAATTCTTCCACATATGGCAGAAGAGATTTGGGAAAAAACAGGACATGAGTTCAGTGTTCATATGCAGAGATGGCCAGAGATAGATGAAAGTCTTTTAGAAGATGATGTCATTGAGATTCCTGTACAGGTAAATGGTAAATTGAGAGGAAAGATAGAGGTTTCTTCAGATGCAACACAGGAAGATGTTGAGAAAATTGTATTAGAGAGCCAAATCTTAGGTGATGTTGAAGTTAAGAAACTAATATATGTACCTAAGAAAATAGTAAGTGTGGTTGTTTAGAGTGAGGAGAATTTATGGTTCTTGAATATCAGGGTATTAATATGTATTCTTAATATATAGTTCCTTTTATTCTATTTAATTTTATTTCAATACAAAGCGTAATGGGTGTATTTAAAGATGTCTTTAAAGAAAATGGTAAGATAATACTCTTAGCTTTGGGGCTACTTGTAGCCTCCTCAGTCGGTATTTTCTTTTTAAACAAAACTAATTTTTTACCAAATATTGATATGACAAATGTTTCAACACAAGAAGAGAATGGTGATGCAGTAATACTTCCAGATTATAATGCAGTTCTCAAAACAAGTATGGGGGATATAGAGGTAGAACTCTTCAGTAAAGAAACCCCTGTTGCTGTTGAAAATTTCGTAAATCTATCAAGGAAAGGTTACTACGACGGTCTTACATTCCATAGGGTTATTAAGAATTTTGTAATACAAGGAGGAGATCCAAAAGGTGATGGCACAGGAGGTCCGGGTTATCAGTTTGATAATGAGATTACTGAAAGAAAGTTTGAAAAATACTCCTTAGCTATGGCAAATGCTGGTAGACCAGGTACTAACGGTTCACAGTTCTTCTTTACTGTTGGTAGTATTGATAGAGCAACACTTGAACATCTTGATGGTGACTACACAATATTTGGTATAGTGACTTCTGGTCAAGATGTTGTAGATAGGATTAGTGAGGTTGCTACAGATGCTAATGATAAGCCTGTGAATGCAGTGATAATAGAATCTATATCAATTATAGAATAGAAAATTAATAATTGAGTTAATCTGAATTTAATACTTCTCCTGTAATATCTAGTTAGTATGCAAAAGATATTACAGAAAAAAGAAGTAAAGAGGTTTGTTGTTGGTATTCTTGTTTCTTTTGTGCTTGGAATTCTCTTAGATCACTTCCTAATATATCCATTCTTTAAGGTTTCTACTACAGAAGTGGATGGTAGTATCGAACAGGAGAATAAAAGCGTGGAAGAACCACTTGTTTTGAGTAGTTCCACGCAATTAGACAGGAAAATAGAGATTGAGAAGGTATGTAAAACAACGGTAGATATCAGTGGAGCATTAAAACACCCTGGAGTTTTCTGTCTGGATGAAGGAGCAAGGGTTATTGATGCTGTGACTAAGGCTGGAGGTTTTAGTCCTGATGTAGCATACCGATTTGTTTCTAGAAAAATTAATCTAGCACAGAAGTTAGTAGATAATCAAAAGATATATATTCCTTTTGAAGATGAAACAGAGTGTACACTGATAAGTTTTCTACCACAGACAAAAGAAGTGCAGAATATAATGACAAATAGTGGTAGAACAAACTTTCCGACGAGTGAAGATGACACTTCATCTACAATACAAACTTCTCCTGAAGTGGACACAGATGGTTCTGGGTGCATAAATATCAATAGTGCATCTGCATCTCAGTTAGAAACAATAAGTGGTATAGGACCTGCTATGTCAAAAAAGATTATAGAAGGTAGACCGTATTCTAAAATTGATGATTTACTAAATGTCAGTGGAATAGGGGATGCACTTTTTAAGAAAATTAAGGGAGAGGTATGTATTTAAAAATGTTCCACAGACTCCTACCAGTAGGTAGAAGATTTTTAAGAAGGTTGGGAGGAATTTTTAAGTATATTTTTGACTACAAAATAATCCTCTTTTCACTTCTGTATATCATCATAAATATCTGTGTGATTTTCCTCCTGAGAAACATTTTTAGAACCTCTTCTATAGGGTGGCTCTTCCCTATTGCTTTCCTGATTCTCTTCGTTTTGGTTCATTTCTTTCAGAAGAAACAGCAAGGGAAATTTTTAGAGCATGAAAAGAGAGGAAAAGGTAGGAGAGAGGGGGTAGTCAAATTTTTTGTTCTATTAAAATGTATTCTACTTGCAAGCCTTTGTTCTCTCTGTCGTAATTTACCAATTATATCCAACGAAGCCATGTTGTTTAAAAACAGGGAAAGTTTCACCCAGAGTTCCACAAGTATTAAGGTGTATATCTCTGAAGAGACAGAGGAGAGACATAGTAATATATTACTGACAGTACGCTTACTAGAGGATTTAGAAATGGATGGTAAAATACTTCCAAAAAGTAGTACAAAACTACTTCTAAAACTTCCCAATTTTTACTCTTTTGGGATAGGACAGGTTTGTCAGGTTGAGGGGTATTTAACTCTGCCAGAAAATTTTGATGATTTTAATTATGAGAGATATCTGGCAAATAAAAAAATATTTTTTCTGATGGATAATCCAAAAATTTTTTGTAAGAAATTATCAGAAGAGAGGAAGGGAAATTTTCTTAGAAATTTCTTAGTCGATTTTAAAATGAAAATGGTTGGATATGTGGATGAGGTTTTGAATGAACCACAGTCATCACTACTAGTTGGGATCCTTTTTGGCCAAAAAAGATTGTTTAGTACTGTTTTTGATGATGCAACAAGACTTTCTGGTGTAAGTCACATTATTTCAGCATCTGGATATAATGTGACAATTCTTACAATTGCTATTAACAAGCTACTTTTCTTTCTTCCAAAAAGAGCTAAGGTTATTGTTGGACTCATTGTTATATGGCTTTACTGTATACTTTCAGGTCTCTCAACATCTATAGTAAGGGCTACAATAATGGGGAGTGTATCCATGGTGGCTATGCTATTAGGAAGAAATACCTCTATTCATCTTTCAATTCCTTTCGTTTCTTTTCTTTTTGTATTACTAAACCCAACGGCAGTGACAGATGTTGGCTTTCTTCTCTCTGTTTCTGCACTTTTAGGTCTTGTATATCTTCTTCCAATACTAACAAGTTTTAGAGAAAAGATATTCAAAAAAGCTGTATTTCTAGATGAATATGTACTTCCTACACTAAGTTGTACTCTTGCAACCTTACCTGTTCTCATTTTGACCTTTAAAACATTCACTATTTGGTCTGTTTTAGTAAATGCAATAATCTTACCAATAGTGGAGAGCACTATGCTTTTTGGCTTTCTAGCAATCTTGTTTTACATCCTCTTTAAACCTTTCTCATATATTCTTTTTTCAGTAATTAATGTACAACTCAAATGTTTTGAGATGATTGTAATGTTTGTAAAAAACTTAGGTTTTGGACAATTTGAGATTGAAAGTAAATATGTTATACCTTTTGCTTTACTCTTAATCCTTTGTTTTGTTGTAGTAACAATATATTTTTATCCTTTAGAGAATGAAAAATACAACTACTACCTTAAAGATACTTAAAGAATTGTTGTTTAGAAATATTCTAAATATTCTTTTCTTTCTACTAGCTATTTTCTTTGTTGTTATCTTAAAGAAAACAGAGATAGGGCAAGTAGAAGTTATTTTTTTGAATGTTGGACAGGGTGATGCAATATTAATACAACAAGGTAATTATCAGATTCTAGTAGATGGCGGTGCTGATGATACAGTTCTCTATGAACTAGCTAAATATTTGCCTTGGTATGACAAGACAATTGAGAAAGTTGTATTGACACATCCACACGCAGATCATATTAATGGTCTTTTGCTTGTATTAAAGAATTATACTGTTGGAGAGGTATATTACAATCCTGTCGAGTATCCAAACTTAGCATATGAATATCTTAAAGATACCTATAATGACATATTAGTGGAGATTAAATCTGGTGATGTTTTGGAATATGAGGATATATATGGAGTAGCTCTCTATCCTTTTGAAGGGGAGAAGATTCAGGAGAAAAATGTGAATAATAGTTCAGTAGTAATGCTTTTTGTACTTAATGGGTACAAAGTATTGTTAATGGGTGATGCTGAGGCAGAACTGGAAGAAAAGTTGTTAGACTATACGTTTTTGGAAGGTATAGATATATTGAAAGCAGGTCATCATTGTTCTAGAACTTCCTCTTCTATAAGTTTCTTAAGTTTCACTCAACCTACCGTTGCTGTCTGTATGTGCGGAATAGGTAACAGTCTAGGACATCCGCACTATGAAACTCTTGAAAAGTTCGAAAAGATGAATGTTCAATATTTTGTGACATATCGGGATGGAAATATTAGATTTAGGTTCTAATATCATAGTTTTGTGGTAAAATACTAACAATATGTACCTGTAGCTCAACTGGATAGAGCATTGGTTTGCGGAACCAAAGGTTGTCGGTTCGATTCCGACCAGGTATGCATGAAAATATGGTAAAATACAGGTGTAAAGCACCTGTAGCTTAACTGGATAGAGCATCGGTCTTCGGAACCGAGGGTTGGGGGTTCGACTCCCTCCAGGTGCGTACTGTATTATATACACAAGCTATGAAGGAGAAGATTGAAAAAATAGTTTTAGATGTATTAAAAAAGATGGATATAGAAACATCTTCTCTTGATATTGTCGTTGAGATTCCTAAAGATTCATCTAATGGTGATTACTCTACAAATATTGCAATGAGGTTGGCATCTACTCTGAAAAAGAAACCTCTTGATATTGCAAACGAGATTGTAAATAACATTGAAGATGAGGATTTCTCTAAAGTAGAAGCAGTTGCTCCAGGTTTTATCAACTTCTATCTCTCTGAAACATATCTTTTTAATGAGGTTGAAAGTATTGTTGATAATCCTGAAGGATATTTCAAGTCTACATTGAAAAAGGGAGAGAAATTAGCAATCGAATATACGGATGCTAATCCGTTTAAAGTTCTACATATTGGACATCTGTACTCAAATACAGTAGGAGAATCTTTTGCTAGATTACAAGAAGCTCTTGGTGCCAATGTAAAAAGATTGTGTTATCAAGGAGATATTGGTTTACATGTGGCTAAAACACTGTGGGGTTTAGAGAAAAAACTAAAAGATGAAAGTAAAACATTTGCAGATGTGGAAAAACTGCCATTATCTGAAAGAGTAAAGTATTTAGGTGATGCATATGTGGAAGGGGCAGAGAGATATGACTATTCAGATGATCAAGAAGCAAAAAAAGAAATAGACGAAATCAACTATTATATTTTCTATATAACGAATCCTATTTTAGAAAAGAAAGATTTCAAGAGGTTTGAAGATGTAGGTATGAAAGAGAAATATACTAAAGGAAGATCATGGTGTCTAGAACAGTTTGAAACAATATACAAGAGACTTGGTACTAAGTTTGACCACTATTTCTTTGAGAGTGAGGTTGGAGAAGCTGGTTTGAAGCTTGTTTTAGATAATGTAGGTAGCATGTTCAAGGAGGACGATGGAGCGATTATCTACGAGGGTGATGAGGAGAAGCATCTGCACACTAGGGTTTTTGTGAATAGATATGGATTGCCAACATATGAGGCAAAAGAACTAGGTCTTGCTTTCAAGAAAAAAGAAGAAATTGGTTATGATACTTCTATAATAATCACTGCAAACGAACAAAGTGGCTATTTCAAGGTGGTTATGGATGCTCTCAGCAAATTGGATATTGATACTGCTAATAGAACCAAACATTTCTCTCACGGAGTAGTAAAGTTGCCAAATGCAGAAAAGATGTCTAGTAGGAGAGGTGGAATTCTTTCTGCTGAGTGGTTGCTGGACGAAACAAAGAAGAAGGTTATTAAGAAGATGAAGAGTAGTAGTGTTGTGTCAGATAGTGATTTTGAAGATGTTGCTGAAAAGGTAACTATTGGAGCTGTTAAATATGCTTTCCTAAAAGTCACTGTGGGTAGTGATATAGCTTTTGATTTTGATAAAGCAATCTCTTTTGATGGTGATACTGGTCCGTATATTCAGTATGCGTATTCGAGGGCGTCTGCTTTGGTAGATGAGTTTGGAATGGAACCTACTCATAACGTGTATATTAAACAGACCTCTGAAGGTGCTTATGCACAGGGACTACTTAGGTATATTGGCAAATATCAAGAAACTTTGCTTAACAGTGCTTTAACATATTCCCCTTCAACTCTTTGTCAGTATCTTTTTGAACTCTCTCAAGCCTTTAACTCTTTTTATCAAAATGTGAGATTATCTGATATGTCAGAGGAAGAAAGAGTGCCACTAGTTTTAATTATTAAATCCATTATGAATATTTTAAAGGATGGTTTAGCGAAGTTGGGTATAGAGGTTGTAGACAGAATGTAGATTTATTTTAAGTGTAGATGTTATGGAAAAAACACCCAAAAAGTTTCTAACAAAAAACATACTACTTATAATAGCTATAATCTATCTGCTTTTGCCAATAGATTTAATACCAGATAGCATACCTGTGTTTGGGAATTTGGATGATACTGCATTCTTTATAATAGCATTGATAAAGAACTATGTAGATTGGAAAAAGAGTGAAGGTGATAAGGAAGAAGATGTTCAAGAAGGTGAGATTGTTAGGTAACGGGGTGTAGTTCAGATGGCTAGAACGCTACATTCGGGATGTAGAGGTCGCTCGTTCAAGTCGAGTCACCCCGATATGTAATAATATGTATTAAATAATTAATGAAAAAACTGCCAAAAGTCACAAAAAAAGAACTTTTAGATCAAATAGGAGAATTTGGTAAGAGGGATCTGGTCAAAAAAGCTCTTGATTTATCAAGTAAAGCTCATGCTAAACAGAAAAGGGAGAATGGAGCTTCGTACCTACATCAACATATATATTATGTAACTTCTTTATTGTTTTCTGCATATAAAAAAGATAAAGAAATTGAAAAGCTTCTGGTTTTAGCTCTCTTGCATGACACTGTTGAGGATACAGATGTAAAACTATCTCAAATTCAAAAAATTTTTGGAGAAAATATAGCTGAAACAGTTTCATTACTTTCTAAAGAATCTAGTAAACAGGATGATACACTTTCTGATGCAGAGAAATATATGGAGACTCAAAATTATTTGGAAAAACTTTCTGGAAATAGAGAGGCAGTTATTGTTAAACTTTTTGACAGACTTGCCAATGTTAGGTGTATAAACGAGGAGGCAGTAGAGAGGAAGCCAAAGAAATATTTAAGGTATTTTAAGGAGACTAAAAACTTATATATACCCCTTGCTAAGAAATACGATTTGAAAAAATTGGTTAAAGAATTAGAAGATGAAGTTGATAGGATTCAAGACTTGTTGGGTGAAATATTGATAACCCATAGGGATTGACGACAATGGTTTTGTTTAAAGTCATGGAGTGTTGTAAATCTAGGTCTGTCGGTGGAACATTAAGAAATTTCTTTTTTGAAATTTTTGATTTTCGTTTAAATCTTCTGAGCAGCAAAACAAAGAAATTTGTTCAAAGAAAAAACAGTTTTAAAAAACACTTACCATTGCTACATTCTTTTTGTCTAAGGATGTTTGAACAGTAGGGGAAGTAAAATTTTATGAAGTCGTAGACATTTTTTCTTTAGAAAGTTTCACTCCCTCTTTAAAGTCTTTTTTTAGGGCTTGTCCAGTATAGCTTCGAGTATTTGCCATTATATCACTTACTTTTCCTTGTGCTACTATCTCTCCACCTTTATCTCCACCTTCTGGACCAAGATCTATAATCCAATCAGAATTCCTTATGATATCAAGATTATGTTCAACAACAACCACTGTATTTCCTTTCTCGACTAGCTCATCTAAAATCTTCAATAAGTTGTCAACATCATAGTAGTGAAGTCCTGTAGTTGGCTCATCTAAAACATAGAGTGTTCTACCAGTTGAGATTTTTGAGAGCTCTTTTGCAAGTTTTACTCGTTGAGATTCTCCACCAGAAAGGGTGAGTGCTGATTGACCCAACTCTATATATCCCAATCCAACTTTCTCTAAAATTTGAAGCTTCCTTTTAATTTTGGGATGGTTTTTGAAAAATGATACGGCTTCAGAGACAGTCATCTTCAAAACATCAGCAATGTTTTTTCCTTTGTAATCTATCTGTAAAATATCAGAGTTGTATCTTGTTCCATTACAGTGTTCACAGGTTATATATATGTCCGAAAGAAATTGCATTTCAATTTTTATCTCTCCATCTCCTTTGCATTTTTCACACCTTCCTCCTTTGACATTGAAACTGAATCTTCCGGGTTGATAACCTCTTGCTTTTGACTCATTGAGATTTGCATAGAGGTCTCTGATCTGTGTGAAGACATCTGTGTATGTTGCAGGGTTCGATCTAGGGGTACGGCCTATAGGGGATTGGTCTATGCTAACTACTTTGTCTATGTTTTCTATACCAGTAATGTCTCTATATTTACCCTCTATCTGTCTGGAATGCATAATTCTGTTTGCTAGTACTGGAACAAGAGTGTTTTCTATCAGGGATGACTTTCCACTGCCAGAGAGACCTGTTATTGTTATTAATCTGCCTAAAGGTAGGTTTACATCTATGTCTTTCAAGTTGTTTGTAGTTGCCCCTGAGAGTGTGATGTTGTGCTTCAAGTCATCTCTGTCTACGGATAGAGTTTTTCTCTGGATTGAGAGGGTGTTGTTTAAGTACTTGGCAGTTAGAGTGTTTGATTGCTTGAGTTGTTCATATGTCCCTTGCATTGTGATTTCTCCACCATGTTTCCCTGCATATGGACCTATGTCTACCACCCAATCTGCTTGGCTCATAGTACTAGGGTCGTGCTCAACAATTATTAGAGAATTGCCTTCATCTTTTAATTGTTTAAGAGAATTAATGAGCTTGTTAACATCTCTTGGATGTAGTCCAATGGATGGCTCATCAAGGACATAGATAACACCAGAGAGCCTTGTTCCTATCTGTGAAGCTAGCCTAATTCTTTGAGATTCTCCTCCAGACAAAGTGCTTGCTTCTCTGGATAGTGTAAGGTACTCTAGACCAACATTTACTAAAAAGGATAGTCTTACAAGTATCTCTTTAATGATAGGTTCTGCAATTTTCTTCTCACTTCCTTCTAGTTTAAGATTCTTGAAGAATATATATGCATTGTTTATAGACATATTAGTAACATCTACGATATTTTTACCTTTGATTGTTACTGCGAGCGAATATTCTTTTAATCTTTGTCCATGACAGATAGGACATGGAGTTTCAAGCATATATTTCTCATAGAAAGCTCTAGCATATTCAGAACTTGTTTCCCCGTATCTTCTTTCTATTTCAGGTATAACCCCTTCATATTGAGCGGCATGGGTATTGGTATGTCCGAATCTGTTTGTGTAATCAATTGTATAATGTTCTTTAGTACCTTTACCATAGAATATGAGGTCAAAAATCTCTTGACTGTATTCTTTGATAGGGGTTCTGAGGTCAAAACCATGAACTCTGGCAACTTCATTAAGTACTCTGGTTGTCCAACTATCTTTTGTTGTTCTATTTCCCCATGGGAAGATGCCTCCCTCTTTTATTGTTAAATTAGGATTGTAGAGTAGGTTAACGTCTATCTGTTTGAAAGATCCCAATCCGGTGCATTTAGGACATGCACCTTCTGGAGCATTGAAAGAAAAGGAGAGAGGTGAGATTTTAGGATATGACATATCACATTTGGTACATATGTTGTTTTCGGAGAGTAGTGTTTCTTCTTTGCCTTGAATGATTTTGACTTCTCCTCCAGATTCTGTTATTGCAAGCTCTATATCATCTCTTAATCTCTTTTGAAACTCTGGAGTATCTGAATTATCTGATGTGAGCCTATCTATAACTAAATCAATAGTATGCTTCTTGTTTTCCTCGATATTAAGGTCTTCTATGTCATCTAGGAGGTATGTTTCGTTGTCAATAATTACCCTTAGATAGCCTTTGGATAACAATTTGGCTAGTAGTGCTTTGTATTGTCCTTTCCTGTTTTTTACTAATGGTGAAACAATGGTAACATTCTTTGTGGAACTTTTTAGCATCTTGAGTACTTTTTTTGTAATTTCCTCTATAGTTTGTGATTGGATAGCTTCACTACAATTCGGACAGTGTTGTTGTCCGATATGTCCGAATAATAATCGGAGATAGTTGTATATTTCGGTGATAGTTCCAACAGTAGACCTAGGGTTTGAACCTGTTGTTTTCTGATCTATTGATATTGCCGGAGAGAGACCAGTAATTGATTCAACATCTGGTTTCTTCATAATACCCAGGAATTGTCGAGCATATGAAGAGAGTGATTCTACATATCTTCTTTGTCCCTCAGCATAGATTGTATCGAAAGCTAGAGAAGATTTACCACATCCAGAAACTCCTGTTAGAACAACAAGTTTGTTTTTAGGAATATCTAAAGATATATTTTTAAGGTTATTCTCTTTAGCTCCACGTATTTTGATATATTCTGTCTTCATTCCAATATACATTATATCATGAAAAGGGTAATAGTATTACCTATAGAGTTGTATAGTATGAAGTATATTGTGTGGTATAATATGGTATTTATGCACTCGTAGCTCAATTGGATAGAGCAACGCACTCCTAACGCGTAGGTTGTAGGTTCAATTCCTGCCGAGTGCGCTTTTAGTTGGTTAATCTATATTCATCAACACAGAAATTTCCTTCATTATCGTTTCCAAAAACTGTGAGACCGTCTAGAGAGTATTTGACCGTATGGAAATATGTATTATCGAGTGGAATTATTTCATATTCATTCTCACCATCAATTTCAGATATATATATTATTCCATCTTTACTGTATGAGAGGTATCTTGAGTTAGATATCCACTGTATATTTTCAACATCTTTTTCTTTTGTAAATATCTTTGATCCCAATTCTTCCATATGGTCTAGTTCATCCTTATCAAATGTAAAAATACCTATGATGTCATTACTGTAGAATATTATGCTTCTGTTGTTGTATGAGAGGTCTCCAAACTTTGTTGGGTATGGAGAGACCATTACATACATTCCATTCTTGATATTGTACAGGTAGGAGGATGTCTCTGAGGAAATTAGTACAATTCCAGCATTTTCATCAACAGAGATACTATCTATTCTACCAACAGTTTGTGTGTTAATAGGTGAGTTCGTAAAAAATACAGGTGTTGGTAGGCTCTCTCTGTAGTAATTAATATATTTGAGATCTTTCTGCATAGATATCTCTTTCAACATAGTTTGTTTGTATAACTCTTTCAAAGTTATCGCTTCTAAAGTATAGAGATAGACTTTGTCTTCTTTTTGTGAGGTTTCTTCTAAGAAGTAGAAAACACCTTTTTTCGAAGTTGTCCAAACATGTGTCTTTCCTTCTGTTTTTTTCATTAAAACCCTTGTTGTTTTATCTATATGATTGTAAGAGAATATTTCAGTTTCTGTCTCTATTATTAGATATTTACTATCTTTACTCCAAGATAGTTGTGGTTCTTTCATATAGCTAAAATCAATTGGATTTTCTTTCTCTACATTAAAGGAACTGGTATCTACAAAATATATCTCTTGCTTATTATCTTCCTTTTTAATTGTTAAGAGTGCTAAAGTACCATCTGGAGCAAGAGAAATCTCAATATTTGGGTTGTCAGTAGTCCAAATTTTTGTTGGATTACTTGTAATATCAAAAAGACCTTTTTCTATTTTGTATTTCCAGAGGGAATATGTATCTTCTTCATCCTTGAGTAAGATTAAACCGACATCTCTATTTTCATTAATCCAAACTTTCTCAGCTATCTGTTTAGAATCCCAAATAGTATATTTCTTTAACTCTTCGGCTATTAACCAAGGGAATAGTTGTGTGGGTTTCTCCTCTACAACAGAAACTTTCTTTTTCCACTCCCTATACTTCTCTTTATTTACTAGAACATCATATTCTCCACTCTCTACAACCTTACTTTTTGTTGTCCTTCCAATGTTCTCACCGTTTAGGGTAACAGTAGCTCCTGATGGTTGTGATTTAACTACAATAGCTCCAGTATATTTTACTTCGCCTTTTGTGAAATCAATCCTATATCCTTTGGCTAGTAGGAATATGGTGATTGTGAGAAGAACTACGAGTATAGAGGAGATAATAGGGAGATAATGTATTAGAGTAGGAGAAGTTGTTTTTTTGTCTTTCTTTTTACTAATCATTTCAATTAAGAGAGTATAGCATAATAGGGGAGAAATTGTTAAAATATACATATTGTAAAAGCTAAATGGAAGTTTAAGAACGAATGATAGGGAAGTTATATTGATATGTTTTACTAAGAATTAATTTATAGCTTTAATCTAGATGTTAGGGAGAAAATTAGGAATAGATTTGGGAACAGCAAACTCGGTAGTTTTCCTCCAAGGAGAGGGTGTAGTTTTGACAGAACCTACGGTTGTAGCTATAGATTTGGATACTTTTACTGTTGTTGCAGTAGGTAAGGATGCTAAGAAAATGATTGGTAAGACACCTGATAATATAATTGCAAAGAGACCTCTTAGAGATGGTGTAATTGCTGATTCTAGAATAACAGAGGCACTTTTGAAACACTTTTTTGATAGGGCTCTTGGTAGGGCAAGATTTTTTAAACCAGATGTTGTTATGAGTGTCCCTGCAGGAATTACTTCTGTGGAAGAGAGAGCTGTGCTTAAGGCTGCCAATGCTGTTGGTTCTAAGACAATAACGTTGCTTCCTGAACCTCTTTTGGCTGCTTTGGGAGCAGAATTGCCAATTCATACATCTTCAGGGAATATGATTGTAAATATGGGGGGTGGTACTACTGAGGTTGCTGTAATGTCTTTGGATGGTATTGTGGAATATGAATCTCTAAAGGTAGGAGGAGATGCCCTTAATGAATATATAATTTCATATATGAAGAAGAATAAGGGTATCATGATAGGGGAGCAGACAGCTGAGAATATTAAGATTAGGATTGGTTCTGCTGTTGAGGTGACAAAGCCAAAACAAATGGAGATTAGGGGGAGAGATGTTGGGGCCGGTATGCCTAAATCCGTTGTTGTTGATTCTAATGATGTAGTAAAGGCTTTAGAATTTCCACTTAAGAAGATGATAGAAGGCATTAAGAGTGTTCTGGAGAAAACACCTCCGGAACTATCGGCTGATATTATAGACCGCGGTATGGTAATGAGTGGTGGGACTGCTAAGCTGAGAAATTTAGACAAGCTTTTCTCGAGAACAACAGGAGTTCCTGCCCATGTAGCAGATGAAGCTCTTTTCTGTGTTGCAAAAGGTACAGGTATTGCTTTAGAATTATTAGCAACAGGTGAGAGAAAATTCTCATTTAACAAAGAATTTAGAAGATAATTTTTAAGTTTTGTATTCCAATGTTTGACAAAAAGAAGAAAGAGATGACATTGCAAGAAGTGACAGAACTTCTGGAACAGCTAAGACTACCAACAGCTCTTGTCTTTACACCTCTTAATCTTGAGTCAGAGAAAAAGAAGTTTTTTGATTCAGATACATACGAACCATATTTTAAATACAGAATAGTTAAGAATGATAATGCAAAGATTTTAGATAGGCTTTCTAAAGTTGAATCTATCTCTGATGTTGATCCAAGAATTTCAAAATTCTACATTGATTTAATTACATCTAAAGCACAAGCAAATGATTTGATGCATGCGGTTGGTAACAATCAGAAAGTTACAGAGATTTCGAAAGAGAGATTTGGGATTCCCTCTCCGATTCTGTTTAGGAATGCCGCTAGGGTAATGAGAGGTGTTGTAAAGAACTACCACTTAGCGAAGAGTCCTTCAAAAACAAAAGATGTGTTAGGATATGATGAGATAGTTAAGGTATTTGACGGTGTGTTTAATGAATTGGGGTTAGAAGGGTGGGAAGTAGAGAGGTCAATAAATATATCCAAAAATGGGATTAAGGTTGGTGTGAAGCGAAAACAAGTACTAGTTAATGAGGAGATTCAGAGGAGTAAATTTGCATTGAGAAAATCAATTGTGCATGAAGTTGGTACACATGTACTCAGATCTGTAAATGGAAAAAATACGGGTTTCACAGCACTAGGAAATGCTAATTTACCAGCATATCTGGATGTCGAGGAAGGGTTGGCAACGTGGAACGAGAGTGAAATGGGGGTGTTAACAGAGGATGGTTTGAAGAAGAAGGCTGCCTATGTTTATGCAATTAAGATAGGGGAGAACATGTCATTTAGACAGTTGTACAATGCTCTTCTTGGTTCTCTACCTAAACATTCAGCTTTTAATATTGTGTATAGGGTAAAGAGAGGTTTAGCTGATACAGCTAAACCAGGTATCTACACAAAAGATATTGCATATTTTAGAGGTTTTAGGAAAGTGTTAAAGAAACTAGGTGAGGATAAATCATTATATCCACTTCTGTATGCAGGAAAGATAGATTTTAAGCAATGTGATTGGGTTAGAGAAGGTTTAATACCTAAAGCCAAGATTATTCCATCTAAAGAAATGTGGAACAAGATATTTACGAAGGTTGGGATATAGATTAAGAAGAACAGAACAGAATAACAGAACCAGGTTACCTTTGTCGTATACCCTTTGGTCGTAAAGACTATTACGATTTTTTACCCGATATTTAACATACTACAAGACACTAGATATAGCTTCTAGTATGTTAAATATCGCATTAGAAGTTCTATATAGTCTTGTTGTAGTAATGATATACGACAAAGGTAACCTGGTTAAATAAATGCAGTGATAATGGCTTCTGCTATATTCACAGGTTTCCCTTCAATCTTTGTTTCGTATGCTTTGTATCCTGGATGGAAACTCCACTCTTGGACTGCAGGTTTTCCATTGATATACATAAAATCAACAGCTATAAAGTCTGCATGGAGTAGGAAGGCTACGTTTTCTGCTATGGTTTTCATCTCTTCATTTGGTTTGTTGTACATCTCATAGACGCCTTTGTTTACAGTCATAAAGCCTTTAGATGCGTTTCTTTTCCATCCACCGATTACCTTGCCTAATTTAACAAAGATTCTGTAATCTTCACCAGAATTAGAGAACTCTTGTAAGAAGAAGTCTGGATTTAGCTTGTATTCATCTTCGTTCTCAATCTTAAATACATTCTTCTTTATCTTTTCCTTACCATCTATTACCTCAATTCTATTTTTACCAGTATAGTCTTTGGTAATTAGTGGAAAGTCTTTTAGATAATTTCTCTGTTCTGTGTAGTTTCCATCTGTTCTGAAGTATGTATTAAAATATGGGATGTTATTTATTGAACAGAACTGTGCCATTGCAATCTTGTTGTAGTAGGGGAATCTCTTTATCGCTTCAGCATTTTGTACTAGTATTTTCTTGTTAGGATTCTCTTTATTGTACTGTTCTGCAAAATTAATAATATATCTCTTATAGTGATATTCTTGGTCGTTGTGCAGGGCATGTCCTCTAAATATTATGTGTGAGTACTCTGTTATATCCTTACCATTAGCTTTTATTATGAACCTACCTTCATGGTATATGAATTCTAATTGATCATTGTATATGAAATCTCGTTCTATATTCCTTTTGTCTAATTCTTCTAGTAATCTTGCAGAACCTGTTGGTATATCTAGTTTCTTACCAATTTCACCTCTCTGTCTTTTATCTATGATGAGATATTTCATATTTTCTTTGTTATATAAAATTATCTTTCTTATTTTATCATTTTGTGGTGGAGGAAAATAGGAGTAAAAAAGGAAAAGATACTGAATTTGTATAATACTCACCATATTCTGTTAAATTTGGTGAATGTTATTCACTAAATTTGGCTTAATTAAGTGATTAGCTTTTCAAGTAGGTAGTGAGATAGTGACAAAAGAGAAACTGGGAACTTTGTATGAGTATGGTTTACCATCTCAATCAGATTATTTAATAATAAACTGAAAATACAAAGTTCCTAGTGACTCGTCTTTTATCAATAATATCTTTGTTTTAATTACAAAACCTTTATCTTTTTAATATATCCCTTATTTCTATACCTCTTTACAATCTTCATCTCTTCTTGATTTTCAAGCTCCTTACTTACAACCAGTAAATCAATATTATTAAATCCTAAACCATCACTCTTTACAGCATCCCAATCTCTATGATGTATAATTATGCCATCTAGTAAAGCATTAACCTTAAGTGCTTCAATACCTTTCCATTTCTCTAATCCACTATTAATCTCTAACCCATTAATCCTCAGATATCCATCTTTGTATTCTCCAACTACCTCGTTTTCAGTAAAGTATGAACCTAGTAAGCTCTTCTCTCTTAATACTGTTAATACATCTGGTAGACTACTTCCAACAACAACAACCTTTTTTGTTTTGTTATCTTTTAGTAATTTCTTAACAAATATGTCTATTACATATGATCTGTCTTCTCCTAATACAGGGAAGAGATTAAGGTATGCTTCGGGCATTGTGTTAACCTCAAGGATACCTCCATTCTCTTGAGTAAGAGGCTTACTAATATCTTTACAAAGCACATCAACTCCAACAACGAATGCATGTATAGAGGAAGCTATACTCTCTGCAACATACTTAATCTCATCAGAGACCTTATCTGTAAAGTCCTCTGTTATACCTCCTTGACTCATACTAGCAACTTTTCTTACTTGTATTTTTTCATCCTGTTTTGGAATACTCTCTAATGTAAGGTTTTGCTCTTTAAGGTAATCGAGTAGGGGTTGATCTGTCTTTATTGGTTTAAGGGTATGAGCGGGGCTAGTAATATCTCTTCTAGGGTCTCTGTTTGTCTCATCTAGTAATTCTTGTATTGTACTTTTACCATCACCTACAATGAAGGCTGGAATTCTCTTTGTTGCTACTTCTAATTTCCCGTCAATAACTAGCAGCCTGTAATCTTCTCCTGGTACTTGTTCTTGAATCATTATTTTTCTCTGCCATGCTTCTCTCTCTTTACCATCAATGGCTTTTTGTGCGAAATCAAATGCCTTCTTTGCTTCCTCTACTGTGTTTATACCAACTACAACACCACTTCCTCCAATTAATCCGGTTGGCTTGATCACAACAGGTTTATTGTAATTATCCCATACCTCATCTATCTGACTCTTACTATCTAATGTTTCCCACTTAGGGATCGGTAGACCTAGTCTTGAAATCATGAGATTGGTTGACCATTTATCCTTCTGCATCTCTTTTGCTATCTTAGAATCTTTACTAGAAGAGATAGAGAAGATAATTTCAGAGCCTTTTCCACATCCAATTGTATGATGTCTGTTGTATCCTTTCATATATCCAGGTTTATCTGTATCTAGAATTTTATTGTCTATAATTGTTGGGGTAATTTCATATCCCAAGGTGTATGCTGAGTGTAGTAGTGGGATAGTAGACATAGATGCAACTCTTTGTTTGATTAAGGTTTCAACAATATATTCTCTACATTCTTCATATGACATCTTTCCTTCTGCTAACTTTTGTAAGTATTCACTTGCTTCTCTCCAAAGAAAAGCAATTCTTGTTTCAATGTAAAGATAGCCTTGTGTGAAGTAATATTTTTCTATGAATATTGGGTGAAAACCTTTAATTAAATCCAAAAGTTTCTTTACTTCTTCTGTTTCTTCTATCTCAATAATGATAGTTGAGTAGGGGGATATTAAGTTTAAACCTTGTAATACTTGTACTTTTTTCATATTTTATTCTTTTGAATTTAAATATTTATCTCTAATATATTCCATAATTGGAATAGCTACTTTAACTTGTTCACCTTTATCTACTTTGTAGTGTAATCTTAATCCTGGGTTGTAGTTAATTTCATTGACAGCACATTCATCTGGTTTTGTAATATCTTTTGCAATGATATCTACACCTCCAAACTCTGATCCAACAGCCTTTACAGCTTTGATTGCTAGTTGTTTGTAGTAATCATGTGTCTCGTTTGCACACTCTTCTGTTGTTCCTCCTGTAGTAAGATTGCAGTTGTATCTTAATATTTGTTCTTTTCCTTTTTCAACTACAGACTCTAGGTTAAGATTATCTCTCATGAGTTTGAGCATGACCTCATTATCTATTGGTATCGGTAGTAATCCTTTCTCCTTTCGTGATATATTCTCTAGTTCTATCAGCTGTCTTACTGTATGTTCTCCATCTCCAACTACATGTGCTGCCTTTCTTCTTACGATACCAATAACTTGATCTCCTAAAACAAGGAGTCGATAGTTTTCACCATGTATGAATTCTTCACCTATGACTTTTTTATCATCAGAAGGTGCATGGGAAGAATCAAAAGCAATCTTAAATGCTTTCAATACCTGTTCTTCACTCTGTGGAAGGATAGATACACCTTTTCCACCTAATTGTTGAGTTGGTTTAATTACTATATCCTTATACTTATCGTAGAATTTAATAGCATCCATCTCGCATGTGAGGATCTCTTGTTCTGGTACTTTTACCCCCTGTTCTTTCAATACTAAATGTGTCAAATTTTTTCTCTTACATATTGTTGTACTTGGAGTAGGGACTAGTGGTGTGACGGTGTTTATAATGAACCAATGTTTGTTTTCAACAGAAAATTTTGCCATGAGACCTGGAACTAATACTTTGTAGTTGATTCCTAGAATATCTGCAGCCGCAACGTAGTAGGAGAGATGGATATTCCCAGCTATCTGAATATATTTCTTTTTGTCTTTATCTTCCTCCATGACTATATATTTTAAATTATATTTAAAATATTATTTAAACGTCTTACTGGTGTCAATCAAATATCCTTTCAAATCTTCTTTTCCAAACATTACATGATACTCTAGGTCAGGAACTACAACGGTTTCAATCTCTCTTTCTTCTCCTGTGATTCTAACTTTAATCTGTATAACAGGGTAGATATTTACAAAATCTCCTTCTACAATTTTTGCAATTCTAACAATACCATCTTCCATTGTAAGCCTTTGAAGATTAGCATCAATATATTCCTGTGCTTCTTTAAGTGATTGGAAGTTTTTGGGAACATTCAAACTCCTAAAATATTTTGTTGTTGATATATATCCTATTCTATTCGCAAATGTCTCAGAGATTCTAGATGTTAGAACACCTGTGTCCATAAAAGCTCTGGCAACTTCTCTTACTTCTTTTCCTTTCTTTCTTTTCTTCAGGTGTGTAACAAGTATTCTCTCGTTAATATTTACAACCTTTCTACCACTGACAGCCTCTATGCTTTCCTCGACCTCTCCTCCAAAGAGATTTTTTGCCAACCTTATCCCATGCTTTATCCCTTTCACTTCAATATCCTTAACTTTTTCTAATCTCCATCTCAAACCTGCTTTGTTTGCTACCTGTATACCTAATCCGGGTCTAGCATTTAACTCAAAGACGATAGGGCCTTTCTCAGCATCAAGAGAATAGCTCTTAAGTGTCAAAGAGTTTCAAAGCTAGGATATTTA
>DUTP01000001.1 GCA_012842045.1 Candidatus Dojkabacteria bacterium
CATTAGTAGTCTATCAAGTCCAAAACCCCATGCGTACCCAAGAAAGGTATTAATGATATTAGAAATATTAGAGATTCTAACCTTAACTTCTTAGAACAGTTTAAATGAAAGTAACAACAGGAATATTAAAGAAAATTTTAGATATAGATATTAGTAACGAAGAAGTTGCAGAATTGATAAAGGAGCACATAGGGAATGTTGAATATACACACGATATGGAGAAAGACTATGAAGGAATTGTTGTAGCAGAGATAGTCGAGAAAAAAGAACATCCTGATGCTGAAAAATTAGGTGTCTATCAAATAGATATAGGAGAATCTGAAAGAATACAGGTAGTAGCAGGAGATAAAAGTTTAGAGGTTGGTGATAAGGTTGCATACATACCACCTGGATACAGTGTGCCAATCACAATATACACAGAGAGCGAGCCTGTAAAAATTAAATCTGTAAAACTAAGAGGTGTTCTTTCTAATGGTATGCTTTGCTCTGAGAAAGAATTAAATATAGGGGCAAACCATGACCATGTATTAAAACTACCAGTAGATGCTCCAGTAGGCACAAGTTTTGCAAAATACTACGGTCTAGATGATTATGTCATTGATATAGAAAATAAAGCATTAACAAATAGGGGAGACCTTTTTGGTGTTGTAGGAATAGCAAGAGAATTAAGTGCTGCTATGGGTAAGAGATTTGAAAGTCCAGAATGGTATACAAACAAAACAATTGCAGTAACACCTAAAGAGAGTTGTTTAAATCTAAGTGTTGTCAATGATGCAGAAGCTCTCTGTCCTAGGTATATAGCAATAGCCATGGATAATATAGAAGTACGAGAATCTCCACTATGGTTAAAGTCAGAATTAATCAGATTAGATATTAAACCAATTAATAATATTATTGATATAACAAACTATATCTCTGCAATGTTTGCACAACCTCTACATGCTTTTGACTATGATAAAATTGCTAAAGCAAACCCTTCCAGAAGTGACAAGGTAGAAATACATGTAAGAATGGGAAGAGATAATGAAGAGATTGTAGGTTTAGATAATAAAGTACACAAACTTAATGATAGAGTAATAGTAATAGCAGATAGCATGCATCCCCTTGCAATAGCAGGAGTAATAGGTGGAAAAGATACCTCCGTTGATTCAAATACAAAAAGAATTGTATTCGAGTCTGCAATATTTGATAAAAACAGTATAAGGAGAACTTCTATGGCTTTAGGTATATATACAGAAGCTTCTACCAAGTACAAACATTCTCTTGATACTGAAACCTCCTTACCCGCAATATTGAAAGCAATTGAACTAACAAAAGAACTTGCAGATGGTACCGTTGCTTCTGAAGTTATTGATGTTTACACAACTCCATATGCAGAAAAAGTTGTGACAGTTGATACAGAGAGATTAAATAGACATATTGGAACTGACTTAAGTAAGGAAGAGATAGAAAAGATACTTGAAAATTTAGAATACATAATTACATCTTCTGAAGGAAAGTTCATGACAGTTCAGGTACCTAGCTGGAGAAGAGATGTAACTATCCCAGAAGATATTCACGAAGATGTTGCTAGAATACATGGGTATGCAAATACAAACATCGTACTACCAAAGAAGGAGATAAGTGCGAAGAGCAGTAATAATATATTTGAATTAAAGAAGAAGATTAGAAACACACTCTCCTCTCTTGGTCTCAACGAAATCCTCACATATAGTTTTACTGGACTTCAGAATTTTGAAAAATGTAATCTAAGTCCAGATTTAGCATACAAGATTAAAAATGCTCTGTCTCCTGAACTCTCTATTATGAGAACAACTCTTCTGCAGAGTATCTTAGAAAAAATGAAAAACAATATAGATAGAGGGTTTGAAGAGTTTGGATTATTTGAAATTAACATTCCACATGTTAATACATATATTGATGAAATATCCTTACCTAAAGAGGATTGGCATCTTGCTTCTGTAATAAATACTAACAGGAAAAGTAATACTTCATCATATTATCTAGCAAAAAAGTATGTTGAGAGAGTTTTAGACATCTCAAATTGCAAAAGAGAATATATTCTAATGTCAGATAGTCTAGAACAAAACATACCTGAAGATATTAAACCTATGCTTACTATGTTTGATGCAAATGTTACTGCGTTTGTTGTTGTAGAAAAAGAAATCATTGGTATTTTAGGGGAATTTAAACAGAGTTTGAAAGAAACTTTTAAGCTTGGAGATTACAGTTGTGCTTTTGATATTAATCTTAATCGATTGTTGGATATTAAAGATGCTAAACATAAATTTAAAGATGTACCAATATATCCTAATTATTCTTTAGACTTTTGTTTCAATACAGCAAGAGATGCTAGGTGTGGAGATATAGAGGAGAGGATTAGAAATGTTATAAACAAAAAGGATTTATGGGGTAAAGTTGAATGTATAGATATATATGCTTCTAAAGATGATCCAACTCTAAAAAAGATTACTTTTAGAGTTAAAGGGAGTAACTACAAGAAAACCCTTGATGACAAGGATATAAAAGATATTAGTGAGAATGTCAAAAACACAATAGAGAAAGAGTTTGACGCAAAATTAGAATAGGAGTTTACTGTACAACTAATTCAACAGTTGGACTCTCAATCTCAACACCATTAACCATAGCAAGAGCTTTCACTGTTATTTTTTTACTACCCAAACCCAATCCATCTGGAGGTGAGAATATGCCACTCCATCCACCTGCAACCTCTACTGCATCAAGAGAATAGTTAATACCACCAAACTTATACATTACCTTATCAGCTTTCCCTCCGGACACCGTAGACAATATCTCTGCTCCTTTACTTATCTTTCCATTTGCAGGCTTTATTATCTTTATACTAGCAGAAGACGATCCTTTCATTTGAATCTGCACACTCTTAGAATCTGTTTTTCCTGCTACATCTCTTGCTGTAACAACAATGTTAAGAGTAGAGATAGACGGAGCTACATAATTAACAACAAAAGTACCATCAGCCTTAACTGTGGAGACTCCAACCCCAGGTACTGAGACACCATTAACTGTCACTGTAAAAGCAGAAAGAGAATCTAGAAATCTTACATTACCAGATATTTCAAAACTCTTCCCTGCTTCAAATTCCCCTCCAGATATTGGTTTAGAAATCTCTACAACAGGCGCATTACCTTCTCCCAAAGGTAGCGGACAGAGACCTTCCTCTGGAAGATCTAATATGTAAGAGCTGTCTTTAAGTCCTAAGAGGTACTTTTTATATGCTTCTTCTTGAGCTGCGTTCTCCAATTTGGTTGTAAGTAATGTCTTCACATCAACAAGATCTAGGTTTTTTGCCTGTTCTAAGTTAGTAGGAATTAAACCATTAGCTTTACAAACCTCAACCTTTTTTCTGTTATCAATCTGAGGAGCTCTTCCTGCAATATATATTGAGGCTTCCGTTTTACATTCAACTCCCTCAGCAGGTGTTGCCCCTGTGTCAACACATACCTTTGTTGTCATAATCCCAGGAGGACGATTGTATTTGAATTCATTATAGTTATCTATAACTCTCCTAAAGAACGAATTTGATATATTCAAAGAAATAGTAGAAGACCATCCACCAGGCATAACCTCATTATTGTTATTTCCATTCCATACACCTACAACAAGACTCTGATTATACTGAAATGCAAGTAAGTCCTTTGGTCCATCACTAGTACCTGTCTTACCACAAAGCTTCCTTTTACCAACATAAAAATAATGTCTTCCATACCTGTCCCCAAATTCATCAAGATCACAAATCATCCAGTTGGTAACATATGCCTCTTTTTCGTCTATAACTCTCTGACCTTCACTCTCTTTGTACTCCTTCAGAACATTACCTTTTGAATCTTCAACCTTAAGAACACTTGTTGTCTCATGTCTAATTCCACTGTTGGCTAAAGTAGCATATGCATTAGCTAAATCTAAGACCCTCATCTCTGTTGAACCAAGCCCCATACTTAAACCGTAACTAGCCTTGTTTTCTATGCCTTGAATCCCAAGTTTCTGCATAAGTTGAAGGTAGTTATCTATACCACCCAATTGCAATGCATATACTGTAGGTACATTCCTAGATTGGACTAAGGCTTTTCTTGCAAGCATAAAACCACCATACTTCCCATCCCAGTTAGGCGGTTTATATTTATTAAAAGCAATTTCCTTAATATCTGGTGTAGCTAACCAAGGTCCATAACCTTGTTGGATCATATTAAGATAGACAAAGGGTTTAACGGAAGAACCCATCTGCCTCATACTGGTGACAATATTAACATTACCATCCACCCTAGGATCTTGAGTATTCCAATAATCCCTAGAGCCTACCATTGCCAAAACCTGTCCATTCTTTGGGTTCATAACAACCATAGCCCCATTATGAACATTCAATCTTTTATTTGCATCAACACCCTTAATTAACTCTTCCTCTGCTATATCCTGCAAGGTAAGATCAAGAGTTGTTGTTACCTTAAGACCACCTCTCTCAACCATCTCAGTACCAAACTCTTCTTCTAATGCACCTTTAACATAAAAAACAAAGTGAGGAGCTTTAATGTCAATCTTTCTTGAACTATATACCAGCTCCTGTTCCATAGCCTTTTCAATCTCCTCATCATCAATACCGAAAATTCTATGTTTCTGTTTTAATTGATCTAAGACATAAGTTTGTCTAACTTTTGCCATCTCTGGCATACTGCCAAACAGAGGGGAATATGCTCCTGGACTCTGAATTAATCCTGCTAGAAGTGCACTCTCTGCTAAATCCAACTCACTTACATCTTTATCAAAATATGAATGAGCTGCAGCCTGGAAACCATAGTTAACTCCTCCTAAAGCAACCTCATTCATATACATTTGTAATATCTCATCTTTAGTAAAAGTCTGCTCAACTTGCATAGTTATCAATGCTTCTTTTATCTTTCTTGAAAGAGTTCTCTCTGTTGCCTGCTCACCTAAAACATCTGTTAGGATAGTATTCTTAACTAACTGCTGTGTAATTGTACTAGCACCTCTTAATCTCTGTTTACCAAAGACACTAGAAACTAAAGCCTTCGCAATACCTAAATAATCCAATCCCTTATGCTGGTAGAACTCCGCATCTTCTGCAGCTAAAACTGCTTTCCTAGTATGTTCTGGAATCTTATCAAGAGAAACAAATTCTCTGTTTTGATCACCATAGATTGTATATAACAAGCTACCATTTCTATCAAAAATCTGTGTACTCTGATCTGAACTTCTATCAACTAACTTATCTGGAGAGGGTAGTGCATTACCTAATTTCTTGAGATATATACCTACACCAATTAATCCAGCACAGCCTAAGAAGAATGAAACACCAGCAAACACAACCAATGCTTTCTTTAACTTCTTCTTAAATTCTGGATTCTTTCCACCCTTACTATCATTCCTCTTCACTCTCTTACTACCTATATTCCTAGAAGTGTATTTCTTAACTTGCTTATGTTTATCAAACCCTAAACCAGAGAAAGAAGTACCTATCATTTTCTTAGTAGTCCTCCTCCTTGTAGGGGAATACCTTGGACTTCTTGAATTAGAAAAACCTATACTATATTTCATACATATATTATGCACCTTTTTGCTATTAAATTTCAAGGCATGGTATAATTTCACTATGAAAAGAGATATTCAACTACAAACATTAAAAGGTTTTAAAGATTATTTTGCAGATGATATCAAACTAAGAGATTTTGTAAGAGATACTTTTAGGAATCTAGCAAAAGAATTCGCTTTTGAACCTCTTGAAACACCAGCACTCGAATACAGTGAGTTAATCTTAGGGCAGAGTGGAGAAGAGGCAGAAAAACTCTACTACAGATTTAAAGATAATGCAGATAGAGATGTTATGTTGAAATATGAATTAATGACTTCAATGTGTAGAGCAGTTGCACAGAATATTAACAATATTACATTCCCATACAAAAGATACCAAATACAGAATGTTTGGAGAGCAGATAACGTTCAAAGAGGAAGATTGAGAGAGTTTACACAGATGGATGTAGATATTTTAGGTAGTAGTTCATATATTGCTGATGCTGAAATTTTGCAATTTGGATTAGAATTTTTAGAAAGGCTCGGATTTAAGGAATATTTAGTACGAATTAACAGTAGAGAGATAATTCAAGGGATATTAGAAGCTTTAGGTATAGATTTGTCTAAGTTCGAAGATGTGTATATTGCAATAGATAAACTTCAGAAAATTGGTGTAGAAGGTGTAAAGGAAGAAATGATAAGAAAGGGAACGGAAGAAAAAGATGTAGAGAAGATAATAGATATAATTACGACAAATGATATAAAGAAATTAGAAAAACTTTTTTCAAATTCTGAAACTGGACAAAGAGGACTTGAGAATATTACAAATATTTTAAAACTATTAAATGATTTAGGTATAGAAGAGAAATTTGTTAAGTTTGATCTTACACTAGCAAGAGGGCTTGCCTCATATACAGGTGCTGTTTGGGAATACGAAATAGTTGATGATAATATTGGATCTGTTAGTGGAGGAGGACGATATGACAAAGCAATAGAGAAGTACACAGGTACAGAGATTCCTGCCACAGGAACCTCTTTTGGACTAGAGAGGTTAACAGAAGTGCTTAAAGGGAGAGATATACTAAAAAGTAAGTTGCCAGAAAAGAAAGAAGTTTTAATCATCCCTCTTGATAAAGAGAATGTTGTATATGCTACAAACTTTGCCAAAGAACTAAGGAAAGAAGGAATCATTGCAAATACATATCCTGACATTAAAAAGCTTAAAGTATCATTAAAATATGCTAACAAGAAAGGTATACCTTGGGTAGTTATTATTGGCGAAAATGAAGTTAAGGAAAATAAAGTACTTCTTAAGAATATGGAGAAACAAGAGCAAGAGTTATTTAATACTAAAGAGGCTATTAACAAAATTCTAGAATAGAAACATTCCTGCAATCTTCAAACCATACAATTAATCATGGAATATAACCGTGGTGAAATATTGTATATACTTTCAAAAAACCAAGAACTCATCTCTGTGGCAAGAAAAACAATACAAAGTATTAATAGGAATATCACTATTTCACTAAATAGTTTAGAAAGAGAAAAGAATATACAAAAGTCTGTAATTATTTTAGATGAAAGACATTGGGAAACTATCCCTGAAAAAGAAATTATTAATACTAAACTAATAGTTATAACTAGAGAAGATTCAAAATCTCACACAGAAGAACTGTTTAAAAAGGGAGTAAACGATATATTATATGCTCCTATTAACTACAATCTTCTTAGTTGTCTTCTTAAGAAATATTTTGGTGAGATTAAAATAGAAGACAAGTCAAACTACACATATAGAGGAATTACAATAAAGGATAACAACTCTATAATATACAATGGATGTAAAATATTTTTGACAAAACAAGAGATGAAAGTTTTTAAAAGCATACTGTTATGTGAAGAAGCTTTTAAAACATCTTCAAAAGCATTACAAGTTACAGTGTACAGAATTAACAAAAAGACTGTTGCAACATTAGGGATCAGATTAATACAAAACAAATACAACGAAGGCTATTTTATTACAATCTGATTAATAATATTCTCTAAAGTTTCTTCTTCCAATCAACAATCTTTTTTAGTGCTTCAAGTGGAGTAAGATTATCAGTATCTAAACCTTGTATTTCTCTCTCTATCTCAGAATCTTGAGAGAAAAACAGTGGATATTGCAGTGCATTCTCTTGATTAGCTTTGCTCTTTTTCTTCTGTACAAAAGTAATCTCTCTGACAGAAGAGTCAGAAGAAAACATATTCTTCTGTTCAAAACTCTCTAATATCTCATTTGCTCTTTTAATTACCCAATCTGGTAAACCAGCCATTTTAGCTACATATATTCCATAGCTCCTATCAGTGCCACCCTCTACAATTTTCCTAAGAAATATTACCAAACCTTTTTCAATATCTTCCTCTACCAACACATTAAAGTTCTTCACCTTATCTGGATATTTCTCGGCTAATTTTAATAACTCGTGATAGTGAGTTGCAAAAAGAGTTCTAGCTTTAACCTCCGTAACAATATACTCAGCTAATGCCCATGCAATACTTACACCGTCATAAGTACTTGTACCTCGTCCAACCTCATCTAAAACAATTAAACTGTACTTTGTTGCATTATTAACAATATTCGCAGCTTCATCCATCTCTACCATGAAAGTACTTCTCCCCTTAACAAGATCATCTGAAGCACCAACTCTTGTAAAAATCCTATCAACTATCGAGATACTAGCACTTTTAGCTGGTACAAAAGAACCTATCTGGGCAAGAAGCACTAGAGTCGCAACTTGTCTAATATATGTAGACTTACCGGACATATTAGGTCCTGTGAGAATAGCCATGGTTGAACTATTTAAAGAGAGTTCCGTATCATTTGAAATGAAGTCTTCAGTACTAATTCTTTCAATAATAGGGTGTCTTCCTTTCTCAATCTTAATTAATCCTTCATTCTCACCCATATCATAAATTTCAGGTCGAACATAATCATACTTTTTAGCAATATATGCAAAACTACTTAATACATCTATCTCTGCTATCACATTAGATAGCTCTTGTAACTTCCCTAAGTTAGGTATCAATGATTCTCTAAATTCATTAAATAATTGATACTCTAAAGCACTTAACCTCTCATGAGAATTTAAAATAACATCCTCCCTCTCTTTTAGTTCCTCTGTAATATACCTCTCAGAATTTACAAGTGTCTGTTTTCTAATATACCTATCTGGGACTTTGTCCTGATGGGTCTTAGTAACTTCAATGTAATATCCAAATACATTATTAAAGCCCACCTTCAGAGAAGGTATACCTGTACTTTCTCTCTCTTTCTCTTCAAACTCTTTTAACCAATCTTTACTATCCCCTGAAAGAGCTCTAAGCTCATCAACCTCTTTGTTAAAACCTTCGTGAATGATACCTCCTTCTGTGATTAGTATTGGAGGATCTTGAACTATTGTTCTCTCTATCTTCTCTGCAATTTCTAAATACAACTTAATATTCAATTCAGAATATTTCTTACCAAAACCCTTCTTAAGAACCTTTAAGATCTCAACAGAACTCTTCAAAGAAATTTCTAAAGCTTTGATATCTCTAGGAGTAACTCTATTCAAACCTATCTTCCCAACAATTCTTTCTATATCATTAATCTCTTCTAGTTTTTCTCTAACCAGAGAAAATATATCTGTATTATCAACAAACTTCTCAACAACCTCTAATCTGTTATCTATCTCTTTTTTACTTATCAAAGGATTAAGCAACCAAGAGTAAAGTAACCTCGTTCCCATCCTTGTAGATGTTCTATTCATTACATCAAAGAGAGAATTTTCAAAACTCCCACTATATGAATTACTTACTATCTCTAGATTTCTAATAGTAGATCTATCCAAAATCATTGTGCTGTCTAGAGAAACTTTTTTGGGTTTCAAAATATGTTTTGGATCCATCAGCTGTGTCTCCTCAATATATTTCAAAATCATACCCACAGGAATTAATTCTTCTCCTCCTTCTTCTAAATCTAAGGAATTAATACTTTTCACATCATAGAAAGAGGTGATCAATTCATTACAATATTGGATATTGTTAAGGCCTTTTTGTATGAACTGAACAGGTATTGTAGAGAAGTTTTCATTACTTTCTCCCTCCAAAAGTAAAATTTCCACAGGAGAGTAGGAAGAGAGAATTGTATTAACAAAATTATCATAGTTTTTGCTACCTTTAGAATTCAAGAGATAGAATTTCCCTGTTGAGATATCTGCAAGTGCGACATATGCTTGTTTTTTTGAAAAATAGAATGCTGCGAGGTAAGAATCATGCATTGCATTTGCTTGCTCACCATCAACTGTACCTGGTGTAACTATTCTAGTAACTCCTCGTTTAACAATTCCTTTGGCTAACTTAGGATCTTCCAGTTGATCGACAACTACAACACAGTAACCAGCTTCTACAAATTTTGGTAGATACTGATCCAAAGCCTTTTGAGGAAATCCAGCAAGTGGAGTAGGGTTGTTTTTTTTATCCCTCTTTGTGAGAGTAATGTTTAAGATTTTAGAAGCTAACTTAGCATCATCACCAAAGGTCTCAAAAAAATCACCCATTCTAAAAAGGACTATCTTATCTGGATACTGTTTCTTAAAACCCAGATACTGCCTCATCATTGGAGTATTGTTCATACTATGGAGTATATCATAATTGGCTTAGCCAAGGATAATCTTTACCTCTTCACCTGCCACAACTTTTCTAGCTTCTTTAATATCCTCAGGATAGACAGACACTCCATATACTCCTGCTTGTACACAATATCGAAGGAGTGGTTTGTTGTTTTCCACTATCACAATTGTCTTCCCATTTTTCTCTCTAACAGATGAGTGTACATTGTCCAAAACTTTAAACACACTTGATCTGGCAAGGTCATATTTAGCATTCTTGGTATCTTCCTTAAAGCCTTGCATCTGCATTGCAACTTTTGGTGTATTTAATATGACACCGTCTATCTGTGTATTAATTATCTCATCTATTAATATAATTTCAGAAGAGTTGTCTAAAACAACATAGAGATTAAAGGATGATGTTCTCCTTAACTTCTCTGCAGAGAGATATTTCTTCATCTCTTTCATTACATCCTCATTCATAGGGGAGTGAATAGCCAATGAGACATTTCTCTTCTTGTAAACATTTCGAACTCTTCTAATAATTCTTGCAACTCTCTTAAGCAGCTCAGGATTGGTAATATAGTGAATAGCTCCTCTTGCTTCAGGGGAAAGAGAACTGTCTTCCAAAGATTTACCACCAACAAGAGCTCTAAAATCCTTAACCTTTGCTGAACCTATGGACACTACAACTTCTTCACCACCAGCTAAATCAACATAATCAATTATCTGCTGTGATATCTTCTTTGTATAGTCTAAGAATTTCTTTTCCTCTACATATTTGAGAATATGTCTACCATCTTCAATCATAATTCTATCAAGGTCTACATACACAAATCCATTTGAATCTCCAACATAATTAAACATCTTCTTCGCTGGTTTAGTTACCATAGAATAAATCTTTGTAGCAGTAGGGGGGAGTGTACTATCCTTGGGTGGAACAGATGGAATCTCTTCTTTCTTTTCCTCCTCAACTTTCTCTTCTATTTTCACTTCACCTTTTGTATATGCATGTACAACTGGATGAACCTCTGTTGAAACATCTTCAGATTTCTCCTTCTTCTCCCTATATACAGTACCTGAATTACCATCTAATCTTACATACTCACCATTTCTTAATAGTGATGATGCTTTCTTCGCACCAACAACAGCAGGAATATTAAATTCCCTACAAAGAATTGCCGTATCACTAGTCAAACCACCTGTCTCCATTATCACACCAGCTGATGAAAGTATCATTCCTTCCATCTCAGTAGAGTATCTTTTAATCAAAAGAATATCATCCTTGGTAAATTTCTTGGCAACAGGAGCATCTACAATATTAATCTTACCAACAGCTTTACCAAAACTTGCACCTATACCAGAGAGAACAAAATCTTCTCTCTTTGTTTCTTCTTTGAGTATTTCAGTGTCTAATTCTTTCTTAGCTTCATATATCAACTTTTCCAATCTCTTCATCTCAATATTACTCTGTTTCTTAACAATCTTCTTCGCTTCAGTCATTGCAGAGCTAATCATCTCATCCTTACTCCTGTATTTATCCAAAAAGCCTTGTATTTGATCCCTAATGTTTACTCTTACTATCAATGATGCATTACTCTCAACTCTAACATCTAAAGGTTTGTACCTAACTGGCTTGTTTTGAAGAACCCAAAATCTACCTCCTGAGAGCACCCATTCGACAGCCTGAGGTTCATTACACCTGTCTTCAATCACTAATGCTATTTTTGAAATCTCTTTAATATCTGGATCTGATAATTTCTGCTTATGACTCCAATTCTTAGAAATCTTTATCTTCTCTACACCTTGCGAACCCTTCTTTGCATGCCTCATTGTTCTCACTTTCATACTCTCTTGTGGGGAAATATGCTTTTCAACAGTAGAAAGATCTTTCTTGTTTAAAAGATATGTATCTGGAGTAACTTCACCAAGAGAAATTACATCTCCTAAACCATATACAGCTTCAACACTTAACTTTGTCTTCTCTTGGGTAATGGGATCCACTGTATATACAATACCTGCAGTTTCAGATTGCACCATCTTCTGTACAACAACAGCCATCTTTGCATCTGAAATATCAACACCCATCTTACTCGCATATGCAACAACATCATCACAGAAAAGGGAAGACATAATTCTTTTAATAGAAGGTATTAATTCTTCATATTTCCTAACATTTAGCTCTGTAGAGAAGACACCTGAGAAGGAAACATCTTTCTCTGCAGGGAAAACAATCGATGACCTTACAGACACCCAAGCATCTGTAAAACCAGAGAGTCGAGTATATGCAGAGAGTATCTCTTCCTCTACTTCCCGAGGAAAACTCTCCTTAAGTAAAGCCACTTCAACCTCCTCACTCTCTGGATTTCTACCTTTAGCTAAAAGCTTGCCTTTTGTACCATTTAATACCTTAAGGGCATGTTGCACAAAAACATTACTACCAACAACAAAAAATTCAGGTACAGGGACATCCATATCCTTCAGTTTGAAGAGACTAAGTCCCTTTCTTCCAACCTTATCCTCATTTACTTCTTTAGCTGAATAGTCTTCAAAAAAGTAAACAGCTGTTTCTTTTGAAGTTCCTTTATCCATTTAAAATAGGCAGTTAAAAATTTTATATCTACATTAAACAATACCCTTAGCTTTCAATTTTTGCAAGTCGATATAGAATTCGTATGCTATCTTTACTAAAACCATAAAAGGTACTGCAATTAAAGCACCAACAGGACCAGCAAGAAGAAGCATTATTACAACACCAGCCATAACATAGAGAGGTTTTAGACCCATGACATTACCCATTACTCTAGGTGTTATGAAATTATTCTCAACCTGTTGATAAATAATCATTAAAACAACTATTATGGCTGCACTTGCAAAATTAGTAGATAAGAGAGCAACCAAACCGACTATAACACCACCTAATGTAGTACCTACTGCAGGAACAGCATTTACAAGACCAACAAAGACCGAGAGCGGTATTGCAAAAGGTACTTTAAAGAGAGACAGAACTATAGCAGTAAAAATCATCGCCAAGAGACTGACTGTACCTTGTCCAAGAACCCACCCACCAAGCTTACTCTCAACATCACTTATTAATTTAACAACTCGCTCTCTAGTCTCATCATCCGTTATTCTAATCAAGATAATATTTACCAATGATTCATGTTCAGAGAGAAGATATATTGACATAACAATAGAGGAGAGAACTATTGCAAAGCTACTAAAGAAATTACCTAATGTTGAAGTGAGAGATTTAAAATTATCAGGATTGGGAAGAGTCTTAATCCAATCCATTAGTGCTTTCTCAATAGCAGAGAAGTCTATAACTCCCTTCCCAAATTGAATATTTCTCACATAGTCTAACCCCTCTGAAATCCATTTAGGTAAAACATCTACCATTGCACCTACTTGATTAACGAAAGGTACAATAATAATAGTTAATAATGCTGTAAGACAGACTAGAATTGACAGATATGACAAAAAAGCAGCCCAACCTTTAGAAACCCCTTTTTTAATAAACCTTTTAACAATAGGTTTAAGGGTACACATAATTACAAAAGAGAGCATCAAGAAAAGTAAGACAGAAAACAGTTGTTTACTCCAAAAGAATACACCTAACATCAATAGTAGAGCTATCTTTAACTTAGGAGACAAATCAATTAAGACTGTTTGTGTAGATGTATTCAAAGTATTACTTTTTCCACCATCAACAGAGTAGACCTTGGCCATAGCTTTCAAAGATTAATTTAGATTTCTAACCTAAATTAATAATAGCATATACTTACACCTACTAGCTATGCCAATCTCTTTCTTTTTACAATAACAACACCTGATGATGTTACAAATGCAATAAGTGCAACAATACCTAACACCATCATAACTTTCTGATCTCTTAAAATAGAAAGTGCTAAATCTAATTCTCCTGCTGCAACTGGAAGATCTGTATCAATAACTGCATTTCCATTCACTGAACTATCTTGTGAATAGATGACTGATACTTTCTCGCTAAATTCTTTAGTATTACCAGCTTCATCCTTTGCTACAATAGAGTAGACATTCACACCATCATCATTCAATGCAATATCCTTAATTACAAACTTACCATTCTCATCTGCAACTACTTCGTAAACATCTGTACCTCTCTTCAAGATAATTGTACTACCTGCCTCTGCTTCACCACTAATAGCAAATGTATCTGTACCAACCTCTCCTGCATAATTTACCTTTGTAATCTCTGGAGCTGTTCTATCAACTGAAACAATAAGTGGGTCTGACTTAGGAGTTGTTACCTTCTTAAAGAAACCTTTCTCTCCTGCAACAGCAAGAATATACTTTCCTTCATCTTTAATCTCCTTATTAAACTCATACTTTCCATCCCTTCCTACCTTTACCTTTCCAACTTCCTCATCATCTAAATAAACTATAACTCTCTTGTAATCAACTGCATCTCCTTTTACAACTATCTCCTCACCATTAGTTGCTTTCAAAGTATCTGACATAGTAGGGGGAGTCAAAGCTTCATCTATTTCAGGATTCTTTCCATTTTTAACAAAGGAAAAAATACCATATCCTATTAATAATAGACCGAGTACGATAAAAATAGTCCCAACCGATTTCGAGAGAGTATTATCCCTCTTCTCTCTAATCTCAACTTTTGAAACCATACTATCCTTTGATCTCTTATCTTTTTGAGCAGTTGTTTTGGGGCTGTTTTTTCTCTTTTTCTTTGCCACTTTTAACCTATATTAAAATTTATATAGCTCTTGGTTTAGAATAATATAATTTTGCAAATAATGCAACTGTTTTGTAAATCTAGTAGAATAGAGGGGTAAATATGAAAAAAACAATAAAAACACTAATAACTCTTTTCCTCATACTATTGGTACTAATCCCAATCGGTATATTTCTTATCTATCCTAACTACAACAAGATTCAACTATCTGTTAAAGATTTTGATTTTTACAATTTGACAAAACAAACTACTGTTAAATTACTGACAACCATCTCTCCACCTGTAGACACTTTTAGACAAGAAGTCTATGCTGAAGGTTCAATAGAAGAGTCCGTAAGAACAAAGGACATTATCTTAGACACCAAAATCCTCGAAGAATTAGATGCTACTCTTTTCATAGACTCCATATCCATTGAAGGTAAAATTTATCAGGGAGAATCTTCCAAAACAATAGATGTTGGATTTTGGCATTTTCCTCTCTCAAAATTCCCAGGACAAAAAGGAAATGCTGTCATCATTGGGCATAGATTCCAATATCTGCCTCCTGCTAAAAACACTTTCTTTAATTTAGATAAAATAGCGATAGGGGATGAGATTGTTATCAAACATAAAGAAGGAGATTGGAAATATGTCGTTACAGAAACCAAAGTTGTTGACGATAACGACCTCTCAGTCGTAAGAGATAGTGATGATTACAGACTAACATTAATCACATGTACTCCTTTGTGGACTTCAGAACAGAGATTTGTTGTAATCGCAAAGCTAGACAAACTCTACCAAAAAGTGTAGAATACCAACATTAAATAACATTTCAGATTAATTACATGGAAGATTTCTACAAAAGAACAGATATCTCGAAAGAAACAATAGAGCTTGAGATTACAATACCTAAAAAATCTTTTGAACAGAGTTACAAAGCTGTCCTAAAAGACGAGTTGGGTAAAGCCGATTTAAAAGGTTTTAGAAAAGGAAAAGTACCTGCAGATCTATTAGAACCACAAAAGAAAGACTCGTTGAAGGTTGTTACATTTGAGAAGTTAGCACCATACTATCTAGCAACAGTATTACAGAAAGAGAATATCTCTCCTGTCGCACAACCTGTTTACAAAAACTTTCCTAATGTATTGGAAGATAAAGAGATTACCTTTACTGTAGAAGTTACGATTATGCCTGAGTTTAAATTAGGTAATATGAAGAAGATTAAGGTAGATATAGAGAAGTTCTCTGTTACAGCAAAAGAAGTAGATGAAGCAATTGAGAATGTATTTAAGAATCATCCAGAGGGTTCTAAGAGTGTAAATGATACTTGGGCAAAGAAGATTGCAAAGAAGTTAGCACTTCCAAAGGTTGATTCTCTTGAAAGTTTAAAGAAATATGTTAAAGAAACAATTGGGAAACAGAAAGAAATTATCGCTAAAAGGAATGCAGAAGACAAGGCTTTTACCCAAGCAATTGAACTTAGTAAGATTGAAATTCCAAAAGAAGCTATCAAATACGAAGCCAAAGAGAGGGAACATTCTTTTGAACATGATATGGGACATGATGAGAAGAGAATTGAACAGTTTTTGGAGGCAACCAATGTAACAATGGAGAAGATGAGAGAGATGTGGTTGATTGATGCTGAGAATGCATTGAAGAGTGATGTCTTCTTAAAGACATATGCTAAAGAACATGAGATAAAAATAGATGACAAAGAACTTGGGAAGAAGATAGAGGAGATAAAAAAGAATGCTCCAAAAGATACAGATCAGAGTGTTTTTGAGAATGAGCAATGGAAGGAATATATCAGAAGAATAGGGGAGAAGGAGAAAGCATACGAGCAATTTATAGAAGAAGTTTTTGGTAAGAAAAAATAATTTTGATTATTTAAAAATATGTCTTTAATACCAACAGTTATTGAAAAAGAAAGAGGTAGTGAGAGAGCATATGATATATACTCAAGACTTTTGAAAGATAGAATTGTCTTTGTTAGTGATGAAATAGAAACAAATATGGCCAATACCATTGTTGCTCAATTATTATTCTTAGAGAAAGAAGATCCTAATGCTGATATCCAAATGTTTATCAACTCTCCTGGTGGTTACATTACAGCAGGTATGGCAATTATCGATACAATGAACTACATCAAACCTGATGTTTCAACTACAGCAGTTGGTTTAGCAGCTTCCATGGGAACAATGATTCTCATAAATGGTGCCAAGGGAAAAAGGTTTGCATTACCTAATAGTAAGATTCATATTCACCAACCTCTTGGAGGAGCAAAAGGACAAGCTAGTGATATTGCAATTGAAGCAGAAGAAATTATGAAAATCCGAGAACAACTTTACAAGATGCTTTCAGAGAAAACAGGACAGAGTGTTGCTCAGATTACTAAGGATGCTGATAGAGATAAATATTTTACTGCCAAAGAGGCTAAGGCCTATGGTTTGGTAGATAAAATTATTAGAAAAAGATAATGGATCCTAATGAGTTTCAGTACAGGCTGGAAGCAGAGTGGGGAGATACAAAAGACACAACATTTGATCATGATAGAGATGTTGCAGTAAGTGACGAGTTTTTCATAATGCTTAACGATATCAATGCCATATTCGAGACAGGAGAGGTCATTAAGTCTCCAAGAGACTATGACAATATTACTTCGGATATGATAGATACATTCATAGAAAGAAGTAAACACGATCAGAACTTTACAAAAGCACTTGTAAGAAATCCTAAACCAGTAGAAGTAAACGATGCTAAAACTATTTCAGAAATTGTAGACAGGTTTAATGTAGATTTTAGAAGTATAGATAGAACTGAAGGTATTAAAGTTTATTTCTTAGAAAGCACCACAGGTATAATTGTAGTTCTTACTCCTTTAAATACAATTGATGATACAGTACCTACATGTGTAGTAGAAACATACAAAAAAGGTTTTTCACCTAAATATTTAGATACGCTATACCGTAGGTTTAACAAAAAACGTGTATTAGGTAAAACATCTAAAAGAAGTTTTCAATCTTTAAAAAAAGAATTTGGTAAGAAGATTTAATACAAGGATATTGAAAGAATGTTCAAAAGAAGATAGAATTGTTCTTACTGAGGGCGATTAGCTCAGCTGGTTAGAGCGTCACATTGACATTGTGAAGGTCACAGGTTCGATTCCCGTATCGCCCACCATTTTGTTTTCATATATAATAAAGTAATAATTTTAAATATTCTGCATATGGAGAATATAGAAACAGAGCCAAATTCAGAAAGAAAATTTCAACCAGGTGTCTATAGACATTTTAAAGGAGGAATGTATTTAGCTTTAATGTTAGCTAAAGATTCTGAAACAGAAGAGGATGTTGTAGTATATATTCCACTATATTACAAAGAAGAGAGTGAAACTAAAGCATGGGTTAGAAAGTTGGATGATTTTATGGGTACAAAAGAATTAGATGATGGTACAGTGGTAGATAGGTTTGAGTTTGTTAGTGAGAGGTAATAAGAAATGAAACCAAAATACCTCCTAACAATACTACTAACAACAATAACAATATTCCTTTTCTCAAAAGGTAGTATCTTTGCACAAGAAGATTCTATTAAATACATAAATGGGAAAATAATAGAAATTGTTGAAGAGAAAGAAATAGAACACAAAGAAACAAAAGAAAAACAACTCTATCAAAAAATAAAGATATTAGTAACAAAAGGAGATAAGAAAGGAGAAGAGATTATCTCTGAGAATGGTACACAACCCATGGGACATACAAATAAGTATAGGGTAGGGGATAAAATACTAATATCACAAATGATAGATGCAGAAGGAAATGAAATATATTACATTGTAGATTACATCCGAACTAAAAGCTTAGGTATACTCTTTGCTATCTTCACAGTACTAGCAGTATTAGTAGGAAGAAAAAAGGGATTCCTCTCATTACTATCCATGGCATTATCGTTCCTCATAATCTTTGTATTTCTTTTACCTCAAATAGAACAAGGAAAAGACCCAATACTAATAACAATACTTACATCCATGATTATTATACCAATAACTTTTTACCTCTCACATGGATTTAACAAGAGGACAACAATTGCAATAGTAGGTACAATAATTGCATTAACCATAACAGGAATACTCTCCGTTATCTTCAGCAACCTAGCACATCTAAGTGGTGCAGAATCTGAGGAGGTTCTTTTCTTACAAGGTATGAATAATACAACATACAATCTTAAAGGACTTCTTCTTGCAGGAATACTCATAGGTACACTAGGTATTATGGATGATATTACAATCTCTCAAACATCAATTGTTCATCAACTCTATGACCTTAAAAAAGATATACCAACAAGAGAACTTTTCAAAAGGTCTCTTGAACTTGGAAGAGACCATATTGCATCTATGATTAACACATTAATCTTAGTATATGCAGGTGCTTCTATGCCCCTTCTTCTTCTCTTTATGAGTGCAGAAAGAACTTTTAGTGAAGTAATTAGTCTTGAGGTAGTATCTACAGAGATAGTAAGGACATTGGTAGGAAGTATTGGATTAATATTAGCAGTACCAATTACTACATACCTAGCATGTTTAGTTGTTAAGAAGCAAGAGAAATTCTAAAAATTTAGTGAAATCAATTTCACTAGACTTGTCACACAAAACATTGATATCATCAGACAATTAATTAAACAAAAACATATTATGAATAATCTACACCCTATTCAAATGCTCATATTAAGAGAATTACTCTTTAATCCTAATTCTAGATTTACAAAACTTAATATAAAGGGATTAACATCTGATCACTTCTCTTACCATGTAAAGACTTTAATTGAAGAAGGATTAGTCACTAAAGAGAACCAACTATATTCACTTACTACACAAGGTAAAGAGTTTGCAAATAGAATGGATACAGATGAAGGTAAGATAGAGAAACAACCAAAGATTGCTGTAATAGTAATAGCAACAAAGAGAGAAAATGGTGTTAAGAAGTTGTTAATACAAGAAAGAACTAAAGAGCCATACTTTGGATACAAAGGATTTATCACAGGAAAGATTAGATATGGTGAGAAAGTACTAGAAACGGCAAAAAGAGAACTAAGAGAAGAAACAGGTTTAGAAGTAGAAGATATACATATAAAAAGAATTGTACATAACCATGTCGTTTTAAATAGTACAGGAGAGTTAGTAGAAGATAAAATGTTCTACATTATTTCTGCAAAAGAACCAATGGGGAAATTAATAGATACAGAGAATGGTAAAAACTACTGGGTTACTGAAAAGGAATTCAAAAATCTAGACAAACTATACTACGATGAACTCAACGTATATAAATATTCTCAAGAGAAAGAGAATATGGATTTTGTAGAAGAAGTATATTTCATTGATGAATTTTAATCTTTGTGAGTATAGTCTCCATACTTACCACTAATAGGATCCTTAAAGATAAAGAACTTAGGGGGATAGTAAGAGAAAACAGCAAAAAGCAAAATTATTACCACAACCAACACCATCGCTATCACCTCACCAAACAGCAAAAATTCTTTAGTTAGCACAATATATTCTATAAATATTCCAATAACTATTGAAAGAAAAAATATTACAATTGTTAACCAAAGAGGAACTTTCTTCATAATCAATCTCAAAGGTTCAAAGAGCAAAGGCATCGCTATAAGTTCTACAACTAAAAGACAAAGAACAGCATTCCAAAAATTGAAATAAGCTCCCTTAAAAACAAAAAACTGAAAAACCATAGCTATAAGAGTAGGAGCTAGTAGTAATTTCATATGCTCCCATGTACTCTCATTAACAGCAGAAAAAATATGTACAAGAATCCCCTTCTTAAACCAATCGTGAGTAAAGTGGAATAGGGCACCAAAGACTGAGATGATAAAGAATGAAATTAGTAAGACCTTCCACAGTTCCATACTAGAAGTATATCATTTAGCTCACAAATTGTAACAGCTCTTCTCTTACTTCATCAGCTGTATTCAACTCCATAAGTCTAGTACGTAATTCAACAGCTCCATCAAAATTACTAATATATGCCTTAATATACTTCTTCTGACTGTTAAATATATCCATATTACCTTTTTCTTTTTCAAATATACCTAGATGATGAAGTAGAGTAGTAACTCTTTCTTCCTTAGATATTTCTTCTGGTTTCTTACCACTAAATAGCCATGGATTAGTCAGTATAGCTCTACCTATCATAACACCATCAACACTATATTTGTCCGAATACTCTTTGGCCTGTCCGATATCCTTTACATCACCATTCCCTAATATAACAGTCTTTGGAGAAATATCATTTCTTAACTTTACACATTTGGCTATCTCATTCCATCTAGATGGAGTAGCATATCCTTCTTTAGAAAGCCTACCATGAACTGTAATCATATCTAATCCTTGTTCAAGTAAGAATCCTATCCACTCTTCAGTTTCTATCTTATCAAAACCAATTCTAGTCTTCACACTAACAGGTAAATCACCAGCACTCTCTTTAACAACATCAATTATCTCCTTAGCCAAAACCTTGTCATTTATCAAAGCAGAACCTCTTCCACTTGATAGTACATCTCTAACAGAACAACCCATGTTAATATCAATTCCATCGGAATTAAGAGTTTTTACATATTCGATAGTTTCAGCATAGTACTCAGGAACATTCCCCCAAAGCTGTACAACCACAGGTTTCTCAATATTCCTAAAATCCAACCTATGTACAACTTTCTCTCTTCCTTTTGAACAGAAACCCTCAACATTAAGAAATTCTGTAAAAAATAGATCTGGCTTTCCAATCTCACATAGAACCTGCCTAAAAACAGTATCAGTAACACCTTCCATAGGGGCAAGAGCTAGAATGTGACCTTTCTTTTCGAGTATCTGTTTGTATATATTCATAAATGTATTCTACCACACACTTTTCTTTTGTATAAAACTATTTAAAATCTCTTGCAATCTACAACTTAAATTTGTAGTATTTAGTATTGAACAATATCTTTTAATTCATATCTAAATTAAAGGAGAAAGGTTTATGAAAGAAGAGTACAAACCACTATTCACCCCATGGAAGATTGGTAATCTTGAAATCAAAAACAGGATTGTTATGACATCTATGGGTGGCACTTCACTCTTTGGATGGATGGAACCATTCGGTAATCATTTTGATAAAGAGGCAGCCAATTTCATTTTAGAAAGAGCTAGGAATAATGTAGGACTAATACTCCCCGGTATTGCTCCAATACGTGATATTCTTTGGGGTAAATGGCTCTACAAAGGCAAAGGCAAATTTAAAGAACTCAAAGAGTTCATGGATGAATTCCACAAAACAGGTGCTAAACTGTTCATACAGTTAACAGCAGGTTTTGGAAGAAGTCTAGCAATTAACCACCTGATGATAGAAGCTCATCACAACAAATTCTTAGGAACACTTCTTAAACCAGTTCTTGATGTTGACTACCTAACAGCTAGTGCAAGTACAACACCAAATCGTTGGGATGATTCCGTAATGTCTAGACCAATGACTGTTGAAGAGATACAAGAAATCATTGAAGGCTTTGCTAAAACAGCTAAACTTTGCCAAGAGGCAGGAGTAGACGGTATTGAAATTCATGCTGTTCACGAGGGATATCTTCTTGATCAATTCACAATGAAATATACAAACTTTAGAGATGATAAATATGGTGGATCATTTGAGAATAGATATAGATTTCCTGTTGAAATAGTACAGGCAATTAAAAAGGAGTGTGGTAAAGATTTCCCTGTATCACTCAGATATTCTGTTGTTTCTAAAACAAAAGGATTCGGACAAGGCGCACTCCCAGGTGAAGAATATACTGAAGTAGGAAGAGATATGGAGGAATCAAAACGTGCTGCAAAATATCTACAAGATGCAGGATATGATATGTTAAATTGTGATAATGGAACATATGATGCTTGGTACTGGGCTCATCCTCCAGGGTATATGCCTTACAACTGTAACCTTAAAGATGTCGAAGAGATTAGGAAGTATGTAGATATTCCAGTAGTTTGTGCAGGTAGAATGACACCATCAGCAGGAGCTGAATCGATAAAGGAGGGGAGAATTGATGCAATGGGAGTTGCTAGACAATTCCTTACTGACCCAGAGTGGATAACTAAACTCATGAATGGTGATGAGGATAGTATAAAGCCATGTATTGGTTGTCATAATGCATGTTTTAATATGGCTCACTACAAAGGAGTAGGGAATGACCAAGCACTTTCAGATAATGCAGGAATGGCAAGATGTGCACTAAATCCAACTACTATGCAATCTAAGAAATATAAGATTGTTAAAACAAATAATCCTAAACACATTGCAGTTATTGGTGCAGGAATAGGTGGAATGGAAGTTGCGAGACTCTTAACATTACGAGGTCATAAGGCAACAATCTATGAAAAAACTGACAGGGTAGGAGGAGTATTTAAATATGCTTCAACACCTGCTTTTAAGGACAAAGAAAAAGCTCTTCTTGATTGGTACGAAAAAGAGATGAAAGACTTACAGGTTGAGATAAAGTTTAATACTGAAGTAACTGATTTTGACCAAATAGATGCAGATGAAGTTATTGTTGCAATAGGTGCGACACCAAAGAGATTAAAGATAAAAGGGATTGAGAATACAATTGAAGCATGTGACTATCTAAAAGACAATTCTAAAGCTGGTGAAAAAGTTGTAATCATTGGTGGAGGTTTAACCGGTTGTGAAATTGCATTAGATCTATACCAAAAAGGAAAAACACCTATTATTGTTGAAGCAAGGAATGATTTAATAGCTGTTAGAGGTGTCTGTTTAGCAAACAGTTCATATCTCAGAGAATTCTTTGCACTAAATAATGTTGAGGTTCACTTAGAATCTGCTGTTCAAGAGATTACAAAGGATGGAGTTAAGATAAAGAACAAAGATGGTGAAGAAATATTCATAGAAGCAGATACTGTCATTATGTCAGTAGGCTACAATCCAAAAACAATCCCTGAAACAAACCGAAAAGTCCACCTAGTAGGTGATTGTAATCAAGTTGGCAACTTAAGAACAGTCACATGGAGAGCGTGGGATGTTGGAATGAAAATTTAGTAAAACAAATATATGGAATTAACAAAAGATCAACAAGCAATTTTAGATGGCCAACAAGGTGAAGTCATGGCTAAAATAATGAAAACATTAGTCATGTACGGAAAAACCTTTGGTGCGACTAAAATGGTTCCTGTAACCAGTAAACACGGCCATATTGTAACAAGTTTTGGAGTCATAGTTGTAAAAGGAGTTTTTGACTTAATGGATGTACTTCTAGATGCAGAAGTTGAATCAAAACAAAAATTCTCAGCAGACCCTAGACCACTAGATCCAAATGTACCTAAGAATATTCTACAAGACCTTGTTTTCAAAATTATGTATGGACCACAAAAGCGATATGAAGAACAACTTAAAAAGATAGGACTTCTCTCAGATGATGCTTTTACCTGTGCAGCATATCTCTCAGAAGTAGGCAATATACCCGAAAAAGGAGACATTCTCTCTTGGGCAGAATCAAGTGCTGTAAACTATGCAAACTCTGTTCTAGGAGCAAGATGCAATCGTAACTCTGGCATTATTGAGATGTTTGGCTCAATCGTTGGCTATGTCCCTTACTTTGGTCTTCTTACTGATGAAGGAAGAAAAGCTAATTGGATTGTTGAGATAAAGACAACAAAGAAACCAGAAGCACAACTTTTAGGTTCTGCGATAGGAATGAAAGTTTTAGAAGATGTACCATATATTAAAGGTTTAGATAAATGGTTAGGAACCACTTTAGATGAAGACACATTATCATACTTAAAAGACTTCGGTGCAGCTACAGCATCTAATGGCTCAGTTGGACTATATCATGTCGAAAATCTAACTCCAGAAGCAGTTGAGCTAAAAGAAAACTTAATTAATGAAAACGCTAAAACCTATGTAGTAGATGATGCCGAATTAGAAAGGGTAAAGAAAAGCTATCCATGTATTTGGAAGAATCCTGATGCCAAACCAAAACTATGCTTCATGGGCTGTCCACATATGAGCCTAAAACAACTCCATGACTGGACAGAAAAGTTAGAAGAAGCTCTAAAAGCAAAAGGAAAGAAAAAGATTAGAATTAAGACTGTCTTTACTTCCGCTCCAGCTGTTTTGAAAGAATTTGAGAAAACAGAGAATGCTAAGAAGCTAAAAGAGATGGGTGTAGTTACAAGCTATATATGTCCTTTGATGTACATGAATAATCCATTATGCGCAAAAATGCCAGTTATTACAAATTCAAACAAATTAAGAACCTATACCTCGTCTAAATATTATTCTGATGATGAGATTTTAGAACAAATTATATAAAAGATAAGAAAAATGAAAAAAACATTTAAAGGAAGAGTTGTAGTACCAGGTACTTGTAAGCTAAAAGCCTTAGTATCACGAACTGGTTTTAATACATTAGCATCATACAAAGATTGTAAAGAAGGAAAAAATATCTGTACAGACCAAAACAACAAAGATCTGTATGGTAAATCAACTGTAGGAGTTGCCTTATGCTTACCACAAACTATTGGCTCAACAACAGGAGGTATGGTTCTATACAACGCAGCAGTAACCAATTGTAGTCCTGGTGCTTTGCTGTTTTCAAAACCTATCGACTCACTAGCAGCCGCAGGAGCTATTTTGGCAGATGTATGGACAGACAATAGCATGCCAACAATCGACTCACTAGGAGATGAATTCCTAGACTATGTTAAAGATGGAATGACCATCACTATTTTAGAAAACGGGGTAGTCGAGGTAGAGTAAATCTTAACCAATCTTCGACAAACAAAAATCACATTAACTCCTATCATAAAAGAAAAATTGACATGTTATATCCACTTGCGATAAACTGTAAGTAGAAGGAAAACTGCCCAAAATGGAACAAACAAGAATACAAAATAGCCCAGACCAACAAGTCATTGGCTTTGCAAAGGTGGATACATACCCACAGATTTTTCTCTTTTTCATACAAGACTTTCTAAACTGGTGGTATGTCAAAATGCCATTAAGACATCTAAGAAAGTTTGGCAGGCTGTCTACAGTACTTGATGACAATCTCTCAATAACACTACTAGTAGGGACATTCTTTGTACCATGGCACAGAGATAAGTCCATAATGGGATATCTCTTCGGAATTCTAATTAGACTCTTATACCTGCCTATTGCTATTTCAATATACTCAATCACTATGATAGTTTCGTTTGTGTTGATACTAACCTGGCTTCTACTCCCCTTAGTTGCAATTATATTTACAGTAATTTCAATATTTAGATAAAATGGCAATGGAGTTTGACAGTAAAGAAAAAACATTAGTTGGGATACACAACAAGAAGAGAAACTCTTATTCTATCATTTCAAAAGGGTTTAAAATTCCCGAAGATGAAGATCAATCAATCTTCTTATTAACTAGAGACCACTTTTTTTCTGTTAGTACAGCTCAAATAACCTCTTTACTTAGTAATAATCCTAAATATGACAAGTTTGAAAAAGTAAAGAACTTAATTTGTAATATATTAGTTATTCCCGGCATCATTGTTGGCTTTGCATACATACTAAAGATAACAACACTACTAGATACCTATCCCCAAGTATTAGATATTATTAATCTTCCAATAATGAATACCTTTTTTGGTATTTCATTAATAGCCATGATGTTACTCTGGCATGATTTCTACGGAGACAAAAGTAGAAGAAGTCTACTACCCACCATTAAAAGATTCCCTCAGAAAGAGTTAGACGAAATAAATGCAGCTGGTTTGAAGTTAGGTAGATATGCAAACTTAGATATTGTGAATTACCTACCAACCACAACAACACAATTACTTAGTGACTTCTCAAATGACGGTGTTTTTAGAACTCTAGATTGTTACAAAACATTAATCCAAGAAGAATATTTTATTAGAGAGATAATTAGAAGAAGTGATTTTAATCTAGATGTAAATGTTCTTGTAGAAAAAGATATAAATGAAGAAAAAGTACCAAATCTAACCTTCACATCACTAAGAGCTCTTTTAACATATGCTATTGAAGAAGCTCTTTTAACAGATAGTAAAGAAATACTTCCTCAGCATATCTTTCTAGCCATCACAAAAATTTATCAACCTCTAGAAAAACTTTTACAAAAACAAAATGTGAATATAGACATATTGAGAGAAGTCATAAGACATACAAACACTCTAGAAAATCAAAAAGTTAATTATCTAGACCCTGATCAGCCATATTTCAGAACAGGAGGTATTGGAAAAGCATGGATATATGGTTACACATATATACTGAATCATTTCAGCAAAGATATAAATGTAGTCATTGCAAAAAGTAGAGATGTTTTTGGGATAGGACACGATACAGAAGTAGAGAACCTCGTGTCCACACTAGGCAAGATATCAAATAAAAATGCATTATTAATAGGAGAACCTGGCGTCGGTAAGTCAAGCATCATCTTAGGCCTAGCTCAAAGAATTAACAGAGGAGATGTTCCAGACCAGTTGAGGAATAAGAGAATTATAGAATTAGATATAAATGCTCTAATAGCCAACTCACAAGGAAAGAGCAATATTGAAGAACTAGTCATTAAAGCTATGACAGAGCTCTCAAAGGCTGGTAATACAATACTTTACATAGATGAAATACAGCAAATAGTGCCTGCTAAGGCTGCAGATAGTGGACAAAGTATTGCGGGAATGATGCTACCATATATTTTAAATAGTGATTTTCCGATTATTGGTAGTATCAATTATGCTGATTATAAGAAATTCTTCTATAGCAACGAATCTTTAAGACAAAGTTTTACAAACATAGAAGTAAAAGAAATCTCAGCTGCAGATGCTTTAACTATTTTGGAGAGTAAAATAAAAGAATTAGAGAACAACTTCAACTGTTTTATAACTTTTCCAGCTTTAGTTGCAGCAGTAGAAATCTCAGAGAGATACATTAAAGATAGAAAGCTACCAAGCAGTGCTGTTCAAACCATCGAAGCTACTTGCTCTTGGGCACAGGCTAACGGTATTAATAAAATAACAGCAGAACATGTCTCTAAAGTTATCTCCATACAGAAAAATGTGAATATAACCTCGATAGACCAAGAAGAGAGTAATAAGATGATGAAACTAGAAGAAAATATTAGAAAAAAGATTATTGGACAGGATGCTGCAGTAATTGCAATCTCAGAAGCCTTAAGAAGAGCAAGAGCTGACATCAGAAATCCCAACAAACCAATAGGCTCGTTTCTTTTCATTGGTCCAACGGGCGTAGGTAAAACATATTTAGCCAAGGTAGTTGGAGAAGAGTATTTTGGTTCAGAAGATAGTATGATTAGACTTGATATGTCCGAATATCAAGATCAATCTAGCATTAGTCGTTTCCTAGGCTCTTCCGATAACACGGATATGTTTGGACAAGCAGAAATCTCTTTGATAGACAGAATTAAGAGGACTCCACACACAGTTGTTCTCTTTGATGAAATAGAGAAGGCAAACCCTGAGATTTTAAATCTCTTCCTACAAATTTTCGATGAGGGAAGATTAACAAGTGCATATGGAGAAACAGTTGATTTTACCAACGCTATCATTATCTGTACAAGTAATATAGGTAGTCAAATACTACTTGAAGCTTTAAATGAACCAAATACTATGTGGGAAGAAGCTAAGGAAAGAAGTCTTCTTGAATTAAGACAGTCTGTAAGACCGGAATTACTTAACAGATTTGACGACATTATTGTCTTCGAGCCACACGATGCAAACAAGCTTAGTCAAATTGCTGTATTAGAGTTAAATACTTTAGCAAAAAGACTTGCAGAAAAAGACATCACAATCAAATGGGCAGAACAGATACCTATGTTAATTGCTAGTAAATCAAATGTACCTGGAATGGGTGCAAGACCAATGAAAAGATATATACAAGATAAGATAGAAGGGCAGATAGCAAAAGGAATTATAGAACAAGAGATAAAGCCTGGACAGGAAATCAATATTCCTGAAAGTTGGATTATATAAATAGAGATTGATAAATCTAAGAAAATTCAATATAATTGTCGAGTTAAGATATAGCATAAATAAAAATGGGTGCACTTCCAAAAAGAAGAATATCAAAAGCAAGAAAAGGCAGAAGGAGATCACATAACGCATTAAAGCTTGAAGGTGTCTCAAAATGTCCTAAGTGTGGAGTACTAAAAAGGGCTCACTTTGAATGTAAAAATTGTGGTACTTATAAAAAATAACAATGAAGAAATCAACTGACCCTAGACATTTAGCAAGAGTATTAGCTCTACAAGAGCTTTTTACTAAATATTTTGCAGAAGAAAGTCTTAAAACAGACCTAATTCCTCTCGAAGATCTTTTGGCGATTGATGATATTGAAGAATATGACAAAGAACTCTTTGAGAAGATTACAACAGGTGTAGCAGAACAAGTCGAAGAAACTGACAAGATAATTGTTAAATATGCTCCACAATGGCCAATTAATCAAATGAAATTGGTAGACTTACAGATTTTAAGAATTGCCATCTTTGAAGGATTTATAGAAAAAATCACACCTCCAAAAGTTGCAATAGATGAAGCTATTGAAATAGCCAAAGAATTTGGAGGGCAGAGTAGTGGTAAATTTGTAAATGGAGTACTAGGTGCTATATATGAAGAAGAAAATAAAGAGAAAGGAGAAAAGACAGAATGAAATATGAAGAAATAGAAAAAAAAATAGGAGTAAAGTTTAGTAATAAAGACCTACTTAAGAATGCTTTCACACATAGATCGTACCTTAATGAACATAAGGATGAGGAAATAGAAAACAATGAGAGGTTAGAATTTCTAGGAGATGCTGTCTTAGAATTAATAATCTCAGCAAATCTTTTCCATAATTATCCAGATAAAGCAGAAGGAGAGTTAACAAGTATAAGAGCAGCACTTGTTAGAACAGAGAGTATCGCTGAAGAGACAAAGAAACTTGGTCTAGGAGAATACTTAAGGATGTCCAAAGGAGAAGAAGAGAGTGGTGGAAAGGAAAAAACCTATCTATTAGCAAATCTATATGAAGCAATCATAGGAGCAATCTACTTAGAAGCTGGATATGAAGAATGTAGATCCTTCATAGATCGAACTCTTCTTAAAAAGATTAAGAGAATCATTAGAGAAGAGCTTTTTATCGACCCCAAGACAAGAGTACAGGAAATAATACAGGAAAAATTCAAGGTAACACCAACCTACGAAATAATCCAAGAAGAAGGTCCCGACCATGACAAGTCTTTTACTGTAGAAATTAGAAGAGGTAGAAAAGCAATCGCAACAGGAGTAGGGCAGAGTAAACAGAAAGCTGAAGAAGATGCAGCTAGGAATGCAATTGAAATACTTGAAGATGGAAGTAGAGATAATTCTTGAATTATATAAGTTCTTTTGATAGAATTCAGTCCTATGTTAAAAATAAGATTAAAAAGAGTAGGTAGAAAAAACGATCCATATTACAGAATTGTTGTTATGGAGAGTTCTCAACCTAGAGATGGCCGAACAAAAGATGAGATTGGTATCTACAATCCACGACTTAACCAGTTTGAGGTGGATGTTGAAAAGGCAAAAACATGGTTAGAGAATGGAGCACAACCTTCTGATACCGTTGCTCAATATTTTGTGAAAGCTGGCATACTCAAAGAGCTTAAAAGAGGCTCTACAAAGCCAAGCACAAAGAAAAAAGACAAAAAGCAAGAAGAGTAGTATAATATTTTATCTAAATAATATTTTACCTATACTAGAATGAAAGAATTGCTCGAGCATATTGTTAAATCCATCGTCAATGAGCCTGAAAAGGTTATTATTGAAGAGAAAGAGAGCGTTGATTTTCCAGGATTAACAATTTTGACCGTTGATGTCGCAGAAGGTGACAAAGGGGTTGTAATTGGAAGAAAAGGAAGAACAATCAACGCTATTAGAGACTTAATTACTATCCATGCTATTAGAATGGATAGAAGAGTTAGGGTACTCATCAAAGATGATGAAAAGAAAGAAAAAACTGAGAAGGAAACAAACGTTGAAGATGATAGTATCTTCAATGATGAAATTTAGTTATTATAAATCAGTATCACCCGCTAGTCTAAGTGCTTTTTCTCTAAAGATACCAACCACATCAGAATAGTCCGTATACGCTTTAAAAGGTTTATACAGGTTAACTATTACATTTTCCTCTTCCAATATATAATATCCTGTTAGATTTAACTCTACTTCCCACCTATTATCACCTCTACTTTCAAGAGTAATATTCTCAGGAGAAACAATATACGGAGAGGAGGTATAAAAGCTATCTAAAAAAGATAATACATCCTGTAACTTACCAGAGTATGCTAATGGTCCATTAACTCCTTTATATTTTGAATCCCCCTTAGAAGCAGAATCTTCACCACGCGGAGAAGTAACATTAACATCTCCCACTGATATGACTTCCGAAGAAAGATTCTTTTCATAAGCAAGTTCATCTATATAATAAAGGAAGTTAGATACCTTTAATGTTTTTGGTATAACACTTTTTGCATCAGTCAGATCAGCCAACATAACACCTTCATCTATTCCATTCACAGCCTCTCTTAAAGATAACATTTGTTCCTGCTTCCTTTTAATCTCTGTTAGTTCCGCCCTTAAATCAATGGCATTTCGCAACATAGGTATGAAAACAAAAATAGCTACAAATATTAATATAATAGCAACGATAATAGGTACTATTAAATCCTTTACCTTAAGCTTCGTTCCCTTTATTTTCTCATCTATACCCTCTATTTCTCTACGGATATTACTCTGCTTTTCCATTAATTTTCAATATTAATATTATCTCTTCCAACAGAATCTTTTCTCATTGTAACCCTAAATTCGAAGGAAGACTTTTCTTCTTCATTACTATCCAAGCCTTTAGAAACAGAATCTAAAACCACAGATTCAACCTTAGAATCTGTGGAAAGTAAATGCCAAAATTTTGCGACACATTCCAAGGTAGAACATTCTCCCTTAAAAAAAACAGAGGTGTCAGAGGTGAAAACAAAATTAGTTAACCTAGTATTACCATTTCTAATAGCAATAGAAGAGAAATGGTCAAAAATATCCTTGACAGAATACTGACTAGAGGAAATATCCTGGTATAAAAAGATTCTTCTTAACAGCTCTTCATTTGCTAATATTTTCTCACCTAGAACAGAAGCCTCTTCTTCATACTGTGTTAATTTCTTCTTCTCGTTCTCAACTTGCAACTTCGTAAGAGTAGAAAAAGCAACAACCACAAATGTAATCATTAAAAAGACCACAATACTAAGTATCGCTGTGAGATTTAACTTGCCCTTTTTCTCTTCCTTAGCAACTTCAGATTTTGTCATTATAGGGACAAGATTAATTCCATCTTCTGGAGTCAACATAGAAAAAGCTGCCTCCTTTTTCTCACTCTTCTTCTCTTCCTCTCTTATCTCTCTTTTTTCAGAAATCCTACCCAGTAAAGAAGGTCTCTTTTCTTCTTCTGTCTTATTCTGCTTTGTTGGAATCTTGGTATTAATCATCTCTTAAAGCTAAACCTATTGCTACAGAATAGGAAGGAGCTCCTTTTCTAGCAATATCTTCAAAATTTGCATCTATCTGAATATTATTCCATGGATTTGCTAAAGAAACATTTGCATTTAAACTCTTGGCTATATACTCACTGATACCAGGGAGAAGGGCACCATCACCACCTAAAATATAGTCAGATGGTGATATCGAAAGAGTTCTGCTTTTATAGAATTCCATCCCCCTTCTTACTTCTACCAATATGGACTCTATTATTGGTGTTAGAACAGAGTAAATCTTACCCTCTAATACATTAGGTACCACACCATAATTTCGCTTAAACTCTTCCGCTCGCTGATTATCAAAATTAAACTTGTTAACAATAGCTTGTGTTAATGAATCAGAGCCAATTGCTATGCTTTGTGAGAAGACAAGATACCCATCTGCAAGAATACTCATATCTGTATTATTAGCTCCAAAATCTAACATAACAGCAGCCTTCTTACCAGTAGACCTATATATAGCTCTGCCCATAGCTAAAGACTCTGTTTCTATGGCTAAAAGATCTAATCCTGCCTCACTTGCTATCTTAACGTAAATCTCAACAACCTTACTAGATGCTGCAACCACCAAAACTCTAGGGGCATTCCTCTCTGTGTTAAAACCTACTGGGATATAATCCATCATAACTTCACTCAATGGTAGAGGAATGTACTGCTTAGCCTCATAATAGACTGCTTCTCTCATCTCCTCCTCTTTCACACCAGGTAACTCCAAGAACCTAGTAAAGACTGAAAATTCCGGTAATGCCATAACTACCTTAGAGTTTTTTATCCCAGATGCCTCATACAGCTTCTTTAAAGAATCTGCTAATCTCTTCTGGTCCGTTGGATCTTCGCTATTTACAGCCCCCTTAGGTGTAGCCTGCGAACCTAAATTAACCAGTTTTGGATTCTTGGTTGAAATACCACTAAGTTCAACAGCCTTTACAGAGTGTGTACCAAAATCTATTCCAACATGATCGGGCAGTGTTGCCATGTTTAGCCAATTTTTTAAATTTATTACTTCTAATCAATATATTAACAAAAAACAAAGAACTTTCAAATATCAAAGAGACTCTCCTTCACCCAAGTATCTTTCTAACTCTTTTGCCAGGCCCTGATAATCTAAGTCTGCTTTCACTAAATATGAGGATGCACCCAGATTAAAAGACTCTCTAATCACAGATTCACTCGTCATATTTGTAAGTATTATTACAGGAGCTTCTCCATACTTCACCTTATCAGCTCTCATTGCTTTCAGAACCTCTAAACCATCCACACCAAGCATCATTAAATCTAAAAGAACTAAATCTATTTCTTTGTGACGTTTTCCTAACACATCAAGAGCTTGATACCCATCAGAAACAGGTATAACATTGTACCCAGCTGTTTCGACAATCTCTTGATACGACTCCAAGAGTTCCTTCTCATCTTCAACTATTAAGACTGTTTTATCTGACTTTGCCATATTAACTTTATATATTAAATTTATATATTTACCACTCAATACTCTCTGTTGTTATAATTGCTTGTCTATATATTTCCCTGTTAATCGGAGCTCCTTTTGCAAAATACCAGTGTACTGGTTGAGCTACCATATCTACCTGTATTATCTTGTTTATAGCATCTTCTCCATGTATCCTATATTGAAAAGAAAAATCTTTTATATTTATAGCTTTAGAGTTTAATACCATTAAAGCATCATTATTCCCAAGATCTCCAAAACAACCCTTTGCCGTATAATCTTCTCTGTTCTTTGTAACCTTCAATATATATCCCATTAGTACATCTTGGCCTTCATCATCCTTCTTTTTCTCTACATCCCACGAAAGTCCTTTATAGTAAGCAATACAGACCCAATTCTGAGAGCCTTGTGGTCTAAAATGTATTTCGTTACCGGACTGGTTAGGACCAACACTTTCCCACTCTTCAGATGAACTTTGAGAATGCACCCTTCCTGTCCGTCTATTATATTTCCTTTCACCTTGACTGTTATATATACTAACATGCTCAGGGTTACTGCTTTTAATATTTCTTCTTAGTAGCTCCAAAACAAATTCAGAATCGTTTCTGGCGGCTGTTTTATTTGTTGTTACAACAGATACTTTTATTAGTGTAGTTAAAACAAGTGCAACAATAACCATAATAAAGCCTACGATAAATGTTGTTATTATCATTTCCAGCAAACTAAACGCTTTATATTTTGTTTCTCTTTTATATATATTATTCATCCTCTAAAGGTATTATTGTTTGATAAACATAATCTTTAACATTTCCTGACTTTGTTATTTTACCATCATAATTTAATTCTCCTACAACTATTTTAACTGATATATATTTCTCTCGAATACCAGAAATTCTTTCCATACATGCCAACCTAAAGAAGGGATATTGTTTATTAGTAACGTCTTTATCGTAATGCATCGTACAATGCCCCCTGTTTTGAACAGAACCGTTTACAAAAGGATCTGTACAAGTATTAAATTCTACTGACTTAGCAAATTCGAACATTTGAGATTCTTGAGACTGGGTATCATTACTTTTGACTATTACATAACATTTAGAGATATCTTTGAGAGAATCAGGAGATGGGAAGTAAGCAAGAGACCCTTCTCCAGAAAAACCTAATTCTTTTTGCTTCTCATACAACTCCTTGACTATATTACCACCCTCTACAGCAAACTGTGTGATTCTGTCAATCTTATCATTCTGCACAGCTTCTATTAACGCACTAGCTGCTATTCTCATTAAAACAACAGAGCTAACACCTACAATGATAATAGATATTAATGCTTCTACAAAACCCAATGCATTGTATTTTTTGTTTTTTTCCTCCATTTATTTAATTTGTACTTATCTCCATCATTCCTGACATATGTTGGATAGTTAGACTTCTCACAACACCTCCTCTAAGGGGTTTAATAGTTATAACTAAGTCATATATTTCATCAGCGAGAGGTATATCGTCACCTATTGGCATATAATTTATTAATTCCCCATCTAAATTATAGAAGAATGCCTTACCTGTCACAGATTCAAAAAGAACATAACCCAACTCCTCACCTTTTATTTCCGTACTAGTTCTAGATTTTGTAGTTATTGAAATAACACTTCTTGGTGGTTTGAGGTCTAAATATTTTCTAGGGATATAGAGTCTTCTTTCTTCTAAGCTATAACAAGCATCCCCATTACCTTCCGTGTTTGGAAGGTTACGTTTGTTTGGTTCATATCTAGTATACCCAGGGACAGAACCTGTTGTCCTACTATTGCCATACTCTGAGAAAGGAGAGCACCATTTAAAAACTCTATAAGCACCAGAACCACCATCTTCATTCATCTTAGTAAAATCAATACCTATACCGAACAACCAATTTTCTCCCTGTTTTCTATCTAGTAACATAGCATCTCTCTGTATTCTCCGAATATCTTGTTCCAATGAATTTATATATTCATTAGTTCTCATAACAACCTGCATTTTTTGATATGACGCTAAAGACAAAGAACCTAGGATAATAAGCACACTAATAACTATTAACATCTCTATCAATGTGAAAGCCGTATACCTCTTCTCTTTAGGTGATACCATAAGGACAGATTTCTAATTTACTACTTTCAATTTATCACAATTGGATAGTATTATCAATGATTAGAAGAGTATTTTGGTTATTAAAAAATCCACAATTTTCTCACCATATACCACTGATATTACAAATGATACTGTAAAGCAAGGAACCATTGGTATTTTAACTCCCTTTAAGGTTTTCTTGTTAATAATGGCATAGAGTAAAGCGTAGAGTAGGGCTATGACTATCGAAAACCAAAACATTGAGAGAAAGCTTTTGTAATTCATAGATATACCTAAGCCTACTAGTAGTAGTATATCTCCCATCCCAAAAGAGTTTTTCATAACAATCATTAAGACTAGAAGCATACCTACAATAGAAGCCATAGCTATGAGAGAGGCTGTATTTAGGTTAAAAAAGAGAAAGATTAAGAGAGTTAGAACAAGAAATATATGTGTTAATACTTTAGGTACACCTCTGTAAAGAATGTCATAGAAGGAGAGAACGAATAGAAAAAGGAAGAGTATCCAGTAGTAGAAAGGGATAGAGAAGAGATAGAAAAGAAGAAAGGTCGTACCTAGTAATAACTCAGAAAGAGGGTAGTATATGTTGACTTTGTCATCACATTTAGAACATCTTCCTTTGATAATAACATATCCCAGTATTGGTATTAGTTCGTACCATTTTAATTTCTTCTTACATTTTTCACAGTAAGATGATTGAGTAAATATCTTTGGATATCTCACCTGTTTCTCAATTCTATATATTGTTGCATTGATATAGCTAGCTAGAGATGCACCTAAGAAGAATATACAGAGATATATTATTACCATATTCCATTATATCCATAGTTATTTAAAAGGGAAACCCCTCCGAAGAGGGGTTAAGAGTGACAAATTACTTTATATCTATTCGTTTGGAGGTTGTACAGGATCAATTCCTTGCCCACCAGAAAAACTCTTTGTCTTTGAATTCCACTTTGAGGCACAAGTACCACTACCTAGATTAATTATTTTCCCATAAATAGAACTAGCATCTGCATTATACTCATACTTCTCTAATGATATAGCATTTGCCCCTGATGCAGTATTAGCAGTACAAGCAGGCCCAATATTATTAAATCCATTACCTACACAAGCAACACCTTTCTTACCACTATCCCCAAAATTTCCTAATGTAACACATACAATCACGGACTGATTCTGACCATCAACAAAGTAGTAATACGTAGCATCAGTACCACCCTTAAATGATCCCATATCTAAATATTTAATCAATTCTCCAGAAGAAGAAAGCATGTTCTCAAAGCTAGATCCCCCATCAGGAAACTTCAAATTATCAGTATAGTAAGCTTGCAAAGCCTGGTATAACTGTGTAGCACCATTCTTATGAGAAATCTCATTTGCTCTATCAATAGCAAATCTACCTGCTGCTACACCTACCGCCATGAGAATAATTAAGATTCCCATAACAATAAGCATTTCAATCAACGTAAATGCCTTATATGATTTTCTATTCATATATTTTATATATAAATTTTAATTTAACTAATTATAAATTACAAAACTTAACACCTTATGTCAAGACTAACCCATTACCTGAGATAACTGGAACATTGGCAGGTAAACAGATAGGGCTATAAAACCGACAGCCAAGCCCATTATCACTAAGAACATCGGTTCTAGGGCAGAGGACAGATTAGTCGTTGCATTATCAACTTCTTCCTTGTAGTAATCTGCAACCTTGTTCAAAACCGCATCCAACTCCCCTGTTTCTTCACCAACAGACATCATACTACTCACGAGTAGGGGGAAGTATTCACTTCTAGCGATTGGAATTGCAATCGGACCTCCTTTTTCCACCTCTGTTCTTGCACTAAGAACTACATCCTTAAAAACAGTATTGTTTAAAGATTCCGCTGTTAACTCTAATGCTTTAATAATGGAGAGACCACTACTCAAAAGTAAGGCTAGAACTCTTGTGAACTGCGATAACTGTATTTTAGAAACAATATTTCCAAAAATAGGTATCTTTAACAATAGTTTATCCGTTGTTTTCCTACCTTGTTCTGTACTTCTGTAATACTTAAACCCAACAAAGAGAAGTACTAAAACTAGAAGTATTCCCCACCAATATTTAATAAAGAAATCACTTAAAGACATTAGAGCTCTTGTCACCCAAGGTAACTCTGCATCAAAGTCATTATAAATATCTGACATAGCTGGTACTAAGATAAACATCATCATCAGAACAACAGCTATGATAACTAAAAGAATTATAGTAGGATAAATCATAGCAGACCTAATTTTCCTATTTAGAGCATCTTTCTCCTCTAATTCTGTTGCTAATTTATCTAAAACAACATCCAAATTACCACTCTCTTCACCAGCTTCAATAAGATTGAGCGTAATACTATCAAAAACATCTTCTTGCTCTCTAAATGCAACAGACAAAGGCTTACCTGATTGTACAGAATCAAGAACACTCTTCAGAGTTCTTTGAAACATTTTATTACCTGACTGCTGAATCATTATCTCAAGAGATTTAGTTAGAGAAAGACCTGCTCCTATCATTGTCGCCATCTGTCTCATAAACACAACTTTCTCCTTCATTGGAATACCTCCAATATTTATCTCTGCAAGCCTCTGCAAATCGAAAGAATTCTCTTTGACTGAAACAACCACCAGACCTCGATCATGTAAGATATCTGCCACAGATAATTCATCTCTAGCCTCAATTTCTCCAGCAACTTCTTTTCCTGCCTTATCTCTAGCAGAATATTTAAACTTTTTCATTCTTAGGTTTTTAATAATCTTATAACCTCTTCCGGATGTACAGCATACTCTTGAGCTTTTTGTACAGATATCAAACCTTCCCTTACTAAACCTACAAGTGATTTCTCTAAATACATCATGCCTACATCCGAACTTGTTCTGATTACATTATCAATCTGATATGTTTTACCCTCTCTAATAAGGTTCGAGATAGCAGAATTATTAAACATAACTTCCGAAACAGCTCTTCTACCACCTCTATCTAATGGTATTAATCTCTGAGCAATAACAACTTGTAAAATATTAGAAAGTTGAGACCTAACCTGTGGTTGTTGATTCTCTGGGAACACATCTATGACTCGATCGATTGTCTGAGAAGCATTGTTCGTATGTAGAGTGGCAAAGACCAAGTGACCTGTTTCTGCTAGTGTAATAGCAGCTGCAATTGTTTCGTAGTCTCTCATTTCACCGACAAGAATAACATCAGGATCTTGCCTCATTGCACTTCTTAAAGCAACAGCCCAAGAGTTAGTATCATCATTCATCTCTCTTTGGTCAATCAATGCTTTCTTACCATCGAAGATATATTCAATTGGGTCTTCTATAGTAATAATATGTTCAAATCTATTCCTATTAATATCTTCTAACATAGCAGCAAGTGTAGTACTTTTACCATGCCCCGTAGGACCTGTCACTAACACCAGACCTTGTTTTAACTTTGTAATCTGATAATACACTTGAGGTAAAGATAATTCCTCAATGGTTTTAACTCTAGTAGGAATTAATCTAAAAGCCGCTGAGAGATTCTTCATAGAATAGAAGGCATTAACTCGGAATCTACCTGTCTGATCTCCTTGGTGCGAATATGCAAAATCTATTTCCCTATTAACTTCTAGTAATTCCTTCTTATCATCAGGAACGATAGAAAGAATTAATTTTTCTGATTCCTCCGAAGAGAGAGGCTGTTCTCCAATATCAACAAGTTGACCATCAATCCTAATGACAGGAGGATATCCCACTGAAATATGTAAGTCGGATGCATTCCTTTTTATAACCTCCTCAAAAAGCACGCCCATTGTAAATGTTGTAGTCCCAATATCAACGACTGCATGACCATCTCCCCCCTGTATCTTAGGAGAGAGAGGTTCGGAGAGATTATCTTCTTTTTTATCCCTCTTCATAGCCCTGACTACATGTTGCTCTGGCATAATCTTTTCAAGAGAATCACTCCAAACTTCCTGTTGAGACGGTTGCTGAACAGCAGGGGAAGTATCTAGATTAGGCAACGGTGTAACTTCCTGCACATATCCTGTCTGAGTCGCATTGGACTGAATTTCTGAAGTAGGGGGAGTATCTATTAATTCCCCAATGTTTTTTTTAAGTTCATCTAGTTTCTGCTGATCTATATAAGTGGACGTACTATTGTCTGCAGCTGGAACTCCCGACTGGGTTGACGAAGTAGCAGGAGGAGTAACTTGTGATTGCTGATGAGAAAAATCAGAGTAACCAAACTGAATACCAGCATCATTTTGATTTTGGGCAGTGTTTTGCATGTTTTAATATACCAAAAAATTTATTCTTTAGAAACCCTCAACACTTCTTCAAGTGTTGTAATTCCTTCTAATGCCTTAAGATAACCATCTTGTATCATAGTTATCATCCCTTGTTCTATAGCTGCATTCCTAATGTCAGTATCCGTGACATCCTCCATTATCATTCTACTAATCTTTTCAGTGATATCCAAAACTTCAAATATACCTGTCCTACCTGCATATCCTGTACCACCACAAAAATCACAGCCTTTACCCTTGTAGAGATACACAACTGGTACTCCATCTGGACCAACCTCTGGAGCTTTTAAAACAGTTGGTTCCGCTCCTTCTGCATTAGCAGAACTGTTCTTTGATGCAACTAATTTATTTATATAAGCAATCAAGTCAAAACCATTAACGCTACCCATCACCTCATTAATATTCCTAAGTACCTCAGGAGTAACAGGATACGCTTCAATACATTTCTTACAAATTCTTCTGGGCAACCTCTGTGCTGCCACAGTTCGAATAGTGGAAGCAAGCAGATAAGGTTCAATACCCATATCTACCAATCTTGGAATAGCAGCAGCTGCACTGTTCGTATGTAAAGTAGAGAGTACTAAGTGACCTGTTAGTGATGCCTGAACAGCAAGCTGAGCTGTCTCTCCGTCTCTAATTTCTCCAACCATTACAATATCAGGATCCTGTCTTAACACAGCTCTTAGAGCATTAGCAAAGGTAAGACCGACATCATCATTTATCTGTACCTGTGTAACACCAGGCACTCTAATTTCGACAGGATTTTCCAATGATATAATATTAACCTTTGGATCATTAACCTTCATCAAAGAACATGCTAAGGTACGTGTCTTACCACTACCTGTTGGACCTGTAACCAAAACAATACCATTTGTCACAGAAAGTGCATCTACAAAAACCTTATAAGCATGACCTCTTAAACCCGTATCCTCTAAAGAGATATTTTCTGTGTCTGATTCTAACAATCTAAGCACAACCTTTTCACCATAAATCATCGGCATAATTGAGACTCTGACATCTATCTTACTTCCGTTCACCTGAATCTGGAACCTGTTATCTTGAGGGATTCTCTTCTCATCAATCTTCAGATTAGACATAATTTTAATTCTAGAAACAATCGCTGCACTAAGAGTTCTAGGCAATGTAAGTCTCTCTGTCATAACACCATTGATTCTAAACCTCACTCTAACCCTGTTTTCTAACACCTCTATATGGACATCTGATGATTTTGATTTTACAGCATATTGAAGTATAGAATTAACAATTCTTGCAACAGGAGCAGAACCTATATCCCCAGAGAGTGCTTCTAAAGAATCGTCTGGACCAGCATCTAGTGTCGTCACTGGGATATTAGCATCCTCCAATGCATCTGCAACCTGAGCCCCCATCATGTCCCCAACTCTCCTATCTAATATCAACGATATGCTTGCTGGTGTTGAAATATACACCTGCACTCTTGTATCTTGTGGATACTTACTTTGAAGAGCCTGCGTTGCCTGAATATCGAAAGGATCTTCCATCGCAATCTTGACATATCCTTGCCCCCTCTCAAAAGGCACAGCCCTGTATCTCGACAGATTATCAATAGGGACCTCTGATAATACCCCTTCAGGAACAGTAATTGTTGAAAGGTCTATAAACGGGATATTAAATATGGCAGATTTAGCTTTTGCCAAAACATCTTCATCAACCAGATTTAATTCTTTTATAATAACCTCTTCTGTTTTGTTACTCTTAGTCCTTTCTAACAGAACCTTCCTCACACCCTCACTATCGATAAGGTTGTTCTGCTGAAGATATTTAAGTAATGATGTCTGAGACATTACACTGGGCAGTATTCATATTATCTCTTCCAGTTTAAGATAAAAAGGAATAATAGTCAACGAAGTTATATAACAAACTAGGTTCCATACTGTTCAGTAGTATGTGGTAAAATGAAATATGACATATATTCTAGTTAACAAACAAGAAGACAGTAAAAAGGTTACTTTAAGGAAGTTTCTCAAGGAGATTTTTAAGAGAGAAATAACTTTAGAAGAACTCTATACAAATCCAGATATTCATAATTTAGAGATTACTGACAAATTAAGCATAGGAATTGAAGATGTGAAAGATTTTCAAGCCAAACTAATTTACAAACCATTCCAAGAAGAAAAACAGGTTGGCATCATTCATTCTTCACAGAAACTTACTCATGAGGCACAGAACTCCCTTCTTAAAAGTCTAGAAGAGAGTGGAGACAACACAATATATATTCTCTGTGTTGACAATCAAAGAAATTTACTTCCAACAATCAGATCAAGGGCTAGAATTATCTATATCAAAAAACAAGAAAATAATGAAGAAGAGCAGGAGAGAGAAAAAGAGAAAGATTTTCTTAAAAAAGATTTAGTCGAACAATTTGAGATTGCCGAAAAAGCTTCTTCTAGTAGGGAGCTTTCCATAGAGTTCATAAACACAATTGAAAAAATATTAAGAGAGGAGTTTGAAATTAAAATTAAAAATGGTAGTATTGAGGGTTCTAAAAAAATTCTAGAGGACTTGAAAGTAGTTGGCAAAAGTAGGGAGAAGATAGTCTCAAATTGTAATAGGAGATTGACTTTAGAAGCCATGGTTATGCAGTTAAGAATTTAACTTTGTATGCTAAAAATGATATAATATAGATAGACCAGTTCTCGGAATTGTAAAGGTTTAACTTACACTTTTTGACTAATAAATATGAGTAAAGTTTCAGATTACAGTGCATCAAATATCCAAGTATTGAAAGGATTAGAAGCTGTCAGAAGAAGACCTGCTATGTACATAGGTTCTACTGATGTTCACGGTCTTCACCATATTTTCATAGAGATTTTAGATAACTCTGTTGATGAAGCAATAGCAGGATACTGTAATCATATCTGGGTAACACTAAACAAAGATGGCTCACTAACAGTAAAGGATAACGGTAGAGGTATTCCAGTAGAGACTCATGCAGAAACAAAAGTTTCTACTTTAGAAACAGTTATGACAAATCTACATGCTGGTGGAAAGTTCGAAGCTGGAGCATACAAGGTATCTGGTGGTCTACACGGTGTAGGAATGAAATGTACAAACGCTCTTTCTGAATGGATGATTACAACAGTAAGCAGAGATGGTGGAGTATATCAACAGAAGTATGAAAGAGGAGCACCAGTAGCTCCAGTTGAGAAAATCGCAGATACTAACGAAACAGGTACAGAACATACATTCATGCCTGATGCAGAGATCTTTAGTACAACGGAGTTTGATTTCAATACAATAGTAAAGAAATGTAGACAACATGCATATCTCACAGCAGGTCTTAGAATTTCTGTAATTGATGATAGTGAAGGAAAACATAGACAATACGATTTGTACTTTGAAGATGGTATTAAATCATATGTACAATTCCTCAATCTTGAGGAGAAGGTAATCGGAGACGAACCCTTCTACATGAACAAACAGGAAGATGATATTGTTGTCGAAGTAGCCATGCAATATACAGATGGTATGGATGAAGATGTTCGATGCTATGCCAATAACATTATCAACCCAGAAGGTGGTACTCATTTAGCAGGTTTTAGGACAGCAATTACAAGCGCAGTGAATACATATGCTCAAAAGGCAGAGCTACTCAAGGGATTGAGCGGAACACTAAGTGGAGATGATGTTAGAGAAGGTCTTACTGCAGTTGTTTCTGTAAAAGTTCCAAGCCCACAGTTTGAGGGACAAACCAAGATGAAACTTAACAACCCAGAGGTTAAAAGTGTTGTTGGTAAAGTCGTTAGAGATGAGTTGCTAACATTCCTTACAGAGAACCCTCAAGTTGCAAAGGAGGTGATTGGGAAAGCAGTACTAGCAAACAAAGCAAAAGCTGCAGCAAAGGCAGCAAGAGATGCTGTTATTAGAAAAAGTGCATTAGAGACAACTACATTACCTGGTAAACTAGCAGACTGTACTAGTAGAGACCCAGCAGAGAGTGAGCTCTTTATTGTTGAGGGTAACTCTGCAGGTGGTTCAGCAAAACAGGGTAGGGATAGACATACACAAGCAATTCTTCCATTAAGAGGTAAGATTATAAATACTCATAAATACCGAGTTGATAGGGTACTAGAGAATAGTGAATTCAACGATATTACAACAGCATTAGGTGTAGGTATTGGAGATACTTTTGATATCTCAAAGTTAAGATACCACAAAGTTATTATCATGAGTGACGCTGATGTTGATGGTTTACATATCACAACCTTGGTCTTAACTCTTTTCTTTAGATTCTTTAGACCTTTAATTGAGAATGGCTATGTATATGTTGCTCAGCCACCTTTACATAAAGTAGAAATTGGAAAGAAGAAATATTACTTCTTAAATGACGAGGAGAAGAATGAGTTTGTTGCAAAAGCTAAAGCAGAAGGGAAAAATCCAATAGCTAATAGATTCAAAGGGTTGGGAGAGATGAATCCTGAACAGTTAAGAGAGACAACTATGGATCCTGCAAACAGGGTTCTTAAGAGAGTACATATAGAAGACGCAGAGGAAGCAGAGAAGACTTTTGAGATGTTAATGGGAACAGAAGTACCACCAAGAAGAAGATTTATACAAACTCATGCTGCTAAAGCTATATTAGATATCTAACTTTTATATTAAAAACATGAATACTGATCTACAAGAAAACATAAATGAGGCTAATGAACATCAAAACAAACCAGCTAGCTTCTACGATGTTGCAACTATGCTTAATCCAGAAGCAAAATATATTGCTCAAGATTCAGCATCTGGTAGTGCAAAAACAAATATAGAATTGGCTCTAACAAAAGCATTAGACGATAACGGGAAAGCAAGCAGAACAATCGTAGACATATTAGATTTAGATGGAACTGAAATAGGAGCACTAATGAGGAAATGTGCAGGTTTACCTAGGAAAGATGAGGAAAAAGACGACTCTTTGGTATACACAAGTGATAGAGAACCAGATAGACAAAGAACAATGTTTCTACTTTTTCACAACCATGATGAGAAGAATACATATCAATGTATAATGCTTAGGAAAAAACGAGAAAGACCTTGGGAAATAGACCCTCAAAATGTAATGTGGGAAGATATAGATATTAGTGTGGATGAGGAAACAGCAGAAGAATTAGATGCAGTTATGTATGAATTGAAATCTAAGTTTAGGGATAATCTTTTAGCTTTAAATTAACAAGAGATTCTAGTTTTTAAAATGGATGAAGATAAAAAAACAACACAAGAAAATATAGATACAGTAGAGCAGAACTCCACATACAATTCTGGAGAGATTACTAACAGATCAATCGTAGATGAAATGAAAGGTAACTACCTTGACTACTCTATGTCCGTAATCGTCTCAAGAGCTCTACCAGAAGTAAAGGATGGGCTTAAGCCATCACAAAGAAGAATTCTTGTAGCTATCAATGATTTAGGCCTAACACCTTCTTCTCATTACAGAAAATGTGCAAAAATTGCAGGAGATACATCAGGTAACTACCATCCACATGGTGAGGTTGTAATATATCCAACCTTAGTAAAAATGGCTCAAGACTTCTCCATGAGATATCCATTAGTAGATGGACAAGGAAACTTTGGTTCCATTGATGGAGATGAAGCAGCAGCCATGAGATACACAGAGGCGAGAATGGGGAAGATTACACCAGAACTCATTAATGAGATAAACAAGGGAACGGTAACATTCATACCAAACTATGACGGCACAAGACTAGAACCAACAGTATTACCTGCAGGTTTTCCAAATGTACTAGCAAATGGTGGAGATGGAATTGCAGTAGGTATGGCTACGAAGATACCTCCTCATAACCTAACAGAATTAATTACTGCTTTACAAAAAATGATTTCCCTAGGTAACAAATGGGAAGGTAAAGCAGTATATGATGAATTAAGAAAACAGAAAGAAAAAGGTGAGAGAATCCCACAATTACTTAATGCACAACCAGCTGATTACTTAGAAAACTACATAGATACAAAAGATGCTACCAACCAAGAGGTAATTGATACTCTAAGAGCAAAGATAGCAGAAGATGGAAATGTCCTCTATCCTGAATTTAAATCGGACATTACTCCAGAAGAGTTAGTTGAGATAATACCAGGACCTGACTTCCCAACAGGAGCAACAATATATGACAGAGAAGAAATCCTTAACACATATGCAACCGGTAGGGGAAGAATATTACAAAGAGCAAAAGCATCAATTGTAGAGGGCAAACAAGGAAAATACCAAATCGTTATCACCGAAATACCTTTCCAAGTAAACAAAGCAAACCTCATTACAAAGATTGCTGACTTGGTAAAGGATAAAAAGATTAAAGGAATTTCCGACATTATAGATGAATCCAATATCGAAGGAATGAGAGTTGTTGTATATCTCAAGAGAGATGCACAACCAAAGGCAGTTCTAAACAAGCTCTACAAATATACAGAGATGCAAAAAGTCTTCAATGCCAATATGATTGCATTGGTTGACAAAGAGCCAAAGACATTACCACTTAAGAGATTCTTAGAACTCTTCCTTTCTTTCAGATTAGTAGTAACAATCAGAAGATTTGAATTTGATTTAGCACAAGCAAGATACAGATCTCATATCTTAGAAGGATTACTTAAAGCAATTGATATGCTTGATGAGGTAATTGCTACAATTAGAGCTTCAAAAACACAAGAAACAGCAAAAACAAACTTAATGGATAAGTTTGATTTTACAGAAGTACAAGCCCAAGCAATTTTGGATATGCAGTTAAGAAGATTAGCAGCACTTGAGAGAATGAAATTGCAGAACGAACAAAAAGAATTGAAAGAGAAGATTAAGGAATTAAATACTCTTCTTGAAGATCCAGAGAAGATGTTGGAAGTTGTAGATGCTGATCTTGAGATTATTAAAGAAAAGTTTGGAGATGAAAGAAGAACAAAGGTTGTAAAAGGTAAAGTTGATGAGATATCTGAAGAAGACATGATTGCTTCCGAAGATACTTTAGTAACAATTACCAACTCTGGATATGTAAAGAGATTAAATCCAAATACATACAAAGCACAGAATAGGGGAGGCAAGGGTGTTTCAGGAGGAGAAACAAAAGAAGGAGATTTCATAGAACATGCTTTCTTGTGTAATACTCATGATGAACTACTACTTTTCACAAACAAAGGTAAAGTATATACACTTCGAATATTTGAAATCCCTGATTTAGGTAGAACAGCAAAAGGCTTACCTATCGTTAATCTTGTACAACTAGACCCCGATGAACTTATAACTTCAGTATTAACCAGAGATCCAAAGGGTAAGATTGCAGAAGGAAAGAGTACAGAAGAGGCTAAAGAGAAGGAAATAGCAAGAGAGTACAAATATCTTTTGATGGCAACAGAGAATGGTGTTGTAAAGAAAACTGCACTCCCTGAGTTTAAGAAGATTAGAGCAAATGGTTTAGTAGCAATTAAGTTAGATGAAGGAGATCAATTGATAGGGGTTAAAGCTACAACAGGTGATGACCAAGCAATTATCCTCACAAGGGAAGGTAAGTCTGTGAGATTTAAAGAAACAGATGTTAGACCTATGGGTAGAAGTACAAGAGGTGTAACAGGTATTAAGTTTAGAAGTAAAGAGGATAGGGTAGTAGGTATTGGAATTGTAGAGAGTGATGAACAGCAACTTCTAACTCTTTCGGAATATGGTTATGGTAAGATGACACCACTTAAAGAGTATGCAACTCAGAAGAGAGGTGGTACAGGTATCTTCACATTTAGAGTAACACCAAAGACAGGTAATGTAGCTTGTGCAAGAATCTTAAGAGAAGAAGATGAAGAGATTGTTGTAATATCTGAGAAATCCAAGGTTATTAGAGCAGATCTTAAGGATGTGCCAAAGCTCAAGAGACAAACTTCAGGTGTAAAGATGATGAATATTGGAACTGGTGATAAAGTAGCAACAGTAGCTATACTCTAATAATCCAAAGTTTCAACAACTATTCATTCTAGTAATATTAAAATCCCTGTTATACTCATCCCCTGAGAGTTCTACAATATTCTTAGAGAGTTCCTCATAACTCATCCAACTATCATCAACTTTCTTTTTTACAGACTTCTTAACAATTTTCTCTAAATTCTTTATCTGTTTCTCATACTTTTCAAGCTCACAAGCTAAAAGTGTTGATATCATTACAAAATCTTCTTTTGATAGTGTCATATTTTTACCTACTTAATTTAATATCTATATTCTACATTGGCCTAAAATATACTTCCTCACCTAGATAAGAATATAAAAAGCTTATATAATATCTTAACCCTAATATAAAAATATATATTGTAACCATATGATTTTTACCAATATTCTTAAAAAAATAATCATCTCAATATCACTTGCTCTTCTTTTTGGACAACAAGATATTGATTTAATTAAACAAAAAGAGATTAATCCTCCACAAGAGGAAGCCACGGAAGCAGTTGCCGAAGAAGAAGAAAAAGAAGTTGAGATTGCTATAGAAGAAAAAAAAGAAGTCAGTACTCCACCCCAAAAAGCATCTAAACAGAAAGTAGAAACACAAAAGAATTGGTGGTCATATCCTACAGATATCAAGCCAACAAAAAGACATGGAGATGACCTATTAGTACTAGTAAACAAAGAATATGCTCTTTCTGCTGATTATGTTCCTGCAGATTTAGTTTCAGCTGCAAAATCAGGTATTAGAAAAGGAAATCAACATATGGTTAGAAATATAGTAATAGCTGATTTAACAGAATTAGTTAAAGCAGCTAAAAATGATGGCATAGACCTTAGTATTAGGTCAGGATATAGGTCATATAGTACACAGGTTAGTACATATCAATATTGGCTTAGATATAACAATAATGTAGCAGATAATGCTGATAAAGTTTCTGCTAGAGCTGGACATAGTCAACACCAATTAGGTACAGCAATTGATTTTAGTACATCAGAAATACAGGATGGAATAGGGGGGAGATTTCATACAACAAAAGCGGCAAAGTGGTTAGAGGAGAATGCTTGGTGTTATGGTTTTGTAATATCATTTCCACAAGGATATGAATCAGTAACTGGTTATAATTATGAGAGTTGGCATTATAGATATATTGGTAAAGATAATGCATTAGAGATGATTAATAGTGGAAAGATATTAGAAGTATATCTTAGGGAGAAGAATTAAAAAGTAATTACATTTAAAATTTTTACCTTGTTTTTTCTACAAAAAGAGATATACTATTACTACAAGGATTCGGGGAGGCCCTTCGTAAGATCGACCTTCCCATTTTTTATCTCTCACATATATACTTTTTTAATCTTAAGAAATCCATATATTCTTTATAGTACTTCTCTTTAATAACTCTAGCTGTTTTATTACGATGAGAATATATGATAAATTCCTTTTCTTTAATTTTGAAATATTTTAATAATATCTCAAAATCTCCATCACCAGAGAATAGGATAAAAGAAGAATATTCTTTTTCTAAACGCATCATGTCAAATGTTAAATCAACATCACAGTTAGCTTTGTATTTTACACCTCCTTCTTTTGTACGAATTCTTTTAATCGGTTTAAGTCTTAATATATATCCAAATTCCTGTAATTTTCTAAAGAACTTAGCTCTTTTGAGGTATTTTAGTAAATAGGGTTTCTCTGTAGCTTTACCCATTTTGTAAAGATTTTCTAAATAACTTACCAACTTATCTATTGGAAATTGTGAAGTAGGATAACAGTCTAAATCATACCCTGACACCTCAATTCCAGAGTAATAAAAAACTTTCTTAGCATTGTATCTCTGTTTTAGATGCTCAATTAGCTTCTTGTAATCAATTCTCCAATTTAAATCATTAGGAGTACCATAAAACATATTTGAAGCATCAATAAAAACATAACAAGGTTTGAGCATAATATATAGATAGTAGCATTTAATTATTAAATCCAGATTAACTTGGTGATATCCATTATTCGTAAGTAAATGCTTCCCCAAAAAGAGTTTCTTGTACAAGTTCTTCTTTTTTTTTGCTCAAAGTGTGATAAACTAAATCTAAGATGAAGAAACAAACTGTTTTTCAAAAATTCAATAACATATATATAGCAATAGGGTTCTTCTTTCTTACTACTGCTCTAATAGCTATCATTATCCCAATATGGCCATATTTGTGGTATAGAATCCATCCAGAAGAAACAAATAAAGAGACAGAAAAGATTATCAAAGAAGTTGTTCCTCCTAAAGTTGAAATAGAAGAGAAAAAAACAGAATCTGTAAGATTAGATATTCCTCCATTAAATACATCACTTCCAGAAGGAAAGTTTGTAAAAATACCTAAAATCGAAGTTAACTCTCCAATATCTACAAGTAAAAATTCTGATGAGGGATTAAAAAATGGTACATGGATTGTAAAAGAGTATGGGACACCAGAGCAACCAGATCTGCCAATTATCTTAGCCGCACACAGATTCGGGTATTCTTCATGGAGCACGGAGAAGAGAAACAGGATATCTTACTACAATCTACCCAAGACAGGTGATGGAGATGAGATAACCATATATTGGAATCAGAGGGAATATAAGTACAAGATATATAAGTCAGAAGAGTCCACCTACATTACTGATTACACTGCAGACCTCATACTATATACATGTAAATTTTTCAACTCCCCAATTAGAATATTCCGATATGCCCAAAGAATACCTTAATTTTCAAAGGTAGACATTAAAAGGTGCTGTCCCATAGTGTTGCATATTAGGGTGAAAGATGCTATAATAATCTTGCATTTAAATTAACTAGCCCTTTAAATATGAGGAAGTTATTTTCAGCAATCTTAGCTGTCATTATGCTCTCCTTAATAAATGCAGACATTGCACTAGCTAGTGGTGGTGGAAATCCATACGGTCCATATAATCCATATCCACCTCATGACCCACTACCAACAGGTTTTGGTGATACTAAAACCTTCTACCTAGTAGCATTAGTAGCATTTACAGTAGGTATGATCATTTTAGCAATAGCTAAGAACCTTAAGGGCAAGCAGTCTGCTGCCTAAATTGAGTAGACTGCTCCCTTAGGAGCTTAAATGCAACTATTTCTATTTACATATTTAAAACAACTTTATCTATAAAAATGAAACTTTCTTTGGTAATACCAACATACAAAAAACAAAGAGAAGTATTGGATCAGTTAGAAAGACTCTACGGTTTTCTTTCTAGAAAAAATCCAAATTTTGAACTCATCTTCGTAATCGATGGGTATGTTGATAATACTAAAGAAATTTTGGAGAAGTATATTAAAGAAAACAGATTAAAAAAGATTTCCATTATTGGTTACAAAGAAAATAGAGGTAAAGGATATGCTGTTAGATATGGTATGAAAAGAGCAAAAGGAGATGTCATTGGCTTCATTGACGCAGATACAGATATTCAGATTAGAACACTAGGATATGCTCTCAAAGCTCTTAAAGATGAATCTGTTATGGCTGTTGTACCTTCCAAATTACACAAAGATTCTAATATAGAGATGACTACCTTCAGAAAGATTCTTTCTGCAGGTCTCTTCTTAACAAACAAATTAATACTTTCATTACCTAAGAATGTAAGTGATGTAGGTTGTGGTCTTAAACTTTTTAGAAAAGAATTAGTAGAAAGAATACTTCCTAAATTAACAGTTGACAGATTTGCAATTGATTCAGAAATCTTAAATGAGATAGGAAAGATAGGGTACAAAGTAGCAGTAATTCCTTTCTTCTTAAACAAAAACAGAAGTGAGAGTACATCAACTCATCTTAGAGAAACTCTTAGAATGTTAAAGGATATCTTACATATTGCTAAGGAAGACAAAATGGCATTTATCACAGGTATTGAAATGAGGTTTTGGAAAGCTAATTAAAACCTCCCTTAAAACTCTTTAAGAAATTACCATAATCTGCAAGAATATTCTTCTCTGCTGGACTACTTTCTACCACTATTGCAGGTATTCTCTCTCCTCTAAATTGCCTCACCTTAAGCCATTCTCCTATCTCTCTATTCACATCAAAATTATTCCCTAAAGGTAGATGCGTTCTAACCGTATCATCAGTATACTCCTTGCCACTCAAAGATAGAAAGAGAGGTAGATTGTTCTTCCCTTGTCTTTCTAAAGCTTCCATAATTCTAAACATATCTTTGTATTCCTCTTTAGGTAATCCACCCATATCTAAATCAATACCAAACTTTAAGCTAGCATTTTTAGGATTATTTTTAATATTGTCATATATTGTCATAAAATCTACAAATGTACCATCTCCTATCTTTTTGTTTGGTTCAATAGCCCAGATTACATTCTTTCCTAATCCTTTCAATTTAACAGTCAACTGCCTTATCTTCTTCATCTCTTCTTCAAATGATACTGTTTCAATACAGGTTCTTACCTTAACAACATCGTCTTTCATAGCCTGTACTGCTTCTAAAGTACTTCCAATTTGATCTTCCTCTGAATGAGATTGGAGTAGGGCATATGCATACTCTTTCCCTAAAGCTACAGCCAATCCTAAACCTCTATAACCTTCACCCTTAACTCTTTGCATTTTTTCATTAAGAAATTGCTTGTTAAACTTAACAAGATAGGGGTAGTCTACAGAAGCTAAAAACCCTTGTATACCTGATGGATTTAATGAAGATGCTAATACAGATACACCAAACTCTGCTTTGTCTCCTAAATGTTCTTGAGTGATTCTTTGTGCTTCTAGAGCATTTTCTACAACAATGTTTGTATATTTCTCTTTGTCTAGAGCAGATTGAACTAAACCTGCTACAGCCCCAATATTCCCTCCTTCTTGATTAGGATTACCTAGAGATACAGAACTTAATTGTATATCTAATTTGTCTTCTTCAGAGTATGGCATTGTTTCCATAGTTTGAGTATATCATAGATGTTTTATAAAGATTGGAAGTTAATATACTTCCATTTGATATTCGTACTAGCTTATAGTATAATACAGGCAGTTATATAACCTGCTCATTAACAAAAGATTAACTACTTCATATCAGCACTAAACTGTTGACTTTCAACCCAACCTATAGTATAATATGTGTACAGTTAAATAGCCTGCTCTTTAAAATGTAAAAAGTTTTCCTAATAAAGATTCATAGAAGAGGTGTGTACCTTGTATGAGTTTTTATTTAAAAACTCGAAGATCTTTAAAAATTTCTAAACAATATACATATGATTTTATCAGTATATGTTTAGATAAAATAGTGTGTGATGGAATAGAGATAGTAGGGTTTTTGTTTTTCTCCTTATTTTTGCATATTCAATTGGAATGCATAGTGTATCTAATTATTAACACATTGGGTATAGTGTGCATTCCATTTGGAATCAAAAATATTTTTATAAAGGAGAAAAACTCATGAGTACCATAGTAACTCAAACTTTGCAAAATGCTAATATCGAAGCATTGAAAAATGCACTTGAGAAAGCACGGGCTGATGCCAAGAACATCAGGGCGTCTCTTAAAGATGCCAAAACCAGACAGAATGATTTTGAAGTACAAATGTTCCAAACTGCTTTGGATGCTAAGGAGAAAGATATCAAAGATCTTGAAAAAACTCTTCAAGCATTTAAGGCAGCAGAAACAACAACACCAAAAGCCAGCCTGAAAACCAAACTACAAAAGATGGTTAGAAATATTAATTGGAAGACAGTTAAAAATTTCTTCCTCTTCTTGTTATTCTGTGGTGCTATTGCACTTGGAATTCATTGGTGGAAACAGGCGCAGGAAGCAAAAAGTACAAGCCAAGCTGCACTGGTGCAACAATGTGAGTCTAAAGGTGGTTCTTTCACTAATGGTATGTGTACCATCTATGAAAAAGCCGAACAAACCGACATCAACAAAGATGGACAGACCACACAACAACAACCTAACACCAGTATCAACTCAGCAGGTACCAATCCTGAAGGTGCAAATGTCCAACCGGGACCTGTCGTTATTACGGTAACAAATCCCGATGACCCCAATAATCCTGAACAGAAAAAGATTAATTACGGCACATATGTTGCCAAATATAATCGCTACTCAGGTATTTGGGATATTGCACTTGACGAGGACTATCTCGTGGGTGTTGCAGACAAAAACCTCGCAGATATAAAAAGAGAAGGCGCAATCATCACTTTCACCATGCCGGCCGATGGCTGGATCAATAACTCCGCTGGTTTATACCTCACTGTTGGTGGGGTAGAGTGGGACTTTGGCAACTATGCTGAAGGAGTAGATGGTATGAAAGTGGAGAATATGATTTCCAAAGGCACTCCAATAGTGATTGCTTACCAACCGAACAATATATCCGCAGGCTTTTCGCTAAAATTCAAAAACAACTAATGTCTACTCACCGTAAGGGTGGGGTAAGTGCTTCATAGCACAATAACCCCACCCCGAGGAGAGCCCATCACACACTAAAGTCTTCTAAGACTAATAGTCTTACTGATGAGTCCATATATATAAATAATATATTGAGGACGAAAAGATAAAATAAAGAATAATTGTTAAAAGAGAGGATATATATCCTCTCTTTTTTTATCTAACACCTTGCTAGAACTATAATGCCTTGCTTAGGAACCCACACATATAACAAGGATGCTGGAAGTAAAAACAACTTTTTGACAACATTGACATTGTAAAAACTCCTGTTATAGGGTATACTAAAGTATATTAATTTAATTAATATACAATAATATGGCAGAATTAAGTAGAAACGAAAAAATTGCCGGAGCAGTTATAGCTACAACACTAGCAGGAACTGCATTCACAGGATGCGCAACAACAGGTATCAAATCAATTGAAGACTACGACAACGAAAAGAATGCTTTATCATTACAAATACCAACATCTCAACCAGAAGAAGACCCAAACGGTTTGCCACTTCCTACAATAGAAGCAGGAGAAAATAGCCCAGCAACACTAAAAATCTCTTTTGGAGCACTTGGGGATTTCGAAACACACCTAAACTACGATACGGGAATGTATCACTTAGGTCTCACCAAAGATTACAATGTCAAAGAAGGTACTAAGACACTAGAAGACCTTCAAAGAGACGGAGGTACAATTGGTCTAGAAGACATTCCTTTTGATATGGCTATCAATGTTAGCAGTGGAAGCGAAGGAAAGTTCTATGTGAACGATGAAGAGTGGGACTTAGGGAATCCTGCAGAGAGTAAAGATGGAGAGTTTGTGATAGAAGTAGGAAGCTCATTTCTAGCAGTATGGGAAGCAGGAGATGATGCTGCAGGATTAGAAATCATGATCTCACCAACTGGAAGTTTTGATGACTTTGATTATCCAGAAACCGTAAGACCCAATTATCAAACAGAAGAAGAACAGAGAGAATTCTCACCTTTAGGTTATGAAACAAATATACAAAAGCTAGGAACATACAAATGGGTTTATGATCCAATTCAAGAGATATTCATACTACAGATTGCAGAGAAGCATTTGGTAAAGAAAGGTGAAATGAATCTAGCAGACCTCAAGAGAGATGGTGGGAAATTTGTAATGTCATTCCCATGGGAGAGCAGACTAAATAGTATTGTTGGTGAAGTTAGAATTGATGGGAAAGAAGTACTCAATGGAAATCCTGTATATGATGAGAATGGAAAAATGATAAACAAGGAGTACATTATTCCAGCAGATACTGTAATAGAAATCTTTTACAAACCAGACCCTAGTAATGGATTCCAAGTTGAGATAGATTGGCCAATGAAGTAAAGATATTACTTTAATATCTTTCTAGAAAATTCAAACGCTTTCATAAAAAGAGTAGGGGGAAGAATACTAAGTATTCGAACTCCTACTTTTTGCATATTCCATATAACATATTCTCTAAATGTAGGCTTAATATTTAAATTCTGTATAGCCCAATTCCTCATATCATTTGTTAATTTAAAATGTTCCACCATTTTAGACTGACTCTCTGTTTGAAAAGTCATTCTGTATTTAAGTACAGTATCAGGTAAATTAGCAAATTCACCTTTTGTACTAAGTATGAGAAAAAGTTTTACATCTTCTACTTTCCACATATCTTCAGGATAGAGACCTATCTCTTCTAATGTAGATTTTCTTAATGTAACAGCTGGATGTGCAAATGGTTGGAAGAGAAATCTGTTTTTCTTTAGGTCTTTATCATTCTGTGCATATTCCCTATGTCCAGTAATATTTGAATCTGCATCTATGATATCTATTTGACCACCTACAGCAACACAATTAGGATTACTTTCTAGATACTCAACCTGTTTTTCAATTCTATCCGGATACATAATATCATCTGCATCCATTCTTGCTATGTATTTACCCTTAGATGCTCTTATGCCGATGTTAATGACATTACCTAAACCATTCTGTTTCTCTACTGGGAACACCTTTATCTTCTCTCCATATTCTTTTAGAATCTCTAAAGTACTATCCGTACTCTTGTCATCCACAACTATTATTTCAATATTACTGTATGTCTGTGCAAGACAACTATCTATTGATTCTTTAATATATTTTTCGCCATTGTGAACAGGTATGACAATGGAAACAACAGCTTTATTTAAATCCATACTTTCTTTGCTTTACAATTTTAACAATTAAGTATACAAACATAATGATAATTAGCAAATATCCGAAGTAGGAGAGTAGGTTAGGCCAATAGATGACTATTACAGAATCATACTCTTTACCCTCAGTATCCCAACCTTGTTTCCAACCTTTAATATCAACCCTATCCTCTTTCCCAAAGATTTTTAATTGATCATCTTTCTTGGCTACAGCAAACCAATATTTAGATTTCGCTTGGGGTATAGAGATGAGAGTGTTTCTGGAAAGTTCTTGATCTTCTCCTAAGGTATAGAGAGAACCATGCTCGTTTCTAGGAACAAGTTCAACCTCATGATATTCTCTTTCCACAGCTGCTTTGTAAACAGCATCATCCCAAACCTCTGGCTTTGGCATTACAACAAATTGCTTTAGTATATTTTCACTTAAATCCGCAAAACTAATACTATTGTAAGATGCATCCATTACACCTAAATCTTGCGCAGGTGAGAGGAATGTCTTTAGTACAGATTTTTCCTCATCAGTATAGAGAATATCATCAACCCAACATCTATCAGAGCCTTGGTATGTCAGACACAAAGAAGCGGGGATATTTTTTAGATTCTCACCTTTCCAATACCAAAGATATTGATGGGCAGGAGTCGTTTGCAAAATATGTGCATACTGATTTACTCTCTGATTTTGCACTACTTGTTTCATTCCGTCTTCATATTTTGTGTTATGAGAAAGAGAACCATCTTCTGCTTTACTTGTTTCCCAAATAGCATTGTTGGTATCTTTGTTTGAGTAAATATAGCTATCATTCCCATACAAAACGGGCAATTCAACAAGGATGCTTCTTCTCTCACCGCCTAGCTCCAATACTTTCTGTTGGGTATCTATATATTCAGCAAACACTGGTGACTCTTGTATAGCTCCAGAGAGATTAATATCTATATTCCTAATATTTACCGATGCTTTTTCTGAGAGAGGATTGGATGCATATATTGTCAAAGAGAGGTCATCACTTCCTCTTAATGGTCTTGGTAATAATATGCTAATGTTACCATATCCAGAATCTGTACTAAAGAATTTCTCTCTGTTAACACATATCCCTTCTTTAGCAGAGTAAAGACAGAAGCCAAAAGTTGTATTACTACTAGGCTCCCAGTTTACATCAATAGTACCAACATATGTAAGTCTTTTATCCAACCTAATATTTACATACAAACAAGGTAATTCTGTAAAACCTTCTAACTTAAAACCTGATGCAATTGTTTCTTTTTTAACATCTGGTAATATGGCATATTCTCCTCCTGAACAATCTCCTGGCTGGGAGTGTGCCAACACATCAGTTAAAGGTTCCTCTCTCATAGAAGATGCTTTTACAAAAAATACAGAAGTTATCTCTCCAAACCTTGAAGTAAGAGAAACTCCTTCCGCCACTGAATTATCATCCAGTACATAACCATCTATAATGTAAAAGTTCTCTCCTTCATCATCTACCAGGAACTCTTTATATGTATCATTAGTAATACCATTAAGTATTGGTAGTGCAGGAGACACTCTTATCCTATCTCCATATTTTTTAACATGTATTGGAGCATTATTAATATCAGAATACGCAATATTTGAGTAGAGGTTTACTGGAATACCAGAATATTCTACCGATTGAGATAGATATCCATTTGTTAGGGACGGAGAAGATATTGGCAAATTCATCGGAACAATCCTTGGTTCCTGTTGTACATCACGAGTGAAAGATCCAACAGGCAAAGAATCTGATGTTCCTAGATATTCTACATATCGGACATCTTTTTTATTAATCTTGTACAATGCAAGGAAGTCTTTCTCCCAGACAAGTTCTAAACCTTTAGCAATGTTCTCCATACTTTCCCAATTCAGAGCATGTCCATATCTCCCTTTCACAACACTCCTATCTACAAGAATATATCCAACATCATATTTCTGCATCTTCTCTAAGAACAACTCTCTGTCACCAGCATCAAATACATTCCTTATCTCCCACATAGCAACTTCGCCAACGTCAGACCCTATTGCCAAAGACATATCCATTACTGGATTGGGGATTATGTAGGAGATAAATTGGGAACCAACAAAACCCCAATCATACTCCCTAAAATATCCGTTATTTGACGGTGGGGCGTAATATATTCTACTGTATGGGTCTGTCTTAAGAGCTTCTTTCAACTCAAAGTATTGTTCTGGGAGATTAACAGTAGCTCTTTGTGTAAAAAGGTATCCCCTAAAAAGATACTCTGAGTAGAAAAAGAGAGGGAGTACAACAATAGCTAAAGAAAAAAGAATAAATATATATCTCGAAACTTTTTTAAAGAAAGAGGCAAGGAAATTCAAAAGAAGAGCAAAACCAATGGTAGAGGTAAATGTTAAAACAATTAGATATTGTTGGCCAACTTTAGATGATATCCATCTAAAAACCTGTTTAAATATACCCAAGTTTTCTTGAAGCCATATATATATTTCACCCAACGGAGGGTTTTGATTTTTCAGCAAGAAGAGCAAACCAAAAAGAAGAAGATAAAGGGGAAGTAAACTGTATTTTTTTTGAGCTATTATAAAAACCAATCCAACCATAGAAAGGAAGAAGGGAAGAAGACCAACTACCTTGTAAAAATCATATTCCATATAGTCTGAAGATGGTGGAAAAATGTATGTATTGTTCTCAGGATTATCCACCGTCCCCAGGAGCCTTGTATACAATCTTGCAGAATTTGGTAATGTCATCATCTCTTTCTCTAAATCAATAGTATTGGCTGTAATACTTCTGTTTGTGTAAGAGTCGATGATATTGCCACTCGTTGACATTGCATACTGACCGAATGGAAGTAACCAAAAGAGTTGTACTATTAAGAAGATACCAAGACCTTTCAGGATTCCTTTGAACCTTACTCTATGGTTCCAACCAAAATATATTAGGAATGCCGTTATTAAAACAATATTGACGAAAAACAGTGTACCTATTACCGCAGTTGATACAAAGAGAAGAGAAGCTATGAAAAGGAGGAGAGATTTACCATGAGAAGGATCTTTCATATACCAATAGCTTGTTAGAAGTACCAATGGAAGAAAACCATACTGCGCTATATATGGCATCATGTTGAAATTAAATACCCATGCTGTCCATAGAGAAGAGAGATATATTAAACCAGCAAAGAAAAATATGTATCCTGAACTTTTTGTATTCACTTTATCTCTCACAAGTTGGGATACTAGAGTTGCCATTGATAATGTACCTACACAAAGACAGAAGAGGGAGAAGAGTTGTGCCAACAATTCATTTGGTAAAAACAAATCCGATATCCCAAAGAATATAGATCTAAATATATCCGCTTGTTCACTATCTGATGCAAAACCCAATACTCTGTAACTTCTCCATGCAGGAGATTCTAAATATCTCTGTACAGACATCCACGGGTTTAACTCAGGTGAATAGTTGTCATTAGATATTAGATGTTGTCCCCATCTAATAGAGAGGAAAGATATTAGTATCAAGAGAATAACTAATAATATCTGCCCATATCTTTGTCTGAATATGTACCAAAGTTTTTTAAGAAAACCTTTCATACTTAAATATACCAAATTTATTTGACATAATCATCAAGAAGTACTAATCTGTATTAAAGAATCTGTCTACTTTAAGAGAAAGATTATGTATATAAAATATTAAACTGTCTATATGGGTATAGAAGACTTTGGAAGTTCTGATGTTTCCGTTGATATTCCAGACGTTCCAGTTGAAGTTCCTGTAACTCCTGTTAACAATACAGTTGATGTGCCTACAGCTTCTACTGACACTCCAGTTGAAGTCCCAGGTGATACATCTACAACCCAGGGTGATATCTCAGAAAATCCTATCGAAAACAATATTAATGTTCAGCCACAAACTGGTTTACAGAATGACAATGATGTTAGTAATATTAACAAGAGTCAAGATCCTGAATATATGCGGTACAGAACAGCATTGAATAGCGTAAGAAATGAAGACAGGACATTAATAGCAGAAGATAAAAGAAGAAGAGAAAGAGGAGACAGTGTTGCTACAATAATGGAGGATGAAGAAGCGAAGAGATATGAGACAACTCTGGAACAAATGGATGGCAGACCAAACTTAACTACACTAGATCAATCACTAGCTAAGGATGATGCTGAAAGACAAAGCAAAGGAGATAGTGTTGCTACAATAATGGAAGATGAAGAAGCTAAGAGGTATGAAGCAACTCTTGAGCAAACTGTAAATAGACCACATATGAGTACTTTAGAGAGAAGTAAAATGAGTAGTGAAACTCCAGTGATAGAAGACGATCAAACAAGAAGGTTACAAGAAACAATGGAAGAAACAGGACAAGAAATTCCAGAGCTTGGTACTGAAAACATTGATAATCCAGAAGCTCTTCTGAATGAATCAAGACCTATTGCAGGCATAGACCCTGCCGAATTAAGTCGTAATCCATTCCATAAAAAAGAAGACTCTGAAACACCTATGCAAGGAGAACAATCAGCTGAAGGAAAACAACCAGCCGAAGAAGGACAACCAGCTGAGGGAGGACAACCAGCCGAAGAAGGACAACCAGCTGAGGGAGGACAACCAGCCGAAGAAGGACAACCAGCCGAAGGAGAACAACCAGCCGAAGGAGAACAACCAGCCGAAGGAGAACAACCAGCCGAAGGAGAACAACCAGCTGAAGAAGAACAACCAGCTGAAGAAGAAGGAAAACCAAAAGAGGGTGAAGAAGAAACACCCGAAACTGAAATGAAACAAGATGCTACACTTGCAGAGATTGAAAAAAAGATGAAAGAATTTGAAAACATAATTAATCAATATAAACAACAATTGAAACAAGGAACACCTAAGACTCCTAGTACTCCTACAAAAGCACCAGACGCATCTGGAGGAAGAACACCAACAACCGGACAAGCAACTAGTGCCACTGGACAAAACACTGGACCAACACCAAGTATGACCGGACAAGCATCTAGTACAACTGGTAGAACACCTGTTAAAACAGTCAGTAGCGAAGCTTCAGCAACAGCAACTCAATGGACTGAAGTACCGAAAGATATTAGGACAAGAACCCCAGAGAATGAATTAAATGTAATAAATAGTAGAATAAAGGCTCTTGAAGACAAAGAAAAGAAAGAGCCATTAACATACGAAGAATATCTTGAATATAGAGAACTAAGACTACAAAGAGAAGGATTATCAAAAACCGCAGCTATTGAAGCAAAAGAGAAAGAAGAAAAGCATAAAAGAAAACTAAAGACCTGGTATATAGTAGCTGGTTGTCTTGGCGGAGGTGCAGGACTATTTGGTGGCCAAGTTGCTGCAGCAGCAATAATAGGAGGAGGCGTAGTAGGAGCGGGTGCCTCTATCGTTGAATGGGTTGGCAAGAGAAAAGTAAAAAGCTTAACAGAACAATTGTCTAAAGCAAAAGGCGCTGAGAAAGCTGAATTAGAAAAGAAATTGAGTAAGTGGGAAAATGTTGTACAAGGTGCTAATGACACAAAGAAAGTAGTAGGCGTCTTCTTAGGTGCTGCAATTGGAGGTAAATTCTTAGGAAATCTCATCTTTGGATCTGGTGGGTTAGGTGGAGCAATAGCGGGAAGCGGACTATTTGCAAAAGGATCAAGTGAAATTGAAAATTTAAGCCATAATACTGAAGGAACCGATGGCCCTGATATGCAACCTAATAACCCCACAACCACTGGGGTTGGCGGAGGCAAAGAAACAATAACAGCAGATGTAGATATTGGATTAGGTGGGGGAGATGCTCCCACTATTGAAGCAGGGTTTAATAGCGGAATGTTCGAAACTGGTATTGACCCTCAAACAGCTAAGAACCTTTTTGGTTGGGAAGGAACTAATTTCATACTAGGCGAAGCTGGTGGAGAACACGGTAGAATCCAAAAGACCTTCTTCGAAAGTATGAAAGCAGCATTAGGTGGAGGGCCAGAAGCGGAAGCAGCAATGAAAGGAGTCGATGCAGCAAGACAATATGACGGATTGCTTAAAGATGCTCTAAATGGAGCTGACCCAGTAGTAGCAGGACAAAATGCTGCAGCACGTCTTCAACCACAACCATAAAAATAATTAATATAAATTAATACTGCCATGGATATCAGACAACAAATAGAAGGAGTTAAACAAGACCTTCTCTCAGAAGGCCTAATGAAAGAAAAACTCAATGAATTAGAAGGTCTTGCTGCTGAAGAAGCTATAGAACAAGCCCTACAGGATTTGCAAGAGAAAGACATTGCTACAATAGAAGCACTAGAACAAAGCTTAGTCATGCAACCAAAATCACTAGAAGAAGCAGAAAAAAACATCCAACTGATTTTTGATACTGCATATGGTGAACAATCAGAAACAATGAGACAACAAATGTTATATACATACCTTAGTAATGTACTTGCAAATATACGAAACAGTAAAGACCTTCTCGCAAGATACCAAGCTGGAGATCCAACCGCTATAGCTGTAATTGAAAGTAACAAGAATAACCCTGAGGTTGAAGAACTTCTTCAATATATGGAAGATGCCGACAGAACATCAGAAGACACTCCTCCAACTGAAGAGAAAGACAAGGAATAATGTTGATTACTTTAATGGATGGTATTGTCTTACTGTATCCTCAGCGAATTTTTCACTAGCATGAACATATTTTGTTGTCGTATTTAAGCTAGAGTGACCTAAAAGTATCTGTAAAGCCGCTGGGCTAGCACCTTTCTCAGCCATATATGTAGCAAAACCATGCCTCAAACTGTGAGCAGAAGTCTTCATTTGAATACCCAACTTCCTCCTATATTCCGCTATCTTTTCCTGAAAATAGTTTGTAGAAATCCTAGAACCTTTCTTTCCATACCTTCCACCAGAGAAAGGAATGAAGAGAGCAGGGGAGTCAAACTTTTTCAAATAACCAGTTTCTCTATACTTCTCAACTATTTTTATATACTTCAACTCATCATCAAACATCTCAAGATTTAACATAGATGACTCCTCTTCATCTCCACTACCAGATGTTTCACGCTCAGGGGTGAAACTTTTTATCTCTTTCTGTTGCTCCTCATCAGTAAAAGCATAATTAAGCCTTACTTTTAGGTAGTTATTCAACCATCTAAGACTTCTCGGTGTCATATATACAGACCTTTCTTTTCTTCCTTTACCTAAAATATACATATGACCCTCAGTATTAATCTGATCCAAATCAAGACCAATTAATTCAGAAATCCTCATACCAGTAGCAAAAAGCATCTCTAACATACACCTATTTCTCAATGCAACTTTCTCATCTTTCTCAAACTCCATGGGAGATTCAATCAATCTAATCATCTCTTCCATCGGAGGAATCTTCTTCATACGCTTCTCAGCCTTCATCATTCCAATTGCATCAGGTGGTAACGGTATCTCCAAGTCCCATTCAATTCTAAATTTCAAAAATGACCTCAAAGCAGACAACATTCTATTTATACTATTCGGATCCAAACCATCAGAACTCTTAGATGAGCGAACTGAGCTTCCAAGACTCCCGTAGACCTTCTTGTAGATATCAGAGAGAAATCCACTCTCAAAACCAGGTGTGTTCATACCACCCAAATCTTTCGAAGACCTCAGAGAGCCTCCTAGAGCCTCGCCCTTGCTTAATGTTGTTATATCAACATCTTTTACATATTCATCCCTTATTTTATCCAAATCTTTAATATGTTCACCAGCAACTAGATACCCTTTGTATGCACTAATGTCCTTTTTAGTAACTTTCATAAAATCTACATCTCTAAAGTGTAGAAACACAGCAAAGATAGAAAGGTCTCGAGCATAGTTAACAATGGTCTGGGGACTGTAATTGTTGTTCTGTAAATCAATCAAGAAGTCATCCTGATCATTTAGTTTTGGTATCTCCATACTTTATCTTACTACAAAAATTAAAATAGAGAAATTGGAGTAGGGGGCTGTTTTTTTGAATTCCTGGAAAAAGAAAAAAGAATGAGAAAAATAGAAGAAGGAACAAGAAAGAACAGATAAGGATGAGGAATATGATATGTTGAATGTTTAAATAATTAAGCATTGTAAGTACTTTCTTGATTTTAAATATACAGAACCGCACATAATGGCGATTATACTCGGTTACATATTCTAGAATTGTAACATCTTTTCTAAGAGAGTGGTACCCTGATGATGGACATTGATTGAATCTTAAATCTTCCCAAATCTTTTATTTAATCTCTACCTATTATAATACCCAAGTTAATAATATTATTAGCAGAAACTTGTCCACACTGATTACTATAGGATATTGAACACTATAGGTTTCACTGGTGGCACCCCCTACTCCCCTATGCTACAGCACACCTATATATTCAAAATGAATATTAACACTGAAGAAAGTATTAGAAAGAAAATATATAACCAAAAACTTTTAACATAACCCTCCGATATCTTCTCATGGGTTACAACATTAACACAGAGAAAGTACCCTACTACTGGTGCAAAAGACAAAATCTCATGCATATTGCCAACAAATATTACTGCAACAAGCAAAACAGCCATTATTAATGTTGTTACAAAGCTCTTTCTTAATAATTCTTTACCTTCAAGATCAATGTTAATATAGTGAAGAGAAACTATTAGGAAAAATGCTAATAATACCGCAGGAAGAGATATATAGACTGGAAGACCACTTGCAATAAGGCTAAAGGTAAGAAAATAAATCATAAATATTGATGAAAGATATGAAATTGTCCTACCAACTTGTGCAAGAGGTATAGGTTTAAACTGATTTACATTCAAAACATTAACCATCAAGAAAACAAAGTAATTAGCAAAAAAGACTGCTATCATAAGGAATAGTAATATAAATGCTTCATATATCCTACTGAATTTTTGAAAGAAGAAGAACTCTACAAACAGGTATTCAGAGAGGATAAAAAGAGAGGCTTGGAATATATACAGAAAAGATTTCTTCTTTACCTGAAAGTTAAGTGCCCAAAGAAGACCTACGAAAGTAACTCCAAAATATGCAAGAGAATTAACAAATATTCTCCAAACAGGATATGTTTCTCTAGATACAATTTTGAAGATAAAGATAGGTAGAGCAACTAATGCCGCTAATAGCAACAGTTTTCCTCTCTTTTCACTATCTACATTACCCTCTTCCCTTCTCATTTTCTAATGATTCTAAATATTTTAATCCTTTCTGTGTAAGGACTCTACCCCTACTCGTTCGTTTGATAAAACCACATTTCATAAGGTATGGTTCATATACATCTGCAACTGTATTCTCATCTTCCGAAATTGATGCTGCAAGAGTAGAAAGACCAACAGGTCCTCCTGCAAAATGCTCTAGCATTGTCTTTAATATTATCCTATCTATCCTCTCAAGCCCCTGTTTATCAGTACCTAATAGCTTTAATGTATTCTTTACTACATCTTTTGTAATCTTGTCATCACCATGACTTTGTGCATAGTCTCTACACCTTCTCAAAAGCCTCAACCCTACTCTAGCAGTACCTCTTGAAGCTTCAGAAAGAGCTTTTACAGCATCCTTCTCTATCTCTAAGTCCCACAGTCTACATGCTCTTTCAAGTATCTCTACAAGGTCACTTTCTGAGAAGAAATCTAATCTCTGTATTAACCCAAACCTATCTCTCATAGGGGAACTAATCTTCCCTATCTGTGTAGTAGCACCAATTAGTGTAAATGGCTCTAAATTAAGCCTAATCGTCTTAGCTGTTGGACCTTTACCCATGACAATATCCAACATTCTGTCTTCCATAGCAGGATACAAAATCTCCTCTACCACCTTCGATAATCTATGTATTTCATCAATGAAAAGTACATCATTAGCTTTCAAACCAGTTAATATTGCAGCTAAATCACCCTGTCGTTCAATGGCTGGACCTGACGTAACCTTGATGTTAGCCCCTATTTCATTTGCAATAGCAACAGCAAATGTAGTCTTACCAAGCCCTGGAGGACCATAGAAGAGAATATGATCGATAACTTCCTTTCTCCTTCTAGCAGATTTGATCATAATTTTTAAGGTTTCTTTCTCTGTAACTCTACCGATAATTTCATCCAATTTACTTGGTCTAATTCCTTCCTCATATTGTCCACTATTCTTGTTATCAGAGGATTTCTGTACCTGAGTACTTTTCTTTTTCTCTTTACTTGATTCTATCATTACTCTTTGATTACTTTCTTAATTAATTCACCAATATCAATATCTTTTTCCTTAAGTAGTATCTTTTCTGCTAGTTCTGCTTTTTCTTTAATTGCTTTTGAATCAAAACCTAATGCTTTTAGAGCATCTTTAAGATCTTTTAGTATTAAACTATCTTCTGTAGATTCTTTTGTTAAATCAATGATACCTCTTAATTCAATAATAACCTTTTGAGCTCTCTTCATACCTAAACCTGGTGTTTTACTAAGACTTTTTGCATCACCCTCCTCTATTATCATCTCTAATTCTTTTCTAGAATATGTTGAGAGTATTGCCATACCTATCTTAGGTCCTACACCTGATACTTGGATTAACTGTTCAAAGAATTCTCTCTCTTCTTCTGTTTGAAAACCGTATAGTGCTTGGGTGTCTTCTCTTACATGAAAATGAGTAAAAAGTGAGTACTCTTCTCCTAGCCTAGGTGTTAGATATGTTGATGGAATACATATTTTGTAACCTACTCCACCACTTGTGAGAATATCAATATATGATTCTTTAGCAGTAGTAGTTTTATTTTGAACTTCTCCCTTTATGAAAGATATCATATCTATATTATATACTATTTTACTCAATATTCCTCCTAACAAGCACTTCTGTTGTTATAGCAATAGCAATGGCATCTGCAGCATCATCTGGTTTAGGTAACTCATCCATACTACATAGCATCTTTACAGCTTCTTGTACCTGCTTTTTATTAGCTTTACCATATCCTGTTACAGTACTCTTTACTTGTAATGGTGTCATTTCAGAAAGAGGTAAGTTAGATTGTTCCAAAGCTAACAAAACTACACCCCTAGCCTCACCTACTGATATTGCTGTTTTTTGATTATTGTAAAAAAGAAGTGTTTCCATACCAGCATACTCTGGTTTATACTTCTTTACTAACTCTAATACATCTTGATATATCTCACATAGTCTTTCTGATACAGTAAGACCTTTTTTAGTAGTAATACAACCATAGTCTATTACATGAGGTTTTGAATCATCATCAAACTCTACAACAGACCAACCTGTTGTAGCTAATCCTGGATCTATACCTATTATTCTAAGCATATATATCCATTATACTATACTCTTGAAAAGAAAAATTTTACTTACCAAACAAACAATAAGTGTTCTGAGAACAACTAGAATTTATTGAATTGGAATATAAACAAAAAAGGTTTTAATGGGTTATGGAGTTGAGAATAGCCTTGATGGCTTTCTCTGTTTTTTTGCAAACTTCTCCATATCTAAGGTTTGATACTGGTAATACCGAGACATTTACGGTATTTCCCGTAAAGGCAAAGTATAATTCTTTTCCAAATATTTCGACCATTTTTTGACCCAAAGGTGTCAAGTCTTTCTCTAGTATCGAATAATCTGGATAGTACTCGTCTTCTTCTGGGAAAAAATACGGAGAGATAGAAGTAAAAATCTCTGTTTCTTCTATATCTACATTTATAGACACCTCTATACCAGCTATAGAGCTGTCTATTTCGACTCGAATTGAGTCTGTCAGTGCTGACATAGCAATGAAAGTCTCATTGCGTAAGTCTTCTAATTCCCCATCTGGTACAAATGAGAGATAGTTTATACCTTCTTGCTCTCGCAAAAGGTACGTCGAATTCTTGATCATTTCTTCCAGTCCCAATTCTTTAATTTTTTGAGGGAACAACCCTTCAAAGGTTAAGACACCAGAAGATATAGAAGCTAACGAACTCCTTACAAATACTTTGGGTATATTGGGGGCTACTTTTGCAACTCCCCTTATCATGTTTGTGAACTGTACAAGTTCTTCTAGATCTTTCATAATTTCTCCTTGCCTCTCGGCGAACTTTCACAGAATTAAGTTAACTCATTCTGTGTTTAATCTTGATTGCACTCTTGTGCTTAATACAATCCTAAATATATACATTAAGAATCATATTAAGCACAAAAGGTATCAAACAGGAGAAATAAATTTAAAAACCTTTGTTGTTAATGAGCAGTATATCTAACATACTAAGATATTAGATATCTACTTACATTATACTACACTATAGGGTTGTTTGCAACTACTCTAAATCACTCCAAACATTTTGTACATCATCACTCTCTTCAAACTTCTCAATTGCACTCTCTATCTTCTCTCTTTCTTCTTTAGTAACATCTTTCAAAACATTAGCTTCCTTTATTAACTCAGCCTCATTAAGAACATACCCTAACTTGTTAATACCATCTCTAACAGAACCAAAACTATCATACTCTATATATACAGCTAAACCTTTCTTACCATCTTCCTCATACTCATGAATATCTAAAACACCAGGTAAATCCATAATATTAAGTTCTACCTCCTCAGGATCATCTTCTACAAAAACATCTGGTTCTCCATACTTCTCAGTCTCTTCCATATGACCACAGAATATTTCAAAATATCCTTTTGTATTAAAATTCCAAGAAACAGAACCAGTATCACCCATTGTCCCACCTACTTCTTCAAATATCTGTCTAATCTCAGCCACTGTCCTATTCTTGTTATCTGTCAAAACATCTATAACTAACTGAACACCATGAGGACCAAATCCTTCATATGTAATCTCTTCTATGATAACTCCATCACTACCCTCCCCTGTACCTTTTTTAATTGCTTTATCAATATTATCATTCGAGAAACCAATAGCTTTAGCTTTATCAATATACAATCTTAATGTAGGATTCATAGTTGGATCACCACCACCTTGTTTAGCTGCATGAGTTATCTGTACAGATACTTTAGAGAAAGATTTACCCTTCTTAGCATCATTAATAGCTTTTTTATGTTTAATTGTATCCCATTTAGAATGTCCTGACATATACTAGAAATGTTATATTAATAACATTATTCTAACACAAAGGATATGGTTTGAAAAGAAAACCTTACTCACTCTTCTTCAGTGTACCTACTTTCTTCTTACTCTTAGGTTTCAAATCTTTCTCTTCCTTATAATCTTTTTTAGATTCTTTTACAGGTTCTTTTTCTTCAGTAGTATCCTCTTTCTTCTTCATATTACTCCTATTCCCCTTCTCACTATATGTCTGATTACTCCACTTCATAATCTTCTCCTCTATCTCCTCTCTTGGCATACCATATATCTCTCTAGAATGTAATACAATCTCATCTCTAAGATTGTACTTCTCAAATCTAATAGGTAAAGACTTAGCACTAAACGGTACAGAAGTCATACCATCAATACAAAGCTTAATATACATGGCATATGCATCCAAAGAAACAAGGTCATCAGAAGAAACAACAGGAGCAAATTCCTTCTCTAAAATACTAGCATCAGCCTGACTAACAACAAAAGAACCAAGAGTACCGACATTACCAAATATAGCTTGTCTAACAGTAAGAGGTAATTGATCAATATATTGATTAGTCATAGTTAGATTAAGTTTGTACTTCCTAGCTTCTGAAAGAATCTTAGCAAAAGAATCTGTAGCAAAGTTCTGAAACTCATCAACATACAAGTAAAAATCAGTCCTTTGTTCTTCAGGTATATCTACCCTCTCCATAGCTGTAGCTTGAAGTCTTGTAATTATCATTCCTCCTAGAAGAGATGCAGTCTCCTCACCTAGTCTCCCTTGTGCAAGATTAACAAGAAGAATCTTCCTGTTATCCATTATCTCCCTTAAATCAATTGTTGACTTAACCTGACCAATTATATTCCTAGTAACAGCAGAAGAGATAAATCTACCAACCTTATTCTGTATTGGAGAAATAGCTTCTGCAAGTAACCTGTTGTTTTGAGACATCTGTGTAAACTCTTCTTCCCAGAACTTGTAAAGAATTGGATCGTTTACCTGTTTTAATATAAATTTCCTGAAATTCTTGTCTGTTAACATTCTAATCACTGCAAGAAGAGTTGTACCCTGAGCCTCCATTACAGTAGCTACAGTGTTAGTAAGAATGTATTGTAACCTAGGTCCCCAAGAATCACCAAACTGTTTCTTAAACACCTCTACAACCCCATCAGCAATCAAATCTCTCTGTGACTTATCCTTCAATTCCAAAAGATTAAAACCAACAGGATGATCAACATCTGTAGGGTTAAAATACACGACATCATCTACCCTATTTGGTGGAATATATGAAAGAAGTTCCTCCACTGTATCACCGTGAGGATCAACAAAACATGCACCATCACCAGCTAAAACGTCTGAGATAAACATGTTTTTAAACAGCGTAGACTTACCTGTACCTGTCTTACCTAGCAAATAGAAGTGTCGCACCCTATCTCTTCTCTTAATACCAAATTGCACTTTCATATCTCTGTAATCTGTCCGACCGAAAACTGTAACATCCTCCTCCCCTTCAATAGGTAAATCCATAGGAGGTTCTAACTTCCTAGCCCTACTCCATGCAATATTGGGTGTTTCTACAGAAATATTAGGCAGATGATACAACGATGCAAGTTCTTCAATATTAAGAATATCAACATCTTCATCCAACTCCCTCTTTACATACATAGAGTACAGTTCCTGACCTTCTTTTGAAGGTGGAGCATAGATAAAGTTGTTTAGATGGGCTGTTGTAAACTGCTTAAAACTAGCAACAACATCTCTTAATAACTGCTCAGATCTAAACTGATCTGCGGCCTTTGTTACAACCCTAACCTGAAATTCAAAACCAACCTTCAACATCTTCAACTCTATCTCTCTTAACTCTTCATCCTGCCCAGGTAACAACTTAACTATCTCTTTTTCAGCTGACTTACCCGAAGAATCTGTACTAAGAGCATCTCCGATTCCACCAGCAATCTTAGATACAACCTCACCAAAAGATGGTCCACCTATACTTTTACCCTCTTTTACTGCCGTAATATATTCTTTTGATTTCTCTTGCCAGAAATTTGAGACAGGTCTTACCACTATCTGCAACCAAACCTTCTCACCAATATTTAACTCAGACATCGCTCCAGTTATTGCAGCTAATGGGTCAACCTCAAAACTTCTAAATGTCTTAATTGGAAAAATGGAATCCTTCTCCATCTCTATCTCTCCTACTGTAACAAAGCTATTCGCTTCACTTCCCTCCTTTGTATAGTCCTGAACATACTCAATCTCAGCGTTAGGATACTGTGCATAAATCTGTCCTTCGATAAAACGACAAAGATGCTCAGGAGCTACAACAAAAAATCTAATACCTTCTGTTTCGGTAGATATAATCTCAAAACTAACAACATCAGCACACCTCTTATTCGCACCTAAAATACCATGAATAGATGCAAACATCTGTTCAGCAGCCAGAGCTGCCTTCTCATTCTCTCTTGGAACAAGAATTTGCATAACTAAAGGATTTCTAACACTATTGAACACAACCTCTTCTTCAGGCTTCTTTCTGAAAATAAAGATGACAATCCCAACAAGGATTAAAATTAAAAATATTATAATAACCATTATGACAGTTTCCATTCTCCTAAAATTCTAGAGTAAAATCCTGTATTTATCAAATAATTTAAAAAGAATACATGGAAGATATATTCTCGCCTAAAATGACCACAATATCACCTGTTGTCATAAAATCAGGTCTACCTTCTACAATTTCAAATTCTACAGGTATAACGTCAGAAACAATATCATAAGCATTTTTAAAACTCTCCTTATCAGGAACAAAAAGTGTTGTCTTAGTATACATGTTAGGAGCATTCTCATACCTCACTACATCACAACCAGAGTTTGTAATCTTTCTCCCAAAAGAATATGCAACCCCAGTCAGACCACTACCATTGTATACTTCAACCCTAACTCTCTCATTCTCAAGATTTCTATCTAAAACATTAGCTAGTAGCTTATTCAAATCCTTATCATACTCCTTGCTATCCAAAACCTTTATATCCTCACCTGTCAAAAGTTCACCATCTTTTAGATATTTCTGATCAGAAAAATCTATTACTTCCCTTCTGTAACCCTTCTTTCCTGATTTTAAAGACTCTAACGCAAGCCTTGTTGTATAAAAAGGAATATTTGAATATATCTTCTTATCCAAATCATCTAACTCTCTAATTGAGAAAAACATCTTTTTGAAAGAAATAGCATTAGCAATCTCTTCAACACCATTTACTCCAGCAAAAACACCCTCTTTATGACCAACAAAACCTTTTACAATATTTGTAGCATCAGATGATATATAGATGTACTTCTCACTCTTAAATCCCAACAACTGATTAATTTGCCAAATAGCATATTCCACACCCCTCCCACTCTCCAAAAAGTCACCAGCATATCTGAAAGATGAGACAGGTATTTCATTTCCAAACTTCTCCTCCAAACCAGCATAGTAAACATCTCCTGGTAAATATATTAATAACTCATTCTTTTTACTCTTGTTCTCTAAATATGCATAAACACTCACTATCTTACTCCTATCCCCATCCTTTTCTTCAACAATAATCAATGTTTTTTCCAAATCACTAGAAACTTTAGAAAAAAGATTTAAGTTTGAATCTTCACCTGTACTCACATCTACTGTTTTGAGTGTAAATACAGAAAGTAGAAAGTATCCTAGATATACAACAAAAGTAATAGATAGTAACCAGAGCAAATATTTACCTAACGGTACTCTTTTCTTCTCTTTCTTTTTGTTCTCTTTTCTTTTTCTGGGCATGTTTAAAGTTTTTATTTTAGCAAAGCTTAAAGGTCATTCTCTCTCTATCAGGATTTTCTAAAGATAGTAATATTGATTCTAATTCTATCTTATCAGGAATACCTCCCTGACCATACTTAGTAGAATAGAGGGTATCTCCTAAAATATTTAATCCTAAATATTCCAAAGTTGCTCTAATTTGATGCATCCTACCTGTTTCGATTTTAATTAAAAGCTCTTCTTTACTCAAAGGTTTGATATAGCTAACAGCTAATTTACCATTACCAAATGATCTTTTCAAAGGAGAAAAAAACATTTTCATCCTATTCCTATTACTCCTTTGTATATATCCTTCTACTCTTGCCCAAGATTTATCACAAACAAAATTATTCTCCTCTAATTTCGCAACTTCATCCTTTAGACTAATATTTTTACTCACTAAAAGCTCACTTAATACTGCAGGGAAAACCTTACCTTCCACTTTAGCTCTGTAAAGTTTTTCCACCTTATGAGTTTCAAATTGTTTTTGAAAAAACTGTTGTGATTCCAATGTTTTAGCAAAAAGGATTAATCCTGAAACCCCTTTATCCAACCTATGTACAACACCTCCTCTTTTAATATTCTTACAATATTCTTCTTTGTTTTGTAGATACCAAACCACATAATTTGAAAGAGTGTTCTCACTGTTCCCAGAACCTGGATGTACAACAACTCCAGCTTTTTTGTTTAGAACTATACAATACTTATCCTCAAAAACAATATCTAGAACACCCTCTTGTGGTAGTATTCTAGTCTCAGAAATTTCTTTCTCCATATATTCAAGTAATAGTTTCTTTGATATATCTACCCTATCACCCTCTTTTAACTTAAGAGAAGGTTTAGCATCCTTATCATTTACTTTTACCAGATTATCCCAATATTTATGAAGAGCAGACCTTGTTAACGCTTTGAAACCTTCTGATTGGAGATAGGAGAGGACAAAAACATCTGCTCTCTTTCCAACATGTTCTTGAGATACTACAACTTCCATACATTATTAATTTAATCTTACTGGCTTACTAACTTCAGGAAGCGATACTTGCCTTACAGAAGAGACTGTTTTAATTGTAACATTCCCCTCTTTCCTAGAACTAATTATGTAAGCTATTATCCCTGCAACATACCAAATACTTAGTATTACAAAACCTATGGTTGTTAATGTTGTAAGAGAAAGAGAAATATAGACATACCCAATTACAAAAAGTGCTACAATTGCAAATAGTATGTACAAAATTCTACTTACCTCTTCTTTCTTACTGCCTAGATATACTTTAAGAATTATCGCCTGAAGTATTATAAATACAATAAAAGGTATTAATATTATCCATCCTTGTTTAAGCCAAAGATTGTTTCCACTCTGTATTCCAACAAAAAAGTAAGAGAGTCCCATCATTACCCAGTTTGAAAGATATATTGGAGGAAAAAGGTCTCCCCATTTCCACTTCTTTAGGAAAAGAACAGACACCGTTTGCATCAAAATTATCCCTAAAAAGGTAAACAGAATATCTAACTGACCATCCCAAATTTTAAGAAGTTTCCAAGGCAATAGTCTAAAGAGATATACATCATCCCCATATCTCTCATACGGTAACCAATACCAAGGGAGAGAAGAATATTCACTACTCCAACTAGATACTACATATACTAATCTACCAACTAAAATACCGATTATTACAGAGATGAAAAATATATCAAAGACAGAAGAATTGTTTTTTCTACTCCTAGACGCTTCCTTCCAAAAAACAAAAAGACCCAAAAGAAAAATCAATACCAAACCCAAAAATGGGTTAAGTGTAGAAATGAAACCTTTTACAGCATTAATTATATTTGCAAACATATGTAATTAAATGATAACACAAAAGAAGAAATATCTTATCCCCTCCTTTTATGTTTTTTCTTTTTCCTTTTTTTCTTAGGTTGGGATACTTCTTTTACCTCACTCTCTTCTTCTGTATCTTTATCTTTTACTTCTTTATCCTCTTTCTTTTTAAAAACTTTTTCATAAAGAGAGATCAACTTATCACCTAACTCAACAGCTATTCCTTTTCTCTCAGAATATCTTACTTTCTTAGATTCAACAACTTCTGTTGCTTCATCTTTGGATGCTTGGATATGTTCTTGCATAACTTCCCTAGAAGGTGCTTCCTCTTCTATTTTCTTTACTCTCTTGTGCATTTCATTACCACAGGATGGACAATATTTATATTTCTTATCCATTTCAACTTCACAAACAGAGCATTTAATCTTAAGTCTTAGTCTACAATCTGGACAGAATGTAAAACCCGGATAGAGTTGTGCTCCACATCTTGGACAGTCACCTAGTTCTGCAGTTTCATATTTGAGATATCTTCTTTCTAAATCTGCCCAATATATTTCTTCTATTGTTTGGCTAGGTCTGATTAGTAGATATATTATTAAACCAGGCACAAAAAGTACTGCTGTCAAAAGGACATATGCTATCCTAACCCCTTTATTTGTAATCCTATCCCCAGAATCCAACCAAACCCAGTACAAAACCACCAACCAGAATGCAAGTAGTGCAACACCAAACAGAGACCAGACAAAACCAAAATTTATCTTAGTCACACCATCTAGAAAATCTAAAATTGCTTTTTCCATAATATTTCTACTTATTTTATGGTGGTCGAGGAGGGAATCGAACCCTCATGCTATTGCTAGCACGGGATTTTGAGTCCCGCGTGTCTGCCAGTTCCACCACTCGACCGTTGTTGCATTATACTAAGAAAACATGTCTTTGGGAAGATTTCTTACTTTTTAGCCCTATACAAATTTCTGAAGCTAGCGATTTCAGGAATAAATGCTAACTTAATATCTCCAGTTGGACCATTTCTATGTTTTGCTACAATAAGGTCACCTGTTCCCTTGTTTTCCGTTTCAGGATTCCATGTTTCTTCTCTATCGATGAACATAACAACATCAGCATCCTGTTCTATAGAGCCAGATTCTCTAAGATCTGAAAGTTGTGGTCTCCTACTCTGTCTCTGTTCAATAGCTCTTGAAAGCTGAGATAGAGCAACAACTGGAACATCTAATTCTTTTGCGATATTCTTTAAACCTTGTGATATCTCTCCAACTTCCAACGTCCTACTCTCCCTATTATTACCCTGCATAAGCTGAAGATAGTCAACAAAAATAATGTCTACATTACTCTCAAGAGCTAATCTTCTTGCTTTTGTTCTAAGAGAGTTAATATGTTGTCCTGCTTGATCATCAATATATATATTTGCATCACCTAATTCTCCCATTGTACTAGCTAATTTCATAAACTTCTTCTCAGTTAATCTACCTGTCCTAATCTCCCAGAAAGGTATACCAGATTGCATACCTAAAAACCTTTCCATAATCTGTGTCTTAGACATTTCCAGTGAGAAAAATGCAACTGTTTTCTTTTCAACCAATGCTGCATGTCTCATCATATCCAAAGCTAATGCTGTTTTACCTACAGAAGGTCTTGCAGCTAAGATAATTAAGTCTGATTTCTGGAAACCACCTAGAAGTTCATCTAAATCTTTAAAGCCAGTAGATACTCCTAAATATGATTCATCCTTATCTGCTCTCTCAGCTCTCTCATATGCTTCTTTCAAAAGGTCTTTGATATGCACAAAATTAACCTTTGTACCTGTTTGTGCGACATCAAAAATTTCCTTCTCTGACTTATCTATTACTTCATCAATTGGTTTGTCCTCATCAAAAGCAATCTCCTTAATATGACCTGCAGCAGCTATCAATCCTCTTCTTACCGCACTCTCTTTAATTATCTCTGCATACTCTTCCGCATGTGTAGATGTAGCAATGGTAGTCATTAATTCTGCCACATAACTTGCACCTCCTGCTGCTGTTAGTTTCTTCTGTTTCTTTAATTTGTCAACAACTGTCACCAAGTCTACAGGTAGAGCATTGTTGAAGAGATCCATTATGGCTGAATATATGATTACATGTTTGGCATCATAGAAATGCCCTGGTAGAAGCCAAGAGGATACTGTAATAATGGCATCTTTATCCATCAACATACATCCTAAGAGTGATTTCTCAACATCTATATTTTGTGGTGGTAGCTTATCTTTCATTTTCTCTTTTTATTTAAGAAATACTACTTCAACACTCTTTCCCTCCTCCTCCACTCTTCTTCTTGCAAGATTCACAAACCCTTCATCACTCACATTTGTATATCCAAAATATTTAATAAATTCCTCTCTACTTTTAAGTCCTGTATTATCCTTCTTTTCTCCTTTGTATGCACAAGGTATTAACACAGCAGGGTCTACATTTGAAATTATCTTATCAAGCTTGTCATAGTCAAGATATTCTTCACCATTTCCAACAGGTACAATCAAAGCATCAACATCACCCAAATTTTTAACAGAATCAGGATCAAAATCTTTTCTAACAATTCCCATATACAAAGTCCTTAAGTTTTTCTCATCTATTATGTAAAAGTCTTCATCTAAACCTCTTCTTATCATTACACCACCTACCTCATACTCTCCGGGAGTATGAATCTCTATTATCTCACCTCTCTTTCCAGGAACAACCTTCCCATCAAGAGAATGTTTCTTTAAGATACTCTCTCCATTCATAGGAGTATCATATTCTGTAAACAGAACAACATCTGCTTCTGTTTTGGGAAAACTTGCACCCGATTCCTTGAGTAAAAGTGGATCAGTGATGATAGAAAGTTCATTTGAAGTGATTAGGAATGTTGTCCAGCCAATTTTTTTAATCTTCATACTAGTATGACTAAAATAAATACAGGTATTACTAAGTATACCAAATTTCCATGGGCAGTTTTAGAATATTTTTACTTCATTCCAAGAGTCTCTTTGATATCTTCTAACATAGATTCCTTCATCTGTTGTTTAACCAACTCTATCTTGAGACTTTCTAAAGAAGATATACATGCTTGAAGTTGAGTCATTACCCTAGTATCACTATCACCCTTAACTATCATATTCTTAACACCACTCACCTGCCCTTCAACTCTCTTAATTCTATTCTGTATTTTTACTGGGTATTTCATAATAGTAAAGTTTAATCTAAACCCAATGGAACTGTCAAATAAAAAGAGAGGTCTTTCAACCTCTCTCTCAATTCCAAATCAACCTATCTACTAATCATTAGAAGCATAAGGAAGTAAAGCCATATACCTAGCTCTTTTTACAGCTAACTTAACCTGTCTTTGATGCTTATGACATACTCCAGACTTCTCTGTAGAAATCATTTTACCCTTAACTGAGGTAAACTTCTTTAACTGGTAAACATCTTTGTACGTAACTTCTTTAACTCCAGATTCACAAAGAGGACACTTTAAGTTTTGAATAATTCTTCTCTTTCTTCTGGGTTTCTTCTTCTGCATAGTATAACCATCTTCCTCTGTTATACTCTTGTCATCATAAACATCATTTAAAGAAACTGTATTTTCCATTTCTTTATCTTTTACTTCCTCTGACATTCCTTAAATAGTAACTAAATTAAAATGGTAAATCCTCTTCTAAAGGATCCTGGTCTTCCTGTTCTTCTACTTCTTCTTCCTTATCCTCTTTTTTAGACTTCTTCTCTACTTTCTCGTCTTCCTTAGGAGCTTCGCTGTCATCTATTCCTGCTCCCTGCTTTCCCTTACTGTCTAAAAGAATCATATCCTCAACTCTAATCTCTGTTTTATATCTTGTAGAACCATCCTCTGCTTCCCAAGACCTAGTATTCAAAGAACCTTCGACATATACCTTCATACCTTTTGCAAGTAACTGCTGACAAATCTCAGCCATCTTATTCCATGCAACTAAGTTGTGGAATTCTGCTAACTCTTTTGTCTCTCCCTCTTCATCCTTCCATGACTTGTTTGTAGCCATGCCGAATGTCACAACTGGGACACCAGAGTTTGTATACCTCATCTCTGGGTCTCTTGTTAGATTCCCTATTAAGGTAACCTTATTTAACGATCTTACCGCCATATGTTTAAAAATAATAATTTAACTTACCTATAACTATACCTTACAATTATTAAATCTAGATTAAATCTCAATTTCTTTCTTCTTTATACTTTTCCTTACCTTACCAGCATTTTCCAACTTAATTACCATAAATTTCAAAACTTCTTGCTTCAATTGCATAGTCCTCTTGATTTCTGCAATATATTCTGGACCTATCTTAAAGTCATAAATTATGTAATAACCTTCATTATGACCTTTGATAGGATATGCTAGATATCTTTTTCCCCAAACATCAGCATCTAAAACCTCTCCTCCAGATTCTTGAACAAATGCTACAAACTCTTTGTGCAACTTCTTTCTCAAATCATCAGGTAACAAAGGCTTAAGAGCCAACATCATCTCGTAATCGTTCAATTCTTTACTCACCTTTCATAATATTTATTAAATTAACACTGAAGGATTTTAGCAGAAAATATAAAAGAAGACAACAGGATAGCATTACCTATTAATTAGCCAGTACTAGCATATAATCACCATCTTCAATAATATGCTCTTTCCCTACGTTCTTTACAATCCCCTTCTCCTTGGCTTCTGCCCAACCACCAGCATCAATCATATCATCCACATTCACGATATCTGCCGTTATAAAACCATGTTCTAAATCTGTATGGATAGCACCAGCAGCTTCCTTAGCAGTAGCACCTCTCTGTATACACCAAGCATTACATTCTTTCTGTGAACCAGTATAGAAAGTCAAAAGATCTAATGTGTCATAAGCAGCTTTAATAACATCATCCACGAGACTAGGTTTTTCATCTAACATACTCACATACTCCTCAATCTCTTTATCTGACATATTAGCCATCTCTCCTATAAACTTAACATCCACTATCAAAACCCTATCACCTGTCTTCTCCTCTAATTCCTTTTTCCACTCCTCCACCTTCTCTCTTGCAATACCTTCCTTGTAATTAAGGATAAATATTCTCTTTTTGTTTGTAAGAAGGAAAAGGTCATAAATAATCTCCTGTTCTTCTTCTTTCAACTTCATATCAATAACTGGGATACCCTCATTAAGAGCATTCATCACTTTCTCTAAAACTGTATACTCCTTAACCCCTTTCTCATCTCCAACCCTCTTTAATTTCTCCACAGTATGTAACCTCTTCTCTACACTCTCAATATCTTTTAATATCAATTCTGATTGTACTATCTCAAAGTCTTCTACCGGATTAATCCTTTCATACACATGAACTATATTTGAACTTTCAAAAGCTCTAAGAACATACATAATGACATCAACCTCTCTAATATGAGAGAGGAATTGATTCCCTAATCCCTCTCCCTTAGATGCTCCCTGTACAAGACCTGCAATATCTACAAATGTCATAGCAGATGGTACAACCTTTTCAGCCTTAAAATGCTCAGCCATTCTCTTAAGTCTCTCATCTGGAATTTCTACTACTCCCACATTCTTATCTATCGTACAGAAAGGGAAGTTAGCAGCAGGAACACTTAGTTTTGTAATTGCATTAAAAATTGTAGACTTCCCAACATTTGGTAATCCTACAACTCCTAATGATAGTGAATGAGATCGTTTAATTGACATAGTCTGAATTATACCACATTCAATAAGGTTACCTTGAGCATTTAATTGTGTGTAGAAAGAACTATCTCTGTTTTTTAAAGAATATTTAACATACTATGAGTAAACTAAAAACCTCTAATACATTAAATATCTATACGAAAAAGGTTATAGTTCTTTCTAACACTCCTTTTTTGCTCAAGGTAACCTCATTGTGATAATATGGTATTCATATGAACCCAAAAACCACAACAAAAATAGCCACAGTAATCCTAACCACAATATCACTACTCCTACTACCAAAACTTGTATATGCACAGAAACAGGCCGACTTTATCATCAACACCTACACAAAAATTCACTACACAACAGGACAGGATTTTGTAACTGTTGTAAGCAATTATGAGAAGAAAGTTGAGAACGGTACTTTCTACTTAACAAAAGAAGGAGAAAAAGTCTTCCATATTCCAGATTTAGAAAAGGATATTGATAATATTGAGAAAGAGAGAAAATTTAAACAAGACAACTTAACTGTAACAGATATGAATAAAAACCCCATTAAGTACAGTGTTGAACAACTGACTCTTGGACAAGGAATGTACGTACATGTCCCTCATTACAGAGAAACAACAAAATCAATGCCCTACTCTATTATTATGACATATAAAACACATGACAATATCATTAAAGCTGGAAGATTAGTAACATTAATTGGATCCGCTATACCAGAAAACACTCAAAAAGAAAAAGATGATATTAAAAGTGGTACAACTACCTCGTTGAACTACTATTTCTCCTTTGTTGTAGATGAGAACATACCCACATTAGCAAAAGCATATCCTAAATTTACCAAAAAGAAAGAAGACAACTTAACATATTACAATTTTAGTACAGAAGAGAGAAAGTCTGCCTCACCGACACTAGAATTTGGGACTGATGTGATATATCGCTTTGAGTTAGAGTATAAAACTCCCAAGACAGATTCTTTCATACCTGAGGAATATGCAGGACTGTTTAAAGCCCTTTCTACAAATATATACGAGATGTCTTTACCAAGAGAATATTCAGAAACCAATCAAGAAGTATGGATCGATACTATATCTCCTACACCAAAAAATATCTTTCGGAATAGAGAAGGAAATGTAATAGCTTCATTTGAGGTACCATCAAATAAAGAAGATATAATCAAAGTATCAGGATACATTCGACAGAGTAAGCAACCATACACAGTAAACCATCTAGAGAAACTAAATATTGATTTTAAAGAATATTTAGAAAAAATTGGTCAAGACAAAGGGAATATTAAATATTTAACTTCTACTAAGTATTGGGAAATAGGAGACCCTTTTATACAAGACGCTGCAGCATCACTACTCAAAGGAAAGAAAACTCTGTTTGAGGTGGTAGATGCTAATTATGAATATGTCAACGAGAAATTAACATATGATGAAGAGAAGGCAAATTCAGAAAATACTAGAATTGGTGCGGTCAATGCACTTGCTGGTGGTGCTTCTGTCTGTATGGAGTATGCAGATTCTATGATTGCTTTGCTAAGAGCACAGGGAATACCTGCTAGAGCAGCTTTAGGATATGCCAATATTATGGATACAGAGAGAGTACAAGTGAGACATCAGTGGGTACAGATTTGGATCCCTGACCATGGTTGGTTTAGCATTGATCCAACATTTGAGAGTAAGAATAGAAAGATGGGACAAATGATTGACAGAGTTCTTTGGGAGACATTTTACGATGATTCCCTCTCTAATATAAGTATTTTTTCCATAAATGATGAGGATAGCTTCTCTGAAGACAATTACAAGGTAGAAATCTTTGCTGTTGATAATATGTCTGGTGGAAATATGAAAAAATATAATGAGATAATCCCAGAAACAAATATTGATGATGAAGCAAGATATAATATGGTCACTAAATCTAATTCTTTCTTAAAAACCACCGTATTAGGAAGAGCTTTACTAGTCACAGCCCCTGTAATAGTACTAATTATCTTTATGACTATTCTAATTGCTCTAATTAAGAAAGTTATTAGAAGAGAAAAAAAGAAATAGTTTTCCTACTTAAATCGATAAAGCTTGTCAACATTGAACATTCTCTTACCATTCTCAAGTCTATTCTCTGTTTGTGCATATATAGTTATAAGAGGTTCTCCTTTCTTAACACTCTCTCCTGGCATCTTATGAACTCGAATACCAGCAGCTTTTACTTTTGGATTACCTAAAACCCTAGCAATACTCACCAGAGTCACATTATCTATAGTTGCAACAACTCCATCCCTATCTGAAAGCATGTCAGCACTAAGCCCAGCATCCTTTATCTCTGTAGAATGAATCTCTCTTGTAGCACCTTGTGCAAATGCTATCTCCCAAAACTTCTTTAATGCCTGCTTACTGTCAAGAATGCTTCGAGCAAACTTTTTACCCTGCCCCTTACCTGTTTTACCTGTCTGTTCAAACAACATACCTGCCATATCAAGAATAACCTTCTCTAATTCTATACACCTGTTCTCTGCCCTCTCTAATATTCTCAACGCTTCCCTTATCTCTGCATTCGGACCTATACTCCTCCCATCAGGACCCTTAACCAATCTCCTTATCGTTTCACACTTAATACCAAATTTTTGGAAAAGTTTCCTGAATTCTCTATCTAACATAGATACATCATCAGGATTTTCAACTTTAGAACCTTTGCCATATGGGAGATCTATTAATATATGAGTTATACCCATAGAGATTTTCTTGGCAACAATACTCACTAAAACCTTTTGGAATTCTTGAATTCTAAGAGACCTTTCTACATTGATAATAACATCATCCGCTGGAGAAAGTTGCAATGATCCTCCCCAGAACATACATCCTCCTGTTTTCTTCACGGTTTCATAAACCTTATCCTTTGTTAAAGCCACAGGCATCACAACTTCTAAAATATCTGTTGTTCCTGCTGGTGAGGTAATAGCTCTAGTTGAAGTATTTGGAACAATCAAACCTCCCGAGACTAGAATAGGGATCAATGTTGGGGTAATAGCTTTTCCTGCGACACCACCAATAGAGTGCTTATCAGCAACAATCTCTTCTCCTTCCCTGATATTCTTGAAATCCATAGAGTCTCCTGATTCGGCCATACCCTTTGTCATCCAGTAAATTTCTTCTTCATTAAACCCTGGATTGAAGAAAGTCGAAACAAAGAAAGCAACTTCCGTTTCCCTAAGCTTCCTACTCCCTATATCTTTCATAATATTCTCAAGATCTTCCTTAGCAAGAGGTTGCCCTAGAAGCTTTTTACTTATAGCTTCCAAAGACTGACTGACTTGAGGAATATCAATAAAGATAGAGGCTTCATCAGGAATATGATACTCATCCCAAAGTTCTTCAAACAGCCCTATCTCTCCTTCTTGAACCTTCGTTAATGTCTCCAGTACCGTTGCATACAACTCCAGTTCCCCATAACCAACCAAAACATTCTCTCCCTCCTTAACCCCTATTCTCTCAGCATCTTTTCTGTGCAAAATTACATTAAAATCATTATCTTGTCCTATATCCAAATTTTTCCCTTTTAAGTAGAGTGCCATATTAAAAACACTAATATTATTTAATTACCATATTATCAAAAATCCAAGGGTATTTCTCCTTAACTAAATCTCTAATATTATTAGGGGAAACCATACCAAATTCTGTCAAGTATCCTGTTATCAATACAGAGTCAACAATCTCAAATGCTGGATTATACATATGCAAACCTTTAGGAGCATCTTCCCAAAGTTCTTTATCCTCCCTAACTTCAATCTTCACAGTATCTAGAAACGAGGTTGGGTCAATCTTCAACAAAGGGGTTACAACATAGAGAGACTTACCTGCATAGTATGATGCCATTGCTATTCCCCAACTCCCTATCTTGTTAATCGTATGACCCTCGGCAGTAATCTGGTCACATCCAATGAAAACAGCATCTATTTTTACACTACCTCTACCAATTATGAAAGATTCCGCTGCACTATCTGCAATAAAAGTTGTCTTAACACCTGCTTCTAACATACTTTTAGCTGTCTTTCGACCTTGATATCTTGGTCTAGTTTCTGTGCATACGACTTCAAAATCAGGATCTCCTTTCCCTATAATTTTCATAACCGCAACAGCAGTTGAAGAATGACAGTGCGTAAACATCTTATCTATATATGTAAGATTTTTTGCATTTTGAGCAATCAAATCTTTTTTAGTAGATGCTATCAGCTCTAAGTACTCATCACACAACGCTATCAACTCTTGTTTCATGACCGAAAGTTCTGGTAAAACAGGAAATCTCTCTTTAAAAAAATGAAGAATATATGTTACACCATTTCTTGCAAGTGGTTCATTATCTCTAGCAAGGGCTAACTCCCATCCAACCCTACTCAATTCAGAGAAAAGCTCATCTTTGTCTGTTTCCTCAGTTTTTTCAAGATAGATTTTCATACCTTCAAAAGTTGAAATAGCTACATTAGTAGCACCTTGAATGTTCAACTTTTGTATATCATCAAAAATCTTTTTTACTTCAGGATACTCCTTCATAGGTATTGCAAAATTAATCTAATTTAACACTCTCCATATACTCAGGTATATATATTTCATTATTAAACTCCTGCCTAAGATTCTCTGCAAAAGCATCTATTATCTCACTATCTCCATGCACCAAAAAAATCTTTCTAGGTGTATGCCCAAAACTCCTTAACCAATACCTGAGATCTCTTTGATCTCCATGTCCAGAAAAACCATTCAGTGTATATAATTTTGCATTGTTTTGATATTCCTGTCCATGTATTTTTACTGTCTTCTCTCCATCCACTATTCTTCTACCTAAAGTACCAGCAACTTGATAGCCAACAATCACAAGATGTGTCTTTGGATCTTCTATATTATTTTTTAGATGATGAAGTATCCTACCTCCTGTACACATTCCACTTCCTGCAATTATGACAACACCTTGTTTAGATACTAACCTCCTAGATTCCTCTGTACTTTCAATTTTTCTAAAACCAGGAAAATCAAAAGGGTCATCCCCTTTCTCTATTAACCTCTTCGCATCTGTATCATAGAAATCTGGATACTGTCTAAATATTTCTGTAGCTTTAACAGCCATAGGACTGTCTAAATATACTGGCATATTTTCTAATAGTTTCTTTTCAACAAACAGATTTAACTCATAGAGAAGCTCCTGAGTCCTCTCAATTGCAAAAGATGGGATCAGAACATTACCTTGTACTTTTTGAGCGCTATGCAGAGCTTCTAATAGCTCTAGAACTGTCTCATTTCTATCCTTGTGATATCTATTTCCATATGTAGACTCACAGATGACATAGTCTGCCTCTCTTATCAGATCTGGGTCTCTTACAATTCTAGCACCAGGCTGCCCTAAGTCTCCTGAGAAAACCAATTTTCTCAATCTATCTGCTTCATTTTTAGCCCAAACTTCAAAGATAGAAGACCCTAAGATATGACCAGCATCTCTCATTCTTACTTCTAGAGTATCTTGAGAAAGATTTACAGAAGTATTGTATGGATATACTTCAAAATACTTCATTGTTTCTTCGACATCTTGTTCTGTAAAAAGGGGCTTCTGAACACCTTCATCAGAGGAGCTCTTTTTTGCTTGTGCCATCCATCTCTTACTCTCCTCCTCTTGAAGTTTAGCGGAATCTAAAAGTATTATCTTTGTTAAATCCCTGGTAGGTTGTGTTGATATTATTCTCCCTTTAAAACCCTGCTTGACTAACAAAGGTAATCTCCCACAGTGATCAAAATGTGCATGAGTAAGAAGGACAAAATCTATATCAGCAGGATTAAAAGGAAAAGGATCATAGTTTTTTTCCTCTATCTCTTCTGCACCTTGAAAAGCACCACAATCTACTAAGAACTTGAATCTACCTGTATCTACCAAAAAACAGGAACCTGTTACTGTTTTTGTTGCTCCAAGGAACTGTATTGTCATACGGGCAGATTAGAATATCAAATATTACTTACTGTAATATAATACTACAGTCAAAAGGGTAAGTAAAATTATTTCCCTGTAGAACCAAAACCACCTTCTCCTCTCTCTGTTTCTTCCAGCTCATCAGCAACTTCAAGATTATCTTTAAGTGAGAGACATGGAACAACAACTATTTGAGCAAATCTTTCAGTATCGGTTAAGACAATACCACTCTTTGATGTATTTATCACCTGAGCAATCACTTCACCTCTGTAATCACTATCTATCACTCCAACAGAGTTTTTTAACATGAGACCTTTCTTACCAAAAGAAGACCTAACAAAGAGTAGACCAACATATCCTTTAGGTATTTCTAAGTACACTCCAGTATGTATCTCTGCACTCTCATTCGGTTTTACTACAATATCTTTCTCTGTCTTTACTTTCAAATCTGCTCCAGCTGAAAACTCTGTTTTTACTTCTGGCAGATATTTTTGATTATCTACTTTAATTTTCATTCTTCTCTTTATTTAACTTAATTGCTAGTTCTTCCAACTTTTCTCTTGTATTCATCAATGGATCTTCCACTACAATATCCAAAAGTTCTCTCAAAATTTCTCCCATCTTAGGACCTTTCTTAACACCTATTTTTTCTAGTTGTTCACCGTTGATTTTTAAATCTGATATTTTTAATGCCATATCCTGCTTTCTTACTTCTGCTATTCTTTGTTGTAAGAGAGTAACTTCATCTGGTTTGAATGAGCTATATGGGTTTGATTGTGCATCAGCCATTCTTAATTTGAAAAGATCTTCAATGTTCTCCTCTCCTACTCTTTGTATGAATCGTCTTACCGCAGAATCAGACCATTGGTGAAGCTCCACATTCTCAATTTCTTCTTCTGTCATCTCTTCCTTTTTATGTGGATAGTGGAACATATGATTTTCAATTAGTTTTCTTACTCTCAGTATTTCATTCTTAGGGAACTTCATTCTTTTCATAATTTCTTCTGCCATATCAGCACCCATTCTGTCATGACCATAGAAGTGTCCATTTCCCATATCTGTTCTAGGTTTTGCAATGTCATGAAGTAATGCAGCTAACTTAACACTATCATGAGCTACATCACATGTTCTCAATGCATGTTCATAGACATCATGAGCATGAAAGAGTTTCTGTTCTACACCTACTCCCTCTAACAATTCAGGTAGAAAGATAGAGAGAAGACCTGTCCCCCTCATTAACTCAATGCCTACAGATGGTTTAGGAGAATTAAGTAGCATTTTCATAAATTCATCCCTTATTCTCTCCATGGATATTGATTGTGCAACAGCATTAGCTTCTTTGATTGCATTAAATGTATCCTCCTCTATATCAAAACCTAATTGAGAAGCCATTCTACAAGCCTTAAAAGACCTCAAACCATCCTCTTTAAACCTCTCTATTGGAGTACCTACTGCCCTAACCAACTTCCTTTTAATATCCCCTACACCATCAAAAGGATCATAGATTGTAACTTGCTTCTGTTCTTTACCATCATCAAGATTAATCTTAGAAAGATCTATTGCCATGGCATTAAAAGTAAAATCTCTCCTTCCCAAATCCTTATCTATCTCGTCTACAAACTCAACTGAACTAGGCCATCTTCCATCAATATACCCAGCTTCACTTCTAAATGTTGTAACCTCTACCTCATATGTCTCACCATGTTCATCTTGCACAAGAACTATCACTGTACCAAACTTTGCACCAGTAGAAACAGACCTTGGAAACATATTAAGCATCTCATCAGGTAGAGCATTTGTTGCCAAATCATAATCATGAGGAGTTTTTTTCAAAACAATATCTCTAACTGCACCACCAACAAGATATGCTTCAAAACCTTCCTTTAACAGAATTCTTGCTACCTTTTGTACATAATTTGGTAAAAATATTTCTACTTCCATATACCCTCTTTTTAAATCTTTTTCTAAGAACAGAATACCAGAGAAATATATCAACAACAAGGAGTAAGAGTGTTGGGTAAATTAAATATGTATTATCAATCCCTGTTTTTGGTAACTCTTTCAAAGATGAACTTATACCTAAAATCTTTTTATCCTCATCCAAAATATTAACCTGTTCACTCTCTTCTTCTACTTCTGGAGACAACTCCTCCACATTACTGTTATCCCCCTCTTCTACTAACATAACTGGTGAAGAAGTCATTTTAAAAGGAATCCTCTCAATACAGAAAGCTTCTTTAGGTTCAGCTAACATCCAACCAGAAACCAGCCCACCATCCATTCTTGCAGAAAACACAGAAACAGAATCAACATTAAAATTGTAACTAAAGTTATTACCAAAAACAGAACATCTCTTTGAAGAATCAGGAACCTCTACAGTAAAAGAACCAAATGTACCATCCTCTTCAATATTTTCTTTAGGAAGGTAGTATATGAAATTAGCATCTTCCTGTGGTTCTAAAGAAGCGACACCAAAAAAATCCTTATGTTTAAGATACACACGATTTAATTTATCAGAGCCAACATTTCTAAGTCTAACAGAAACTTGATAACTATCACCTTCTTCTTGTGCAAAAGCATCTATTAGATAAATTGGATTTTTGATATGTAATTTATCTAGATGCTTTTTTCCATGATGAGTATACTCAACATTACCAACACCTGAATACCTGCGTAGAACACCATTTCTAATTACTGTTTGTCCCATATTTAACAAATCAAGAGAATTTAAATCTCCTTCTCCATTCTCAAATGATGCAAAATCAGTAAAAAAAGATTCTTCTACTGGTTCATTTCTAGTATATGCAACATCAACTTCGGGAATGAAAACTGTATGACCTGTTTGGTTGGAGTAAAAGTAGGTAACATCAACTACAGACCCAGGAGGCACAGCGACATATGTTCCATCTGTCCCTTTTCTAAAAGGATAACCTGGTTCTTTGAGCATCCATAAATCCCAATGCACCTGACCTGTCATACTCCCAACTACATTAGCTAAATCATACTCTATTCCACCATGACTACTTGAAGATTCGGGAAGTGATAAGGAATCGATACTGTAAGCTATTGTTGAGTAAAACAAGTTCTGCTCATTATCACCACTATTAGTAAAACCATCCGCCAACACCGATGTTGTAAAAAAGCAAAATACTAGAAAAGGAATTATAAATAAAAGAAGTTTTTTCATACATACCCTTACTAAATTTAAATAGTAAAGATATGGTACACCAAGGAGATTAAATCGAGATTAACTCAATTATGAATTTTCTACAGAGATATCTTCTTTTCTAACTTTCTCTGTAATGTAGAAGTTCCTCTTAAACTTACCCTTGCCCAACATCATCTCTGTAATTGCTTGTACATGAGGTATCAAATTGAATGTTAACATATTCACAGAGAGTAGAAATGTCTCTAAAATATCTAAAATATTTCTCCATATACTCCAATCTTTAGGGATAGGCGTTATCTTTCTCCTTGCCCTAACAGTCCACATATTTACAATCATGGCAAATGTCAAAAAGTAACTGATAATTCTAGGAAGATTGTATGGGAAAATTGTATGTTTGTAATCAGGATTGAGAACTGATATCAAAAAGCCACCAAAGGTAAGAACAACTACAACTGTAAAAAGCCACATCTGTTCTGTCACCGCTTTAAACATCTGTGTTCTTTTAAACAATGATATGCCACTTCCTCTTCTTAGAATAACGGAAAGCATAATTGGGAATGGTATCTTACCCCAACCCCATCTGTACTGCTGTTTGTAGAATGAGACATGTGTACTCACAAAATCCTTATTCTCAACTGCATCACTATATGTTGGAGTATATACTTCGAAACTTTTAAAAGTACCTTTACTCCTTACCATAGTATTCCAGTAAAATGCAGTATCATCATTTGGTATCTCTGGATCCCAATACTCCATCTCTTTGAGAGTATTTAAATTGACAATATATGAGGAGAAAGTATCTTTCGTATAGAATTCTTCCCCAGTAAACAATGATTTCACCGTTTTCTCCACCACCCAAGTGTATGCTGTCGCCATGGTTGTCATATTGGAGGAATTTCTAATCAATGATGGTACATTCCAAATATTATTATTAAACGTATGTATAGCTGATGTGAAAAATGCATACTCCGGATTCTCAACTGTCATATACCTATACGTTATAGCGGAGAGATACTTCTCATGAGGTCTTAAATCTGAATCACATGTAATCAGTAGGTAGTCCCTTAAATTCTTACCCTCCTTTTCTAGTTTCTCTACAAAATGTCTAGTTGCATAGTTAATGTTAGCTCCTTTAACTCCAGCTATTTCACCAGGAATACCTGCAGGGTGAATATAATATTGCATACTTCCAAATTTATCACCATATTTCTTCTTTAACTTTTTGAAATTTTCAATTTGAAGATCCTGTTTTTTCTCTTCAATAGCCATTACAACATCAATTTTTTTAGCACCAATATCACTCTTTGACCAAGCTTCAAAAGATGGGTCTAGAATATTGTACTCTTCACCATATACAGGGCAGAGATAAATATATCTTAAGTCTTCAACCCTGTCATCATTCAACTCCTCTACTTTTTTGACCCAATCTGTTTCTATAGCTTTTTCCATCCTTTTTACAGCTATATTAACCCCAACTGTAAATCTAATTGCTCTAAAGAACCAATATGCTACTATAAAGGCCATATAGATAACATATGCTGTTGTCAGTCTAAATACTGCAAAAATTATAGGAAGAAGTAGAAGTGTCCAGAGAAGAAAGCCTGGAATAATTTCAAATATTCTTCTTTGCCAATATGGTAAATCTTTAGGGAAACCTTCAAACCTGTCCTTTGGCCTATATGTTTTATGATTTAAATCCTTATCCTTTTTAGTTTCAGAATTCTTTTTCATAATTACATCATTATACAACGGAGAGAGTGGGATTCGAACCCACGGTACAGAAGACTGTACAACGGTTTTCAAGACCGTCTCTTTCGACCACTCAGACATCTCTCCAATGCCGATAATTATACCATATTAACAAGAACAATTATGAAAAAGTTAGGATGTAAACATCTTTCTTACAATCTCTTCTAAGGACATATCAGGAGTCTTTGCTATTAACTCTTGAAGCTCTCCATCGTAAAGAATTTTACCGTTATCGATAATAATAACTCTCTTACATACTCCCCTAATATCCTCCATATTATGGCTTGTAAGAATGATTGTTGAGTCATATTCCTTGTGATAATCAACAAGAAAATCTCTTAGATTCTTTTGTGAGATAATATCTAAACCTAGTGTAGGCTCGTCAAAGAAAATAAGCTCAGGAGCATGCAAAAGTGAAGCAATGAACTCACACTTCATTCTCTCTCCTAAAGAAAGCTTTCTTACAGGTACATCGAGTAAATCTTTAACACCTAATCTTCCTACCATTTCATTTAGAATTTTTTCATACTCTTCACCTTCGATTTGATAAATCTCTTTGTTCAAAAGGAAAGTGTCATTTGCAGGTAATTCCCACCACAATTGGCTTCTGTTACCCATAACCATAGATATCTTTTGTAGGAAATCATACTCTCTTTTTGATGGTATATATCCTAAAACCTCAACCTCTCCACTATCTGGAACTAGTAAACCAGAGAGACATTTTAATGTGGTAGTCTTTCCTGCTCCATTTTTACCAATGAAGCCAACTAATTCGCCTTTCTTTACATTGAAACTAATATTGTTTACAGCAACAACAGTTTTAAATTCTCTTTTTCCAAAGAACTTTCCAGAAGAACCAAGAGGTACTTTAAATGTTTTGCGTAAATCTTTGATTGTTATGGTATCTTTCATAGCTTAACATATTATACGTTCTTTTTTAATTATCCTCTATACTTATTGAATAATTCTGATTTCTACACAAATCATATGGTTTTGTTTGCTCTTTTACCTTTTTTCGTGTAATATTGATGTCAATTCCTTATAACACTCTGGCATTATTCTATCTTGCTCTTCTACTGTCCCATCATTAAGTGCTTTACATAAATCCTCTAACTTTTTCCTTTGAATAAGACCAACTTTAGTAATCGCATTATTAAGCATAGTATAAACCATACCTTTCTTTGTCCAATCTTCACTTAATGGTTTTCCAACTTTATCCTGAAGAAGATGCTCATTATCTTTCTTCCCAGAGATAATATCTTCTGCTAAAGTTTTAAAATATTCTTCTTTTTCCTGAACTCGTCCACCAAAAGATATTGATTGCCTGTTATCTTTACTGATTATTGAAACCATATCATTAGATAGTAATTCTTCGGATAACAAAGAAAAGATATCAACACCTTTATCCATTAAGATATATGCTCTTTCGAAGCTATTTTTATTCCCTGCACAACATGCAATAGTCTCTAAGTTATTATTCCACATTGTCCTTAGGCATATTTCCAATCCTTCAGATCCCTCTGAGAAATCCTTTAAGGCCTGAGATATATCCTCTGGTGGTATGTCCTTTAACTTTATCATTGGTCCCTGATTATAGTTAGAAGTTTCTCTTAAGGCCTGTTCTGTTGTATCTTTTTGTGAAAAATCTTTGGAGCTTTCCATAGGTACTTAATTATAACAAAAGAGATTAAGTTTTACCTGATATACCTACTCCTTCGTTAAATCTTTAAAATAACCACAATCTTTTTCATAACCTAAACTCTCATAAAGTTTCTGTGCAACAACATTAGGTATCTCAGCTTGTAAACAACAACTATCTGCACCCATCTTCCTACCAAATTCCTCTATATATTGAATTAACTTTTTACCAAGTCCTTGATTGCGATATTTCTTTTCAATTCTTACCCACCAAATTGTAATGTAAGGTTTCTGTTCAAAGAAAAGATTAGGATGTAAAAACACCTCAGCATAGCCCATTGTCTCCTTCCCATGACGCATAACAAAAAAATGCCAAAATTCACCATCTTTATACTTTTCAAAATTACGATACATCCCCTCTATATTTGTTGAATCTTCAGGACTTTCAACATAATATTGTCTACATAATTCAGGTAAAAACTTAAGATCCTGTTCTTTCATCTTCCCAATTTCAAAATCACCAAATTTCTGTGTTTCTATATCTACCATCAACTTTATTTTACTACAAAAGAGATTCTTTTTTTATTAATCACCCACTCTTATATTAATACCATCAATGTTCTTATATACTCTTTTATTATTCTTCTCAACCTTTTTTAATATTTCGCTTTCTAAATCAAAACCCAACATTTCAGAGAGACCCATTAAATAAATAGCTATATCTGCAAGCTCCTCATTTAAATCTTCTTTCTTTTTTCTATAAGCATCATAAGCTTCTGCTACCTCACCATACAATAAGCAAAACTCTTTATTAACATCAGTTGTATTAAACCCTTTGTTAATTTTATTACACCATATTTCTTTTTGTATCTCCTTAATACTCACCATATTTTTCCTCCTTAAATCTTTGATAGTAATCTATTATTTCTGCTATTTTGGATGTAAAAAATTCTTTCAACTTTATTTTAGATAACATTTTATTATTATTAATAGTATATACTGGATATTCTTTATCATTTAAATTAATAAAACCTCTACCATTACCTATTTCCTCGTATTTAAAAATATCTTCTTTGTACACATTATCCATTGTATCATCAGAAACAAAATGCCCTCCATGATCATGTCTGATTTTATTACGTTCTTTTCTATTTTTCAAATTTGAAATTAAATTAACAATAATAGTATTTTCTTTATTTTCTAATTCCTCAAGAACTATATTTAAACTCCTGTTATAAACATCATGACCATATAATTTTTCATATTCTACATCTCTCCCACGCGAAAACTGTATAATGTTATTTTCTCTTTTTAAAATCGATACTGATTTTCTTAAAATAATATCCCATAAGTTAGGATTTATTATGTCGTACCCACAACCATTTTTCGCAATTCTAGAATAATGATTAATGTTTGGGAAATCATCTAAATATTGTTCATATATATCTCTCATAAATATCAAATTATCTTTTATTTGCTTTAAGTCTTCTAAACTATTCTTCGAAGATATATCATCAATCATAAACATTTCCAATAATGGTGCCAAGTCATCTATATCAGTATAAATGTTATAATGTGATTTGAAAAAATCAACAAAAGTAGTCTTTCCTGCACAAGAATTACCAATAACGATAATATTTTTAGGTAATTCATTGGTATTTGGAGTATAGTTGATTTCTGAAATTTCATCTATTGGTCCATATCTTGTAATTGAATAGCTAGCATTTTTTATTCCTTGAATCACTGCATCATCAAGTATTTTCTTCTCAGAATACTTAGCTAAAAAGCCACCTATAAATGAATCTCCTGCTCCCGTAGTTGAAATTAGATGCAAATTTTGTGGAACAGTGTAATAAATGTTTTTCCGATGTTGAATAACTACAACTGGTTTATCCTGATTTGTAACAATAGTAACAGGTAAGTCAGTTATTCGATCTTTTAATATATGATATTCATCACAATTACAAAAAATAATATCAATTTTATCTTTGTATTTTTTTATAACAGAAACGACACTTTCAATGCTATGAATCATCACATCGATTGATAAATGTCTATACCTGATTTTATCATTATGTAAAATACCATATATATCGACCCCCTTCCTAAATGAAATATGTAAATAATCAATGTTTATATTTTGATTTATTTCAAATTTTTTACCAACTCGTTTTAGAAAACTACAAGTTCCTAATTTCTCATCAATTTCAAATGTAGTTATTTCATCACACACATTTTCAAATAATTCAATTTGTTTAACATCTAAAACTTTTTTCAAATTATCATTAACGTGACTAATTATACCAATCCTTTTATTAGAAACACTCCGACAAGAAAAAGAACTATATATAGCACTACCTCCATATACTTTTCTTCTACCATTCGGATTTAATATATAATCGATGGAACTGTTACCAACAAAACATAAATCTATCATTTTAAAAACAATTTCTTAGTATTATTTTGAATTTCTTCTTTACCCATTTTATGACTATCCAATGTTAGAATATCAATGAAAACACTACTGTAATCCATAATTTCCTCGTATCGAGCATTTAACAACTCATAGTATTTGTCTATCATATTATAATCCTTTAAATCATTAGCACGTCTAGATAACAATACACCTTTTGGCGATGTTAAATAAACGATGATTGCTTCATGTTTTTTATATTCTTGCAACAATTGTGTATACTGCTCTAAAGTTAATTTACAATTATTTCTTAATATAGGACCATATACCATTTCACTTACAAAGGATCTATCAAAAACAATACTACTTGTATCTTCATTTAAAACAACCATATATTTACTAAATAAATCCTTGTTTTTTTCATCATAATCAAAATGGTATTTTTTCATACCATTACTAACCAAATAATCTACTAATGTTGTTTTACCGACTCCATCTAATCCTTCAATTATTATCATCTTGAATCCTCCAACTATTTTTTACATTTAAAGCTTGTATGCACCATTTTTGCTAAGGGACATTCATCTGGCTTATGTTTGTTACAATAATGTCTCTTGTAATATATCAAAACTAAATGAACCCACCAACAAGCATTATTATAATCTGGTATATTTAATTTGTCATATCCGTTCTGTATTATAATATCTTCCATATTGTTATCTTTTACTAATTCTTGTAATTGCTTCCTTAGAATATCATGTCCAAATGCATTACTATATTTTTCAAACCCTAAACATGGAAGTTGTATATCTTTCATACCACTATCAACAGGCATTATTCCACAATAATAACCTCTTGTGTACAAAACACAACATTGAGCCACTTTATATGATGCACCAACAACATTCTCAGCTATCATTTTTATTAAATCATCATTTGATTTTGCTAATATCTCATCTTTATATTTTTCAATAAAACTTATCATTGATTTTAAATATTTATACCTCGCATTAGCAAGTCCTAATCCTTTTATTATCGCAATAAGTTCTTCCTTCTCCATTAATTTGATTTGTTCATAACTATATTTATTGAGTTTGTCAATTACACTTCTATAACTGTAAATCATATTATAAGATACTCGTGTCGATAAACCTGCTATAAGTAATCTTTTTCTATAATCTTCCACTTCTAATGGCCACCACATATTATTATCATGGTTTTTAAAAACATCTTCTTTGACATCAGCCATACTTGAACATATAGAGATAATTTCTTTGAATTCTTTTTTTGTCATTTTATCGCTTTATTACTTCTTTTTTTATTTTATTAAATAAGCAGGAATTACTCGAAATAATATTGTTTTCAAGTTTCGATTCCAACTCATTAATCACCGATATTGTAGGAAAATTAGTACACGAAATTATTATATTTTCATACTCTTTTTTATAATTATCTATGATGAAGTCTTTTAGCTTATTTATTCCAAAATCAAAATAATCATTTGTCTTAATTAAATTAATATTTATATTTTTACAAACACAAATGTCTCTCTTTTCTAGTTCATTTTTCAAATTACCTCCTATTATCTCATCATAAGGTGTTATCAATAAACATTTTTCTATATTTTTTTGCTTAGCTTCCTCTATTATGGCATTAAAAGGATTATTATCAATTACAACATTAGAATTAATAATTGCTGATGAAGTACAAAAGAAACTTATATAATCTACACCTAGATATTCTAGATCTTTAATTTTATTTTTACTATCTACAACTAAATCATTCAAAAATCTTTTCTTGTCTTTCTTATAACTTATTTTATAATCTAATTTTGACACATAGAACACCACGTCTTGAATACTAAAAAATTTTTTACTAAATAAATACTGTAATTCATATTCAACAGTAAGATTTGTTTTTGGTATAAGTAAGCCTACTTTTTTCATAATACTTCTCCTAGAAGAGTACGATCTCCAATATATCCAATAATTCTAACATTATAGAAATCATCTAACTTTAATTCTGTGTTTTTGATAACAACTCTAACTGGACATGTGGCCATTTGGCGTAAAATAGAATCTCCATTTCTAAACATCTCCATTCTCAAATCCTTTATTACTAACCCAACTGGAAAAACTTTTTTTAACATAGGAATAGTAAATTCTTTCCTTATCTTACAATTCCAATACTCGAACTCTTCAAGTTTATCTTTTGTATATTTGTCAAATTGCTCACCGTATGGGGATGTTAATTTACGAACAAACACTCTTCTTACCCAACTTCCGGAATCTAACATTTTTCTAAAATTAGTTAAATTATAGTCTAATGTCTTATTGGATTGCCCATCTAATCCATATATTATATTTATCCCCGGTAATAATTTAGGCAAACCGTTTTCCCCTCTTTCTTTTCCATATTTATTTATCATATTAATTGATTCATGGATATCATCTAAACTACCGTTTAGATTACACAATTCTCTTATTTTAGGATCGAAGGACTCAACTCCGAATGGTGCAATATTTCCTGCAGTTGTGTATTTAGCAATAATTTCAGTTATCTTAACACCTTCAAGTGTATTTACATTGTGTGGACTAACATTATCAATATGTAGTGTTTTTATATTAGGGCATTCTTCCCAAATTCTTTGAAACAACTTTTCTATTGCATTTGGATTACAATTCTTATATGCATAAAAATTGGGTTGTCTACCTAGTCTAAAATACAAAGCACCTTTATCATATAAACTTTTAATTTCTGCAACTATATCTTCTATCTCTCTAAACTGTAGTGGTAAACCCCTCATACCTTCTATACAAAAAGTACAACCTGGTTTTCTATTACATCCAATAGCTGTCTCTACCTCTATAACTAGTGGTCTAGATAGTTGATTTAATATTGATGAAGAACTAATAGCTATTGTTCGTAATCTATCATAATTAGGTGTAAATTTATTATTTTTTTCACCAATAAAATAATTATATGTATTTCCAAATATGATATCACTAAATAATCCTTGTGGTACAGTCTTTCTAATGTTTTCTCTAGTTAACTCATTACCACCTAATGAGTAAAATAACAATTTATTACAATTATACTCTTTCATTAGTTCTTCGACTTCTACAAAAGATGGTGGTTCAGCAGAAACATATTCATATTTTACAAAGCAACCCATTACAATGTATATGTTTTCTGCATTAGCTAGAATATTTCTTACATCATTTTTATTCTTGGTTACATTAAGAATTCTTTTATTATAAGATGCAACATCATGTGTTTCTCCAGCATTAAACCTTAAATCATCTATTGTTAAGTAATAATATTTCCTTTTATTATCCTCCAAAGTACCTGCTATATACCTAGAATGAACACTTAAAAATGGTGGAACACCTAACCCTGAAGGTTCATCGGTATAGCAGTCAACTATAACATCATAATTCATAAACACCTTTAATCAAATAATGTAATAACATGATATGGAACTACTTTATCACCTAATTCCTTTATTGCCAGAAATAAAACATCATGTGTATCATCTATCATTATAGCTTTTTCATATTTTCCATCTATGGTTTGCTTTATCTTATCAATTTTCAACATTTTCCTATCTTCAAATGTATTTGAAATAACAAATAATTGATTCTCTTTCTTTATAAATGGCATATTTTTTTCTAACCATTTACTCTTCTCTCCTATTTGTTCAGAATATCTACACGAACTTAAAATAAACATTTCAAAATCAAATTGCTCATTTACTTTTTTAAGGATATTAATAGATGTTTTTATTGGTCTTTTATATAAATATGTACCATAAACATTATTCTCAATATTTTCCCCTTCACCAAACCTATAATCTGCGACAACACCATCCATATCAATGAAAAGTGCTATTCCCCCAGTACAATTATACCTAATTTTATGTAATTCCTTAATAAAGTACATACTTCAACTCCCTTGAACAACCTCTTTAGGCTATTATACCAGACGAAAACAAGTTTTCAATTTACTTTTCAAAGCTATTTCTAATAGCAGCCTGTGCAGCAGCAAGTCTTGCAATAGGTACTCTGTATGGTGAACAACTTACTAAGTCCATTCCAATCATATGACAGAACTCTACTGACTTAGGATCTCCTCCATGCTCTCCACAAATACCAATCTCAATATCCTTACTCATACCCTTAGCTTACTTAAAAGCATTCTTCATCAATTCACCAACCCCTTCCTTATCAATTGTTTGGAAAGGACCATCTGTTAATACACCCCTCTTCATTTCAAGACACTTTTAGTCGTTTTAAAACTCACCTTTGCAACCTTCTCTAACTCATCAGCCCCATACCTCTTAACAAACTCCTTCCCTTTCTCTATCACATGAGTTGCCCCTTTAGGAAAATCAAAATCATACTCCTTCCTCATCTTCTCCATCTCTTCTAAGAATATTCCTCTAGCTAAAACAGAAGCACAAGCAACAGCAATATCTGACTCCCCTTTGTGATACTGTTCAAAATTAGCCTCTTTTCCTAACTCACCCAACTCATCCTTAACCCTATCATCCCTACTTGAAAACTGATCTATAACCACACTATCACACCTAACTCCTTTCTCTTCCAAATCCTTCAAACCCTCCTCAATTACCTTAGAGTGTTGTTTTGCAAGAAGTATAGCTACATTACCTGTTTCTTTCACCAATGCATTGTATTCTTCTGGCATAACAATGGATGAATAGTAATATTCATAATCCTTCATCTGCTCATACATCTTCATTATCTTCCCATCAGAAAACTTCTTAGAATCCCCCACCCCAATATCTAAAAATTTCTTAGCAGACTCCTCATTCACAAAACAAGCAACTACTACAAGTGGACCAAAGTAATCACCCTTCCCAACCTCATCAACACCAATATGTGGTTTTACGGCAACCTCTTTTGCCACAAGACCCTGCTTCACCCTCGAAACAATCTCATCAAAATCTTCCTTACCTTGAAAAACCAACTTTCTACTTGTATAGAGGATTGCAACAGAACCATTATCATTTTCCATTCTAAACACAACATACTCATTCTCCATTGGTTCCTTTCTCCAACCAGCATCTCTAAAGGTTTTCTCTAAACCTAAACATTCATCCAAACTTAATTGTATTGAAACAGTATTTTGCATCATATTTTACTTACAAACAGATTCATTAAAAATCCCTTCTTCCTTCCAATGCTTTCTTTAAAGTCAATCTATCAGCATACTCAAGATCAGCACCTGTAGGCAACCCCATTGCCAACCTGGTTATCTTCAGTTTACCTTCTTTCATTTGACTTTGAAACAGGTCATATATGTAGCTAGCTGTAGCCTCACCTTCCAAACTAGGATTTGTTGCAATGATAATCTCTAAGTTACCTACCTCCTTTAACAACTCCTCAACCCTTGCTTTCAACTCTTTGAATCTTAATTCCTCAGATGTAATGCCATCTGCAGGAGAAATTACACCGCCAAGTACAAAATATATTCCGTCATATACACCAGAATTTTCAAAAGCTACAACATCCAATGGTTCTTCAACTACACATATCCTTTCCTTCTTCCTTAATGGACTAGAACAAATATTACACTCCTCATGATCCGTTACATTAAAACACTTTTTACAATTCACAACACTCTCATCCATCTCTACAAGAGCATTAGCCAGCTTGGTCGCATCCTTGTTAGGTGATCTTAGATAGTGATATGCCATCCTTGATGCAGACTTAGGACCAACACCTGGTAGCCTACCAAACTCCTCTATTACTTTTTCAACACTTTTGGGTAATACTGTCATACTCTATTTTCCAAACATACTTTTTATCTGATCTAAATCCATATCTTGAACCATCTCCTTCTGTAGTTTCTTCTGGTAGTCTTTGAATGCTTCCTTAAAGCCTTTTTTAATCTGATCTATCATATCTGGGTCTAGATACTCTTCATCAATATATACATCTTCAAATTCCTGTGCTCCGTTCATATATATTCTAACCATTCCATTCCTTGATTCACCTTTGACCTTCTTCTCTCTTAACCTATTCTGCATTTTTTTAGCTTCATTTTGCATTTTTATTAACTCGATTGGATTTGGTAATGCCATATGTTTAAAAACAAAAAAATTTATATATCCACAGCTATTATACATGAAAAGAAGAGAGAGAAGGAAAAAACAGAGATTAAAGCAAAGAAAAGCTATTATCTAAAGTAGTTTTCTGATATAATTAGGATTATGTCAAACAATGACAAAACAACTCCTGCCACTAAAAGCAAAAGATTAAAAGATTTCTCTTTTATAAAAGGTACTATACCCACGGAGTTAATTAATAAAGATTCATTAACTAACTCCTATATGTTCTACAAAGGTAACCTAAATCTTTTGAGAGATAGAGCTAACATCTCCGCTATTGTTGGTGCTAGAGATCCACTCCCTGAATCACAAAAATTAACAAGAGACTTAGTTAAATACCTAGTAACTAAAGAACAGAAAACTATAATATCTGGATTTGCAAAAGGCATAGACAGTATTGCTTTAGAAACAGCATTAGAATTCAATGGAAACAGAATTGGTATTCTATCTATATCTATAGAAGAGTTCATGAAATCTCACAAAAAACTTGTTTTTGATGACTCTCTCCTACTTCTCAGTTTAGTTAATGGAAGTATTCCTTTGTCACCTTTTGAATACAAAACTAATCCATTAAGAAGAAACAAATATATTTATGCTCTTTCTAGCGAATCTTTTGTTGTTGAGTGTAACAAAATAAATCAAGGAGGAACTTGGGCAGGTGCTAAACAATATCTGAGGAAAATATATCTTAATGTTGAAAAAAAATCTAATGTATATATTGCAATAAATGAAAATTTCCCAGCACATGCAAAATTATTAAAAGAAAAAGGTGCAAAACCGTTCAGATTAAAAGATGGAAAACTTAAAAGAGACTGTGAGCAACAAGAGCTATTTATTTAAATTACGACATTATATGCTTAAATATGAATGAGTGGAAACCTAAAAGTATTTACATCTCTAGAAATAACAAACACTATGAAGGATATGCCCTATCCTATTACTACAAAAAAGAAGGAGAACATGAAAGATTACCTCTTGCAGAAGAAATTGTGAAGATAAAACAGAAAGTGTGGCAATTTTCAAAAAGCGGGAAAATAATAGGATACTTAAATAAATTCTTTAGATTAAATCCAAAGCTTTTTGTCGATATTGATCTAATTACATATGTCCCTAGCAACATTTATAGTAATAATAGGATGGGAAATTTAGCAAAGTATATTGCTGATAAATTGAACAAACCTCTTTACAACTTAATTACTTGTTCTAGTACATCTTCTAATTATCATACACAAAAAGAATTTACAAAAGAATATCAAGAGAAATTGAAGAAATTTGATATAAAAGATGAAGCATCTAGAATAAGTAAGAAAAATGTATTATTGATTGATGATATTTGTACAACAGGAGCAACTTTGTTTGTATGTGCCTCAAAACTGGATGAATTCAGTCCTGCAAATATCACACTATTCACACTGTGTACTTCTAGAAATCAATATAATGGATTTGATAACGAAGAAAAAGAGAACCAAAATGATTCATTTGAAGAAGATTTACCATTTTAATTATCTTACACTCTTCAACTGCTAATGAAACTTCTCATCCTTAGGTTTATCAAACTTGTTCTTCTCTTTATCGTAAGTCCTTTTCTCAGAATACTCTATCTTCTCCTTCATCACATCTACCAACTTCTCTGTATTATGAAAATCTTCAGCTATATTAGCAACCTTACATGCAAAAACAATCACATCTGTCACCTCTGCAAGAACACCATCCCAATCCTTCTCCAATATTGCCTTAGACACCTCACCTACCTCTTCAGTAAGTTTAAGCATTGCAATCTTTACAGCCTTCTCCTCATCCTGTGCTATTCCTTTTCTTTTTGTAAAATCTCTCTCCCATGTTTGTATATCTTTAATATTCATATTGTTTTCAGTGAAATTTTAGATGTTTGATTATAACAAAACAACAACTATACACCCTCAAATATTGCTTCAATATCACTAGCTGTAGCTTTCTTTGGTTTCTCTTCAGTTTCTTTCTTCTTAGGGATAACAGGAAGATTTTTCAACACAACATCTGCATCAGCCTTCTCAACAGGTTTAATATCAGGATTAACATAACACTCAACCTTACAAGGTGCACCATACACTTTCCCAAACACCTCCGATATGATATTTCTACTCTTAGGTGTCTCTATCCTATCCTTATGAAAACTAAATGGGACTTCCAAATGTAATGTACCTCCCTCAAATGATCTAATATGTCCTCCACCAATAAAAGCATAAAGATGATGATTAAAAGGTTTAATCTCATCTACAAACTTATCCCAACCCTCTTTTATCTCCTCAACTGTCACTGTCTTCTCACCATTTACTTTTACCTCTTCTTTCTTCTTTTCATCTTCTTTTTCCTCTGTTGTAGGTAAACTCTTCTTCACATCCCTATTCACCATCTTTATCTCACTCTTTACATTAGGCTTCATCATCTCTGGAATAATCATTAACAATACTAATGCTTGATTATGTGCATATCTAATCTTGTTCTCCGCTTCTAAAAAGAGGTTAATTAACTTATGAATATCCCTAATATCTATATCCTTACTAAATGGGAAATCTTTCCTAAAATCATTCTTTATCTTCTGAGAGAGAATACTTCTAAGGTAGTCGAGAACAAAACTTGTAAATTGCTGAAGATTAACACCATCGACTTCCAAACTCTCTATGATAGCAAGTGCCTCAGCTCCATCACCAGCAAGAAGATATTTAAGTAGTAAGATAACTTTCTCTGAATCTGGAAGACCCAATGTTTTCTGTACCTCATCCAAAGTTATCACATTTTTATCTTTCTCCTGTCCACTATATACTACATCTAAGATTGATAGAGCATCTCTGTAACTACCCTTTGCATTTTTAACAATGATATCAAGAGCATCATCCTCTATCTTAATCTTCTCTTCATTAGCTACAGATTTAATTAAGTCAGCAATCTCATCATCAGTACCTAATCTAAAATCATACCTCTGACATCTTGAAAGGATCGTGGGGGGCAGTTTATGTACATCGGTTGTGGCCAAAATGAAAACAACATGCTTTGGAGGTTCTTCCAAAGTCTTCAAGAGTGCATTAAATGCTTCTGTAGTAAGCATATGAACCTCATCAATGATATATACCTTGTATTTACCCTCAACAGGCGAAAACTCTATTCTTTCCTTCAACTCTCTAATCTGATCAATCCCCCTATTTGATGCTGCATCTATCTCAATCAAATCCAAGAATGTACCATCTGCAATTGCTTTACAATTCTCACATTCTAAACACGGATTACCATCTTTCTTAGGGTTCTTACAATTAATAGCTTTTGCAAAAATTCTAGCAGTGGATGTCTTTCCTGTCCCTCTAGAACCAACCAAAAGATATGCATGTGCTATTTGCTCCTTCTGCACTGCATTCTTTAGCAGTTTAACAACATTATCCTGTCCTTTTAGTTGGTCAAAGTCTTGTGACCTATATTTTTGATAGAGTACTGAAGACATGGTCATATGTTAGTCCAAACTTTCAACCTTGCCAAGTGAACATTATTTACCCAGCATATATATTTGATGAGTTTAAGGCTATGTAGTAAGGAGAAAAAGAGGTTAAAAGAAATTATTTTTCAATTCTATAGGTGGTTTCTTTTGGGAATATAGTGATTTTCAAGACAACCACTCTATCTTCTAAACACTTACCAATAAAGGACTTTCAATCAGTCGAATGTAGATATGTTCATAAACTTACTACAATTATTTCCACCCTCTGTTGCCACGCCTTCGCCTACCACAACCATGTCCGCAACCTTGTCCCTCTCCATCACAAAGTCGATACTCACCACCCTCTATTAACAAAGGAATTCCGTTTACCAGAGACTCTGCAAGCTTTCTTCTAGCTTCAACATAAATACCCTGAACCGTACTACGAGCAACATTCATCTGCTTAGCACATTCCTCTTGAGTAAAACCTTCTAAATCTATTAACCTTATCGTTTCGTACTCATCTACAGTCATGGTAATATGATCCTCTATGTCTGTAACCCCACCCAGAGGTCCAAACCTATTATTCTTAGGTAAACTACAAACATTTCTCCATTTCCTTGGTCTAGCCATATCAGTTGTTCTTACATTAAAGATTCTCTAGTTGTTTATCAACAGCTTCGAGTTGATTTTGCAAAATAGCTTTCTGCTCTGTTAATAGTTCTTTTTCTGTTTTTGAAGAGTCCTTTTGATTAACTAAACTTCTTCCCAGACCCCTACCCATTCCTCGACCAGTTCCAAACTTCTCATTGTCACTATTATTACATTTACCTAAACCTCGACCTGTCATAGGTCCTTGTCTCATAGGACCTGTTCCATCTCTCTTTGGCATATTCTTTACCCCCTTTCAAAACATTTATATTATATACACCACCATTATACATAGTTTCTGGCATATGTCAATAACCCTGTATAGGAAATTAGCTAACAGTTTTTTCCTTGTAACTATCAACCGCTTCAGCAAGCATCTGTGAATACAAACCATAACCCACAGAATTAATAGCTCCTGATTGATTTCTTCCTAATATATCCCCCGCCCCTCTAATCTCCAAATCTCTGTTTGAAAGAAGAAAACCAGACCCTAACTCTTGAGAACTCTTTAATGCTTCCAACCTCAAAGCAGAATCTCCCCTCAGTGTATCAAAGAAGAAATATGCATTAGCTTGAACCTTGGACCTCCCTATCCTCCCCCTAATCTGATACATTTGTGCAAGACCCAACATTGTAGCATCATCAACTATCAAAGTATTTACACTTGGGATATCCAACCCATTCTCAATTATCGTAGTACAAAGCAATATCTTAGCATCCCCCTTTACAAAACTCTCCATATTCCTAGACAAAGTTTGAACACCCATCTGACCATGAACCACTACCGTTTGCACATGGGGAAACAACTTGACCAACCTATCATATACATTCTGTATTGTCTCTACCCTATTATGCAAAAAATACACCTGCCCACCCCTATTCAACTCCTTCTGTATTGCCTCTCTTACACTATCCCAATTAAACTTACCAAAATGATTCAATATCTCCTGCCTACCACTAGGAGGTGTTGCTAATACAGAGATATCCCTAATACCAAGTAGAGCCATATTTAAAGTTCTAGGTATGGGAGTAGCTGTAAGGGAAAGCACATTAGTATTTAACTTCTTCCCTTTTATCTTCTCCTTCTGCTTCACTCCAAACTTCTGTTCCTCATCTACAACAAGAAGACCCAAATCTTTGAAATTTACACTATCACTCAAAAGTGCATGAGTTCCAACTACAATATCTACACTACCGTTTTTCAAACCCTCAATTACCTTCTGTTTTTCTTCTTCTGATACCATTCTAGAGAGTGCTTGAATATTAAAAGGTGTACCTTCAAATCTTTTTCTTAAGACAGCAAGATGCTGGGATACCAAAATTGTTGTTGGTGCAAGAAGAGCAACCTGTTTTCCACTATTAACAACTGCAAACATAGCTCTCATAGCAATCTCTGTCTTACCATACCCTACATCTCCAACCAACAACCTATCCATCGGCTTACCACTCTGTAAATCATCCACCAATTGTTTAGTTGCTAGAAGTTGGTCATCAGTATCCTTGTATTCAAAATTATTAACAAAAACTTCAAACTCACTTAACTCTCCTTCTTCTAAAAGTGCTGGATCAATAGTTGAAGTTTCTCTCAATGCATAAAGTTGGAGAAGTTCCTTTGCAATACTCTCAGCTCTCTCTCTTGCCTTCTTAGAAATCCTCCTCCAAGCCCCGCTATTAAGCCCTGTTAAAACTGGCTTGGCTTTTGCTGCACCAATGTACTTTGTAAGCTTCTCAGAGGCTGTGAGGGGCACAAACAACCTATCTTTACCTGCATATGATATCTGAATGTAATACCCACCCTCTCTCATCTGTATATCTACATATCTACCAATACCATGATCTTCATGTACAACATAGTCACCAGGTATTATCTTCTTCAAAATCTCAACCGAACCAGGATCCATTCCCATATTTTTAGTCCAGAATTCAGAAAGGTCTACCTCACCCAACACCTCCATATCTGTTAAAACCAATACATTTTGTTTAGAAAAAACAAACCCCCTTTTAATTAGGTTTTTCCAAACACCCATATCACTGTATACCAAGTCAATTTCACTCTTAAGACTATCCTCAACCTCCAATTTGTATCTATCATAGTTACCAGTTAAATACAGAATTGTGTAACCCCTACTCTTAAAATTCTTAACTATTTCTCTAACTGCATGTACAGATGAATACATCTCTAAATTAGGGATTGAATGAATACCTAAATTAACAGCTTCATCTGGTAAAAGACCAATATTCTCTTTTACTTCAATTCTAATCGAATCTTCTACATCCTCATTACCTAAAATCAAATCTGAAGACTCACTTAATAATACCCTTCTCTTAACAGATTCTATCTTCTTCCTACTATCACTTGTAACAATATCAATACTCTCTATCTTCTCTCCTAGGAAGCTTACCCTTAGAATATTCTGCATGCTAAAAGCCCAGATGATTAAAATATCTCCTAGGATAGCAAATTCTCCTTCATTCCATACTCTATCTACCCTTTCATATCCTAAACTTGATAACTTCTTAATATCTAGTTTTCCACCTTCTTCAATCAAAAGAGAGTTTTCATCAGAGAGTATGTCTTCTTTGTTTTTACTTCTAGTAAGCCATACAGATTTACCTAAAAGAAGACCTAAGTACTCAGCTACAAATTCTAGATATTGTTCATCTACACCTGTAACAGCTCTTACCTCTGATATCTTCTCTTTCAAATCTGCAGAATTAGAGAGAAGTTTTTCACTAAAAGTATCCATATTTAAAGTAGTATCTCTCCTAGAATTGATTTAAGTGCATCTTGAAATACTTCATCTAAGAGAAGTTGTTCATCTTCACTAAAGTTCATCAACACAAATGCATCCCCTGGAATCTCCTTACCTGTTCTACTCTCAATTCCTAATCTTAATCTTAAAAATTCTTTAGTTTTTAAAATGTTCTCGACATCTATGACTCCATTATGACCATCTGGAGATTTTTCATATTGTAATTTGTATTTACCTAGAGGCAAATCTAAATCATCATGTACTAGTATTAAATCTTTCTTGACATCAATATCATACTTTTTAACAATTTTTCCTACTGCTTGACCAGAGTTGTTCATAAAAGTTAAGGGTTTTTGAAAGATGGCTACAACCTGAGAACCTTTTTTAAGAAAAGATAGTTCAGACATGAATGTTTTCTCTTCTTCCCATTCTGTTACTCTGTATCCTTTTTGAAAAAGGAATGTTTCTCTAAGCATATCAAGAAAGAGAAACCCTGTATTATGTCTAGTTGTTTGATATTTTTTACCTGGATTTCCTAATCCTACTATTAGTTTCATTGAAGTATGTTTTGAACTATTGATAAATTATATCCCATCCCAATTATTATTCACAGAGTTAATCTAGATTTAATTTCTTTTGTTTAGAATCTATGGATGAGGAAAGTTGTTTCTAAAACAAAGAGTCTTAAAGCTATACGAAAACCTAAGCTATCAAAGATAGAATTGAGGAAGTTAAGAGATACTCCTTTACACAAGAGGATTGGACTGAATTTAGAAGATTATGAGAATAGGGATATCTTAAAGACAGAAGAAAAAGATTTTACACAAAAGTTTACAGATTTGGGATATACAATTACTTGGATAAACAGAGCTCAACCCTCTCCTAAAGGTGGTTATATCCCCACAAAGGACTTTATATGGAATGGTATTGAGTGGGAATTGAAGAGACCAGCAAAACAAAGTTATGGAAGTATCTCTGGACTAATTAAACGAGGAGTTATTTCTGGTAAAAAGTATTATATTATAGATTTGAAAGGAGCTTCTTTAGAAAGAAAAGTTGCAGAACAGTTAAGTATGTACAACAAGAGAAATAGAGGCAAAGAAATATCTAGATTGTTAATCTTTGACAGAGAAGGGTTAAAAGAGATTATTCTTAAAAAATAAAGCTGGGTGACTACCCCCCCTTACTAGCGATCTTTTTGATAAGTTTCCCTATCTCAATCGAGGACGGGGTCTGCCCAGCCTTCTATTTTAATTATACCATAAAAACAGTTAGAGTGTATTAAAAATCTTCTTAACAATATCCTCCTGTTTAACCAACATTTCTGTTTTTTCCATATCCTCACCATGGTCGTATCCTACTATGTGTAAAAGACCATGAACTATATTCCTAACTATCTCTTCTTCAAAAAGTGATGGTTTTGTATTAGAAAATATATACTCAGGACAAATGTATACTTCTGCAACTAATGGCTCTGTATCAAGGTTAAATGATAACACATCTGTAACATAGTCCTTCTTTCTATACTCTAAATTAAGCCTATGTATATACTCACTATTAACACAAACTATACCCACCTGAAAAAGATTGTACTCAGAAAATTGCTCTTTTAGAGCTTTTTCTAAATTTTTTGAAGAAATTGAAAATTTAGGAGAAACTTCCTTAAGTAATTCCCAGTTATATATATCTAATTTCATTATTACTGTAAGTGTTTTTGAACAATCTGTTTTACTAAATTACCATCAGCTTTTCCAGAGATTTCTTTCATGACAACTCCCATTACCTTGCCCATATCACTCATTCCTTGAGCACCTACCTCCTCTATTTTCCCCTTAACTATCTTTTCTACCTCTTTTTCAGACATTAGTTCTGGTAGATACTCTTCTAAATACCCCAGCTGTTCTTTTTCTTTCTTTACTAAATCTTCTCTACCCATTTGACCAAACTGTTCTATCGATTCTTCTATCTTTTTAACTTCTTTTCTTAGAACCTTCTCTACCTCTTGATCTGTTAGTTCCTTACCTTGAGCTATCTCTTCATTTCTAAGAGTTGCTAAAGCCATCTTAAGGATATCCATCTTGGATACATTCTTCTCTTTTGTAGCCAAAATCATATCTTTTCTCAAAGTTTCTAAAAGGGACATAATGGTTTGTAGATTAAATTATCTAGCTCTTCTTGCAGCTGCTCTTCTTCTTCTCTTTCTTTTTGCCCATTCTTTTCTCTTGGCAATCTTAAGGTCAGATTTTTTAATTCTGTACTGCTTGTTTTTGAAAGTTTCTAAAGTTTTTTCCCTAAGAACTTCTCTGTGAAGTCTTCTTAAAGCACTGTCTATGTTTTCGTTAGAGTGTACGATAACTGCCATAGTAACCTCCTTAAATTAAAAATGCAATCTGATTATATCATAAGGTCTTACTTTTTGACTACCTTTTCTTCAAACTTCTTCTTTCTTCTCTCTTTAGTCTTCTGCTCATACATCTTTTTTCTTTGAACTAGTTTACCATTGACCAAGAGATATGTTTTACTAATCCATCTCCACCCTAAACCTGTTAGTAGTAAAGCAGTACCCATTATTACAATATTCTTAGAATTATTAAATAGGCCTGTTCTTGGTTGTACTGGAGGCTTCTCTGGAGGAATACACTGACAAGTTTGTTGATCACATTGACTCCATGGACAAGAAGCATCTTCTGGGTCTCCTGCCTCACAGGTTTCGCCTGGATCTAAGTTTCCATCTCCACATGTCATACATGTACAATATATCTCAAAGCCACGCTCTAAAGTTGTACCATCTCCCTTTGTAACAACTACATTATTCTTGTAAACACCAAAATTCTCTTTGTTTACCTTTAATTTGTAGGTAAATATCTGAACTCTGTCCTCAGGTGTGGCATCTGGATCAGCTGTACCTTTGAGTACTAGAGGAGGATCAAATGTCCATGTTATTGTTCTTGTTGCCTCGTCATATACCCCACCATCTGGAGTAATATCATAAGGGGCAGACATAGTAGCAGCGTTTTGGTCTAAAGTATCAACAACCTTTGCTATCTCGCCATCAGCCTCCCCATTGTTTTGTAATTTAATTTCATATTCAAGGATAGCATAAGGGTTGGCAGGGTCATCAACAACACACTTGGAAACACCTGTCTTCCTTAAGATTAAATCAGCAGGCATCAGTTCTATACAATCAGGTTCTACAGTTGCATCTGTTCTTATTATATTATCATCACCATCAGTCACCCATACTGTGTTTTTATAGATCACACCGCTCTTAAAATGTTCAGTAGGTATTAGTACTTGATATGTATAGGTTAGCTTTCCTCCAGCAGGTATTTCTTTTCCTTTTGGATAGGACCATACTATCTTCCCATTTTCAAACTGACCATCATTGGGTCCATCTGGTCCTTGAATGTTTTTTATCCATTCTCCATAGAGAATTTTAGTATCTAATACATCTTCGACTTTCTTAACTCTACCTGTGTCGACACCAGGTTTATTTTCAATTGTTATAGTGTATGAAAGCTCTACAGTAAGATGGTCAGTATTGTTATCTTTACATTCGGGGTCTCCCTTCTTCTCAACAGTAAGGCTTGCTGGTGCTATCCTATCACAACCAATATCAACCTTAGCTTCCGCTTCTTTGCTCTCTCCTACCATCGGAACAAGTATAGCTTTATTGATATACCTCTCTTTTTGATCTTTTGGAGGCACTTTGTCTGTAGGTATTTTAACTGTATAAGTAAAGGTTTTCGTTTCTCCTTCTCCTATATTAAAAGGCCCCTCCCATATTATCTTCCCATTACTATATTTCCCTGGACTTGAAATACCTGTTACTTCTACACCAGCATAGGAAACTACTTTCCCATCTAAAGTATCTACTATTCTCTTAAATTGACCTGCATTTTGTGTATTTTTAACAGATATTGTATACGCTATTTCTACTATTGGTGTTTGCGTACCATCACCTTCGCACTTAGGATCACCTTTTTTTGTTATATTCAATACTGGTGCAGGAGTATCACAATGACACGTTATATCAGCTTCTGCAGAGAGATCTGGACCATCATGTTGCGTGACTGTAACACTGTTATTATATAGTATCTCAAACTTCTCTTTTGGTATTTTTACCTTATACGTAAATACTTTCTTCACTCCTGCTTCTACAGCCAATCCCTTACCACCATTTTCGGATTCAAAATTCCATGTAAGTGTTCCATTTGAATATGAACCATTACTTGGGCTGATATTTGTTGGGGCATTAGGGAATTGGGGATTTGCCTTATCAACAACTTTTTTGATATATCCCGTAGCACTACCATAGTTTTCAACAGTTACTGTATATGTCAAAGTTGCAGATTGGTTACCAGAATCACATTGTTGTGTTACTTCCTTGTTAACAGAAAGCAACGGGTTTTCAGGATCTTGCTGCCTTACAGCTATTATTAGAAAATAGTCATTGAAGTCATAGTCACCTATCCATTCTAACCAGTCAGCCCAACATTGTTTACTTACTATCGTATTTCTAGAATCGTCATTCTGAGCCCATGCTATTTCAGAAGCAACATCTGGTTTGGCATATCTACAACATCTTCCATTCTGTGGAGGACCCCAAAAACCAGTACCACAAACATTACCCTGGGGTTCAACCCAACCCAGCGATTGATATTTATTATCATTCCCAGGAGGACAGACTCTATTACCTGGTTTTTTAGCCCATTCTTGAAAACCATTACTCACAAAGGAAGATATATAGAAAGTCTCCCCTCCCCCTACAGATATACCTGTTTCTCTTTTCTGTCTACCTTGAGAATCTAAGTTATTCATCAGGAAATCTTTCCCTCCAAGCCCAAACGAAGCATGCATTATCCCATCCAAAGAAGCGTAATACAAAACTAGTTCCCCTTTGACACCTGTAGGAATTGTAAATACAGATTCTTTCGAATATGTTGAATTACTTTGAGACTTATGTGCAGCCTGCTGTCCAACCGGATTCCGATAAAACGGTTTCTGATTCCAACTGTCTAACTGTGCCTTAACTTCCTCCCATGTACCACAACTAGGATCTTCTGGATAACAATTCTCACGACATTCTCCTGTTTGATCTCCACTTATAGTTTGACCTCCATCACCACCAGCCTCACTCTCTACAGGAGCAACCGTTTCTTGTTGATTAACTCTCCATAACAGATAACCACCAGCACCACCTATTATTAAAAATAATAATGATAGTATAACTATTGTCTTTTTACTTGCTCCTACCCTAACATTTTTCATATTAGTATATTATCTCTCCTTTTTCTTAAGACTTATCTTAGATGGTAGATATGGTAACAACATACCTAAACTCAATACCAATGTACCAACAACTATGATGTACAAAGAACCCTCTGGTGATGCAGCTGCACCTGGCAAACCACTATCATCCCCTGTTCCTGCACCATCCTTACCTCCTGTCGATGGAGGTGTCGTACCATCTCCTGCTCCTGGTGGTGTTGTACCATCCCCCGGTGGCGTAGTATCATCGTCTGGTGGAGTTGTTATACCTTCACCAACTTTCTCATAATGAGCTGTTAATGATATATTCCTCCTAACATCTATATCTTGTCTAGGATTTGTAGTAGCTAAAGAACTAGTATCTTTTTCCCTTGTATTATTATCTATCCAATATGCAAACTTAAAATCTTCATTTGGAATAGCTTCTACCCTAGGTCCCCTCTGACCTTCTTTAACTTCAACTACAATAGTATTACTGGTGGGAATTCCCCCATCCTGACTTAACTTACCATTTCCCTCCGTAGAATATCTCAATGTGTACATTGTTGTAGGATCTGGATCAGGATCTGGGTCTGGATCTGGGTCTGGGTCAACAACTGTAGAACCTTTATAAAAAGCTGTAAAATCTTTGGCTCCTACTCTTACACACTTATCAGCTCTTGGATTATTCGTACTTACAGTACCACTCCCTCCCTCTTTCCAATGGAGAAAATCATATCCATCATCACCAACTGCTGTAATAGAAGGACCCATATTTCCTCTCTTAACACTGACAACTATCTTCTTTTTCAGAGAATCTCCTCCTTTTTTAATCCACCCATTATCACTTGCAGTATATGTAAACACACACTCCTCTGGCTCTTCTCCATCCCGTATTTCATACTCAGCAACAAAAGTTCTTGTTGTTCCTGATCCCTCTGCCCTATCTGCTCTCTTTGCTTCTTTTTTACCATCAGACCAAATTTTAAACTTACAAACAGCAGAATCTGTAGCCTCAACTGCCATGTAAGGAAGACCTATTTCATCTGTCTGGTTTAGGCAATAAGTAGGATCATTGAAAGGCCTGTTTTCCCCTGGATCCTGACACTTTAAATTCTCTTCACACTGAACAGGATTCGCCTTGTAAATCACTCTTGCAGAACCATCAGGAACCTTATCTTCAACAAATATAGCCTCTAATTTAGTATCTCCTTTCAGATGTGATGCCTTCACTTGTATCGGATTCTCTGTAAATTCCTCACCATGATTAGACTTCCAATGTACAAATTTATACCCATCTCCAGCTTTTGCTTCCATCCAAACACCTAACTGACAGGTATCTGTAAACCTCATTCTATACACTGACCCAACAAGCTCTGCCTTTACAAAATCATCCTTACCCAAGCTAGGGTCTCTATAACTAACAAAAACATACCCACCTTTCCCTTCTTCTTCTTTTGCAGGATAAAAATCAACTACAAAATTTATAGGGTTACAATCCGTAGCATCACTATCTGTCGGACCCACAGACCTTTCTTGGTTAATCCTCCAAAGTAAATAACCACCAGCTCCCCCGAACAGGATAAGTAGAACAGCAAATATCGCTATAATCTTCTTCGAAGCAAATTTTATATTAGCCATTTTAAACGTATTGAACAGTTTAACTACTTCACTCTTTTCTCTAACCTTCTTCTCCTACTCTCTCTTTCTCTGACTATGCTTTTCTTCTTAGCTGTAGTCCGAGATGTAGATATAGATGAAGAAATCCTAGATACTATATTTGACATTGTAGCATAAACCTTACCAGGAAGTGTAGCTATCCATGTCCACCCCATACCTAACACCAAGAGTGCTACCCCCATTATTACAATATTCTCTGTTTCATCAAAGAGACCTGTTGATGGAACAGAGCCATCTGATTCTTCACCTTCGGAATCTTTACAGTCTTCCGGACAATTTTCATCATCCTCTTCATCTGTACAATACCCATCTCCACATTCCTGAGGGCAATCCTCTGGACAGTTTTCCCTATTTTCATCATCGGTACAAACATCATCACCACAGTTTGGAGGACAGTCTTCTGGACATGTCTCTGGACTCTCATCGTGAGTACACAGATTATCACCACAGATTGCCGCACAATCTTCTGGGCATCGTCTAGCATTTTCATTATGTGTACAGAGCTCATCACCACATTCTGGAGGACAATCTTTACCACAGGTCTCCGCATTTTCATCAGGAGAACAATATCCATCACCACATGCAGCATCACAGTCCTCTGGACAGATTCTTGAATCTTCCCAACTATCACAGGTCTCATCACCACAAGCATTGACAAACAGAGCTGTAATTACAGTACTACCTTTGACTTCACTATCTGTTCTTGAGGCTTCAATTCCATCTGGTGTTACTGAAGTATTTGGCGTAACATTAGCAGGTTTGTCTACCTCCCATTTATCAAACTTGAAAAACTCTTGTTTCTCTAAATCAGAAACACCTCTAACAACAACTCTTCTACCTGTCCCACCCTTTGCAACCTCTTGCTCTTGATCTGCATTACCACTCCCTTTGAAAACTCCATTAGGACCAACTTTGTACGTAAGAGTATATTTCACAATTTCCTCATCTTCTTTTCGAAAATGTGCAAAATATGTTTGTGCTGATTTAACATTAGTAACTGTTAGACTTGAACTATTCCCAACATTAACACCACTTCTTTCCCAATAATCAAACACATACCCTGTCTTAGCTATTGCTGTTACTGTCTTTGCATTATGTCCAGCCCTTACATCCTGCTCTATACGTTCCTTCTCCTCCCCACCATCTAGTTTAATATTTCCACCAGTTGCATTTTCAGCCCCACTAGTTTTAATCTTGTATGTTATTTTATATATTTTATCTTTCTCTTTAAACTCAGCTCTGTATGCGTATGTACCTGCACCTGTGACATTTTTAATAACAATACTATTTCCACTTATCTCTGGAGTACCACCTCCAGAACCACGCCATCCAGTAAATTCGTATTGAGATTGATCTTTAGTGTTTGCTGTTACCCTTTTTGTACTGAGATTCTTGTTTGGTTCAACCTCTTGAGTAAGTGGTCCTGGAGAATCTGCAGGTCCCCCTTCTTGAGTGAGGGTACCCTTACTATCTACTGTAAATTTAAAGGTAGCTTTGGGCACTTTTTTATATTTATATATCGCACGAATTCTTTTAATCCTCTCACCTGGGAAAGGATCATAGAAACCACGATTATCAGACCCAAAAACTCCAGGTGTGTCTGTTCTTGTTCGTTCTGTTGTTCCATCACTCCATTTGATAAATTCGTAATTAATACCATCATGTGCAGTTACAGATTTTCCCGGCTGTTCCCAAGGTATGTCTCTTTGTTCGGTCTCACCTTCTATATACCCCCCACCGTTTTCTCTTGCACCATTACCATCAGTGGTATAACTTAATCCGTACTTCGCATTTCGCATCACACCGATATGTGCACAGGCATTACCCCCACATGTAGTTTGAGGATCAAAACAAAACTGACCGCAAAGATAACCGTACTTGCTCCAAAACTTTGATCCTCCATCACCACAATTACAACATCTCCAAGCATAACGGCATGTGGAATTCCCCCATCTAAATATCCCCCCAACACCTCTATCAGTTCTCCCGAAATCATCTTCTTCACACCACATCCCTTCTTTTCCCCGGCATTTGTAACTCGTGCTCCGACAACATTGATGATAGTCATTTATACGATAATTTGCTTCACAGGACTGGCAATAAGATTGTGTAGGATAATCACAATAATCAGCCCTTTTATGGGGAGGTTGTGAATAACAACAATAACACTCTTCATGCCCCGCCTCACTCTCAGTAGGAGCAACAGTCTCCTCTTGATTAACTCTCCATAATAGATAACCACCAGTACCACCTAATATAACAAAAAATAATACTAGAAGTATAATAAGATTCTTTCTACTAACCCTAACACTAATTCTACCCATCTTTTAACAAACAATATCAACTAAATATATTCTTAATAATATCTATATTAATAATATCTTTTATTATTATAAATAGTATCAAAATTATCAAGAATATAAAAGAGATATTGATGATTCTACTCTCTACTTTCTCATCTAACTCTTTACCAACTATCCATTCTATAAGTAATATCATTATCCTACCACCATCCAATGCAGGAATCGGTAATATATTAATCAAAGCTAAAGACATAGAAAGATCAGCAACCATACCCAAGAAAGGCACAACACCAAACTTTTTAAAGTAATCTATTACAAAATATATACCAACTGGACCAGAAACAGAGTTAGATAACTCACTGTAATCACCTGTCTTTCTAGCTTGAGAGAACATATCCCTCATCTTACTGAATATTAGTTTAAAATTGTTTAAAACATGTGCAAATCCAGAAAAAACCTTATTATCTTTATATGAAAGAGACATGTAATAGTTAGCAGGAAGTAAAATTCCTATCTTACCTTCCTCTGAAGTAGTAACTGTATACTCAGTACAAAGATCCTCCTGACAAACATTTAAGATGACATCCTCATTCTTTTTACTAGCCAACATCTTAGACACATCATCAGAGTATTCAACCTTCTTACCATTTATACTTCGAAGAATACCACTCTCTGGCATTCCAGCTTTCCTAGCCTGTCCATCTTCTATTAACTCTGAATATTCAACATCACCCTCCTTAATTCTACTAACTGTAGCTCCGATTGGTTTAAAGTCAGCAAACTCATTATTTAAAACCAACTCCCAATCATTAGAGAAAAGAACTATGTAGAAGATAACAATGCCTAAAAATATATTCATTGTTACACCTGCAGCCATCACTATTATCTGTTGCCATTTTGGTTTCTTACTTAAATCCCTCTTTGCATCCCCCTTCTTTATTTTTTCTTCTCCTGGGTCTCCATCTCCTAAGATTTTTACATAACCTCCTAGTGGTAGTAATCTAATACTGTATTCAGTCTCACCTATTTTCTTAGATATTAGTTTTGGACCAAATCCTATTGCAAATTCAAAGACTTTTGCACCTACAGCCTTTGCCGCTAAGAAGTGTCCTAATTCATGTACAAATGTAAGGATAGATACTACTAAAATGAAGAGAAGTATGTTTATGATAAAAGATGGCATATTGCAGTTTCAAAAAATTATATTGTTAGTAATTCTTTCTCTTTATCTATTCTGATTGTTTCGATATCTGCATTAGCATCTTTAACTACTTTTTCTGCTTCTTCCCTTATCCTATCTGCTTCATCTTCTGATAATCCAGATTTCTGTTGTTCATCAATCCCTTGCATAAATTTCTGTCTTACCTGTCTTACTGCAACTCTTCCATCTTCTATTCTCTCTTTCATAATCTTTACATACTCTTGTCTTCTCTCTTCGGTAAGATCTGGAAGTTTTACAATAACTCTATCTCCCTCAATGATAGGTAGAAACCCTAAGTTTGCAGAAGAAATTCCCCTTGAAATGTTCTCTAGTATTGTTTTATCCCAAGGTTGAATAGAGAGGCTTTTAGCATCCATAGCACTAATGCTTGCTAAATTCTTTATTGGAGACTGAGTCTCATATGCATTTACTAAGATTTCCTCTACGAGTTCAGGTGTAGCTCTACCTGTTCTTATCTGTGAGAGATCTTCTTTTACATGGTCTATACATTTTGATATATCCGTTTTAAAAGTATTAATATCCATACCAATATCCCAACTATATTAATATGGCTATTGTATCTCAAGTTGTAAGAGATGTCTATATTGAAGTTAAACTACTTCCCTAACTCCCAAAGAAGAATTCTTTTAATTGTTAGAGGTTCCCCTATCTTCTGAGTAGCCTCATCTAAAAGGTCTTTAATTGTCTTACTCTCATCTTTAAACCATTTCTGTTCTAAAAGACATTTCTCAGAAAGATACTTCTTCATTTTTCCTTCAACTATCTTCTCAACCATTTCCTTTGGTTTCTTCTCTGCTTCTACTTCTTTTCTAAATGATTCTTCTAACTCCTTAAGAACTTTTTCATCTATAGATTCTTTTGAAACAAACTGTGGCTTCATTGCTGCAACTTGAAGAGCAATCTCATGTACAAAATCTCTAAAGTCGTCATTCTTAGAAACAAAGTCAGTCTTACATGTAACCTCTGCTAAAGCCACAAGTTTTCTATCAGCACCATGTACATATGCATCAATTACTCCTTCTACTTTTCCATCCACGTCACCTTCTATTGGGTTGTCCCATCCTTTCTCCTTAATTATCTCAACAGCCTTCTCAAAATCTTTTTCTGCCTCTTCATATGCTAGCTTGCAATGACCAATTTTAGCACCTGTAAGGTTTTTTAATCGTCCAATGACATCACTTCTCTTGTTAATATATTCTATTGCTTTCTTCATATCTCCATCAGATTTAACCAATGCTTCTTTACAAAGAGCCATACCTGCTGATGTTTTCTCTCTTAAATCTTTAATATCATTTATTGTTACTTTTGCCATAAGTTCTTTTAAAACAAATTATTTACTTAAGTGCTTTTTTAATATCCTTGATTGATTTCTCTCCCAATCCTTTGATATTTGTTAATTCCTCATCTGTGAGAGCTTCAAGTTGTGCAACTGACTTAATTCCTGCAGCTTCTAGACTATTTACAATTCTAGTAGGGAGACCTAACTCCTCCATGCCTTTCTTGTCCTCAACTTTCTTAACCTCTTCAGCTTGCTTTACTTCTTTCTCGATATCCTTTTCTTTCTTAACAACCCTAACAACAGAACCAGTACCAACAGATGCAACTTTACCTTCCCTTAGTGCTTTTGTCCTTTCCTTTTCTTCTGCTTCCATCTTTAGTTGTCTCTCCTTCTCTTCCTGTGCTTCTTTGGTTAATCTTGCCAACAAAGCTTCATTGTCTCTCCTTAATGAAATTACAGAGAGACTCCTCTTTGAGTTTGCTACAACATCACCAAACAAATTCACAAACAGAGAAATACTCTTAAGAGAGTCGTCATTTGCTGGAATTGGATAATCAATTAAGTCTGGATTACAGTTGGTATCTATTAAAGCAATGATTGGAATTCCAACATTCCTTGCCTCCCTTATTGCATTGCTTTCAACCTGACTATCTATTACCAAAATAGCTGTAGGTAATTTGTCCATAAATTTGATTCCTTTGTAGATCTTGTTTAGTCTCTCAATCTCCCTCTCAAGAAGTAGAATTTCTTTTTTAACTAAACCTGCACCACCTCTTGCTAACTGCTCTTCCATCTTTACTAATGATTGTACACTCTTTTTGATAGCATCAAAGTTTGTAAAAAGACCACCAGGCCATCTCCTATTGATGTAGAACATACCTGTTTTTTCTGCAACATTTTCAACAATTGTTGCAGCCTGTCCCTTTGTACCAACAATTAGAATGTTTCCATTCTGTGCATATTTATGCAGATTGGTTAATGCGACATCTAGATTTTCCAATGTCTTAACCAAATCTATGATATGTGTTCCATTTCTCACTTCGTAGATATATCTTTGCATCTTAGGATTCCATGCTCCTTTTTTATGACCAAAGTGAGCACCTACCTTGAGCAAATCTAGAAGTTCGGGCATTTGAAAACTTTTGTTTTTAGTCTCTGTTTTCTTAGAGACTGTTTTTGTGGCTTCTGCCATATGCTTATTCCTTTCCTTTTAATTAATATTCCTGAAGGATATCTCTATCCAGGATTGGTTCAGAAATATATGAGATATATTAAACAGGTAGGATTATACAAATATATGTATTATTTTGCAAACCTATCAAATCTCTACTATTCTCCATTCATCCTTTCCAACTACAATATGATCTAAAAGAGTGAGCCCTACAAGTTCTAAGCTCTCTTTAATTCTTTTTGTTATCTCTATATCCCCCATACTAGGTGTACTATCACCTGATGGATGATTATGTGCCATTACTACACTACTAGCATTTACTTCCAATGCAGGAATTATGATATCTCTAGGTAGAACATTTACACCATCAAGTGTTCCTATACATATCGTTCTTTTTGAAATTACTTCAAACCTGGAGTTGAGGAATATAGCTACAACATGTTCCTGTTTTCTCTTCCCTATATATCTCAACATCTTGTATGCATCCTCTGAACATTTAATTCTCTTCTTTTGCTCACTTCCAAGGTCATATATTCTTCTTCCTAGTTCAATACCACAAAGGATTTTCATACCAGTAACCTTTCCTATTCCTGTAACTTTACATATACCCTCAAGGGTAATTGGTTGACCTTTTTCAAGAATACTCCTAATTTTGCTTAGTACACTTCTAGATACAGACATGAAATCTTTACCTTTTACACCTCTTCCTACTAGAATGGCTAGTAGTTCCATATCTGAGAGTGCATCTATACCTTTTTTAAGATATTTTTCTCTTGGAAGCATACCTAGATTATATTGAGTAATTATTAAATCTAGATTAACTATTTGTTATGGGACAAGGTATTCTTAATTGTACTGGGAAGCTAAAAATAGTATAATTGTTCTAAGAAGTTGGGTGGTACCCTCCGCCGGCTGTAATAATGCCGCTATGTTGTGGAGGAAGACACCCAGCTTTTTATTTATCTCACTCCTCCTTTTTCTTCTTACTCTTTGCTTTCTTGATATATTTACAATCTGGATAATTACTACACCCTACAAACTTTCTTCCCCACTTACTCCTTCTCTCTACCAAGTTATGACCACATTCTGGACACTTCTCCTTTAATAGTAATGGAAGTGTTCCTTTACAATCTGGATACTTCTCACATGCCCAAAACTTACCATATTTCCCAATCTTAAGGATTAGTTTACCACCACACTCTGGACACTTCTCAGGTCTAGCATACTTCTCAAAATCAATACTCTCTTCCTTCCCTTCAATATCTTTCATACCTTTACAATCAGGGAACTTAGAACAACTCAAAAACTTACCATACCTACCAACCCTAACAACCATTCCTGCACCACACTCAGGACATTTCTCCTCTGACTTACCCAATATCACAACATCTTCCTTCTTAACATTCTTCTCTGCCTCTACTATACCCTCAACAAGCATCTTGTATTCCTTGTCAATAACAGGAACATACTTCTTCTTACCAAGAGAAATATCATCTAAATCATTCTCTACATCAGCAGTATATGCATAGTCAACTAATCTAGAAAAATTCTTCTTTAAGAAATTGGTTACCAACCTTCCTACATCTACAGGGACTAATGCTTTCTGTTCCTTAACAACATATCCTCTTGCCATAATTGTGGAGATAATAGATGCATAGGTAGATGGTCTACCAATACCTAGTTGCTCTAATTTTTTGATTAAAGAAGCCTCTGTAAATCTAGCAGGTGGTTGAGTAAACTTCTGTTCATTGACAAACTCAATCTTCTTCAACACATCTCCCTCTTCTACACCATACATCTCCTGTAGATCATCCTCCTGACTTTTGATGTGTAATACTTTCCTAAAACCATCAAAAAGAACTTTCTCACCACCCATCGTAAACTCATACTCTGGTTTCTTAGGATTCTCAGGAACAATACTCACTGTCAAGATCTCAACCTCCTTGTTGCTCATCTGGCTTGAAACAGCCCTCTTCCATATCAATTCATACAACCTACCTGCAAAATCTCCTAGCTCCTTACTAACCTTCTTAGAATCAACAAAGAAGTCAGTCGGTCTAATAGCTTCATGAGCCTCCTGTGCATTCTTAGCTTTTGTTTTGTAATAATTTGGTTTCTCTGGAATATATTCCTTACCATATCTCCCTTCTACGAGTTTTCGTATAGCATCTATAGCTTTTTTACTTAAGAAAACTGAATCAGTTCTCATATATGTAATGTAACCTGCTTGATACAAACTCTGAGCTACATTCATAGTTCTTTTTGATGTAAAGCCAAGAGTATTGTATGCAGACTGTTGAAGAGTAGATGTTGTAAATGGTGGATATGCATGTTTACTGGCTTTCTTCTTTGTTACACTCTTTACTACAAAATCACTACTACCTATCTCTTTCTGAAAATCTAAAACTTCTTTCTCTGTCTTTGGAATATATTTCTTTCCATCTTTTCTTTGTAATTTAGCTTTGAGCTTGTACTTCTTACTGTCCTCTACAACAACTATGACTTCCCAATATTCTTCAGATTTGAATGCTTCTCTCTCTTCCTCTTTCTCTACTATTAATCTCAAAGCAACAGACTGTACTCTTCCTGCAGACAAACCATACCAAATCTTTTTCCAAAGCAATTCAGAAAGTTTGTATCCTACCAACCTATCAAGCACTCTTCTTGCTTTTTGTGCATCAACAAGATTCATATCTATACTCCCAGGTTTCTTTACAGCATCTTTAATAGCTGTTTCTGTTATCTCATGGAATGTTACTCTCTTTGGTTCTTTCAGTTTCAATTCATTTGATACATGCCAAGCAATGGCCTCTCCTTCTCTATCAGGGTCCATTGCTAGATATACATTGCCTTCTTTAGGAATGGCTTTTTTAAGATCCTTTAGAACTTTACCCTTACCATATATTACTTCCCAAAGAGGCTCGTACTTGTTATCGACATCTACACCTAACTTACTTTTTGGTAAATCTATTACATGACCTACTGTAGCCATTACCTTGTATTCTTTACCTAGATATTTGTTAATGGTTTTAGCCTTAGATGGGGACTCTACAATTAACAGATTGTTGTACCCCTTTGTTTCTTTTTTAGTTGTTTTTTTCGCTTTTGTTTTTGCCATACGCTTTTAAAAATACAGCAATTATACTACATTTGTCAAAAAAAGAATTTTCTTTGATCTTCAAAAACACCCACTATTTCTTTAAAATCTGAGAGTGAAGTAAGAATATTTGCACCTTGTTGAGCTAACATATTACAACCTTTTGAAACTTCACTCGTTATATTCCCAGGTACAACATATACATCTCTGTTGTAGTCTAATGCTAGTTTTGCAGTTGTGAGAGAGCCACTGTTTTCACCTGCTTCAATTATTACAGTTGATTGTGATACCCCTGCCAGTATTCTGTTTCTTTGTATATACATATATTTGTTAAACTTTATACCTTCTGGATACTCTGCAACTACAAGGTTAGTTTTAATCATTTCTTTACAAACCTTTCTATTAGAGAAAGGTATTGCACTATCAATACTTCCAGGTACAACTCCAATTGTTTTTATACCTCTCTCTAAACACTTTTTATGTGTATATGCATCAACCCCCTTAGCCAAACCACTAACAACAACTATATCCAACTTTTTAAGTAAAGGAGTAAGAAACATATCTAAGACTCTAGCTCCATACTGAGTCATCTTTCTAGTTCCTACAATGGTTAGACACTGTTTCTCCAACAGAGATTCATCTCCGTAGCAATATAGCTGTTGGGGTGGATCTGATATTTTCATTAGAAGACTATTGGGTCTAGGTTTAACTATTCTCATAGCCAATAATACAGGGGAATTATTAAATCTAGATTAACCCAATTATTAACTACTACAACTTTCCATTCTCCTTCATCCAGATAATCATCTCCCTTGCAACTTTAGCAGTATTGTAGCTCTGTCCTCCATCCTCTAAAAACATAGTTAAAACATACTTAGGTCTCTCTGAAGGAAAGAATGTTGTAACCCAAGCATGGGTATGTTCATAGACACCCTTCTTGTTTAATTTACCAAACTCAGCCGTACCTGTCTTTGCAGAAACAGAAACACCTGGAATTCCTGCTAAATATCTAATAGTCGCTCTTGGACCATTTACTGCATTCCACATACCTTCCCTGACTATTTTTAGAGAATCAGATGAAACGATATCTGTTCTAATGGGTTGGACTTCAACCTCATCCTTCTTACCATCTTCACCCTCAAAAGATTTAGCTAAATGAGGAACATTTAACTTACCTCCGTTTGCTACTGCAGCTGTCCAATTAGCCATCTGTATAGGTGTTGTTAGGGTAATACCCTGCCCAATTACAGTATTACAAGAGTCTCCCTCAGGATACCAAACAGGTTCAAGCCAAGGACTGGTCTTCGAAAGTTCAATCTTGTTTGCTGGTGATGGCAGTCTTCCAGGAGCTTCCCCAGGAACATCTATACCTGTATACTCACCAACACCAAATTTCTCGAGATATGGTACCAACCCATTCATATCCCACTTCCTTATCATCTCACAGAAATATATGTTTGAAGAAACAGAAATTGCATCTATTAGATTCAATGGACCATGTGATCTGTTCCCATACTCTTGAAAAGAAGCTCCTCCTGTGAAGGTATAGCCAGCTCTACTTACATAGATTGTATTCCTAGTGAGAACACCTGCATCTAAACCTCCTGCCGCAACTAAAATTTTAAATGTAGAACCTGGAGGAACCTGTGCTGCAATTGCTCTATTAAGCAAGGGATTTCTAGGATTTCTCAACAATTTATCATACTCTTTCTGAGATATCCCCCCTACAAAAAGATTGTTATCATAGCCAGGATTAGAGACTAAAGCCAATAACTCACCATTGTTCACATCCTCAATAATAGCGGCACCACCCACCGCTCCATAGTCAACAACCGCTTTTTCCATTAGTTCATAGAGCTTCTTCTGGATATCTACATCAAGTGCTAAATACAAATTCTTACCAGCTACTGGTTCTTTCACAACATATCCCTCTTCATTAATTTTCCTACCAAAAGAGTCCACCTCCCAAGCAATCTCTCCATCTTCACCAAGTAAATATTCATCATACTGCTTCTCCAACCCTGTCCTACCTACTACATCGGTCAATTTAACATAATCTAGTTTCTTCAAATCTTCTGCAGTTACATTACCCGTATAGCCTAAGATATGAGCAAAAGCATCACCATGTACGTATTCTCTCTTACTACCACTATCTATATACACACCAGGTAAATCATTGGTACTAGCCTTAATCTTAATCGCCATATCATCATTAATATTTCTAGCAACAAGAATCTCTGTAAAGTATGTATTCTTTTCATATGTAGAATATATCTTCTCTGACAAAGTTGTAAATTCTTCGGTCTGTTCTGCACTCTTCCATAGATCACCAATAATACCCCCTAGGGTATTTAGTGTTGTTTCTAACCTTTCAGTATCAATATACCCATTCTCATCTATATACCTCTCAATTGAGATATATACATTCATAGAAGCAACATTCTTTACAAGCAGTTTTCCGTTTCTATCCATAATAACACCTCTCAAAGCCTTTTCCTCCCTTATACTAACTTGATTTCTCTTAGATTTTGCAAGAAAATGCTCACCCTGAACTACCTGTAAAGAAACAAGTTGAAATATTAAGAAACCAAAGAGAAAAAGAAAGAGTGCCAAAAGCAAAACAGCATTCCAAGCAGGATTAAAACTATCATTACCTTTCGACTTTATACCACCCTTCAAAGTATCAAATATTCCTTTACGAGAAAGCTTCAAAACAGATCTCTTCCTCTCTATTTTACTCTCTAATTTTTTTGAGATTTTCAAATCCATACCCTATTTTAACCGAATTTGACTAGCATTTCCTCTACCTCTCCAACCTTTCAACAAAACCTCTAGCAACCAAAGCAAAACTGTTGTAGCCAAAGCTTTCACTACACATATCAACACCATCTTCCAATCCAAGAACCCAAACACTCCTCTCTCCAAAAAATCTGGAAGAATATAGTTAAGAATGTAAAAGAGAAAAGAAGAGAAAAAGTTTGTAACATGTAAACCAACTATACTCTCTAATGAAAAGATTTTTGAAGAAAGCCAAAGTAGAAATGCAGGAAGAACAAACAGTGCCAAATTTGTACCTAATCTGTAGTTCATAGTCACATCAAAAGCCACAGACACTACAACCACGACTGGAAGCAATTTCTTCCAATCAATTCTCTTGTACCATGCTAGAAAAAGAACAAAACTTAATCTAAAACCAAGAAGAGCCAAGAAAAAGCTCTCAAAGAACTGTAAAACAAATATTCCTACTATTGTGCCTAAAACAGTTAAAACTTGCATTTTACTTTTTAATATTAACAAATACACTCATTAAATATCGACTATCCAACATCATCTCAACCCTACCATTCTTAGAAGTCTCTGCAGGATTCGAGGAAAGACCAACAACTTTACCCACAACAAGATAGTCACCAACTTTCGAATCACTAATTACAACGACATCACCATCCTCTACATTAGAATTGCTTGAAATATTCTCAATTCGGATATAATCGCCAACACCCTGGATTACTCCCTTGCTTACAATCTGCACTTCATCTGCATTAACTACTCCTTGCTCTACACCAACTTTTGTAATGAAAACTTCATAACTACTACCCTTTGCTGTTGGTAGTAAAACCTTGGAAGAATACTCGTCCACTCTTTCCACAACACCTAGAAACAAATTTCCCAACGAGACAGCGTCACCGACACCTACACCATCACTCTTCCCCTTATTAATCCTCAAGAACTCTATTCTCTCTTCTCCCAAAACTTTTGCCATTAGGTATTCCCCATCTTTATTGGCTAAATTTAATTGTTTCTGCAAAGCATCTTTCTCCTCTTGTAGAGTTACAAAGTAACTATTGTTCACATCTTTTTCATACATATCCAACTTCATCTGATTGAACTCTTTTTGAAATTTAGAAATTTGAACAATTATTTCAAATTTCTTGTTAATCCTACTTCCTAAATCACTACCATCTGCAGATATTGGTTGAAAAAGAAAAGACACACCAGTTCGAAGTGGTTGTAACAACTTAGTACCATCTAAGAAAAACAGAAGAAGCATTACCAAAACCGCAATTGGAAGAAAAAGATTCTTATCAGCAAGTGTAAAAGCCTTCTTTTGCTTCTTCATAGCTTTCATATTTCAATTAAACTAACTCTTCCCAAGATTTTTGTACTCTATCCAACAAATCTATATGATCCAACATTAAAGCAGTACCTCTTGCTGCTGCTGTTAAAGGATCTTCTACTACCTTTACTGGAAGACCCAACTCCTGTGTCCAAAATGTATCCAATCCTCTAATTAAAGCTCCTCCACCTGCAATATATATACCAGAAGATACCAAATCTCTGAGTAATTCAGGAGGAGTTTCCTCTATTGCGTCCTTCAAAACTTCCGTTATCTGAGAAATTGTATTCATTATTGCTTCCCTAACCTCCCTACTACTTAATTCAATTGTTTTAGGTAAACCTGTTAACAAGTCCCTACCTTGTATTGGATATTTCCTTTCCTTCTTCAATGGGACAGCTGAACCCATCATGATTTTAATATCCTCGGCACTTCTCTCTCCAATCAAAATATTGTACTTTGTTTTAATGTAATCGATAATGTCTTGATCCATCTCATCACCAGCAACCTTCATTGTTCTATCAACAACGATATCTCCTAAAGAGAAAACGGCAATATCTGTAGTACCACCACCGACATCAATTATCATACTACCTGATGCCTCCTCAACCGGAAGTCCTGCACCGATAGCTGCTGCCATTGCTTCCTCTACTATGTACACTTTTCTTGCTTGTGCTGTTTTAACAGCATCTATCACCGCTTGCCTTTCGACCTCAGTCACAGAAGATGGTACACCTACAATGACTCTGGGTCTCTGTAACTTAAAAGGTTTATTAAAACTTTTGTGTGTCTTAGTTATGAAATGATGAATCATTGCTTGTGTTGTATCAAAGTCAGAAATGACACCATCCTTTAGTGGTCTTACAGCAACAATATTTCCAGGTGTTCTACCTATCATCTGTCTAGCATCTTTACCAACGGCAAGTACTTCTTTTGTTCTTTTGTTTATAGCGACAACAGATGGTTCAGACACTGCAATACCGTGATTCCTCATATATACCTTGGTATTTGCTGTTCCTAAATCTATACCCAAATCATATGTGAGAATTTCCTGTAACCTATCAAACATACTAATGAACAAAATATTTATAATTAATTAGCTGATTTTACCATTTAGATGGCAAAATTTCGAGAGTAACAAATTGTTTGTACAGAAAGGGAAAGGGGTTATGAAGAGAAATTACTCCTGCTCTTTTCTAAGTCTTTTGTAACACTTCATACAAGCATTAATCCTCTTAGGAGTTCCTTCAATATCAACATCTATTTTCCTAAGGTTAGGCACAAAAGCCCTCTTTGTCTTAGGTGCTTTATACCTCCACCCGACAGAGTGCTTATGCTGTATTCTGTTTCCAGACACTGTAGATTTTCCACAAAGTTCACACATTTTTGCCATGGGAGGGATTATATATCAAAAGTTTAAATATTACAAATATTTAATTGTATCTAATGTCTAAGATTGTAAGCAAAGGAAGTCTATAATTCTACAGAGACCTATCAAGCATGTAGTATTGATATTTCCGATACCCCTAGGGGTATCTGTTTCTAAGGAACACATATCCCCAATATCCAAGATACTGTATAATGTATGTATATGAACCTATTAAACCTCTTAACACCTCAAACAATATATTGGATACTCTTTGCAATACCTTCGATATTAATTGCTTCCACTGTTCATGAATATGCACATGCTTGGGCAGCAATGAAACTAGGTGATCCTACAGCAAAAGCGGCAGGCAGATTAACCTTAAACCCCCTATCACACATAGACCCTATCGGTGCAATTTCTATGCTTATTTTCAGATTCGGTTGGAGCAAACCTGTGCCAATAAATGAGTATAACTTCGAAAGAAGGGAAAGAGACACAGCTCTTGTTTCCTTGGCAGGTCCAGTATCAAACATCCTACTATTACTACTAGCAGCTGGAATTAATATACTATTCAAACCAGATCCTTCATCCTGGGTATATACACTTCTTACATCCTTCGCAATGATTAATGGTGTCTTAGCAGTATTCAATCTAATACCAATACCTCCACTAGATGGCCACAAGATTGTTAGAGCTATAATCCCAAAGGGGAAACTAAGATATTACTGGGAAGCATTAGAAAGTTATTACTATATACCTCTCATCTTATTACTATTACCTATATTCCCATTCGGCTCAGTTGCTTCGGTTATAATAGGAAAAACATTAACAAAAGTTATGACACTACTAGGCTTTTTCTAAAATCTTTACTACAAGCCCTATCCTATTGGCAATCATTTTTTTCTCATGGGATAATATATTGCTCTAGAAGAATACAGGCGGTTTCATAGCTCCATAAAATAGAGCTAGGGATCCCAAATAGATATAATCACTCTGCTCCTTGGGGTAGAGTTGAGGGAACCCACCTTCTTAAAAGAGAGCTCTATGAATCTGCCTCCTTCTGGAGCATACATTTTTACTAAGGTTTTAAGATATGAGTAGTATCCCTGGATCCTCAACGGAAACAGAACTAGAAAACAACAATATCCATGAAATTGAAGGCGATAGTAAGGATAGTCAAGTAAAAGATGAAGCAGATCAGGTTTTTGATTTCTTAGAAAAGACCCGTTTCCTAGAATTAATAGAGAGTGACAGTGATAATTTTGACACATGGTTGCAAAACACACCCAATGAAAGACTATTGCGATACACCACAATATTAAACAATGTACTCAGTGGAAAACATATTAGTAACAGAGATATAGCAAAAGAGGGTAACTATATCGGTTCGCTGGTAGGAGGAAAACACTTCCTAGCTCCTGACACTGAAAGTAAACTCTCCCTTTTCAACAAATCCCTTGATACTATTAAAGCACTAGATAACAACCAAGACAGAGCCCTTCTAGCCTACTACACTCTCCAAAACCTTCACCTTTATACCGATGCTAATGGAAGAACAGGACGTTTACTATTCAGTTTACTTAACTCGGTAGGAAAAGGTCTAAAAGTTGAAGAAGTTAGAGATATTATAACTCACCAGAAAAGCGAAACTGCAGGCAGAGTCATTTTCAAAAACAAAGTTCTTCGTCCTCAGGATGTAAACCGCTTTGTTAACAAAGAATTGTTCAGGGAGTTGAGAGGTCATGAGATTGCCGAGAAATATAGACTTTTTACAGCTGGTATACATGCCGGCGATGTAAAACTACCTGAGAAATATAGAAATCTTGTTCCTACAAGAAAACTAAAAAAAGTAGAGGATATCCTAGGAGAAAATCACACTCGAGACTTGGTCTTATTAGAGCTGATTAATCGCTATCCAGATTTAGAGCAATTCGTAGTACTAAAAGAAGCTCGTGAATATATGGGGGTGGCGGTTGATCCATTATTAAAAATCAATGCTGACAAACTAATAGAGAGCGATCTGTTAACCCGTGATAGGCTTGTCGAAATAACGGAGATTCACAAAGAGCTCAAGAAAAAACAAATAGCAAAACTCCTAGATATATTCGAACACCCACAAAAGTACACTACTACAAATAAAAACGGAGAGGAAGTCCCCATCAAAGACCTATTCTTAATTAAAGATTAAAAATTCATTAACTGAGGTCTGACCTAGGCCTTACCTTAGTTAAGAAAATTTTAACACTGGCATTTTATGCTCTACACAAGGATCCCCAAGCCGCACCTCTAAAGAGTTACAGAAGTTATGGCTTAGGAAACCACAAGGCACTTGTAAAAGACAAGTAGTAGAAAACCATCAGGAGATTATTAACAACATATGAACCAGGGACAGACCTAGGCCAGACCTCTTATGTGGCATTGACTAGCATTTTAAGATATAATAGACTCCATAAGTTAAGCCCGAGTAGCTCAGTTGGTCAGAGCAGCTGTTTTGTAAACAGCAGGTCGAGAGTTCGAATCTCTCCTCTGGCTCCATGCAGGAATGGCGGAGTGGTCAATCGCGGCAGACTGTAAATCTGCTCCCTTCGGGGTTCATTGGTTCAAATCCAATTTCCTGCATATTTATTTTATCTTCATTCAAATCTTATGGAAGGAGAATATATGGGCGTAATCATTTTTATCCTCACAACAATCTTTAGTCTACTCTTCACAGCAGGAACAATATATTTGATTGTTTACTTAGTTAGGAACAAAGATAAAAAGATTAATTTAGGTGTCAATACCTTACTTCATATTTATCTCTACATCATCAGTTTTATAACTCTAGCAATTGCAACTATAGGTACAGTCGTCTTCATAAATGCAGCAGCTTCATACAAATTTGGAATACCCTTCTCATATCAACTAGAAGAACCATATGCAGAAGTAAAAGATGAAATCGTTTACACACCAGATACTGAAAGTAATGCAGAACCATCCTGTTATCAAGGAGAATTAATGGAAATAGAGGGAGAAGAAGTTTGTTTTGATACAACAAAACAGAAAAAAGGTTTAGTAAATGGAGCAACTCTAACAATATCAATGCTAATTCTTTTTGCAATTCATAGAATCACCCTACTCTTCCTTGAAAAAAAGAACACTATCTCATGGTTGAAAAAGGCATACAACTTCATATCGTTAATTATATACAGTGTATTAAGTATAATTAGCATTCCACTATCTATTTATCTTTTAGTCAACTACATCTACTTTAAACCCGAATATATTATTAGAATAGAAGCTCCAGGAAGTATGGTAGCACTAGCTATTGTCTCCATACCTCTTTGGATTACATTCTTAGTTTTAACTCTAAAGCTGAGAGAAAAGAAAGAGAAATAGCGCTGAATTAGCTCAGTTGGTAGAGCACATTCTTGGTAAGAATGAGGCCCCGAGTTCGATCCTCGGATTCAGCTCCATTGCCCCAATAACTTTTAAAAAACATTAAGGTTACATCATGACAGAAAGATATCAAAGTCAGAATGAAGTTGAATTACAAGACAATGAGAAGGGTTTGATAGAGGATAATATCGACCATTTAGATACAATCGTAATATCGTTATTTGATAACCTAGATGAGCTTGACAGGGTTGAAAGACAAGTAGCTATATACAATGCAGACACTTGTACTCCTATAGGAATTCATTTAGGATATTCAATATGCGGTGATCCAGAGATACAGACAGACCCTAAACATAACGAATTTGAACAGTTTTACAAATTAGTTATAGGTGATGAATTTGTAAAAATACACCTCAATAGAGATTACAGCATACAAAAGATAATAACGAATATTGCAACTAACAAACCTTATGCTGTTGCTCATTGGTTGGATAGAGCATACAAAACATTTGACTATTTACTTAATGCCTCTGAGAATTTTTACTTAGAATGGGAACATTTTTCATTTTAATAGTGTGTCTTCCCATGCTAATCTGATATCATAGGTTATTAATTTATTACTATATATCAAAATGATGAAAGAACCTGGTAGAATTCCTAGAGCTGCTTGGGGTAGAAAAGTAGACAATATATTAATGAATAGATGGGAGCCAGCAACACCACCCATACCCCTAGAAGTTACAAATCAAGAGACACTCCGAATAGTAAAACAAGAATTAGACTATGTATTTAACCTATATCCTGTCAAAAAAAGTATGGAATATGCAGATGAAGTTACTCTAATCCTTCAAAAAGGAGAGGAGAGTAAAAGGAATCTCCTACAAAATACCCCCAGAATTAGTATTGACAATATTCAAAGAAACAGCCAAGGAGATATTATCGAAAAGACATTAACATTCCGAAGAGATGCTAAGAACTGTCAATTTATCTTCTCAAAAACTCTTGAAGGAGAAGAAATAAGTATAGGAAAGAATAATTTAGATCAAGGGTACAATGAAGCTATACAAGGTTGGGTAGAGACAGGAATGAAGTTATTCAAAAACGCCATAGAACAGGATCACTACACTCCTACAACCAATGTAGAAATTACATATACAGATACCTCTACTCCAAATACCTCAACACCTTCAACAGTAGAAGATATAAAAGGTCCAATGGAAATCTAAGTAAAATATTTGACCTCACCATCAATTTACAATATAATACGCTAGTATTTCCCATAATAAATATTCTAATTTAGTTTCGTTCCGGGAATGGCAAAAGTAAAAAGAGACATAATAGCCTTTAAATGTACAAAATGTGATAGTAAAAACTACACCGTATACAAGACTAGAAATGTTAAAGATAAAATCGAACTAAAGAAGTTCTGTAAGACTTGCAAAGGTCATACTGAACATAAGGAGACTAAAGTAAAACAGTAGTTTCTGTGTTGTTCTTACCAATACGGGCCCATAGTTTCAATTGGTAAAACAGCGGTCTCCAAAACCGTAGTTCACCGTTCGAGTCGGTGTGGGCCTGCCAAATTAAATAGAGAAGAATATGAAATTTTTAAAAAACATAATAGCTGAATTGAAAAAAAGTACATGGCCTTCCAAGAAGGATGTTCTTAACATGACAATCTATGTACTAATTATCAGCATACTCCTCTCTCTTACAATGGTTTTCCTAGACTTAGGATTAGCACATATAAGAGATTGGTTTCTTAAAATTTAATAAGATTGAAAATGGCAGAGAAAAAGGTTGCAAAAAAGACAAAAGAAAAGAAGGATGTCCAGACAGTAAAGAAGGACAATCCTAATGCAAAGTGGTATGTATTGAATATTAGAAATGGATATGAGAACAAGATTCAAAAAGAAATAAAACAGAGAGCTGAAGCCACAGGTATGGAAGATAAGATTACCGACATGCTTGTTCCTGTACAGAAAAAGATTTTCGTAAAGAAGGGAAAACAGGAGATAAAAGAAGAGAAGATATTCCCAGGTTACATCCTAATTAAAATGGAATTAGATAACAAAACATGGGATTTGGTACAAAACACTGACGGTGTAAGAGGTTTTGTAAAAACAGATAGATATCCAAAGCCATTGGCAGAGAGTGAAGTAAAAGCAATTACCAAATTCATGGAAGTAGAACAACCATCATTCCAGACATCATTCAGTATTGGAGAAGCAGTTAAAATCACAGAAGGTGCATTTGCTGATTTCATAGGAAGTGTCCAAGAAATAGATACAGCTAAGGGTAAGATAAAAGTCCTCATCTCATTCTTAGGTAGAGAAGCTCCTGTAGATTTAGAGCTTTCTCAAGTAACAAAACTTTAGTTAAATATATAAAAATATGGCAAAAGAGATTAAACAAATCATTAAAATCACAATACCTGCAGGACAAGCATCTATGGCACCACCCATTGGTCCTACCCTAGCCCCTTACGGTATTAACACACAAGACTTCTGTACACAGTTTAATGAAAAAACAAAGGAAGCCAATGGTATTCTTACTCCAGTAGTTTTAACAATCTACGAAGATAGAACCTTCTCCTTCATCCTTAAAACTCCCCCTACTTCAGAACTAATCAGGAGAGAATTAAACATCAAAAAAGGATCAGGACAACCAAACTTAAAGAAAGTCGGCAAGTTAACAAAAGAACAGATCATGAAAATCGTTGATATTAAACTACCTGACCTTAATACATCAGACCCAGAACAAGCAGCAAAAATAGTTGCAGGTACTGCAAAACAAATGGGTATTGATACTGATATTAACTAAATAGAACAAATATATGAAAAGAGGAAAAAACTACAAAAAAATTGCAAAGGATTTAGATAGGACTGCTACATATACCTTAGAAGAGGGAGTAAAGAAAGCAAAAGAGCTCTCATACTCCAAGTTCACTGGTTCATTAGAACTCCATGTAGACCTAAAACTTCCTAAGGATAAAGATCCAAAGTCACTAAAGGGAGCAGTATCACTACCATATTCCACAGATACTAAAGAAGTAAAGATTGCAGTATTCTGCACACCTAATAAAGAGGAAGAGGCAAAGAAAGCAGGAGCAGACATTGTCGGTTTGGACAACTTAATTAAGGATATTAAAGCAGGGAAGATTGATTTTGATGTAGCAATTGCAACACCTGATGTAATGCCAAAGATTGCTATATTAGGAAAAGAGTTAGGACCAAAAGGTCTTATGCCAAGCCCTAAGAATGGTACGGTCACCGATGATATCGCAGATGCAGTATCTGAATACAAAAAAGGAAAACAGACATTTACATGTGACCCATCTGGAGTTGTACATATGAATGTTGGCAAACTAGACTTAGAAGATAAGAAGCTAGTTGAAAATATTAACGCTGCATTACTAGCTATCTCAGAGGTTGTTGGAAGAACACCAGAGTTAATGATAAACAAGATGCACTTAGCTCCAACAATGGGACCAAGTGTAAAGATTAATTATAGTTAATCACGGTAACCTCTCAAGGTTTACCTTATACAGTACAGACTATAGTCGTTCTTTTACGATTAGTTAATACACTACAGGACAGAAGAATAGGTACAAAACCTAACACTCATAACGAGTCCACATCCGGTAAACGAAAACCTCATTCATTTTTCTATCAACAGAATATACTAATCTGTGCTGTATATTTATTCTTCTAGAATAATATCCTTCTAGCTCCCCTCTTAAGCTCTCATAACTAGGTGGAGTTTGAAATGGGTCCTCAGTTAACACTTTCAACAACCCCCTAGCCTTCTTTTCCAAACCTGCCTCTTTGAGTAACTTCCTGTCTTTCAATGCTTTCTTTGAAAGAAAAACCTTGTACATTACCACTCCTCCTCTTCCTTATACCCCTTCCATCCATCCTTCTTACCACTCTTCATCTTCTTAACATCTTTTACAAAATTAGGTAAAGAAGTTAAAAACAGTGTTTCCTGAATATCTCTCCAATCTTGTTCTGATATTAAAACAGCACTACCTCCCCTATTATTAACAATCGTTACTGGATTAAACCCATTATTCACTCCCTCTACTAAACCAAAAAGATCTTTTCTAGCTTGTGTAATATTAATTGTATTCATAACTTGTTTCCCTTAGTTTGCTGCGTACAGTATAACGTACACTCACTTAAATGTCAAAAGAAATAGAAATTACAAATGGCTTTCTGTCTTACATTTGACTACATATAGAAACCATATATAATAAAAAAGTATGGTCATAGTAACAGGAGGATCTGGTCATGTAGGGAATGTATTAGTGAGAGCCCTACTCTCTAAAGGCTATAAGGTTGGAGTTATCGACCGAGATCCAAGAGACAAAGCCTTAAAAGGATTAGATATTGAATACCATCAGGGTGATATCAGAGACTTAGATTTCCTTACCAATATATTCAAAAAAGCAAAATATGTATGCCACCTAGCAGGAATCATATCAATAGCACCAGGAAAAGAAAAACTCATGTATGATGTTAATGTTGAAGGTACAAAAACTGTTATAGAAGCATGTAAAAAAGCAAAGGTAAAAAGACTACTCTACACAAGCTCTATACACGCACTCTACGAACCACCAAAGGGTATCCCTATCATTGAAAAATTAGCTAAGATAACAGGTATAAAAGATGAATATGGAAAAACAAAAGTACTGGCGACCAGAGAGGTATTAGCAGCAGCAAAAGAAGGACTAAACACAGTTGTGGTCTACCCTACGGGAATTGCAGGACCATACGACTTTAGACACTCAGAATTTGGTAGTTTGATAAAAGATGCTAGAAAATACTCAAAAGTATTCTATATAGAAGGAGGATATAATTTTGTAGATGTAAGAGATGTTGCAAATGGTATTATCCTTGCATTAGAAAAAGGAAGAACAGGAGAAGGTTACCTACTCGCAGGACAAAGTATAACCATCTTTGAACTCTTCCAACTATTAGCAAAGATAACAGATACACCTGGACCAAAAATAAAAGCTCCTACATGTATAATTAAATTCCTTGCTCCAATTGCAGAATTCTTTTATAAATTATTAAAAAAGAAACCTGTATTTACAGAATATGCTATTGAGGTACTACACTCTAACCACCTAACAGATAGTAGTAAAGCAGAGAAAGAGCTAGGATTTAAAGCTAGGGACATTCACAAGACAATACAAGACACTCTTGATTGGTATGAAGAAAAAGAAGTAGAAATTCAGTAAAAATATTTAAAACTATGGTTGATCTTTACACTTCCTATATATATCTAACCATATTCTAAAGTCTTCCATACTTATCCTACTATCATCATTAAGATCTCCATGTAATAGATATTCTCCTTGTTTGACTTCTACAGGGGTATTACTACTTGTATTTCCACCATTGCCGAGTTGACCAAATCCATTATGCCCCCAACAGTAGGTTTGACCATTATCTCCTAAACCACAGGTATGTACATCCTCAGCATTTATACTCTTTAATTTTACAGTAGAAGAAATTTCACCCTGTTTAACTACCACAGGCGTATTACTATTTTTGTTACTACCATCACCCAGTTGACCATTTTTATTCCATCCCCAACAGTAGGCTTGACCATTATCTCCTAGACCACATGTATGCATAACCCCGGCATAGATGCTAGTTAGTGTTATACCAGAAAGGACACCATCATGTTCCACTGCTACAGGCATATTACTATTTTTATTCCCACCATTACCCAGTGCACCCTCACCATTAAACCCCCAACAGTAAGCCCGACCATCATTTCCTAAACCACAAGTATGAAAACCTCCTGTACGTATACTTGTTAATTTCACAGTAGAAGGTATTGCACCTGGTTTAACTGCTACTGGTATATTACTTGTTTCATAATTACCATTACCTAATTGCCCATTTGTATTTTGTCCCCAACAGTAAGTCTGTCCATTATTCCCTAAACCACAAGTGTGATAACTTCCTGTATTTATACTTATCAATTTCACAGTAGAGGGTATCTCTCCTAGCTTAACTGCTACTGGGGTATTACTATCTACATTATCACCATTGCCTAGTGCACCATAATAATTACTTCCCCAACAGTAAGCCCGACCATCATTTCCTAAACCACAACTATGTATATATCCTGTACTAATACCTGTTAATTTTACAGTAGAAGGTATTACACCTGGTTTAACTGCTACGGGTGTATTACTATCTGCATTATCACCACAACCTAACTGACCATTCTTATTCCTTCCCCAACAGTAGGCTTTACCATTACCACCTAAACCACAAGTATGCATACCCCCTGCTTTTATACTTGTTAATGTTACAGAAGAAGGAATGGCTCCTTGCTTAACTATTACGGGCATATTACGGTCTGCATCTTCACCACTCTCTCCATTACCTAATTGACCATACTCATTATATCCCCAACAATAGGCTTGACCATTAGAATCTAAACTACAAGTAGTACCACTCCCCGCATCAATCTCCTTATACCCATAACCATTAGACTTAAAATTCCTAAAATAGGTTAACCATAATCCAAAATCTACCATACTAACCTTACCATCACCATTAAAATCTGCCTTCTTATACTCCTCTGGTAACTCTAAGATACTCGCCTTACTCCTACTATCAAAACTATCTCCCCTATTAACCGTATATATTAATACTGAAAATGCTGTAAGAAAAAGAAATGATAGTACAAAGAAAGGTATAGCCTTCTTATCTCTCATCTTTATATTTTTAAAAATATTGTTCATTATCACCTATATCTTCTCCTCAAACTTCTTCCTCCTACTTTCCTTCTGTATGAATACAAACTTCTCCTTACCCTCACTTACAAACGAAGAAAGTACAGACCATGAGATTCCTAATAGTAACAAACCTGTACCTAGAAGAATAGTTCCATTTGTATTATCAAACAGACCTGTTTTTGGTGTTTCTGTTGTTTCTCTCCTTTCCGTGGAACCTGACTGAAGAGTGAGGATATAATTTCCTCCTGTACTCTTTGCAGAGGTAGGATCAAGCCTTGTAAATGTAAATGTTGAATCTCCCTCACCAGTAGCCTTAAACAGTAATGAGATCACTGCCCCATTGTACGGTGCAGGTGTTTGCTCCCCCGTATTGAAACATTCTACATTTATAACAGCACCTCCTGATTGAGGGAAAACATTCAGAGTACCACACTTACCTGCTACCTGAGTTGCAGAAACAAACTCTACTGGTCCTGTAAATGACATATCCAAATCTATTCCTATAAACTCATCTGTCCCACTATCTACACTTATTTCTAAGTATGTACCATCTTTCGTTATAGTTCCTGATGAAGGAACCAAAGATACTGAATTATATTCAGCAGAAGCTATACCAACAGACAGAAGTAAGAAAAACACTGTCAATATGAATATCTTTCTATATTTTTTCATAGGGCATTTGTATATATATTATTTATTTTTATACTAATTTAAATAGTATTTTAGTATCAATTTATTCTATAACTAATACAGGCTCATTACTGTTTACATTCTTACCATTACCTAACTGACCAAAACCATTATCCCCTCAACAATAGGTTTTCCCTGTACTACTAACATAAGCACAAGTATGAAGATTCCCTGAAGAGACGGTTGTGAATACCACCCCTGAAGGAAGAGATACTGGCACGGCTTGTAATCTACCTTGATTACTCCTATCACCCAACTGACCATAATCATTCCTTCCCCAACAATACGTCTTACCATTACCTATCCCACAGGTATGATAACCACCAGCACTAATACTCTCCAAAGATGATACACCAGTAGGAAGTAATACTAAAACAGGAATCTCACTTTGTGTATTACTATTATTACCAAGTTGACCGTAATCATTGTTACCCCAGCAATATCCCTTATTATCACTACCTATCGCACAGGTATGACGGGCTCCTGCACTGATACTAACCAACTTTACAGTATTAGGAATTGCACCCTGTTTGACTTCTACAGGGGTGGTTCTTTTATCACGGCTATCACGGCTACCATCTCCCAACTGTCCGTATGAATTTAATCCCCAACAATAGGCTTTTTGATTATTACCTAAAGCACAGGTATGAGAACTCCCTACACTAAGATTACTGAAAGATGTTACCCCTGCAGGAAAAGGAATTAAAATGGGTGCAATATTATTATTGTCATCGTCCCAACAATATACTCTATTATTACTACCCAAAGCACAACCATGTCGGTTCCCTACACCAATACTGGTTAACCTTACACCACTAGGAATTTCACCTAATGGAGTCGCTACAGGAACGTTGCTAGTAACAGGATTGGGACCTAGGCTTAAATAATTTCCCCAACAGTAAGCTTTACCATCATCACCTATACTAAATACACGACTAGCTTCAGTACTAATACTAGTAAGCTTCACGTTATTAGGAATTGCTCCTTGTTTGACTGCTACTGGTATATTACTATCTGCATTATCACCATTACCTAACTGACCTTCGAAACCAAAACCCCAACAGTAGGCTTGACCATCACCATTTATATTACATGTAGTTCTACTACCAACACTAATTAGAGTTGAAGTTAGTCCCTCCCCAGGAGGCATGTTTTCTCCAGGAGGCATGTCTTCTCCAGGAGGTACTTCTTCGTCAGGAGGTAATTCCACACCAGGTGGTGTTTCCCCTGGGGGTACTTCCTCATCAGGTGGTGTCATTTCACCTTTATACTTCCTATATATATCCAACCATATTCTAAAGTCTTCCATACTTATCCTATTATCATCATTAAGATCTCCATGTAATAGATATTCTCCTTGTTTGACTTCTACAGGGGTATTACTACTTGTATTTCCACCATTGCCGAGTTGACCAAATCCATTATACCCCCAACAGTAGGTTTGACCATTATCTCCTAAACCAACTCGGCAATGGTGGAAATACAAGTAGTAATACCCCTGTAGAAGTCAAACAAGGAGAATATCTATTACATGGAGATCTTAATGATGATAATAGGATAAG
>DUTP01000005.1 GCA_012842045.1 Candidatus Dojkabacteria bacterium
ACAAAGTGTGGATCTGTAGCTAATTTGTTTTTAAATCCAAGTGTCAAATCATTCTCCTCTTGTCCCCTTCCTCGAGATGGGTTTTCATTTCCTCCATTGGGATACCCCACATTTTCACTCCCTATCATAATTTTAATATTAAAATTTAATTCTTACTCATATTATACATCTTCTCTAACTCACTAACCCTAGTAGCATCATTAGCACTCTTATCCCTATCCCACTCTACTAATCTAGGGAATCTAAGTGAAAGACCACCACCAACATTCTCTTCACCTAACCTTCTTGTTATCTCATCTGCTTCAACAGTAAAAACAACCTCTGGATATACCCATACATCTGGCTTCAAATTCTCAGGACAGAGAATACTCTTTGGTTGATCTTCTTCTATTTGAGACTCCAACTGTTCCTTAATGCTCCTCAACTGTTCATCAGTAAAACCTGTCCCTACCTTACAGATAGCTTCATAACCATCGGTTTCCTCATTGTACAAAGCACCCAATATTGCACCTACACCTAAATCTGATCTTCTTCCAGAACCATGATAGTAACCAACACATACTAGATCTACAGTGTCAACTAAAGAACTCAGCATGCTCTTCTTCAGCTTAATCCAATCATAGTTTCTAGCCCCAGGTAAATATCCACCTGTTTCCATCTTTGCAATCACACCTTCATATCCTTTCTCTACATTCTCATTGAAAATATCCATCAAGCTATCTAAATCTTCAACCTTCTTAGTCTCACATACTTCTAAGCTACCATCCATTTTAATCTTTTCAAGAATCTCAATTCTCTTCTTCGTATCTGTACCTATTAAATCTTTCCCTTTGAGATACAACACGTCAAAAATCATTGCCTTAACAGGAATATCTTTAGATGTGTCCTCTACCCCATACTTTCTCCTTCTCTGCATAGTTTCCTGAAAAGGTAAGAACTTACCATCTTTAAATCCTAAAGCTTCGGAATCTAAGATAAAAGAGGTGTCCTTGACTTGTTTTGCTGACTCAACTATCTCAGGAAACATCTTTGTAACATCCTCTAAGTTCCTTGTAAAAAGCTTTACCTGCACACCATCAGATTCCATGTCAAACAGACCAACAGATTCTTTTTGAATATATTTTTTCCAAATATATTCTCTTTTCTCAAAACCCTCCTCTTTGTACTTATGAATTTGGCATCTTAAACCATCAAATTTAGGTTGAATCAATGCAGGTACCCCTGTACGATCAAACGTCTCTTCAAAACTCCCCACTCTCTCTACCAACCTTGGTAATACTGGAATACCAGGTTGTAATTTTACGTTTTTCAAACTCTCAATGGCTTTCTCTTCACTCTTCTTTGCAATTACAGAATATATATATCCAATATCAGTACTAACACCATATGCTCTGTCTAATTCTTCTCTTACACTCTTGCTTCCTGATATTACAAAAGAAAAGACATCTAGTAATGTTTTGTAGTTAATACCAAACCTTAATTCTCCACATATGATTCTTACAAAATATTTAGCTTCTAAGGGGGAAAGCTTTTGTATTATATCTAAAACAATGCTGTTTTTCCTCTCTACAGAACCAGTTCCCTGTATATTTACAATATTCCAAAGGATTTCGTATGTTTCCTTTACACTAAGTTTCTTTGAAGAGAAAGCTGCTTGTTCAGAAAGTTCTTTTACAGTATCACCGATATCTCCTAACTCTATTCTTTTCTTGTTAACATCGAAGTGTTGAAGATGTAGCTTACTGAAGTTTTCCAGCAATGTAAGCAGACTTTTTTCAGAATAGTTAAATTCACTATCGAGAAAGAATGGTGCAACTCTACCTAGTATCATGTAGGCTATTATTTGGCCTTCTTCTTTGTTTAACTCTTTGTAGAAATCTGCGAGAATACTTGTGATCTCATTCCTAGAGTTTGTTTTCTCTATCTGTTCGAATATATTTGCAACCTCATTGAAATCCATATTATCCTATGTATGTGTATTTAGTTGATTTGGTACTACCTTCTTGTTTAACTACACCTTGTTTTACTAATACATCCATATCTCTCCTTAATGTTCTAGTAGATACACTTGGTTCAAGTGCATATATCTCGGAAGGTATCATCTCCCCTTTCTCTTTTATCTTTGCCAATATCTTGTACTGTCTTTCATTAATTGGATATATTTTCTTCTCTATCTTCTCAACTTTCTTTACTTCATCGTTAGCTGCTTTGGGTGTAATCTCTCCTTTTTCTTCTTTCTTTTCTTTTTTTAGTTCTTTTTTCTCAACAAAGACTTTGTATATGAGAAAAGCTCCAAAGAGAAAACCTAAAATACTAAAGAGAACAGACCATATGGATGTGTTTTTTTCATTTTCTTCCATATTTCATTATATCTTTTGGATTGATATTTGTGAAATGTGCAGATATTCTTCCTCTACTCACTTCGTATAACACCTACTCCTTTGGTATAAAAAAACCAATAACATAACTAGTTATATTCTCTTCATTCCGTTCTCCAAAATTTATCGATTGTTCATTACTAACCAACTTAAAAGACATATCTTTACCAGATAGAAAACCATACATAAATGCAAAGCATTGATTACAATCGGATGTAATCTGTTCAATACAATCAACATTTCCTGTCTTTAGACAATCAATAGTTATTCTGTCGTTCTCCTCTGCCCCTACTCTTGTTGCATTATGAGAGAAATCAGCACTAACTATCACTATGGAATTATCACTATATGCTCTCCTCCCAAGATTAAGGTATGTATTATAGTCATTACTCGCTTTCAATATTAAAGGTACTACTTTAGCATCTGGGGCAACCTTCTTGAGAAATGGTATCAAAGTGTATATAGAGTGTTCTAAACGAAATGGTGTATCCTGTATTCCTATATTAAGATTTTCCGAAAGATGATTAATTAAATCCTTATTACTTTCCAAAACACCATACGGAGTGTCCCAATCCAAAAGAGAAGAAAGAAGGTAAGTATCTTTAGGGAAAGTTTCGTGAAAATGATCAGGTCCTACTATATAGACAGTATCTACACCTTCAAAGTTAATACCTAAAAAGAACTCTGCTATTATTTCTCTAACCAAAAAATGATGAGAAACTACTCCTGAATATACACTTTCCTTACTAACCTCTAAATTACTATTAAAAGCTTCTTCGAAATCCTTTTTGTTATTATAATAGCCTTCAAGCCTCTGATTTGATAGATGCTTCTCTACAGAAACATGAGGCTGACTCGACCAAAGTATACTACTCAGAATCAAGAGAAGCAGACAGAAAGAACCTGTTAACAATACTACCTTTTTCATTTAATCAAAGATTTGGACCATGAAGGCATTACAGGTAACTGATCTTTATTCTCTCTGTAGTTTATCTCCTGCCATTTCTCATCTGTAAGACGCTCACCTAAAGGTTTTTCAAATTCATAATGAGAAAAGACCAAACCTTTTGTTAACCTAACACCATTTTGATCCTTAACAGCTACATAGATATAGTTTGGAATGCCTGTAGCTTCATATAATATTGTACCACCAAGAGAATCTGTATGAACATCAGCAATCAATGCTGATCTAACTTTTTCCTCTGTATACAACTCATCTGCTAAAGGTTCTAGCACAGTTTCTAATCTCAACCATTCTGTCCTTAACCTTTCATAATCTTCATCTGATATGATTTCATCCTGTAACTGTTTAACAGCAATATCTCTAAAGAATCTCAAAGAAGAAATAAACTTTTCATTCCGACCAAAGAAGATATCATCAAGTAAATCTCTTTCTCTTAAACCTTCCATTGTCATCTCCGACAATGCAATTATTCTATCCCAAAAAGCAATGTTAGGTTCTACATACCCCTTAGGTACTGGCGGAAGATCCCCTCCAGGTCCACCACTTCCTTTCTCTGCGTAATTCTGTTTTGCATACAACAAAGTGTCATGCTTTAATTCTGTCCATGAGCCAAGAGATGTTTGTAGATTCTTCTTATCCCAAGCATCTCTCTTTGCAAACTCTGGATAACCCTGTTTATTTAATGATTTGGTATCTAAACTTCTTATTGTATAGAGCCAACTCCAATAGATGTTCTGAGTCCAAATATCTTGTTGGATAGAATTAAATTGAATTGTAAGTGTTTTCAACCTATTAGCTAGTACCTGTTTAGAATTTGGAGCATTTTCATCTATCCATTCTTCAACAAAAGGCTCTGCTGTCTCATTCCCTAAAACAGACATTACCATTAATGCACTAGTAGTACTTGGTAGTGACTCTCCTGTTTCTTCATCAGGTTTTTCATCTCCTTGTGTTAAAGTTGTAAAGATAAACGCATCAGGAGTAAATCTCTGACCCATAAATCGAAAACCTTTTGTTTTCTCTTGTAACTCTCCTTTACTCAAGTCAAATATTTTATCACCCATCATCACAGAAGACATAATCTTCGGACCTTCCAGCTTCTTTATTTCTTCTTGTGCTTTTTGAATTGCTGTAGTATTAACTTTCTTAATCTTTAAATCTTGCAAAACTTTACTATATTCCATAACTCCTAAATCATCACTATTCCCTACAAAAAAAGAAGTTGGGAGATAAATATCCTCCCAGTTTTTTTGCTGACCTGTATTCTTAAACAGAAGAGTTATGTTTAGAGCATCTCTTGTTAATTCTTCACTCTTAATAACAAAATTATTTCTACCATACCACATCATTGCTCTAAAATATGACCTTAAGACAGAGTTCTTGTTATAACGACTTCTTGGAGTATATTGTGTATAGTCACTACTCTCCTCTAATCCCTCTTCTGCTAACAAACTGCCAAAGAGAGGGGATGTTGCTGTCCTACTCTGTTCTAAAACCAACTCTAATTCTGCCTTAGCTAAATCATATGATTTCTGTGGAATAGAGGATTTTAAAGTTTCTAGTACTGCTAATATGTTTTCCTTAGTATCAGAGTTCTGATTTTCGATATTAGATGATTCAGACTCACCTTGGACAGCATCAAGCATAGCCTTAGGTATAGCAAAATATGCAATTATTCTCTCATAACTCTTTTTGTTTTCACTATTAACACTTCCATAACTCTCTACAGCTTGATTAAAGAGAGAATCTGTCATTTCCTTTAATGTAGGATAGAGCTTCTTCTGTTCTATATACTCAAACTCCTTCTCTAATAATTTATGAAAAACATGCAGAGCATAATCACTTGTAATAAAGACAGCATTTTCTGGTTTTCTATGATCTGCAGATCTAGAACCTCCTATCTTTTCATACAAGCCTATCCAGTCATCAACCCTGTCATACACTTCTTCCTCAGGATCATCTCTGTAAAACTTATCCAAGTTCTCCTTAACAAAAAAGTGGTCTGAGTTAAGAGCCTCTCGTTGAGCGGAAGAAAATTCCTTACCCTCTGCTTGCTCAAAGTTTGCCAAGTTCGATAATTCTTTATAATCAATTGTGTAGTCTGGTAGTTTAGCTTCAAATTTGGTGTTTTCTAAATTATATTCTGCAAAACTTTCTTCAACACTAAATGACGAGTTATCTCTACCTAACAATTGTTTCCAATTCTGCCTTTCCTTATAGAAAACAACAGCTGCAATACACAGTAGAAGAATAATAATGACAATTCTTGAAGTCGTCTTCATACCCTTAGATTTTTTCTCTTCCATATTTTTACGATTAAATTTAAGTTAGATTTCTTCCCTTTTTCACATTAAATATTACCCTATTAAAATAACTTACTCAAACCTACAATTATTTATGTTAAAATGAGAATAACCAATATGCTCAGAATAAAGGATTTAACAATAGAAACAGAGGTAGGTAAGAAGATTGTTGAAAACCTCAACCTTCATCTTAACAGGGATGATAAATTAGCCATCATAGGGGAAGAAGGAAATGGTAAAAGCACTCTCTTAAAGACAATATACAGCAAAAAAGATGTAGAGGATTACTGTAAAATTTACGGAGAAATACAGAAAAAAGGTTTAACAATTGGTTACTTAGAACAATCTCTAGACAGTAATTGGAGTAACCAAAAAGTAGGTACATATTTTCTAAAAGAAAAACCTGATAGTGATATTGACTACACAAAATTTGAAGATATCAACAGAATATTAAAGAAGCTTTCCAAAATAGGAATAGACCCCTCTATCCTAGATAGTGAACAACTAATTAAAGATCTAAGCGGTGGCGAGAAAGTAAAGATTCAAATTGCTAAAATACTAACTAAAGATCCAGATATACTTCTACTGGACGAACCAACAAATGATTTAGATATCCCTACTCTAGAATGGCTTGAAGACTTCATATTAACTCAAAAAACTCCCATTATCTTTGTATCACACGATGAGACTCTCCTTGAAAAGACAGCAAACAGAATTCTACATTTAGAACACCTTAAAGGTACAGATACTTCAAGACACACAATTGCAAATGTTGGGTATGAGGAATATGTGACTAATAGAGAAAAAGCTTTAGAGAAACAAGAACAGATGTACAACATGGAAAAACGAGAATATCTTAAAGATAAACAAATTCTAAGTCGTCAGAAAAGCATAATAAGGACAAAACAGATAACTATAGATGATTCCTCAACAAGAAGAATTTTAAACAAACAGATGAGAAATATTTTAGTTCGAGAGAGAAAGACAGAAGAGAAGAGAAAGACAGGGCGAGTTGAAGTAGAAGATCCAATATATATGGAATTTGATAAAAGAGCTGTAGTACCGAAAGGTAGAGTTGTTTTAAATCTAAATATAAAAGAATTAAAAATAGGAGAAAGAGTTTTAACGAAAGATATTAAGCTTTTTGTAAAAGGTCCTGAGAAAATTGCCTTTATCGGTAAAAATGGATCTGGAAAGACTACTCTTCTTAAGAAAATTCTACACGCATTGGATAAGAAAGAAGGTTTGAAAGTTGGATATATGCCACAGAACTACAATGAGGTACTAGATGATGATATGAAGGTTTTTGATTATATAACCAAAGAATTGGAAGATTTAGATGAAGATTTAATGAGAGCATATATTGGTAGTATTAAGTTAACATGGGAAGAGATGAGTGGATTTGTTAAAGATTTAAGTCTTGGACAGAAAGCTAAAGTTATACTTCTTAAGATGATGTTAGAAGGAAATAATGTTTTGGTATTGGATGAACCAACTAGAAATATGAGCTCTTTATCAAATCCTGTTATTAGAAAGATGCTTAGAGATTTTAAGGGCTCAATAATATCAGTATCGCATGATAGAAAGTTTCTAAAAGAGGTTTGTGATAAGGTATATAGACTAAGTAGTACTGGATTAAAAGAAGTTAAAGAGTCTTTGTCTTAATTCCCCTGCAAGAACATATGATAAAATATGTGTATTATGAAAAACTTTAGTAAAACAGCAAAAGAGATTCAGGACTTTATTAAAAACTCTCAAAATGTTCTCTTACACTGTCACCCATCCCCTGACCCAGATAGTATAGGCTCTGTTTTAGCAATGAAAAAATATCTTGTTTCAATAGGTAAGAATGTGACAGCAATTATAGGTGATTATGATTATCCTACTAATATGGTTGATAGCTTTCCAATTGAGAAAGAGATTGAGAAGAAAAGTTTCTTTGATATTAATTTAGAGGATTTTGACCTATTTATAATACTAGATAGTTCCTCAACAACTCAGATATCAAGAAAAGGAGAAGTTGTTTTCCCAGAACATCTTAAGACAATAGTTATTGATCATCATAAAACAAATATTAGATTTGGAGATATTAATCTGGTAGATGAAAATTCTGCTTCTACAACACAGGTTCTCTATAAACTATTCAAAGAATGGAATATTGAATTAGATAAGGATTTAGCTCTCTACCTATTTATCGGTATCTACGGTGATACTGGAGGTTTTCAATATACTTTAACTTCTCCAGAAACATTTAGAATAGCTACAGAATTAGTATCAGTATGTCCCAATTATCATAGAGTTGTGTTCAATCTAGAGAATAGTAAGAGAGAAATAGAGGTTGAGATGATGGGATTAGCACTTTCTAATATTAAGAAATATTTTAATGGTAAGGTTGTTTTAACAGTTATTCCATATGAAGTAATAAAAGAAAGAAATATTTCAAAAGAGGATGCTACTGAAGGTTTAGTACCTGAAATTTTAAGGTCTGTGAAAGGATGGGATATTGTAGGTAGTCTTGTTGAAATAGAGGATTGTGTTACTAGGATAGCTTTAAGAACAAGGGATGAGAAGAAGTATGATGTTAGTATAATTGCTAAAAATGTAGGTACAGGAGGTGGTGGACATCCAGGTGCAGCAGGTACTACTGTAATGAAAAACCTAACAGACGCTGAGAGGGAACTAATTAGAAGTATCAGCAATATATATAAAGAGATTTAATTATCGACCATTGATATTGAAAGATTGAAAGAAAGATGTCCTATACAACAACAATATGTTGCAGATATGTAAGGACATCTTCCCTTATCCCAGCTCGTAACGTCTATTATTTGCCTAGCCACCATTTGTTTACATATCTCCTTTTGGTTTTCCCTTGCCTTCCTTTTCGTGACTTTGGTTTATGATAAAACTTTGTGTGACACCTTCCGCATACAAGTAAGAGATTGGACAGTTCATCTTTTCCACCCCTAGAGACCTTTTTTTTATGGTGTATCTGTAATGTCCTCCAGTTAGGATCTTCCTTTCTTCCACATCTCTGACATGTAAAATTGAAGTGTTTATGAATCTCATGTTTCTCTTGGCTAGTAAGAGACACAATCAACCTCCTTTCTGCTAGGTTCTGAACGAGCGGGTTTCTATGACACAACGGATTATACTAAAAATTGCTTGTTATATCAACCTTTTAGCTCTGCCATATTCTTACCACTACTACTGGAAACATCTAGATGTACTTCCATTGACACAACATTTTTCATAATCTCTTTTGCTTTCTTTTCAAACTCATTTGTTCTTTCCTCCTTAACCTCAAATATCAATTCGTCATGAATCTGTAGAAGAATAAAGGCATCATCCTTAAAGTTCTTCTCTATCTCCTCATCTAATTTAATCATAGCTAACTTCATAACATCAGCCTCACCTCCCTGTATTGGCATATTAATGGCTTCTCTTTGTGCAGCCCTTACCATCCTCATATTCCTAGACCTAATGCCTCTAATCCATCTAGTAGTACCAAACATAGTCTGAACATATCCTCTCTTGTATGCCTCCTTCTCCAAAGACCTCATATACTCCTCTACTCCAACATAATGCTGGAAGTAATCTGTAATATACTTCTGTGCAACATCAGTAGGAATACCAAGCATACTAGCAAGACCAAAAGGTGTCTGACCAAACAAAATACCAAAGTTAATTGTCTTTCCAAGACTCCTCTCTTCTTTAGTAACATCATCTACTTCCTTACCTAAAATCCTACTAGCTGTTGCTCTATGAATATCTATATTATTTTGAAAGTCCTCTATCAAAAGATCATCCTTAGACATATCAGCAAGAATCCTTAACTCTATCTGTGAATAGTCCATAGATACAAACTTAAACCCATCTCTAGCAACAAAAGCCTTCCTAATGTTTTCAGCCCACTCTCCCTGTATTGGAATATTCTGCATATTAGGATTAGATGATGAGAATCTTCCTGAAGAAGTACCTGTCTGCTTGTAATCAGTATGAATGGTACTTTCTGGATCTTCTCTTCCCATCTCCAACAAAGGAATTACATATGTAGTATGTATCTTACTCAATTCCCTGTATTCCAATATCTTCTCAATTACTGGATGAGTACCTTTCAACTCAACTAAAACAGACTCTCTAGTTGAACCTTTCTTTTTGTCGGGCAAATCTAACTCTTTAAACAAAACATCAGACAACTGCTTGGGAGAATTAATATTAAATTCATGACCAATACAATCATATATATCCTTAGTTACCTTTGATATCTCTTCAGAAAGTTCTTCATCTAACTTCTCTAACCAATCAGTATCCACCATTATCCCCTTACTCTCCATTTTAGAAAGAATCTTACAAATCGGTATCTCTATCATCTCCAAACTATTCTCAAAGAATCTCTCTCCCACACCTAAGTACTCTCTCATACTGTTTTTAGTATACTCATACAACTCAATACTATTCGCCTTCTTTATCTCTCTCTCCTTAATCTCCCCAAGTGCATCTAAAACCTTTTTCATCTCAGAAGGATGAATCTTCTCATCAAATATACTTCCAGAGAAATCAAAAGCTAAATCCTTAAATTGGTAGCCTCTCTTTTCTGAATTAATCAGGTGTGCAAAAAGAGAAACATCAAAAAGCTTACCATTAGGAACACCTATCTGTTCTGTAATTTGTTCTAAACCATATATTAGTTTCTCACAATCAGTATTAATAATTTGGTGAATATCCTTGAAAAGATAATCCTCAGATTTACCTGTAGAAGCGACCTTCCTTACAAAACTAAAACTCTCTCCGGTAGCAGACTCTGATTCATCAAAATATGCAATTAGGAGTTTCTCTGCATCCTTACAAATATCTTCTACATCCTCCTCTTTAACCCATTTAACCTCCTCTATTGTTCCTGTTGAGAAAATATCTAGCTGTGTACTGACATTACTTTTTTCATCTTCCTTCAAATTATCAATCTTCTTAATCAATGACTTAAATGCATATTTATGGAATACCTCTAGCACCTCTTTTTTATCAAAATCTCTCATCAAACAATCTTCTAGATGTATATTAAAATCAACATTCTGCTCAATTGTAGCTAACTTTCTACTCATCTCTGCCTGCTCTATACCCTCCTTCAAAAGATTAGCATATCTAGGTTTTACCTCTGCTAAGTTTTCATATATTTTGTTCAAGCTTCCATACCTATCCAACAACTCTATCGCTGTCTTAACCCCCACACCCTTTACTCCTGGTATATTATCTGATGCATCTCCTGCCATAGCTTTGTAGTCCACTATCTGTTCTGGATATAGTCTAAACTTCTGCTTTGTTTCAATTCTGTCGTATGCAACAAGGTCACTAAAACTTTTTTGTGGCAGTGCTATCTTCACATTCTCTGATATTAACTGAAGTAAATCCCTATCCCCACTTAATATGTACAACTCAATGTTTTCATTACTCCACTTCCCTTCTCTTACATACTTGGATATTGTTCCTAATATATCATCTGCTTCAAACCCTTCTTTCTTAAGAATGGGGATATTGAATGCTTGGAGTATTTCCTCTACTAAAGGAAATTGATCTATGAGGGATTGGTCTGTAGGTTTTCTAGTAGCTTTGTAGTCTGGGAACTCTACATGTCTAAATGTTGGTTTAGCTGTATCAAATGAACAGAGTACATATTTAGGTTCAAACATTTTTAATGCTTCCAAGAGCATTACTGTAAAACCATATGCTGCATTCACCTGTATTCCATCTTCTGTTTGAAGTGTTGGAGGATATGCATGGAATGCTCTGTGTACTATTGCATTGGCATCTATGGCTAAGAATCTATCCTTACCATTTTTTATCAAATTCATACATGTATTTTATCACAAAAGGTCTTGCCTAGGTCTGCCCCTCGTTCACAACTTGTTCTTAATCTAAAAGTTGTAGTTCTCATATACCTTTTTGGTGTACCTGTTCCTCCGCTTACACCTAAAATCCGCACGCTTACAAAACCCGAGGTCCAGGAAACTGTTTGGTAGGTACATAACCATATGATTAAAATTTTCTTTCCAAGGGGTAGACCCAGGTCAGGCCTGTTGTACTCATCTTCTAGAATTGGTATATTTAGACAACAAACAGGGTGTTTATATAATTTCTTAAACATATTTATATGGAAAAAGAAAAGAGACCCCAAGAAGAAGAGCAAACTTCCCCACCAAAGCAAACAGGAAAAACCTGTCCACTCATCCAAAAACCAAAACTTCTGATTGGAATCATTGTTCTGCTGCTCATCATTATCTTACTTCTGTTATTCCTAATATTCAGAGATAAACAAACTACAAATGACAGTAAGATAGAAGACAAAAAAGTATCCGAAGAAGAGAAAGAGGTTAAACCTACGATCAATTGTCCTGAAGGATATGAGATTGAAGGAGATGTATGTGAAAGAAAAGCCTCTAAACCTGCATCAAGTAAATTTGTATGTCCGGAAGGAATGATAGAGGTTGGTCCTGATGGTCCATGTGGTCTGTACAAGCAGAAAGCAGAACCAACTCAAAGATGCCCAAAGGGAACTATCTATCAGGTTGAGATAAAGACTCTCTACTATTGCTACACACAATCAAGACCACCAGAGAGTTGTGGAGAGGATCCTGAAAGCTCGTATCTCGCCGATGGTAAATGCTACTATGCAAGAATTGATTCTGAAACAACATATACTTGTCCTAGTAATATGGTTTCCTACAAAGGAGATTGTTATGCAAAAGCAGATAAAATTAAAAAATACTCATGTGATAGTGGGTATACACTTGAAGGAACTAATTGTGTAAAGGTAGAAAGAACGGAACAGATGAAAGATTGTCCTACTGGATATGAGTTGGAGATAGATAGGTGTGTAGTAGACAAATAGTTATTTAATTTAATTTTAATTAATAAACAATATATGGACGAACAAAACAGCACTGGAAAACCCTCAGTTGTTCTAAAAACTGTAATTGCCATCTTGGCAATAGGAGCTTGTGTTCTCGGGTTCTTTGTATATCAAGAGTTAAAGACAGAGAATAAATCCTTCAAAGATATGATTCTTGATATAACAAAAGGTGGAAAGAAAGAAGAGGTTGTAGAAGAAGATGAGGTGGTGGAGATTGTAACTGATAATACAGACGAGGAAGAGACCAAAACACCAGAAGTTAAAGCTCCTAGTATTTCATTTACTAAAGATGAAATTGAAAATATTAAAGCAATATTAGACACATTAAATACACAACCACTTCTTGGATATATGGATGGAGATGTAATGATGTATTATGATTCTGCAGAATTAAGCGAGACTCTTAATTCTACAAAAGCAACCCTGAAACTTGGTGAGTACTTTGCTAAAGCAAAGACACCATGGACTTTCCCTTTAACAGAAGAACAGAAAGCTGAGTATGCTTCAAAGAGTGAGTTTAAGAAATTCTTTGGTGGAGATTGTTTAACAGGAATATCTAATAATTATTTAGTATCTCTCTGTTTTAATGAAAGTAAGAAGATAACAAAGATGCTGTTTTCTAACGATATGAGTATATATTAGGTTGAGTTAGTGAGATTAAAATAGCAGAAAAGAGGGGTATACACCCCCTCTTTTCTTTTCCTATCTCCAGAACCCTTAGTTTATAAAGATGCTTAGACCCTCATGCTGACCACCAGGAGTTTTAACCTGTAAAGAAAGTGGAGATCCTGGCCCTGTCGTCAAATTCTTACTTGTAATATTTACAAAAGCTCCTGAACTTCGATCAAAAGTAAAGAATTTAGGCACATCGTAAGATGAGGCAGAGAAGTTAGCTGTAACACCTCCAAAATATACATTCTTTGTTTCATTGGTGTTCATATGAAGTTGCCAATTAGAGTGAGACAGTTTCATCTCTCCTGTAACTTCAACCTCGTTACTCTTTACACCCCCAACTTCAACCCAGAATTTTCCAACACAATCAGTACGGAATGTTGCTCCACCACCAATAGTACCAGTAGTTTGATTCAAACTCATACAACCATTCTGTCCGTAATGATATGTTCCATAGAATTTTTTGTCGTCCTGTCCCTCTGCATCTGGTGGATTCACTACTACGGACTTCACAGGAACAGTATTTCCTTCTCCAAGATAAGCAATGTTTCTGGTATATGTTAATGTTACTGAAACAACCGGATTAGTAACTGAAACATTAGCAATTGCTGTTTTCCCATTAGCTGTTTTCACTGTAATAACAGCATTACCTGTCTTAACAGCAGTAACAACACCCTTACTATTTACAGTTGCTACTGAAGTATCACTAGAAGACCAAGTAACAGCCTTATTAGAAGCATTTGCAGGCAAAACAGTTGCAACTAAAGTACCTGTATTACCCTTTCTTAAAGCTAAACTTGTTTTATCTAGTGTTACACCCGTAACTTCTACATTTGCAGGAGTTTCATCTTTCTTCTCTTCCTTCTTTGCCTCTTCCCACTGAGCAACTAAGATAAGATCTTTTGTAACTGGTTGTGTAAAATCATACTCCTCACCATCTAAGAACCACCCTTTAAATGTAGCATTAGCCTTAGTAGGTCTTAATGGTATAGTAACAACATCATTTTCTTCTACTTCTATCTCCATTGATGATTTCCCATTATCTGGCATAAATGTTACCTTAAATGTTACAGCATCCTCTGGTATCCAGCTAGCTACTAATTTAATATCATTAGTAATCTCAGCTGAAGGTGCAAATGGTTGTCCATCTAATAACCAACCATTAAACTTAAACCCTTCTTTGGTTGGATCTTCTGGGAAATCAACAACCTCTCCATCCTTAACAACAATCTGTTCAATAACAGTACCACCATCAGTATCAAAAGTTATAGTATATGTTTTTTCCTTCTTTAGGAAAAAGAATGCTGCTATAGCTGCAAGCAATAACAAAGCACCTCCTACAATGTAGAGAAGCTTTTTGTTTTTAAGAACTTCTTTTGGTTTGTTCTCCATAGTTGAAATGTAAAATTTAAATGATATCTAAATAATAGCATAAACAAGGGGGATTTCAAAAGTTCTCTTAAGCCTAGTATGATATATTATAGTATAGAGATGAAAGAGTTTATAACCAAAAACATAGAGAAAGTAGCTAAGGGGTTAAGTTTTGAGGATTGTGCTAATGATATCCCAGACTATACTTTTACTAAGGAAGAGGTTTCTACTATCTCATACATCCAAAAAATGCTTCCTCTAGCATGTGCTAGATATCTCAAGAATGAAATTTTACTCGAGGATTTAGTTAGTAAAGCTAACTATATTATGTTTGATAGGTATAACCCTAGTATGTTAAGTAGATTATTAAAAAAAGATCTTTGTGATTTTATAATGCTACTTGGAGAAGCTGATTACTGTTTAGAATAACTTATTTCTTCTCTATAAACAGTTCCTCAAACTCTTCTCTTGTAACAACTTCTTTCTCTAGTAGCAAGTCAACCAATTTCTCAACATACTCTTTCTGTTCTGTTAGAACTTTCTTTGCATCCACATATGCTTCATCAATTAACCTCTTCACTTCAGCATCTATTGTCTTTGCTGTTTCCTCACTAAAGTCTCTGCCACCACCATATTTGTATCCTAGATGAGAAGTCTCATCCATATCACCATATTTAACCATACCTAACTTTTCACTCATACCGTATTTCATAACCATCTCTTTAGCTAATTCTGTTGCCTGTTCAATATCTGCAGAAGCACCTGAAGAAATATCATCCAAGAATATCTCCTCAGCAGCTCTACCACCAACACCACTTCTTAACCAAGCTAACATTTGAGCCTTGTAAAGAGTTTTTCTCTCTTTCTCTGGAATGTAAACTGTTACTCCTCCTGTCATACCTCTTGGAATAATGGAAACCTGCTCTACTGGGTCAGAACCTGGTGTAAATTTAGCAACAATCGCATGCCCTGCTTCATGATATGCTGTCTTCCTCAAATCCTCTTCCTCTGTCTCCCTATTTTTCTTTCTACCAAGTTTAACCTTTAAAAATGCTTCATCTATATCATCCTGCCCTATCTCCTTATCACCCTCCTGTGCAGCCATAATTGCTGCTTCATTGAGAATATTTTCTAAATCTGCACCAGAATACCCTATTGTCTTCTTAGCAAGATCTTTTAGATTAACACCCTCTGCAAACTTCTTGTTCTTAGCATGCACCGCTAAAATCTCTTCTCTACCCTTAGCATCTGGCATATGAACTACAACCATCCTATCAAACCTACCAGGTCTTAAAATTGCTGGATCAAGCACATCTGGCCTGTTTGTAGCTGCAAGTACAATTACATTCTCCCTTTCTTCCAAACCATCCATCTCAACAAGAATTTGATTAAGAGTCTGTTCTCCTGCACCAGAATGAAGTACTGTACCTCTCTTCTTAGCAACAGCATCAATCTCATCGATAAAGATAATACATGGTGTAGTATTCCTTGCCTTCTTGAAAAGGTCTCTCACCCTTGAAGCACCAGCACCTACCAACATCTCCTCAAATTCAGAACCAGATGTATGGAAAAATGGAACACCAGCTTCACCAGCGATAGCTTTTGCTAAGAGTGTCTTACCTGTACCCGGAGCACCAGCTAAAAGAACACCCCTTGGAATTCGTGCTCCCAAATCTCTGTATTTCTTAGGATTTTTAAGAAAATCCACAATCTCTGTTAATTCCTCTTTAACATCATCAATACCTGCAACATCATCAAAAGATGTCCCTGTCTTCTTACCAAACAACATCCTAGCTTTACTCTCACCAAAATCCATAATCTTACCACCAGAAGCCTGCATATTTTTAATCATGAAAAACCCAAGTGTTACTGCTGCTGTTAAAAAGAGTAAAGTCAACACATCACCAAAAGATATCCCAACTTTCGGTTCATAGAAATCATCTCCTAACTCTTTAATATCTATCTCTGCATCAGAGAGGACTTGATAAAAATCCATTCCTTGAGGTAATCTTGCATACTCTTTTCTAACAACATCCCTACCAGCAATCTTCTCTTCCTTTTCTAAAACAACCATATCATCTTTCAGAACAATCTTGTCATAGTCTTTCTCTGAAATACTTGTAATCACATTACTAACGGAAACTTCCTCTCCTTTATAGGAAAGAAGACCATAAAGATACATACCTAGAGACACCAAAACTACTATACTTATAATAGCTGGGACACTAGGAAGCTTAACTCTTCTCCCAGTAGGCATCTTTCTCAAATCCACAACATATACATTCTTCTTATCTTCTGTCTTTTTATTCTTCTTTTTATCTTTCTGTTCGCTCATAGACCTAAAGTTTCAATTTTAAATAAGATAGGAATATTATCTTTAAAGTATGGTGGGAAGTGGAATCGAACCACCGACCTTGGGTTTATGAATCCCATGCTCTAACCAACTGAGCTATCCCACCAAGTACTAGCAATTATATCAAAGAACTCCAGATAAGGTAACCACAGGTGTTTGTATATACAGAGAGAGAACTATTAGTGATTTTGAAGAGATATTTAACATACTATAAGGTGCTAAGATGCTTTTCCTGTATACTGTCCTGTTTCTGTATTAATTTTAACAATATCTCCCTGTTTAATGAAAAGAGGAACATGAACCTTGTAACCTGTCTCTAGAGTCACTTCTTTTGTAGCTGAGCTAGAAGTATTCCCCCTCACTGCATCAACCGCCTTTGTAACTTCAAGTTCAACCGATGGATTCTCTTTCAAAGTTAGTATTTTTCCTTCATAGACCATTACTAAAACAGTTTCTCCCTCTTTAAGAAATTGTACATAATCACCAACAACATCCTTTGGAATCATAACGGTTTCGTATGTTTCTGAATCCATAAAATATGAACCTGCATCATCAGAATACAAGAACTGGAAAGCTTTTGTCTCCGGTTCTATATATTCTACCTTAGCACCAGCCTTAATTGTCTTATTTACAATCTGACCATTATCCAAAGCTTTCATCCTAAGAATTATCAAACCCCCTTGTCTTCCTTGTGTTTTTAATTGTCTCTCCTGTACAAGAAAAACTCTACCTTCTTCTAAAAGATACATACCTTTTACTGGTTGTGTCGTTACTGGCATATTAATATCTACTTAATTAAACAATGGAATTCTATCACCTCTCTAAATACTCCACAACCTTAGGGAAAATCTCCTTCCTCATTAAAATACCTTCATACTTAGTCCCTTTGTCAATATCAGAAAGATTAAAAATACTTGAAAACAGCCCTGTAGAAGAATGATCTATTGTTAAAAAGTAGTTAAAGCCATCAATAATATCAACAACTGAAAGAAGGAGATAATCTAAACTATTCTCCCCCTTTATCTCGCTCAAAACTCTTCTAATATTACCTTCTAACTCCTTCACCCTCCTAACAGCATCAGACAACTCAAGTTGAACAACCCCTACTCTCTCTCCTTGAATTTCATAAAACTTGAATTCCTCTCTCATTATCTCATTTAAATTCTCTTTATTAATATTTGATTTATACTCAAACATACTTGCTACATAGCTACTCTCAACCATACTAATCTCCTTCAACCATTCCCCCATATCCCTATCCCTCTGTGTTGTTACGTTATTTCTAAAATTTACAGTATTAGAAACAATTGCAGAGTAAAGGAGAACTGCAGTATCTCTAGAGGGAAGAATACCCACTTCCTGAAATCTCTCAGCTATCAATGTAGCACAAGACCCAACTAAATCTATATGAAGTTCAGCATTCGGAAAACCTTGTATATACGCTAACTTTCTATGATCTATAACCTCAAAGACCTTGTTAATATCTATCAACTCATCTATTCCGTTAGGGTCAGAAACATCAACGAGAATAATCTCTCCATCACCATACCCATTCTGTACCAATTCAATATTCAAACCACCTAAATATTTCTTAACAAACTCTGTTTCCTCACCAATATCTCCTGCATATACCGCTCTTGCTTGCTTACCTTGCATATTAAGTAGTTCAGCATAACCAATAGCACATGCAACACAATCAATATCTGGATTTACATACCCCGTTATAGTAATCATTGTCACATTGATATTACCACACTTTTAATTCCTTGACATATTTAAGTATTTCGGTGATAAATAGGTAGAATAATTTAATTGAATAAATATATGGAAAACAAACCAATTAAATATTGTCTCTTAGTACTTAGTTCATTACTCCTTCTAGTCATTGGAGCAATTTTTGGAGCCAAATATATGTACAATCGAAATGCAGAAACAGTAAAAAATGTAAAACCTAAAGGAATGATGTTGTTAATTGAATTTAACAATACAGATGGACTAGCAAATATGGTAAATGATATGAGGGAAAGGAATATTAAAGGATTATTAATGGTCAATGCCGATTTCATAAAGAAGAATGCTGAGGAATTAAAAGAAATTCTTAAAACAGGAGTAGTAGAACTCTGCCCTTCATATGATCCAGAGCCTTTCTGGGGAATGCCTTACGAAAAACAATATACAATTATTAAGGAAATGTTAGAAAATTCCAAAGAATACCTAGGTGTTACTCCAAGAGCTATTAGTTCAAGATATATGGCATCTGATGAAATAACTCTAAAGGTGGCCGATGAATTAGGGATTGAATATATCACAGCGAGGGGTACAACAGAGTTAGCAACAACTATCTACAAACCAGAAGAATATGATGTAAAGATTATCTCCGTTTCAAATATTGATGTCCCTGAATTTAAATATGGTAGTTTCTGTGATTACAGTTTCTACGAAAGAGCTGGAGAGCCAGAGGATATGGAAGAGCAGTTTAAGAGGGCAATCCAGAACAAGAAGATAATGGCAACATCACATACATATATCGGTGGATACAAAGAGAGATGGAATGAGATGTGGCATAGATTGTGGGATAACTACGGTGTTGAATGGGTAGATTTAGATACTTTAGGAACTGTAGACAAGACAATGCCTACATGGCAGATTCCTGTAAACAGAAATGCGCCATATACTCCAGAGAAAATTAGACCTAAACTTGAATTCCAAGATGAAGCAAATGTAATGAATCCATGCAAGGTAGAAGACCTTAATGAAGATAGTACATATGTACCAGAGGAGAAAAACAACAGAGTAGTAGTATTCCACAATGGAAGTGGAAACATGTGCTTAGATTTATTAGCTTTTTTCAAGGAACACAACATAGAATATGAAGAACACTTAACAACAGATACTGACTTTATCTCACAACTTAATTCTTACAAAAAAGGTAAGAGTGAAGGTGTATCTGACTCATACGGATACTACCCAATTATCTTTATTAATGACAGAGCCTTCTCCGGATTTAACAAAGATATAGAGGGAGAAATCAAGAAGATATTGGAGATTAAGTAGAAAAATGGTTGCGGGGGCTGGATTCGAACCAGCGACCTTTAGGTTATGAGCCTAACGAGCTTCCACTGCTCTACCCCGCGGTAACTACCTATTTATACCACTTTTAAAGCTTTTGTTCAAATACCGTATTTAAGAAATTCGTACCAAACAATATATGTTGGATCTTGAACCTTCTCCTGATTACCATAGAGATATGTATCAATTCCCTCTTTAGCGTGTTCTAACAAGGATTCTGGTATCACAAAAAGATATTCATTCTCTCCACTAAAATTCAATCTATCTCTCGCCTGTACTTCTAAATATTCAGGTGTTTGCATAGATTCTAGTGCTAGTTCTAGTTTCAAATTCTTCAATCTCAACTCATCAACCTCCTGCTTTGCTCTTTTTGATATCTCTAGCTTCTCGCTTGTTATTTTAATCGAGTTATATACACTGTAAAAAAGAAAAATTGCTATACCCACAAGTGCAATCTGCACTAATTTACTGCTGAGAAACACATTGGCAGGTTTTTTAACCCCTCTCGATTCTTCAGTTACTAACTCTTTTACATCTCTGTATATTACTTTCCCCATATCTTATATTAACAGTTTAAGGAAGCATGCTCAACTACAACATTTTCAACGAATAAGGAGGTGTAGAACCTAATTCTCCAAAAGAGGGCCAACCAACCTATATACTTTTACTATTGCTCTCAAGGTCCAAGGATGATATAATTAGTCTATAGCTGTACAGTGCAGTTGTATGCCCCTTAATTTAAGGTTTTTGTAGACGTGGCTGATATAAACAATGTTAATTTTAAAGAAAAAGCAGAACTTTTTGCCAAGGATCTAACTTCCAAAGGAAGATCTGAGTCCACTGTTATCGCTTATGCAAAAGACATTGAGCAATTATTAAACTATCTGTCGAAAAGAGGAATTCTTTCTTTAGATAAAGTAACAATCGAAGATTTAGAGGGATATAAACAAAACCTACAGGATAATAACTACACTCCAAAAAGTGTCTCTAGAAAAATAAATAGTACTAGAACTTTCTTCAGATTTCTTTTGGAAAACAACTTTGTAAGCGATAATGTTTCCGAGAAATTAGCACATCCTAGATTTGAAATTAAGCCACCCAGAGTACTAACAGAGATGGAGTACAGAGCATTAAGGGATGTTAGTAGAGTTGATATTAGACTCTACTCTATTGTAGAGATTCTTCTTCAAACAGGAATTAGAATTGGAGAATTAGCAGGACTTTCTCTTGATGATATTAGAAAGTCAAAGGATGGAAAGATTGATTTTCTTTACATTAAAGCTGCTGGTAGCCATCCAGCTAGAAAAGTTCCCCTAAACAAGTCTGCAAAGAAAGCATTAGATGATTATATTGCAGTTAGACCAGAGACAGAAGAAGATACTATTTTCATCACAAAGAATGGTAGACCTTTACTGGTAAGAAATATTAGAACTGCAATAGATAAATCTTTTGAGAGAGCTGGTATTAAGAATGCAAAGGTTAATGATCTTAGAAACACTTTTATTGCACATCACTTAGCAAATGGTGTAAGTTTACCAACAGTATCAAAACTTGTTGGTCATAAAAGACTTTCTACTACAGAGAAATATCTGAATATTATTCCAGCTGTTGGTAAGGAAGAGAAAAACCTTAAGGAACTCTAAATAATTAACTCTTAATACAGGTTCAGGTTACCACACTTACTTTCCCTTTCCCCATATGGACTATTACCGTTTTATTATGATTAGTTAACAAATTACAGGGTACTGTTTCCCTGTCACTATCTAACACCGAATCACAGTTTTGATTGAGGATTCTTCTCTTATATCAATGAAAAGTATGGGAATAGGTGGACTCGAACCACCGACTTCGGCTTTATAAGAACCGTGCTCTGACCTCCTGAGCTATATTCCCATATACAATCGGTATTTTACCAAAACTCTGATGATTTTAGAAGCCTTTATTAAAACATCGGTGGGAAAGCCGCAGAAGGTTGTGGTTGTTCAACTGGTTCTTCTTTCTCAAGCTGAGACCTGATACGAATGTCCTCCGCAACAACATTAACATCTCTCCCATATTTCATTCTAGACATATCTTTAATTACCTTCACCACTTCTTCGTTCACAGGTAAATCAAACCCTGCTTCAGGAAAAGCTTTGCCATAGCTAGTGTCAAGAGAAAAAGGTGCTGGATACGAACCATCAACAAGAAGTTTTGTATAATAATGAGCCATACCTTGATTGACAATATCGCCCGCTGTGACATACCCCTCAAAAGGCGTTTCTAAGAACTGTGCATCTTCAGGACTACACCTCGCAATGTATAGAGAACCTACATTCCCAAATACAGCATTCTTAATGTCTTCTGGTAACTGTCCAATATATTGGTGTGCTAGAGTAAGATTAAGTCTGTATTTCCTAGCCTCAGAAAGAATAGAAGAAAACTCCTCTGTTGCAAAGTTTTGAAACTCATCCGCATAGAAAAAGAAGTCCCTTCTCTCGTACTCAGGAATATTCTCCCTACTTAGCGCTGCTGCAAGAAGTTTCTGAACAATCAATAAACCTAGAAAGGACATATTCTCATCACCAATTAAACCTTTAGAAAGATTTACAACCAAAATCTTACCTTCATCCATCACTTGTCTAAAATCAAAAGAGGATGTGGACTGCCCAATTATATTTCTAATAGCTAAGTTCGTAGTAAACTTATCAAATTTTGAAATAAAGTATGTCAAAGACTCTGCTTTTGTCTTCTTGTCTGTCTTTGCTACCTGGTCAGTCCAATATCTAATAACTAATTCATCTTTAACCAATGGTAGCCAATGACTCATCACCCAGTCTTCATCTTGAAGAATTCTCACCACCTCAATCAAGGTCGAATCTGGCTTCGCCATGGCTGTTAACATAGAGTTTCTTACAGCCTGTTGAAATGCAGGACCTGCATAACCTTGATTATTTGGATCAAAAAGCCTGATAAGTAAAGCAAGAAAACTATTTACAATTTGATGTTTATGTTGCTCATTATAATATTCCATGATATTAAGACCAAACGGTCTTTCGAAATCACCAGCATTAAAATAGATAACATCTTCTGCTCTCTCTGCTGGGATTCTCTCCAACACCATATCAGCAGCAGAACCATGAGGATCTATAAAACAAACACCATCACCATTATATATATCCTGCATAATCATTCTGACCATCAACCAGGACTTACCTGTACCCGTCTGACCAAGTATGTATGCATGTCTCCTCCTATCATCTCTTTTTGAACATATCATCTTTTTCTTGCCTCTGAAATAGTTATTCCCAACCCAAATAGTATCCGGAGAATTAATATCGGAACTTATCAAATTATCCGCCGGTAACTCTTTTGATAATAACCATTTGATATTAGGAGTTGTTATCTCTTTATTTGGGAAGTGATAGAGTGCAGCAAGCTCTTCAATATTTAATATACTTTTCTCGTCTTCTGGAGCTCTTCTATAAATTACATCATAGAGAAAGGCCTTTTGGTCTCTTTCTTTTACTTCCTTCTTTTGTAACTTATTAATCCCCGGATTGTTGTACTGCTCAAAGGCAGCAACTATATTATCCAAATGCATCTTTGCAATTGCTTTATCTGGAGCACTTGTAATAATTCTAATCTCCGCAATCATCCCTGGTTTTGAGACCTTTTTATTAACAGCTTCCAATTTCTCTGGAGGTACATTTATTTTTTTCTTCTCTGGATCTGCATTATTCTTCTCTACATTCTGCACAAACCCTATACCATTCTCTTGCCATTTCGAATCTGTCGGAGATACAACCAATTGAACCAATGCCCCTTCACTCTCTGCCATTTTACTTAGAGTACTTAAGACATTAGCTGTTGGGTCACCTGTAAAACCTTCAGCCATCCTAATTGGGTAGTATGCATCTTCCTGCAAAACAAGCCTTGCACACTCAATCTCTGTGTTAGGAGCAAAGATATTGTATTCATCTACTACTGCGACATCAGCATCCTGATATGAACCCAGTATTTGCTTTTCAACCAAATCTGCATACTGACGAGGACAGTGAACAAAAAACCTTATCTCCCCTGGAAGACCAACCATCTCAAAACTAACACTGTTGCTTACATTGAACATCCCTGCTAAACCCTTACTCTTTCCTCCTATTCCATATATATTTGCAAACATCTGCTCTGCGGTACCTATCTCCACCTCATTATCCCTTAAAACCCTAACTTCTAAAAGAACTCCATCACTAGCTTTCTCGTTTCTATCTTTCTTCCTCAACTTCTTTCTTACTAAAAAGAATCCGCCAACACAGACAGCTATGAGAAGAAGAACAAACGTTATCCAACCCCAAGGGATTTTAATATTCTCAATGCTTGTAGCGTTGTCAGCATATCTAATAGTACTACTATCTCGCTTTGGTAAATCAGGAAATTGTTTTTCTTGTGTATAGAGAATATTTTCAGAATGCATAAAAGGACAGTATCATCTTATGCATACAGAATAACACAGTGAAAACAATATATCAAAGAAGGAAACTAATCATCAATAGGTTCTCCATGTATCTTTCTTTTAAGGATATCCAAAGCCGTACTATCAGCCCCTTGAGTATTAACATCAAATCCTGGGCCAGACCATTTTCTTTCTATACTTCCTCCATCATTCTCACCCGTAGAAGCAATATCCTGTACTCCACCTGTAGGCTCATGCCCTGACACATCTGAAGTATAAGAAGAAGGTGTTGTAGGATCCTCAGCACCTGTTCTAGCTACAGGCTCTGTGGGTTCATAAGCAGGAGACAAATTCTCCAATGCCTCATTTAAATTATAATTTGTTCCTAGTTCAATATTGTTACCTTGCATACTAGATTATACCATGAATTTCCTGCTTTCGTAAAGCATTTCTCTATCTAAATCTCTTTCTTTCTGCTTTGCCTTCTTTTCATATTGTTTCTTTCCTTTTGCATAAGCTACTTCTATTTTTATAAGCTTTCCTTTTGTATATATGGACAAGGGAATTAATGTTAATTTCTTTGCCTGTACCTTACTCTGAATCTGTACCAATTCTTTCTTCTTTACCAGTAATTTGCGACTCCTCCTACTATCATAATGTTCATCAGAACTATATTTGTACTGAGGAATTTCCATGTTTATAATGTAAAGATCTCCATCTACTACTTTCACAAAAGAATCTGTAAGGTTAACTCTTCCATCTTTAATACTCTTAACTTCAGCTCCTGTTAAAACAATACCTGTTTCAAAGGTATCTACAATAGTGTAGTTGAATGTAGCCTTTTTATTTGAAATTTTCATGCCATATTATACTACAATGCTACCCTCCAAACAGTTGTTCCATCCAATACATACATATTTTCAGCATTATAGTCTACTACAAAGTCTTTTACATTGTTAAATATAGTGTCATCATTACCCCTATATTCATACTGTTTTATCAAAAGTAATTGATTAGGATGCCTTAAATCAGCACCTCCTTCTTGTGGTTTTTGAAATTGGAAAAATCTTTTACCCTCAGCATCAAACATGTAAAGACCACTATCCATACTGTCAGCAAAAGTATATCCTTTAGTTATCTTACCTAGTCCCCCAGAGAGGCCTGTAACACCTAATTCTGTCTGTACTTGCTTCTGTTCAAAGTAACTCCATGAGTACCTCACAATCCCAACTTCCTGCTCTATTGTAATGTAGATACTAAAATCACCGAGAATATCCCTAGCATCTGCGAACACTTCATTCTCTATATATTTACTTAACATCGAGTATCTATCACCATATACTGCAGTAGACCTTAATATGGCTTTTTGATCTGCAGATAATAGGTATACATTATCATTCTCTGTAAGGATTATCATATCTTTAATGTCCGTTGCCTGAATATCTCTACTGAGTAGACCCGATAATGCTATTGCATTTTCAATCCCACCGTCCTTGTTAAAAGGAATCTTAATAACTCCAGCATCTTTATCATATACAAAAGCCCCTTTAACACCAACAGAAACATTCATTGGACTCTTAAATAGTTTCTCCGTATCAGAAACTATCTGAATGGATGGTGTTTCTCCAAGAGGTGTAAAGAAGACTGCCTTCTTACCTTTGTCTGTAATGAAAACACCCTCTTTGCCATGGATGTCTCTGTATATCTCAATATCCGTTGGTTCACTACCCTCTCCTGAGCCATTTAGAACTAAGTCTAAATAACTGAAAAGATTCTTGTTCTCTTTTGAAATACCTACCTTCTTAAACAATCTATCCCCTATTTCAGACATCTTTACCTCTATTTGCTTCTTTGTTTCTTCATCCTTCTCTCTAATACCTTCTGGAATCTCTTTAAATATCTGAGTAGCATCAAAATACGTTGTTTCTGCACTAGTTCTGTCTGTTTCTAAATTGTTTTCTGTTTTCTCTAAAAGGTTTTCAATCTTTTTAAATTTTTCATTAGCATCTTTTCCTAATTCGTTTAATTTCTTTGTCTTTATTGTAAAGTTAACTCCCAACACTATTAGTAATACAACAGCTAAGATGCCAAAGAGTTGTTTAAATCTCTTTCCTCTTAAATCTCTCACCTTGTAATCATCTATTCTCATTACAGGGGTAGATACTCTCCTTACCGGTCTTCTACCTAAACTCATTTGAGAATATTTTGCCATGATTCTTTTAAACCATTGTTTTTGTGCGAATTGCTTTGTAATCTTTTCCCAAAGTATAGAGAATATCTCTTTTATCTTTTGCCATATTTTTGTAAGAACTGCTTTAACCTTCCCACATATTTCTTTTATCTTTTGTATTGTTTCTTCTGATGGCTTGATTTTAGTATATGCATTTACAAAAAAGATTTTGATTTTAGCTAGCATTAAAGCTATTTTGTTTTTTTCTTTAACCTTTCCTTTAACCTCTTTTACATAGAGTTTAGGTCTATTAGAGATATCTTCTTGCTGTTCTAATTCTAATCTAGCCTCCTCCTTTTCTTCTTCATCTTTTGGAATGAATGACTGTACTATCTTTGAATCTTCTTGTTTAGAATTGTCTGTTTCTTCTTTTGGTTTGATTGGTTCATCTGTACCAAAAGCAAGGATTGCAGATGAAAGTGGTAGATTTACCCCTATTTTAGTAATCTCCCTGTATACCTTCTTCTCTTTTGTTGATGACACTATGTCTGGTATATGTGTAGAGAGTATCCCTTCTGTAGAGACAAGGAGGGCTTCATTTTCTTCAAGAACAATACCTGCAGTATTTGCATTTTTACTCTTCATAATTTTACTAATGTTAATTGCCTGACCTGCTTTGAGCACATAGATCTCACCATCCCCTATTGAACCTATGTAGAAACCTTCTTTCTTTTCTAATACCACAAGGATTGTTGTTTTAATTTCAACATCTTCAATATCCTTATCTGTTTGCATCAATGTTTTTAATTTAGTAGTACCTTCTTCAAGAGCATTCTTCATTGCTTCATTTGTTGTTTTTGTATGAGAGTAGAGATATCCATCGGCAATACTATCTATTACAAATTTAGAAAGCCTAACTAATGGAGCTTTTTGTTCTGAAGACATTTTGAGAAGAATGTAAAGATTACCATCTTTGGCTGATTTCTCCTCTCTGTTCTCAAAGAGATTTCTGTATATTGTCACATATGAGTGACCATTTTTCTCGTTTGAAATATATTGTTGGGCAGATGTCTTCATCTTATGCTAATACTAAAAATAGTAGGGCTAAAAGAGACCCTATTACTGTTGTTATTATATATATTACTGTTACACTTTTTACAATCTTGTTTTGAGAAGTAGAAAATGTGTCTGAGAGTAATCTAGTTCTTAAGAAAAGAATTAAGGAAAACAAGACATTACCTAGGATAAATAGTACTAAAGGTGCTTTAACTATCGATTGTATTTTGATCTTTGGTAATTCATTTGTGAGTTTAGGTGTTTCTACTGAATCTATAACCTCACTAATTTCTCCTACCTTTGAGGTTTTTCCTAATATTTCTGGTTGTATTTCTTCTAAGATTTGATATGGATCCATTATATTTCACCTCCTTTTTTTAACTCTAAAAGATCTGAAAGTATATCTTGTACCTCTTTAGGATTTGCTATTTCATCAAATTCTATTTCAGCATTGGAACCTGCTGTTTGTACATACACTGTTCCAAGATTAAAAAAGTTCGAAAGAAGACCTACCTGTTTTGTTGTTATATCCTCTATTTTATCCAATCTTGCTTCTGTGGCTTGGTATGTAAAGAGTGCTTTAATATCTATATCTACAACTCTTTGATCTGTAATTATATTCACATTGAAAAACCATTTTAGGAATGTAAACATTGCAATTGAGAGAGCAATTAGGAATATTATTAGGAAAAGAGCAAGACCTATGAGTACACTTCCTAGGAATTTAGATGCGAGGAGAAGACTTACAATAGCTAGTATCACTAGGAATATAACTAAGAGTATTTGTCTTAAAAATGCACCCCAATGTCGTCTAGTCACCAGTATTACTTGTTCATCATTGTCTTTTCCTACAAATGTGGTATTTCTAGGGAAAGGCATGAATGTTTCAGAGGATTTTCCTTGGAGATGAGCAATGAATGATTTATCCATTTTGCTATACTTTTCTGGAATATTTTCATTACTATTCTTCATAGTTGAGAATACCATAGAATTGTATTGAAAACAATGGTTTAAGAGCTATTTTTTCTCTACATTGAAGAAGACATGAGAAGGTTGTTGTTGTATTCTCATATGGCCTGGAGCCATCTGATTGTAAATATCTTTAAAACCAGCACCAGAAATATGAACTGGTCCCCTATTAGTATAGAAAATTACTTCTTTCGTTTGCCCTTCTCCCCAAACAATCCCAACGTTAGATATTGAACGAACAGGATTTGAAAGAAGTGCTTGTAACTCAGCTAGTGTATATGGCACTTTATCTGTATTTCCATAATCCGCTCTTTCTCCTCCAGGACATTTTCCGTAGTCACTGGGTAACAACCTAGATTTATCAGGGGTTTTTCTTAAACCTAGACTGTGTTTTACAAAGTAAGCATTAACTATTACCATCATTTCTTCATGAGTTAAAAATGGCGAATGTCCACAATTTTCCCCTTTTGGATCTATGCCACTTCCTGCTCTATACCAAGACTTGTAAAACCATGTAACACCTGACTTCCTCTCCCAAGCATTATTGAACCAATCTTTTCCATTTCCACTAACTGTATCCCAACCCACATGATTCCCCCATGCTCCATGAACAGCTGCATATTCAGTTGCAAAAACAACACCCTTTTTGGTCAATACTTGTCCTTTAGTTTGAGCAACAGCATTTCTCCAACCTGCTGCATTTTGACAGTTTTTGTATACCTGATTACTTTGATTCGGAATTATATAGCCTTGTGTCCTAACTTTATGTAAGGCATAGGTTCTTGCAGCAACAGCTTGAGCTTTCAATGCCTCAATATTCCAACTTGCTGGCATCTCATATATGCTATTCATATATTCTTGGAAACTTATTCTGATGTTATAACTCTTAGCCTTATTGTTACAGTCAACTCCTTCTCCTTTCACCCATATGGTCTCTGGTTCTTTAAACCCCTCCACAAAAGTAGCACCTGGGTAATAAACTTCAAGTAATTTCCTGTAATTTTGTCCTGCATCAGCTCTAGCTCTAGCACCCCATTGGCTCATACCGTTTCTATGCGTATATGCACCAATCGAAAAAACCCCAAAAGAACCAGCTGGAGCCTGTGAAATTGAAGTTCCAAAACTAGAACCTGTATATCCACCGGAGGAGATTAAACCTGCTCCTCTTGCAGCAATGAGGGCTGCTTGTAGTTGAGAAACATTCTTACTTAAGTCTGTAATATCAGAATTTAATTTCCTTCTCTGAGAATATTGACTATTCAACTCCGCCTGTAACTTAGCCCTCTCTTTATCTAACAATGCATATGATTTATCTAACTCATCCTTCTGTTTATCTAAAACCTCTTTCTCTTTATCCAACCCCTCTTTTGCTTCAACTAAATTACTAAACTCACCACTAATCTCCTCAACCCTATCCTTTAATATATTAAGAGCTCCTTTTCTAACATAAAAGCTTTGTACTAAATCCTTCCAATCAGAGAAAACAAAATTAGCAAACCTATTCCTACTCTCTACATACAACAAACCAGATATGGAATCCATACTCCCTCTAACCTCTTCTAATTCCTTCTGTTTCTGTTCTAATTCTAACAACTTCTTTTCAATCTCCTTAGCTTTACTATCAGAATTCGCTTTAGCTTTGTTAAGCTCCTCAGTCATCAATCTAATCTTCTCCTGTAAAGATGCATTACTATCCTTAATTCCCTTAATCCTACTCTCTACTGTTTCTAATATTGATTTTTTACTAGAAAGCTCCTTTTGCTTTTGCTCTATTTGTTGTTCTAAATCAGCAATACCTTGAGCATTAACCACCCCTATGTAAGGAGTGCAGAGAGAGAAAATGAATATTATTAAAAGAAAAATTGTTTTGTAATTTCCGGACAGTTTCTTCATTACATGGATTATACCATTTAGAAGAAAATGTTTTTTACAAAATCTATAATATAAGGTAGAAAGATAATTATGCCTGTAAATACAGATACTAAAGCACTAACTAGAACTGCTCCTGCACTAACATCTTTGGCATATTTAACATTAATCTTAAAATCTTGAGAGACTGTATCACAGAGAGCTTCAATTGCACTATTTATACTCTCGGATATTAAGACCATTGAGATTACTAAGCTGATAGCTATCCATTCAAAATGTTCTATCTTAAAAAACACCCCTGCAAGTATTACAATAGCTCCAATTACAAGCTCTATCTTAAAATTTCTTTCATTCCTAAATATTAGTTTTATGCCATTCCTAGCATACCCCTGACTTTTGAAAAAACTCTCTGCTTTAAAAGACTTGTTTTTCACTTTAGGATGATTGGAAACCACCGTAAATTATACCTAGAATTAACCTCGAGAGAATGGTAAACACTAAACCTATTATCGCCCATGTAAGAGTCCCCTGAGCTTTCTTAACTTTTTCAGGATCTCCTCCGGAAATCATCCACATGTAACCACCGTAGATAATGAAAGCAACAGAGAGTATACCAACTACAGGGAAAATATAACTGACGATTTTGTTTAAGTACCCAACGATTATCGACGCACTCAACTCTTTGGGCCTAGGAATGTCTGCCTGAGCAAAAGACGGTAAAGAGAAGAACTTAAATAGTTGGTAGAAAAATTGCACTAGAGAAACATCCATAATTATTTAAATCCGATGAAATTATCTAGTACGAACTTCACAATGATGGGGGCTATAAACACAAGGACTAACCCTACCAAAGCAAAAACCAATGTTTTTGTAGCTTCTTTTACCTTATCTTCATCTCCTCGAGAGAAAATATACTTAAAGCCTGCAATAATTACTGCTATGACTACAAGTATTACAGATGCTGAAGTCGCAAAGTTTACAACATACTTGATAAACTCTGCTATATCATCAAAACCAGCTCGAGTTATTCCGTCGATAAAGAAAGATTCCATATGTTAACCTTTTACTTAATTAGCTTTTCGGTCCTAAGAAGTTCTTAATAACAAAGTTGACCAGAATTACAGCGATAAAACATACAACTAGACCAACGATTGCCCATGTAAGAGTCTTTGTTGCTTTTTGAACTTTCTCCTCATTGCCACTAGCTGTGATATATGAATAACCTGCGAAAATCAACATAACTACACATACCAAAGCTGCAATACCGATAGCCCAGTTAATCAAATTTCTAACAAATTGCATCAAATCTCGCTCACCTGTTGTATGTATATCGTCTATATAGCTCAATGCATCATCTGCTCCTGTTTGTGCAAATGTAGCAGAGGCCAGGTAAAGAGATGAACCAATAGAACTGATTCCTGCGATTGCTTTTGATAACTTCATACTTAAATGTTTATTAATATATTATATATTGCCTGATTATATCCAAGCACAAAGTAAAAATCAACTTTTAAAAACTTCCTTTTTCTTTTAAAGTATCGATAACAAGCTCCACTATAACTCTTGCAAGGAATACTATTATCATTCCAATAATGGCTGCTACTAGTACATTTCGACCTTTCTCCACCTTCTCTGGGTTGCCAGCAGACGTAATAAATGTATAGCCCCCATAGACTATCATTATTACTGCGACTAAACCAGAGAGAACTATTGCCCAGTTCAAAAATGGTACAACCTTAGCACTTACAACATCATCAACACTACTACCAGGTAGCTTAATCAACCATTTGCTACTACTAAATAGAGACCCTGTATCTATTCCTCCTTCACCCATTATCGAAATGCATCTAAATCTAAAGTATCACTCAATAGTAAAAGTATACCAACAGACATTAAAACTACAAGTAGGCCAATAATTGCATTTGTTATCACAGACTTAGCCTCCTGCAACTTCTCCGGGTTTCCTTGACTAGAAACCATCATGTATCCTCCATAAGAGAGTAATATTAACGCTGCAATTATGGCTACTGGCATAGCAACCGCAACAATTCTTTGAACAAGAGTTTCCTCTGAATCTATTGACCCAACATCATCCACTAACAACTTCACATTATCTTCTAATCCTAACCTCTGAGCATATACCTTCTGTACAAAGAAAAGATTTATTTTATCAAAAAATCTATCCATACTTAATTATACTACAAATCTGCATACTGACAAATAGTATTGAAATCACAGAACCTACAACCAAAGCTAGGAGTAGCTGTAAACTCCCCTTTCTGTATCTTTTCAAGAACATCTAAAACACTTTCTTTTGCGAGCTCTCTTTTAGCTTGAGAAACATCTACCTCCGCCACATTACCACTTTCTACAAACACATACTTAGCCCCAACAACCTTCAACCCTAGCTTCTCTTCTGCTACTAATGCATAGAGAGGAAGCTGTAAGTCCTTCTTTATATCAGCATCTGTTTTATCAGCCCCTGTCTTGTAGTCCACGATACAAACCTCTTTAATACCATCCTGTTCTTGAACTAAATCTATCCTATCTATTTTCCCACTAAAGACTACTTCACCTAAATGAATAGCAAAGGACTCTTCTAACAGGAAAGGATTTTCATCTTCTGAGAACACCTTATCATAATATCTTTCCATTATTTCCTCACCTTCTCTCTTCCTAGCATTCTCCTGTTCTCTACTATCATACCCTTTACTTATCCAATTCTTTTCATAGAAAGATAGTAAATCTTCCTTAGTCGGAGTATCTACTATTCCTCCCAAACCTTCCTTCGATTTTTTAAGTAAGGAGTAGAAATCATCTAAAGTATTATGTACACTACTTCCAAATGCAGTTGCTGGCGTACCTCTGGTAGGTATTCTAATCACATATGCATATTCATATTTCCGAGGACAACCTTCGTATGTATTAAGTTGTGAATAGCTAAACCTTTTTACAAGATTTTTACTGTCTTCAATTAAAACATCTTGTTCTTGTCCTTTTTTCATATTTCTTAAACTAGTTACATCATCCATCATATCATCTTCCTCTATCTTAGTAGTAAAATCTTCATCAACACTCCTATCTAAAACCTCCTGCAAGAAAATACTTGGCTTCTTTCTTCTCTTAGCTTCTCCATAGTATTGTGCTGCTGTAAAATATACCCTTTCTTTCGCTCTAGTAGCACCAACATAGAAAAGTCTTCTCTCCTCTTGCAAGTTTGACTCTGCCTCACTAATATCTCTTAATATTGTTTCTTTAACTAATGTATCAGGAATTGGGAGAGCATCTTTCCTTGACCTACTAGGGAATCTATCAGAAACTAAATTTACTAAAAAGACAACTGGAAACTCCAACCCTTTTGCAGAGTGAACCGTCAAGATATTTACAGCATCTAACTCCTCCATACCAATCTGATCTACAAGTGGGGATTCTCCTGTTTGTATACTGTAATTTAGAAATTCTACATACTCATATATATTGCTATCTGGATTATCTTTTTCATAGTTCTTTACTAATTCAAAGAACTTATTAATATTACCTATTGCAAAAAGATTTTCAGATGTGTCCTCTTCTAAGAACTCATTTATATATCCACTTTCCATAACGAAGTCGTAAAGAATATCTACAAGAGATTTTTGTTCCTTAATTTTCTTAGCACTTACATCTAGTAAAAGAAGCAAAGAAGAAACACCTGCAATAGCTTCTGGTGAAAGAACCTTATCAATGATATTACTATCTATATTCTTAAAGTCCTGTTTTTCATCACTCCCTATTTTCACCTTCCATTCACTCTCAAGAAACTCCAACATTGACATTTTTTCTTCTTTAGCAAGCATTATTAACTCCATATATTCTCTTGGTGTAAGATTCCAAGTCTTCATTGTTAATAATCCAAACATTGAGACTTCATCTTTGTAATCAACTAACACTCTTAGGAAAGAAATGATATTTTTAATTTCTGGTCTAAAGTAAAGACCTCTAGCTCCACCTAATTTGTACCTAATTCCCTTGTTTCTTAATGTTTGAATGAAGCCATCAGCATGTGTATTAGCTCTAACCAATATCGCTATATCCGAGAACTTGTATTTAGCTTCCTTTGTGCCATCAAGAGAATCTAAAAGTGTTGATTGACCCTTCTCATCAAAGGTTTGACTACTTCTATCCTCAATACTACCTCTTAATTCAGAATATCCTGTTAATTTCAATATTTCTTCAGCAACCCTCTCTGCTTCATAGTTTTCATTATGAGAAACCATGAGGTTAACTGCATTACTGTCCTCTGCAAAAGCAGCTTTTGCTACCAACTTTTTGTTAATACCTTCTGTAACTTCAAGCCTGTTTGGATCGTTATGCTTAATTAATGTATGTGAAGCATCTAATATTTCCTGTCTTGATCGGTAGTTTTCAGTAAGCACAATTTCCTGAGCATCTGGATACTCTTCTTTAAACTGCAATATATTAGATATGGCAGCACCCCTAAATTTGTAAATAGATTGGTCATCATCACCTACAACTGTTAAACATGGTGTAGAGTTTTTGTCCTCTTTCTCACCAACCCCTTTTTTAAGTATGTTTACAAGTACATTTTGAGTATAGTTAGTGTCCTGAAACTCATCTACTAGTATATATTTGAATCTCTTTCTATATTTCTCTAAAATACTCTTCTTCTCTCTAAACAGCTTTATTGTAAGTAGAATTAGGTCTCCAAAGTCTAATCTAGAATTTTCAATTTTAAGGTCTGCATACTTTTTGTATGCTTGTGCTAATTCATTACTCTTTACATATTCTTCTTTTTCAACATCAGTATTGTGAGGTAATTGTTTAGCATATTCTATATATTCTTCTGGAGAGACATCTTCATTTTGTAGTTTACTTATATGGTCTAAGAAATCATTTATAAACTTGGTAGGATTGCCTTTAGGAAGGAGTGTTTTAAAACCTAAATCATAGATATGTCTTCTTGTGAAGATATATGATTGAGCTGCACTCATTAGAGAGTAATCGCCATCAATACCAATATTGTATCCATCTTCTCTTAAGATTCTGTCACAGAAAGAGTGAAAAGTAGAGATGACTGGTTCATCGTAACCATATTCCATTTCCTGATCTACCCTTATCTGCATCTCTTCTGCTGCTTTTTCTGTAAAAGTTAGAGCTAGTATCTCAGATGGTTTAGCCCATTCATTTTTAATTATATGTAGTATTCTCTGTGTTATTACTGCTGTTTTACCTGTACCAGCTCCTGCGATTATGAGTAGATCTCCATCTTTGTATTCTACAGCCTTCTTTTGATTTTCATTTAATCTAATCTGTCCCATTATTTCAGGTTGAATAATAATATTATTAGATAAATGGTTACACCTATTATTATTGCAATTGCTAATATTGTTAGGATTTTGGGGTTGGGGAGAGTATCTACTATTTTTTGGAGTTTGTTTTTTTCTACTTTCTTACTCATATTCTCGCATGATACTTAATTTAGATATTAAAGCTCTGTTCCTCCCCACTCGATAACTGTAAAGCCTTTTCGAGTAAATGGTTTAAATGTTTGTTTTTCTATATCTATCTTCTGATTTAAAGGTTTGAAAACCATGAAGACCCTTAATACAGAATCTGGCTGAGGATCAATCTCAAGTGGAACTCTACTATCATACTCTTCCTCTGTCGCAAAATGGATTAAGTTATATTCATTCCCAATCATTTTAGGCAGCCAATATACTATAAATTCATTATATTCCTTTTCATTCAAACCCATCTCTTCCAACTGCTGTTGCAAGAACTGCATTGTATCTGAACCTTTAACAACAAAACCTGTACTTAAATCATATTCGGCAGAACGACCAGAAGGAGCCTCCCAGAAGAGATAACTGTACTCTCTTCCATCTTCAATATTAGTTAATATACCATCTGGTTTTGCAATAACGTTCCATCCGTCTTTGTATTCTGGGTATGTTACTAAGAAGTTTGCTTTTGGAGTTACAGTAACTTTGACTATCATCTCTTCCTCTGGATAGAGATATATTACCGGCTTAGCATCATATTCATCGCCAATATGCAAATCTCTGAGCTGTTGAACTAAGGATTTTTCCTTTTTTAAAAAGAAAAAGCATACTGCAATAACTCCTAAAACACCCAATATTACGAATATTATCCATATTGGTATTTTTCTGTCCTTTACACTCTTCTTTTTTTTAGTCATATATATATTATTCATAAATTAACTAGCTAATTCTTTTAATTTCTCAACCTCTGCTGGAATAGTTGCATTACTCTTTAAAGCAGGTGTTTCTAAAATGAAAGGAATGTTTTTAAATTTAGGTTCATGAAGAATATGTGATATTGTTTTTTCTCCTAACTTACCTTTACCTAAATTAGCATGCCTATCCTTGTTACTACCACACTCTACCATAGAGTCATTAAGGTGTATTGCTTTAACATTCTCTATACCCACCACCCTATCCATTTCTTCCACTACACCAGTCATATCATTCACCCAGTCATACCCACCTGCAAATGTATGTTGTGTATCAACTACAAAACCTACCCTCTGACTATCTTTCACCCCCTCCTTGATTAACTTTAATTCTGTAAAATTCCTTCCAAAGTTAGTTCCAGTACCAGCAGTTGTTTCAATTAGTAGCTTCTGTGTTCCTTTTACTTCATCTAAGACCCACTGCATTCCGTATGATATTCTTTCTAAACTATCTTCATATGACAATTCTTTTTGAGAACCAGGGTGAAAACATACTCCTAATACTTCACTATCTATCTTTCTTGCTTTAATACCTTTTGCTACCTTCTCTGCAAAATCTAGATATACTACTAAACCCATTTTACCCAAATGGAACAACTTTTTATCTTCCCTTGCTAGATTGGTTAGATATATTCCATGCACCAACACCTTCTTTATACTAGACTTCTCTAATTCATCTAGAAAAGCAGTAATATCTTCATCAGGAATTAACTTAGTAGCCCACTTCATTGGTGTTGTAGGCATCATTTGAATACTATTTACTCCATACTTTTCACCGTTCTTTATTGAATTTTCTATCCCACCAGAAGAGGATACATGAATGCCTAGATACATATTAATATTTTAGCACAATCACATATTTTAAAGTATAATCTTAGAAAGGAAACTACAATGGGATTATGGGACAAAGTAGAAAATATTTTCCCTGAAAGAGGGAAACAAGAACAACAAGATGTTGTTGAGGATATAATAGTAGCAGAGAATATTCGCCCGAAGTCTGTATTGGCTCATATCGATGAAATTCCTTGGCCAATATTCTTTTCTGAAAGACTACCATTTTCAACGGTTTACGGATTTACAATTGAAGGGTGTGGCAATCCAGATGATTTCATTGCCCAATATCCTACAAAACCAGTACCAACAGAGCTAGAAATGGATAACTATGAGGATTTGGATTTATTACTAAAGACATATCGAACAGACCTATTTTTCGCTTCGTCTGCTCTAGATTATGGCAATTGGTTACAAGGAAGAAATATGGCAATGACACTAGCTGATAATGAAGTTGACTGGATTCTTTTCATACATGATGTACTCATTAAAGATTCAAAATTAAAGTTAGGAAATATATCCGGATTTACAAGGTTCAGACAAGTCTTGAATGAACGAGGATATATGATAAAAGAATATACTAATCATCTAGATCCAATAGCTCTTCAGTACTATTTAGCAATTGCTCCAAAAAGAATTGACCAACCAATTCTTGAAAGGGCAAGAAGCAATCGTATACTTACTCCCTCCTTTGCATAATTTCCCAAAAGAAATTCTTTAGTAAAAAGCGATGTACAACTAATATAACTCCATGTATATACATACATAGTACTCTACCTCACATACGAAAAAGAAAGATATGTTGCAACTCAAAGAATCTTCTCCAACCAGACTGATTGGGCTAATAGCATGGAATAAAAAACCAATATAAAGTATAATTACTAGTTATTATGGAGAGGTGCCTGAGTGGTCGAAAGGAACTCACTGCTAACGAGTCGTAGGTCTTAAAGCCTACCGAGGGTTCGAATCCCTCCCTCTCCGTGTTTCCAACTGCCTAACCAATCGTTTAAGATAAACTCAAACTTAAGAGTGATAGAAATTGGGAGTGGTGAGAAACCAGACAAAACACGAAAACTTAGTTACAAAGACGACAAATTCGTTGATATATGCTCCACCAGAGATGATTTATCAGGTGATGTATTAGATATGAATACAAGAAGAAGAGAAAAACATCTTCTTAATTACAGATGGGAACACCTTAAACCAAATGAACTATGTATAGAAGCAGCACAAGAATTCTGTCAAAATGTTACAGAAGATTTTCAATTAGAATTCCTACGTCTTTGCAATCCTGAAAATAGAATTATAGACTTCTCTGATGATACCATAGACTTTATACTAGAGAATGACTACCTTTTCCCTCAATTCAATTTAATAACAGATAAAAAGAGAGGCAGAATATTACAGAAATTAGGTTTTGAAAATCAGCGAATAAGAGACTCTGTAGTATTAATTTTAGAGCTGCCAGAAATCTTAATTACTAAACCAAAAGAAGATGAAGACATCCCAAAGGAGATAATAGACTTCAAAGAAAAAAGGGGAAAGGGATGGAGTCATCTACAGAAAACCCTAATACAATCAATCTGGAAAAACATAAGAAAACATCATGAGAATGGAGAAGTTACATTCCAAAGATTAAACTCCAAAAAAGAACACGAGCCAAGAAAATACTACTATATTTGGAAAATATGGGAAAAACTATACAACACAAATGAAGAAAAGCTCAACGAGGCTACTCCAAACAACAATCAACAGCTTTCCTAACAACATCCCCTATCTTTCCCCAAAAATTATTTTTCTTTGTTTTCTTCTCTTTCTTCTTTGTCTTTCCCATATTATGCCTTCTTTACATCCTCTAACTTAATCACACCCATATTCAATGCCCAAAACAAAGAATACAAGTTATATGCTTTCTCAAATACTTCTTCTGCTTCTTTCTTCTTTCCTCTACCCAAACACTTTGTACCATACTCCATTAATCTGTAACTTGCTGCTAACAAATGCTTAGAAATACACCAAACCTCCCCATCATACTGTTTAATTATCTTCTTCAAAAGCTCCTTTCTCATCTCTCTAATCTCAGCAAGAAGGTCATAATATTGAGAATCTCCTGTCTTACCTCCACTAAAGAACAGATGTTCTTCAATAGAGATAAGGTTCATAATTGCAATCGACAAGTCTTGATCTGCTGAAAGGTCTAACTTCTGATCCTTCTTCAAAGCATCATACTTTTCAACTAACTCATTAACATCTTGCATTTCAACATCTTTTTTCTTTGACATAATCAAAAAACATTATCTTAACTAAACTTATCGTTTAGTATACTATGAAATAGAGGATAATTGTAGCTATTAGTAATGAAGCCACAGGAACAACTACTTTTTGATATGGGAAATACACCTTACCTTTGTTCTTTTCCTTTAGGAAAGTATGAAGTTTACTACCAAGAAAAAACATAATACTACCTAATATTACCCCCAGTAAAACCTTATCTATTCCAAATAAAGTATTATTTGGAATCCCTATCAATCCAGTCATTTTCATAGGGATTAAAGCAAAAGCATACATCAATAATATAGAAGCAAGACACCAAACCCAACCACTAACTTTCTTAGCAAATTTCTTCTTCTGAATCCAATCTGCTAGCCACAAGCTACTTGAAATCAAAAGACCTCCAATCCAAACACCTACAATAGTATCATCAATACCCAAAGACCTAGACAAGCCTACACCAGCACCAACAGCTACTGTACAGAGAGGACAGAGTGCATTTACAGGTGTTGCAAAAAACAAAGGAAGAAGCGACAAAGAAGCTATAACCCCAACCTTCTTTCCTCTTCTACTTTTTACAAAATATCCAAAGATTGGAAGGACTATCAAAAACCCAAGAACTATTAAAATCAACTTCTCTGTATTAGCCTGACCTTTAGACTTTTCTTTCTTTTCAGTAGGGACTGAATCTTCTTCTACTTCCCCTTCTTCATTACTAAGATTCCTCACTTTTGCCATAATTGATTCCACACCTTCATAACACTTGCCATCTGAAAACAACATTGGAATGCCTGCTCTTTGCAAATCAATACCACACTCTTTAGCTTTTTCTATAAAGGTTTCTTGATTCTCAACTTTCTTTTGTATCTCAACTTCCTTTATCTTTACTTTCTCTCTTAACCCTTCTTCATCTAACTTATCTCTAACTGTATGACAATATGGACAATTTTCTCCCCAGAAAAGTATCACCTCTCCCTCTGCATATACCTTATCTACAACTAGAAACATTGAGATGAGGAAAAAGAATAATGTTAAAAGTTTTTTCATAATACAAAACAACAATTTAGAATCTGCGGATATTTTACCACATATTGAATTGTAAAATGATTAGAAAGTGGTAAACTGAAGTATATAATTTAAGAATAACAAAAATGGAAGAAAAATTACAAACACAGCCACTACAAGATGAAGAAGTAGCCCAACTTATTATGCAAGAGAAGAAAAGAGTATCGGTACTTCTCTTTATTAGTACAATCCTTTTTCTACTAATTGTAGGCCTCGGAGTATATATCCTACACAAAGAGGGTTATTGGACAAAACAAGAAGAACAGAAAAAAGAGGAGAGAAAAGAAGTAACAGAGGTAGAAGAGGAAGATAAAGTAGAGAAAGGTGAAAAGCCTGTCGTAGAAGAAGATAAAGAAACCATTACAAAAGACTTTGTTGGAGAATATGTGAAAGCCAAAATTCCCGAAGGTTGGAGTATAAAGGAGTTTAAAGATGGAGAAGGAACTGAATTTGCAGAACCTGGATATAAAGGATTTAGTGCTCTTAACATATATCAAGGAGAGAAAATGATGTTGACACTCCGAACAGTTCAACTAGGAACTGGTGCACCAATCAAAGAAATTTACAGATTTAAAGACTATTCTCCAGATGAAGAACAAAAAACAATTAAAAGATTAAAAGCTATGGGAGTTGAAGTAAAAATTGTAGATTATACAAATACTCCATATGCCGAATACCCTATATTAGGTACAATTACTCGAAGAGTAGAAAAACAGTTCTTCTATGACACAATAAAAGATAACTCAACATTTGAAGCATCAAATGTTTCAAATAGTATAAATCTAAATTTTAAGGTTGGTGAGAATGAGTACTCTTTTGGCTACTACAAGTTCTCTGAAGAGATTACTGACAACCAACTTCTTATCATAGATAAGATCCTAACAAGTCTAAGAGTGAAGTAAAAGCTTTTTCTAATAATAAATCTGCAACTTATCTACACACCTCGATATGGGTGTGTAGTCATATAAAAGAAAGTACTATACCACTACAACCTCATTGACACCAATCAAATACGCTTGTATATTGGATATGTATATAATTTAATTAATATTTATTTCTATGAAAGGAAAGAAATATGAGGGTTTCTCTCTTATCGAGATCCTAGTAGTAGTAGCATTAATCATTATTCTTGCTGCTATTACAATTATTGCAATCAACCCTGCAAAGAACTTTAGGGACACTCGAAATGCACAGAGAGGTTCTGATGTAAATGCTATTCTTAATGCAGTTACACAGTATATCTCTGAGGAGGGAAGAACACTTGCAAGCATTGGGACTATCTTAGACTGTGAAGATGCACAGGGTGATCCACAGGCTACAAAGATTGGTACAAGCACAGACGCTGGGTACATTGACCTTACCCCAACACTTGTAACACAAGCAGACCTAATCGTTGCAATTCCTATAGACCCATTGGATGCATATGATGAGGAAGATACTGGTTACACTATCTGTGCAACACAAGGAGGAAGAGTACAAGTAGCTGCTCCTCACACAGAAGGAAAGGATCCTATTGTTGTAAAGAGATAGGTTAGTTAAGTAAACAAATATATAAAGTGAGTATCAGATAGCTCTTAGCTGTCCAAGAGTTATGGTAGAACTATTACAATTACTAGATGATGTTCTTAAGAAGAAGATTAACATATCTGACTTTCTTGACGCATTAGTCGTAGATGCTCTCAAAAGCGGAGCATCTGATATTCACATAGAATCTAAGGAGGATGATATTCTTTTAGTTAGATACAGGGTTGATGGAGTATTGAGAGATATAATCTCAATTGGTCCAGAACTAAAAGATACTCTCCTCTTTATCATCAAAGTAAGAGCTAAGTTAAGAACAGATGTCCATCTTGCACCACAGGATGGGAAGATCCCTTTTGTTGTTAAAAAAGCTGACATTGATGGTGATAAAGAGAAGATTAAGAAAGAGGAAGAGAATGATAAAGACCAAGAGAAAGATGATGTAGAAGAACCCATTGAGGAAAAAGAGAAAAAGAAGAAAGAAAAAGAGGAGGAGGAACAAGAGAAGAAAGTACTAAACAGGTTGGAAGCATTCAAAGCAGAAGAAAAAGATACCTACAATGTTGATGCTAGAGTATCAATACTTCCTGTATCATACGGTGAGAAAGTTGTTATTAGGCTATTAACACAAGCTAACCGATCTCACTCTTTAGCTGATCTAGGTTTTGAAGAACATGACCTAGCTGAACTAGAGAAAGCATACACACAACCATATGGACTAATATTAATTACAGGACCTACAGGTAGTGGTAAAACCACCACACTCTACTCTATTCTAAAGATATTAAATACTCGGGAGGTCAATATAACAACAATTGAAGACCCTGTTGAGTACAGTATCGAAGGTGTAAATCATATTCAAATTAACGTAAAAAGTGATTTAACCTTTGCTACTGGACTTAGATCTATTTTAAGACAAGATCCAAATGTCATTATGGTCGGCGAGATTAGAGATACAGAAACAGCTAGAATTACTGTTAACTCAGCACTAACAGGTCACTTAGTATTATCTACTCTCCACGCAAACGACTCTGTAAGTGCTGTACCAAGATTGATAGATATGGGTATTGAACCCTTTTTAATCGCATCTACATTAAATATTGTCGTAGCACAAAGACTCGCAAGAAAACTTTGTCCCGATTGTAAGAAACCGTGCTCTCTAGAAAAAGATAAAGAGATAAAAGAAATGTTAAAGATAAGACCAGATGTAGCTAAATATATAAAACCAACAGATAAATTCTACAAAGCTGTTGGTTGTGATAAATGTAACAACGTGGGTTTAAAAGGCAGAATTGGAATATATGAAGTACTAGTAATTAACAAAACAATGAGAGATACAATAATAAAGAATCCTACAATGGATGATATATTCCAAACAGCAAAGAAATCTGGTTTTAAACTAATGGTAGAAGATGCTGTAGACAAACTTAAAAAAGGATATATTGATATACCTGAATTACTTAAGGTTATTGCAATTAAAGATTAATGGCAGAAGAAGAAAAAATAAAAGAGGAGAAAATTCAAGAAGAGAAACCTAAAAAAGAAAAACCAAAGAAGGAAGAACCTAGAGAGAAGCTTTTGAAAAAATTACAGGGAGTAAAGGTCTCTGTGCCAAACCTTTTAGTTTCTATAAAATCTTTAGCTTCATTACTTAAAGCTGGTATACCTCTCTCTGAAACAATGGAAACCATTGCAGGCCAATCAAGCGATCAAAATCTTAATGCAGTATATGAGTATATCGCTGGAGAAGTCAGAAAAGGAGTCACATTAGCAGAAGCAATGAAACTTTTCCCCAAGGTCTTTCCAGAAACAATTTCATCTGTAGTAGAAGCTGGTGAACAAGGTGGTTCTCTAGAACAAAACCTTATCTTCATCTCAGATACAATTAAAAAAGAATGGGAAATTAACAAGAAGTTAAAAGGTGCAATTATCTACCCTATTATTATCGTTTGTATGGTTTTCATGGTTTTCCTTGCCATGATATTTATCGTATTCCCAAAGTTAGAGACAATGTTTGCAGCTTTTGAAAATATTCCTGCGTTTACACAAGCAATTTTAAGTATTTCCAGATATATTCGAGCAAATTGGTATTTTATCTTTGGTGGTGTTGGTGTTCTGGTAGTACTTTTTATAGTTTTCTTAAAAACAAAACCCGGGAAAAAATTTAAAGGTTGGCTTGGGATTAACTTCCCTATTCTTAAAAATCTCTTCATCAACAACATTCTATCCTCTTTCTCAAGAACTCTGAGTGTGTTGCTAGCAAGTGGTATACCTATCGCTAAGTCTATGAAAATTGCAGCAAACACAACAAGTAACTATATCTATGCAGAGGTGTTAGAAGATGTATACAAGAGTATAGAAGCTGGTGATTCGCTATCTCTTTCATTAGGAAAGCATCCGAAATATTTTAATAAATCTTTTATTAAAATGGTTGAAATAGGAGAAGCCAGTGGATCATTAGAAGACAATCTTATGTACCTACATGAATATTATGCAGAAGAGGTCGGAGAGATGAGTGCAAATATCGTTACAGTTGTAGAACCTGTTCTACTCATCTTGGTAGGTCTTATCATCGGAAGCTTAGTAGTAACTATCCTCATGCCTATTTACCAATTAATGGGTTCTATCAATGCTTAAAAAACATAACAAAGAAAAAAAACTAAAAGGATTCTCTCTTTTAGAAATAATTGTAACTGTAGGTATTCTACTTTTGTTTTCTGGAATAATATTTCCTTTTACAATTACTAAGATCAAGAGAACACAACTACAAAGTTATGCTTCAGAGATAGCTGCGGATATATATTTTCAACAACAAGAAGCTAGAAACAGAAACCAGCCCACTGGTGTTTTTCTTGAAAGTGGACAGTACACTCTTTTTACAGGAGAGACTTATGCAACAGCTACAGAAAAAGACAAGAAAGAGCTCAAAAAAGGAACTTACTTATCATCCATTATGTTAAATGATGGAACTTCTATTCGTTTTGAGGGGAGTTCTTTTAAACCTCTGACATACGGGTCTTTTCTTTTAAGTAATGGGAGAAGTAGCGTCAAGATAGAGATAAATCAAGAAGGGTTAGTAGAGTATGAATAGTATTAGAAAGAAATACAAAGCATTTAGTCTAGCTGAATTAATTATAGCAGTAGCTATCTTCGGTTTAATTTCTGCTTTCTTGACACTACTTGTGGTTGATTCAACAAGAGCATATGAAAACACATATGCTAGATCTAAAGCTACAAGTCTTGTAAAAGAGATATACTCTACTCTGAAATTGTTAAAAACTGATAACTGGTTTGAAGTAACCAAGCATACAGGATTAGGACCTAAGCATTTAATATTCGAAGAAGGAGAGTACAAGATAGCTGATGGAGAAAAGGTTGAAGGCTTACTAACCTACTTCTTCACCGTTGATTTAGCACAGAGGGATACAGATGGAAAGATTGTAGAAGAAGGTGGTAATACTGACGCACATACAAGAGTAATCTCTGTTAATATTAAATGGAAGGACAGGGTTGGTAAAGAACACGTTATAAATCCAAAACTCTATCTTAATGACTGGCATGTTAATACTTTCACCTTCACTTCTATGGAAGATTTTCAGCCAGGTGGACATACTGACACAACGGCATCCGAGAGTTTTACTGGTGGTGAATTAAGATTACAATCAGTCTTCTATCCTAACTGGTGCAGACCTGAGAGATCTATGAGTAGTTATGATATCCCAGGAGAAGCATATGCGAAATCAATATTCGCTGAAATTGGATATGCATATCTAGGAACGAGAGGTGGAGATGTTGGTGATCCTTTCACTAAATTAAGAATTGAAGGTGTTAACCCTACAACACTAACAGTAGAGGGAACATTCCAAGGATATCGTATTAATGACATCTTCGTAGAAGGAGACTATGCATATCTCGCAACATCAGATGATGAGAAAGAGATTGTCATCTTAGATATCTCCTCAGTCCCTTACCAAGAGGTAGGACATGTAAATGCACCAGACCAATGGAATAATGATGCTAGGAGTGTGTTTGTAAAAGGTAATGTCGGATATCTAACACAGAGTACGTATGTAAGAAGTTTTGATTTATCCTCTAAAACAGGTTCTAGGCCTATTCTTAATAGCATATCTATCAGTCTTATCCCCTGGATAGCATCAGTCTCACAGATACATGTTAAAGATAATTATCTTTATGCATCACTAGACTGGGACTGGTACGAATTAGCAATTCTTGATGTTAGTAATCCCAGTAAAATGAAGATACTCTCTAGAACAAGTGTAAACAATCAACAAGTATATGATATGTATGTTTCAGATGATGGAAACAGAGTGTATTTTGGAACAAACTACTCCTCAAGTGAACACGAATTTTTCATAATTGACACAAGTGTAAAGAATATTAAATGTCCTATTATTGCATCTAGAAAAGTAGATATGACTGTTAGAGGTATATCTGTTGTTGAAGATGGAAATGTTGTTGTATTAGTAGGGACATCAGGTCAAGAATATCAAGTATTTTCTATCACCGACGAAACAAATCCTGTAAAGTGTGGAGGTATGAGCATACCTTCTGGTGTCTACGATATCCAATCTGTCCTAGATCCACAAGGGAATGCTTTCTCGTACATCTTAACCGGTGATAAACATCAAGAATTTACAATAATCAGGGGAGGTCCCGGAGGTGGAGATGAAGATACAGGTAATGGTTTTGTACCAACGGGAAGTTACATTTCTGCAATTCAGGATTCTAAAACTTCAAACTCCACTTATTATACATTAAGCATTCAAACAAACATCCCAGAAGGAACTCAAATGGGCATTCAGATAAGGATTGGTGATAGTCCAACTATGCAAGGTATACCATGGAAAGGTCCAGATGGAACAAACGGAACATACTACTCCACAAGTGGCACTTACTCTTTACCACCAGGAACTAAAGGAAGATATTTCCAATACAAAGTAGACTTTACAGGTGATACTGTTAACTCACCAATGCTTGAAGAATTAATTATTAGCTATGAGAAATAAAAAGAAGATCAAATTAAAAGGACTTACATTACTGGAGACACTACTCTATGTAGCTCTTTTCTCTATGATTCTCTTTGTAATTATAAACTTCATGCTTGGTACACAAGAAGCAACTAGAAGAAATATGCAAAGAAGCTCTGTTCACCAATCAGCACAGTTTGTCAAACAACACTTCGATTACTCTTTTCAGAAGGTAATACAAGTAAGTGAAGGAAGTAGTATTTTTAATAATGATAATGGGAAATTAACATTAATTTTCTCAGACACAAGTAAATCATATACAATCTCAAACAATAGGATATATTTTAATGATATTGCTATCACACCAAAAAACATATCTGCAACAAAATTACATTTTGAACCCATATATAGTAAGAAGGGTGTAGTCATGGCAATTAAAGTGTCGACAAAACTAGTAACTAAAAAAGACCCAAAGATATTTGAAGAGATAACTTACCTTGCTGTTATTAGATAGAAAATGAAGAAAAGAGATAATAAACAACTCAAGAAAAATGGATATATTGCTCTAACAACAGTTTTAGTAATCATACCCCTACTCCTTGCAACAGGGATAGACTTAGCATACAGAAGTATAACGAATGCTCTTGTCAGCAAATTGGAGTTTGATCACAACATGTTAGAGGTAAATGCTGAATCTTGTTTAGAAGAAAGTGTTAGAAAGATAAAGTTTAATATTTTGTTTGAAGGAACATTGATAGTAGAACAACCAACATGGACTTGTAACTCTGTCATATCAAATAAACCAGGAGTAAGTGGTGTAAAGATAATAAATATACAGGCAAGTGATGGAAACCAGAATGTAGTATTACTTAATAAAGAATTAAATACAAATACAGATCCATTTGAAATCTCAAATATTTAAAAAAAAATTAAAGAAGGTTGATATTATTTTCATAGTTTGTTTTCTCCTTAGTGCTATATCTATACCTGTTGCCCTTTTTTTGAAGTCTAGCGATCTAAAGGGAATTCTTTTTTCAACCCTTCTACTAACTCCGTTATTTGGAGCTCTGTGGTATCTTGCATATTATGATTACAAGAAGATGGAAGTTCAGCCTACTCTTTCTCTTGCTTTGATAATAGTTTTAGGAATTGTTAATATTTTAGCTTTCTTCTTTTGGAAGGATAATGAGTTTGGATATAATAATTTGTTGGGAGGTATTACTCTTGGTGTTATTTTTCAATTAATTGTTCTACTTACAAAAGAGAGGGGTCTAGGACAGGGAGATGTTAGAATTGCAATTATATCTGGTTTATTAGTTGGTTTTGATGGTTTAACTCCTTGGTTATATATTACAATATTTTCTTCTTTGTTATATGGAATTATTATTGCTATTAAGAGAAGAAAGTTTAGAGGTTTGAAAATACCGTTTGTACCTTTTATGGTGTTTGGGGTTGTTATTTTAATAATTTCTCATCTACACCTGACTCAAATCCACTGTTTTGCCCAAATATAACCATGGTTGTCTGTCAGGCAACTCTACATAACTCTTTAAACAATTAGAGACAGATTCCACTTATTCTGTGAAATCTGTCTCTGTAAGTAATCTCATATTGTACTTATAGGACCTAGATTATTACAAGGAAAAATTCATTCTTTCCAAATAGCCTTCTGGAGCATCTTGCTTGTCCCAATCCTCTATACCAAGGAGTTCCTCAAGACTTGCCTCTCCCTTTTCTCTTCTATCTTTCGCTGTTCTTATTAACAACTCTAATAGAAGGGCTTTTTCGAATTTCCCCCAGTGGTAGCCATCATAATAATGTCCAAAGAAAGACCTTTCATAAAAAGTAAACCATCGGCTAAGCCCTCTTTCAAGCTGAAGCTCTTCTGGATCCTTAACACCAAGATCAGCTGCTTTGTATAAGACAAAAAGCTTTGCAGCCTCAACCTGCTCTTTCTCTGTCCCTGCATATTTTCCTTTTGTTGAAGCAGTCTCTAAATCATCATCCTCGTTAATATGGGGTTCAGGCATATTTTCTTCAAGTAAAGATAATGCTTTTCCTAAGAAAAATAGTTCAGACCTATTTAAGTTATTAAGAAGCTCTGGATTCTTAATAACTCCTGCATATTGACCTGCAACTCTTTTAGACCAAGATTCTGTATTTACTTCTTTATTTACTTCATTTATGAAAGTAGCATAGTCTTTTAACAGTCCAGGATATATATCATTGATTACTCTAAAACCTTCCCATCTTAGATAAGGAGATGCTTGCAAGTCACGCTCATTTCGATATATAGGAAGAATGTCTTCTTCCAATCTCTCCGAGATACTATCTCGCTTCTTAACGAGCTCTGGGTATATACTAAGCATTCTCTTAGTACTAAACCAATTAATCCCAGAATTTTCTATAATCTCTTCTGCCCATTCTGGATGTTCATCTAAAATCCCTCCAATAGCTGCTGTAGTATCAGTAATACTATCTATTAATACTGGATATAATTTATCCATATTGATAATAGTGTCTTCTAAACTTTTAAGTCTAGTAACATCTTCAAGTTGTTTCATCAATTCAGGTTGTGAGCCTTTGAGTATGTTTAGAATCCCAGGTTTCCACCCTGTTATTCTTTCTAAAGCTGGAGAAGTACACTCCTCTTCTTGATTCCAAGGCTCAAAAATCTCTGCTAATTCAGGAAAATTTTCCTTAATGTTTTCCTGTTGTTCTCGAAAAGTAGCAAGAGATGTCGTGAAATCATCAAGAGATCTTTCTTCTTGCTCTCCTGTAGGATCTCCTACTACTATTAATCCTGAAAGAACCTCTTTAAGTTTTGCAGGTATCTCGTTTGAATCTTTTGATTCAGGGCTGGATAATTTCTCTAAAGCATTTGTTTCCATTGCTTTAAAAATAAAAATTTATTGTGGGGAGTATTCTATTGTAGCAAATATCAAGAGAGCAGGCAAGAGAAATTTCATTGGCAAAATCTATTAATAAAAATCATAAAACCACTCTATCTCACACCTAGGATATAGTTCTTTCATATCAAAGAGATTATTTAAATCTTCTATATTCTTTGCCTTAGATAATTTTTCTAAAAAGATTTTGTACTTCTCTTCCTTAATCTCCCATTCAGAATTAATAAATTGACCCCAAATAACAAGAATTTTTGTTTTAGGATCTCTAGTTCTCATATCTTTTAGGTATTCTTTTGGAAACAACCTCTTATACTCCTCCCTGTTATACAACCAACTACCTCCTTCTACATATTTAGCTTTGGGATATGTCTCTCTAACCTCCTCAAACATCTCTTTTAACTCAGCTAATCTTTTAGGTTTTTCACTTAAGGATAATGGTCCATTCTTACTCTTACCGTCATTGAGAAAATGTATCTTTACAATACCTTCTCCATTCTCATCTGCTACATACTTGTATCCAAAACAACCAAACCATTTTTTCTTTTTATCTGGATCTTGATAGTTTCGTATATGTAATTCATATGCTACATCTACCATATTCTCTCCTTTTTCATACCTTTCTATTAGTTCTTTCCAATGTTTAGATTCTGGGTCAAAATCCCATGAATAGTTACCTATGAGGAAGAATATTGGTGTATATTTTTTAATAGATTCAATTATATCTATACCATCTATCTCACCTCTTTTAGAAGCATATTCAATAATCATGTGGAAGAGTTTTTTAGGATATAGTTCTTTTTTAGGTTGCATTGAAAAATATATTTAAATCTTTACCTGGTGCGATTATATAACACCAGTAGAACTTATTTTACCATATTAGTAATAGTGAGAACTAAAAGATTACTACTTAATAACTTTATCGTAAAGATTATCAAACATCTTTTTTGTTTCGTTGCTTTCACTTAAGCTCGTCATATAATTATTCAAGTCATCATAATTGATATTTGATAAAAACTCACTGAAAAATCTCTCTCCTCGTCGTATATTCGTAGATTCAGGAATATATGGATTGTTTTTCATTTTCTTATTATTAAAGAAAAATAAAATGGGTACTAAGCCATTTCTGTCTGTTATACCTAGCTCTTTTACTAAATATGCATATGTTTTGATAAATTTGCGGTTTATATCGACAAATTTACCTGTATCGTGGTCATCATTATATTTGATTTCCAAATAATAATATGTACCTGTTGTTTTATTCTTAAATAATAGATCTATATCATGCTTAAAAGTGTTTTGTTTTATATCAGTGTCTTCTAAAATACTTTGCTGTAATTTTGGGAACTCGGTAATACAATATCCTTCTGGCTCTAACTGACATTTACTGATGTAGTTATCTATTCTACTTTCATTATTGTTTGAAAGCACAAAAGCACTACTCTTTTTGCCTGAATATTCAGCAACTATTTCATATTCTTCTTCGTTTTCAATAAGAAGTGACATTAGTTCTTCAATAAAATTACCTAATTGAATATTCATAGACTGCAGTATGCCACCAAAAATACGATAAGATTTCGGAATAAAATGTATTTTCTTTGTATGTTTATCATCAAGTTTCTTAATAGTTTCTTGACTACCCATTTTCATCAAGATATTTTTAACAACCTTGTTTATAAGTATTTTTACTTCATCGTTCATTTTTTTTGGAATATTCATATCTTAAATTATTTATTGGTTTTAGTTTTTTACTTTTCTTAAAATAAAAATAATCCCAACCATTATTATTTGTTCGATTGAGGTGTTTTGCCGACATCTTGTGAATCGATAAAACATCTTGTCCGTCATTAGCATAGCCGTCGCTTGTTAAAACTGCAATTTTGTCACCTTTTTTGTTATAGAGTTGTTCACCAGTTTTCAAAAGCCCACTTTCTATTAATTGTTTTATACTAACTCTTGGTGGTTTAACTTCTAGTACTAAATTATGAATGTCAGAATCATCAACCTTGACTTGTTTTATGCGCTTTTCGGCAGCCTTAATATATTTTTCCTCCATTTCAAAGCCGATATAATTACGGCCAAGTAGTTTTGCAACCGCACCAGTAGTTCCAGAGCCAAAAAATGGATCTAAAACAACATCATTTGGCTTGCTCGTAGAAAGAATTATTTTATAGAGTAGTTTTTCTGGCTTTTGTGTTGAATGTAGTTTCTTTCCGTTTCTATCTTTTAATCGTTCACCACCAATACAAATACCAATATCCCAGATGCTTTTATCCTGTTTACCACCATTAAGGTGCTTCATCGTCTTGTAATTAAAAGTGTATTTTGATTTTTGATCTTTAGAGCACCAGAGTAAAGTTTCGTGAGAGTTTTGATATCTTGTACCACTAAAATTTGGCACAGCATTAGGTTTTGACCAAACAATATCGTTAAGAATCCAAAAACCGAGATTCTGCATGATATAACCCAGACGATAGATATTTTGAAAAGAGCCAATCACCCAAATAGCTCCATCTGGCTTTAATATTCGTCTACACTCTCGTAGCCATTTTTCGCTAAAATCGTCGTACTCTTTATATGTATTAAACTTATCCCATTTATCTTTAACACCATCAAATTTTGAACCATCTGTACGTAATAGTTCGCCTTCAGTTTGCATCCAATATGGTGGATCAGCAAAAATCAAGTTAATAGAATTGTCAGGGATTAGTGATAGGTTTGCTAGACAGTCACCAGCAATAATAGTGTTAATATATTTGCTTAAATTTTTACTCATAGAACACCGTAATGATGTCTTATGTCGTGGGACAGAGTCGATATAAGACCTTATTATTGTATCATAACTTTTATTTTTAGAAAAGCGAAAACAAGACGATGTTACTACTCGTTTCTAATTCTCATCACTATTAATTAGGAGATGGTGGAGACGATGGGAATTGAACCCATGTCCAAAAGTATCATCTAGTACCATATACAAACATATCTAATCTTGTTTAGTAAGATATACCTAAAAGACTAGACAAAAAGTATATCCCCTCAGTTATACTTCTCAATCAACTACCCTACTGACCTGATAGAAGATCGTACCCTAATAACGACTGTCTTAGATTCCTCATTAGGGAAAAGAATAAAAGACACTAACCAAAATCAATTAGTTAGACTGATGCAAAATTGTATGCATAGGCTGGAGCTGCAAATGCTGCTCTTAGTCCTGCGCTTACTTTATCTGCAAAAGCGACGATTTTGTTTTTTACACTTATCTTGTGTGTTAAGAATAACGAACTTAACAAACGGTTTGTGATAACTAGAATCAAGCTTCTGTCGATAGCCTGACGTCCCCATATTGGTAAAGAACTACTCTATATTATACCATTTCTGAGGGATTTTTTCTACTCAATGTTGTAAGAATTCTGTTTAAGAGCATAGCATACTCTTCTTCACTAACCTTACAATCAGAGTTCGCGGCAAAACCTGCATCTTTCCTAATCATTTCATAGGTAACACCACCTCCTAAATCCTCCCTAAAACCTATTCTATCTATTCTTGTTTCTGCCAAATTCTTATTCGCAATCTCAACGGCTTTCGCTAAATTGTTACCTGTCTGTTCTATACGTTTAAGAGAATCTATATGGGAAAAAATGATAAAGGTTGTTACTATCTGTGCATGATCTAAATCTTCTGTTTCAATGCCAAAGATTTTAAGATATTCTTTTTTTTGATCATCATACTTAGAACTAAAACTTGTAGCTCCCTCTCCCTTATAGTTCAAATTTTCGACTGACAACTCTACTCTCCTAATATCCTCTTCCGTTATCTCAGTTTTGAAGATTGCTTCTTTTTCAGTAGAATCCATTCCATGTGAACCACCTACCTTAAATATTTCCATAATTATAAATATAACAAATTAGTACTCTATTATACCATTTCTAGGTATTTCTACCATTCAAAACACACTTTTATTTTAAACTATGACCAAGAGACTTATTACTTAGCGCTATTGTATTAAAAAGTATTATCGCATCCAAACCATCTAGGTTCTCTCCAGTCCAAACAATATTACCATCCTCTTTTTGTCTCTTTTCTAATACTACTTTTCCATCAACAAGAATATGATCATCCTGCACTTCTGCATCAATATCATGATATCTCTTGAAAGCTGCTAAAAGAAAAGGTTCCGATTCTTCAAGATATGGTAACTCAAAAGAATATGAAAGTATATTTGTTTTAACATCTTTCTTGCTATTCCCTATTTCCCATTTAATAATATTTGTCTCAACTATTTCTGAGCGTATTCCAGGTACATTAATTCCCACATGTTTAAGATACTCAACTAAGCATTCTTGAAAAAAGAGCGCTTGCCAAGCATGATATACATTATGTATATCTAATCTATCCATTCTTGCATTTAAGTGACGGGGTTCTCCTTCATGAGCATATATATACATCCACACACCATTTCCAGGGTGAGGCATCAATGATTTTAAGTAATAGGTGCCATTTTCATTCTCTCCCCACTCATCACGGCCATAATTCCCTTCAGGAAAATATCTTTCTTTAATCTTTTCAATTTCAAGTAAGCAATCTAAGTATTTATCTTTACTCAACTCCAAACCTTCTTCCAACCTTGGTGATAAACCTTTCCTACCTCCATACCACTCGATATCATATTCAACATGTTCATAGTTACCCTTTCGGAATATAACATAAGGAATATCAAAATTCTCAAATATTGGCTCAGCAGAATCCTTTATATCTTTTGGATCCATATATATTTTTTAGTTTAGTTAAAAATAAAAAACAAGTCTAATATCTTATCCGGAATATTTCAATAACACCCCTTAGCAAGTTTCGTATTAGTATTTGCTATCATATTAAAATAGTTTATCACTATATCAGGATCTGTAATATTCTCTACTACCCATATCTTCCTTCCTTGTTCATCTGACTTTACTTTAGGAATATTTTTATACCTACTCTCCATCAATTTATCGACAACAACATGCTCAGAACCTTCAAAATATGGAAGTTTAAAAGACCAAGAAAGGATATTCTTTCTAAATTCTACTACTCTACCATCAGCCTTTGTTTGCTCACTTATATCTGTACCAAGCACCTCAGAGCGAATACCCCAAGCACCTATACCTACATATCCTAGATATGTTAGTAAACATTCATAAAGAGCAAGAGCATGCTCTGGAGATTTGATACTACGTGGTATATCTACCAACCAATCACTTTCAAGTTCACTATTCTTTTCTCCTTCACGAGCAAATATACGCAGTTGTAATCTCGTATCAGGATTTGGTATCACATTTAAACATGTTAAAGAATTAGTACCATCAAGATACCGTCTCCATTCATCTTGCCCTTGATACCCATTAGGAAAATATTTATCTTTAACCAGTTCGATAGCAAAACGACATTCTTCAAGGCTTTCTATAGGTACTCCCAACCCTTCAGATAATTTATTAGTCAGAGCAGATTCATGTCTTTGACCCCAAGTTATCCAATAGATGTTGTCTCCTTTAGATGTTCTCTGAGCAATATTAGGAATATCGACATCCAACATGATTCCTGGATCTTTCATATCTACAATATCATGTTTCTCTATGTCCATCAGTAGTATATTATAACATTTAATATAGGCTTACAGCAAGAAAGAAAATTTAGTTAAATCTAAACCAAAACTTATGATAGAATGGAAAAGCTATGAAATTACTAACTCAAAACATATATTGTGTAACTACATGGGATTCTAAGAAAGACACTCTCCTAAAAGCATACAAAGAGATTAATCCAGATATTCTTTGTTTACAAGAATTAATATGTGGAAAAACTAATAGTTCTGAAGAAGTAAATGATATTGAAAAAACACTAAATACTACTGGTTACTTCACAGACACATTCGAATACATGCCTAATCAAGGCATCTTTGTTAAAAACAAAGATGTTGATGTTATTCAAAAATTCAGATTAAACCATTCCAACTTATACAAAGACGGAACCCTTGATAGTCATCCTAGAGTAGTAGTTGCAATGTTATTAGGTATAGAAGGAAAAGAGCTTCTAGTTATTAATCTACATTTATCAAAATTCAAACATTTTAGATACCAAAACTGGGAAGAGGTAATGTTTTGGTTAAAGAAATCCGGATTAATAAAGAAAAATATTCTCGTAGTAGGAGATTTTAATTCGTATGATAAAGATGATGTTCATAAAACTGTTGAGAAGAGCGGTTTTAAGAATGCTTGGGAAGAAGTGAATAAAGAGAAGTGTATTAGTTACAACTCTTCTAAATGGTGGAGTAAAAACTATCCTAATCATCCTGTTAGTAAGATGGCTCATGAGAGAAAAATATCATGGGATGATAATTGTATAGACTTCATATTTTACAAAGGGAACATCAAGATAAATTCGGTAGAGTTATTAGATCTAGTTCCTGAAGGTACAGACCATAGAGGTTTGATATTGGATTTTAGTCTTTAATATATCTCCAATGCCAAGGTTCATACATAGTTCCAAACTCATTATCCTTAGGAAATGATTCTTTAAAACCAAATTTCTCTGCATTTTGTACAAGCCATTTGTATTCCTTAGTATCTTCAAAATATCTATCATCGTGTTCTTGAGGAACACCATCCTCTGTAATGAAATCTATAGCTACATTATCCGCAACACAATGTTCACTATATCCAGGCATAGCAACTCTTTCTAATGTTTTTCCTACATCAAATTCATACATATTAAGATACCAAACAAGAAGGAAGAGCTGATATGCAGGAGAACGATAACCAGATCTAACTAAAAGTTTCTTACCAATATCTTTAAACATAGCTCTATTCATTTTTTCATATGCCTTATACACCTTCCTTGGTAAATAGCTCTCCCCTATCTCGTGATACCCCTGTTCTTCAGTATCTGTCTCATATCTTTGTCCTCTTATCTCAACTAAATCTTTAGGTACATCTTGTATACCAAGATATTCACCCTTAATACCATAGTCATGGGGATTTATTGTTAAAAGTTTCTTTAAAAATTTAATCTCTTTTCTATTAAGAAAACTGTAGACTGTATCTAAATCTGCTATTGAGAACTTTTCTTTTTCTGTTTCTGTAATCTTTTTAAGAAGAGATTTAGTTAATTCTTTTTCTTCTTCTGTTATTGTAAATGGTTTTTGTTTCATTTTTATTTATTTAATCTTTCCTACTTCCTCCTCCCATACTCCCACATACCAATGCTTGTAGCTACTGAAAGGTTTAAAGAATCAATTTCATCTGAATGAGGAATGTATATACTCTCACCATTTCTCTTCTCCATTGTTTTGTAACTATCATCTAACCCCCTACCCTCATTACCTTGTATAAAAGAGAATGGTTCTTTGAATTCAACCTCTAGAATATTCTTTGCACCATCTAACATGAAAGGATACATATTATGCCCCTTGTAAGCCTCTGTATATGCCCTAATTGAGTCGAAATATCTAAAATAGACTCTAAACAATGCTCCCATTGTAGACCTAACAACCATAGGGTCAAAAATATCAACACCTGGTTTAATTATTGCAAGATTCTTAAACCCAAAACCAACCATAGTTCTAATAATCGTACCTAAATTACCAGTATTACTAGGATTAACTAAAACAATATGATTCTTTTCACTCTCTAAAACCTCTTCATACTTCTCAAATATACCTACCACATACGTATTCTCCTTGTATGCAATCCTATCAATTAACTTATCATTCTCCTCAAAAGGAATATTCTCTCTCTTACAAATATCTAATATTTCAGAAATACCATCACTTTTTAAGCCTTCTTTTTTAACTAAAACCTTTAAAACTTTTTCCTTTTGGAATTTCAAAAGATCTAATACAGGATATGCTCCAAAAGCATATGAAAAATCAAATTTCTTTTGATATCTTTTTAATTTTGGTAGTTGCATATTACTTTTTACCTTTCTTACCTATTATCTCATTTCTAAGTTCATTTGCATAACCAAAAAGAAGAGAGATATATGCAAATATTTGAGTGAAAATACCGTGTATAGAATTATTTGTAGTGAAATGGAATATTGCAATTAATGAAAAAAGTAGTCCAAATATATTCCAATATGTGAAATCATTAAATATCCACGATTTTGTAAATGGTTTGTTATCTTTTTTAAGAAATATTCCTAAAAAGATAGAGAATATTAAAAGAAGAGATGGAAGTAATATGCTTGTATATGTTATTTCTTTATGAAAAATCTCTTTTAAATCTAGTATTTTAGGAAGGAAAAGGAACAAGATTAATGAAATTGTTAGTACAGAGATTTGTATAGTCCAATGTGTTTTATCTATTTTTTGTTTTTTCATCTATTCCTCCCCCTCTTTGATTATATTCTCTTTCCTACATTTTTAACAATATTTGACATTTAGCACTCACCGTGTTAAAGTGCTAATAGGTAACAAAGAGAATTCATTCGAATTTTCTTTATCAATTATTTAACTTTATTCTACAAAACATATGAAAGATGTAAAAAGAAAAGATGGTACTCAGTTACCAATTAGCACATATACTCCAGTAAGAAGCATTTTTGATGATTTCTTTGGAATGCCTTCTTTAATGGATGAGTTCTTTGCAAGACCTTCAATTCCAAGATATCCAAATATCTCTGCTGATATATGGGAGGAAGATGATAATTTCTTTGTAAAGATGGCCCTTCCAGGTGTGAAGAAAGAAGAAATTGATATTGAGGTAGAGGCTGATTATGTAAGAATTAAAGGTGGTCAGAAGAAAGAAGAGAAGGACGATACCAACAAAAAGTATTACTTCAAGAGTCTTGAAACACAGTTTGAGCAGACATTTAATCTTCCAACTGCTGTTGATTCAAGTAAAGTAGAGGCATCTTTTAAGGATGGAATATTGGAAGTAAAGCTTCCAAAAGCAGAGGAATACAAACCTAAAAAGATTGCTATTAAATAGGTATTTGTTTATATGTCATGACAAGGGGGAGAAATCCTCCTTGTTTTTTTATTAAGAGATTGTGTTAAGACCTATAGAAATGGTATAATATAGGTATATCTATTATCTTACGATACAGATATATTGCTCTTAATAACGATAGAAAAATATTTTCCATAAAGGAAGAAGGAGTATAAAAATGAATTTACTCATTAGGAGTTGTTTGGAAATTGCCTTTTTCTCCACTATTGGAGAGGCAAAAATAGAGATGGATAAAAACACAGAAGATATTTTTGTAAAAATGTTTGAATCCTTCAATCGTTTAATGTTGGCCTTCGATAGACTAAAAGTCTACAAAGATTTGCAAGAAAAAGAAGGTTCAATAACAAATACCTACCAAGCTATTGAAAAAGAGTTAGGTGAGATCTGGACACTTACCAATACGAGTCTAGATATAATTCTAGAGTTCGATATACCTCTTGTATATGACAATATGCTAATTGAGATTGTAATGGAAATTCAGGAGGTAATAACATCGGTAGAAAAATCGTTAATAGGAGCAAAAAATAAATAAGGGTAGTTAACTCTTAACAACCCTTGGAGGGGAATCTCTAAAAAGGTTCCCCTTAACCATAAAAATCTTTAATAGCGCTTAATCAAAATCACGAATAGGATGAAAAACGGAGAGAGAGGGATTCGAACCCCCGGTATGAAGAATCATACAAAGCTTTTCGAGAGCTTCCCTTTCAACCACTCAGGCATCTCTCCCTACTTAATTATACCATTAAAACGGGGTTTTTATGAAACAACTAAACCTTCTCCAAAGGAATATATTTACCATATGTCACTTCATCTATTCTATTTTGCTTCTTAATATCTTCATAGAGAAGATATTTCTGCAATATGACAAAAATAGCATCTTTGTCCTTCTTATGAACAAGCATTATTAAAACCCTAGGAAAGTTTAACTTAGTATTCACAATTAATGTGTAATATTTCTCTTTCTCTGCAAAATAGAAACTGTCTAACATATACCACTCATACAACTTATTTGCAGTATCTATCCCCCTCTTAGTTATCTTATGCTTTACATCAAAAGGTTTAGTTGTTCCAGCTGCATACAGAACAAAAAGTATTGAAATAATTGCTGCTATCAAGAAATATTTACCTAAAATAGCAAGAAGCACTATAAAAGCAAGAGAAACGGCTAAGATTACCATAAAACCTTTACTATTTAGTTTTATCTGATATCTCTCGGGTGCTTCCCACTGAAACAGCTTGATATTTTGAACAACTTCTTTCATTTGTACAGGGTCTTCTTCTATCTGAATTTTTCCTTCGATTATCTTTTTTCTCCTTTTATCATCCTGTTCTTCTTTAGCCCTCTTTTTCTCTTCTTTAAGTTTCTCTTCTTTTTCCCTTAAAGCTTTTTCTCCTGTAATCAAATCTGCCAAATTTTTTAACGTGTCTTTTTCTTTCATATGACTATCATACTACAAAAATTAAAAACAAAACAATTACTAATATTCCAAGTCCCCAAAAGAAGTTAAGTACTTGGAATATATGTAGTAAAAAAACAATCAAAAGTCCAAAAGTGATACTACCTCCCATTTTTAAACTATGTACTACTCTTTCTCGATGTGAAATTTCTTTCCTTGTAATTTTAAAAATTAGATACAACATTAATATTAAAAGACTAAAGATAAGTACCACTGAAAGAGTTATGAATACAACAAAATTGATCCAATTAACCTCACCGCTACTTAAAGTAGGAAGGAAATTAGGATTGTTTAGTAAATAATACAGAAAACTAACAGAGAAAAGTGATGTTAATATTGTTATTAAAAAGAATTTCATATATTTCCCTTCTCTAGGTTTTTAGATAAACAGAACTCTTCTTTAGTATTAGATAATTAAATTAAGTTCTGTAGAAGTATGAATATTTTAATTATAGAGAATTCTTACACTTTAGGACAGATTATGTCAAAAACATTAGATTCTTATGGATATAAAGTGAGTATAGATAATGATAGTTTTTCAAATAAGAAATTAGTTAAAAGAAAACTTTTTGATTTTGTTATTTTAAATACTAATTTAGGAGGAGAAAAGAGTTTTGAAATTTTAGATTTCATCATTGAAAACAGTCCTGAAACAAAAATTCTAGGTGTTTGTAATAAAGGGAGTTGGACTGAAAAAGTTTCTTTTCTTAATCATGGTGGTGATGATGTTTTAACATACCCTTTTCCAATACAGGAATTGTTAGCAAGGATACAATCTTTAACTAGAAGACCTAAAAGCTATATAGATCAAAATATTTCTTTAGGAGATTTAACTTTAGATTTAAATACTAAAAGTATATATCGAGGTAATCAAGAAATAGAGGTGAGAAACAAAGAGTACGACCTTTTTGAATATTTAGTTAGAAATAAGGAAAGACCAATATCAAGATGTGAATTGTTAGACCATGTTTGGGATTTTAGAGATTATGTTGGTTCAAACACTATTGATGTACATGTAAATAGATTAAGAGAGAAATTAGAGGATAAAGATATCATAGAAACAGTACACGGTGTTGGTTATGTAGTTAAAGATAGAGATACTGAAACTAAAGCATCATAGGCATAACTAGATGTACAAACTCTTTATCTCCTTCTATCTTAAACACTCCTGGTTTTACTGGATCTGTACATTCAAAAGATATCTCATCAGCATCTATATGATTTAAGATATCAGCAAGTAATCTTGCACTAAATGCAATCTTAAGATTCTCACCTTCAATATTTCCTTCAAATACACTCTGGTTTTTTCCTAAATCACTCTGTACTGCAGATAGTGTAATCTTCCCGTCTTTAGAATTAATATCTAAAATCATTTTGTTTCCTAAAACAGATCTAGCAATAATGTTTACAATTTTGAGAGAATTTAAGAAATCATCTCTCTTAATAACACATTTTGTTGTAAAACCAGTTGGGATAATCTGTTTGTATTCTGGAAATTCACCATCAATTAATCTTGAAATAAGATCAACATCAGCTAATCTAAACAATACCTGATTTTTATCTTCCAATAGATAGACATTAACCCATTCTTCATCAGTATCAAGTTCTGAAATAATATAAGTAAGCTCTTGAAAAGCTCTAACAGGTACTAAGAAACTCTTCTTTTCTCCACTCTTTTCAACCTTAAAACTTTGTTTAGATAGTCTTAAACCATCTGTTGCTACAAATGAAACGATATCATCATCAACTTCAACTTTAACACCTGTTAATACTGGTTTAATATCATCACCAGCAGCTGCAAAAGCTACTCTACTAACAGCTTGAACTATATCTGTTTTCTTAATCCTAACAAAAAACTTCTCTTTATCATCAATACTTGGAATATTTGGGAAATCATCTGACGGCATAGTATTAAAACTAGCATTGTTATTTGAAGTTGAAATATCAAAATTTTGTTTATTTACTTCAATATCAACCTTTTCTTCAGGAATAGAGTTTACAAACTCTGATAATTGCTTAGCTGGTACTGTAATTTTCCCATCTTCTTGAATGTCAGCTCCTATCCAAGTACTTATACTTAATTCTAAATCTGTTGTTTTTAATTTAAGTTTACCTTTATCACTTTCAAAATAGATATTGCTAAGAATAGGTAAACCTGGTTTAGATGTAACTATTCTGCTTACGATATTTAAATATTTTGAAAAAGTATCTTGATTACATGAGAACTTCATATTTATTAAAGAAATAATGTTAATTTAATAAGGCAGTAATAGTTTCTAGTATATATCTATATTATACATAAAATCTTCCACATTTGTAGCCTTCTATATATTTTTTATATTTAAAATAAGTAATAGATGTAGTAGAGAGTATGGATATGTAGATAACTAATTTTAATTCTTCTGAAAACATTCTTCTTATACTCTTTTTAATATTAAATATCTTTGTGTATTACTTCCACTTTAGAAAAGCTATAAGTGTGTAAAAATTATTTATTAACAAGAGGATAGATTGTGGATGAAAATTTAGTATAACTTTGGATAACAAGCTATTTTATGTGGAGAAATAAACATGTAGAAAACCTTACTATTAAAACACTTTAACATAGATACAACATTTCTTTGATAGAAAAAATGTTGAGTTATCCTTAACTAATATTTATGATACCCACATGGTTATCCACAATTAACTCCTTATCATATGTAAACAACTATCTAATTTTTCTCTAAAAATAGCATCCTCCCGCTCTTTCTTCTCTATTTTCTCATATGCATGAATAACTGTTGTATGATCTTTTCTATTAACTTCTCTTGCTACTCTTTCAAGAGGAAGTTCCAACTCTTTTCGTAGAATATACATAACAACCTGTCTACATTGTGCTACATATGCAGTTCTCCTATTCCCTTTAATCTCTGAAGGTTTTACATCAAAAACTTCAGATACTGCTGATATCACTTTTGCTGGTGTTATCTTCTTTCTCTTAGAATCTAAATCTATTTGTAACATTTTAGCTACATCTTCCTCTGTTGGTTTTAAACCAAGTTTGTAAAGAGAAACTACTTTTGTAAGTGCACCTTCAAGTTGCCTAATATCACTTTCAATATTTTTAGCTATTAACTCTAAATACTCTTCAGGTATTTTTGCATCTTTTTCTTCTAAATTTTGTTTTAAGATAGCTAATCTTGTTTCATAATCAGGAGGTTGAATATCTGCAACCATACCACCCATAAATCTTGTTCTTAATCGATCTGTAATATTTTTAATCTCTTGTGGTGATCTATCAGAAGCTAAAACAATCTGTTTGTTTGTTTGATAAAGAGCATTAAATGTATGGAAAAGCTCTTCTTGTGTTCTTGGAAATTCTTCAACAAACTGTACATCATCAATAATTAAAAGATCTACAGTCCTATACTTATTCCTAAAATCTTCATTTCTTTTTGTTTTAATAGAATCAACCATTTCATTAAGAAATTGTTCAATGGGTATATATACAACTTTTTTAGTTGGGTCATTCTTCAATACTTCATTACCAATTGCTTGCATTAAATGAGTTTTTCCTAAACCAGAGTTACCATAGAAGAAGACAGGGTTGTAAGCATTCCCTAAGTCTTTTACAACAGCTTCTGCTACAGCTTCTGCTAGTTCATTACTTTTTCCTACAACAAAATTAGAAAAGAGATATTTAGGATTTAGATGTGCTTCTGCAGTTTTTTTCTCTAAAGTCTCTTGCTCCTTCTTAGATTCTGAGAAAAGATCCATGGTTTTGTTTTCTGTAGGGTCATGATATTCATATCCATCCTTCTCTTCTACTTTTCTTTGAACATTTATCTCAATTTCATAATTAGCACCAGTAACCTTCTTCAATGCTTGTCTTAAAGAAGCTTTGTAGTCTCTTAATATTTTCTCCTTCTTAAATTCAGAATCACAGGTAAATTGCACAATACCGTTTCCAATATTTTCAATATATACATCATTAAACAAACTTAAAAACACTCTATTACCAAGCATTAATTTGAGATGTTCTTTGGTCATTTTCCATACCTCATCAGTATTAACATCTTCTTGTGTTTGTTGAATATTTTTGAAGTATCCTTTAAAGTCTGCCTTGTTCATACCAAGTATTTTTAATAATATTAAGAGACAGTTTGCTTGGAGGGCAGTCTACGGTCGATTGGGACTCTGTTGAACATTATATTCAATTTCTAAAAAATGTGGATATCTTTTACAAGATATCTTAAAAAGAATTACTAGTACAAGATTTTTAAAAGTGAGTTTTATCTCTAGTAATTCTAGAGAGGAAAAGTCTTTTTGAAAACAGATTTGCTAAATACTTTTAGTTACTATATAATCAGCAAGATTTCAGATAGTCAGTTCAAAATATGAAAAGAACATATCAACCAAATAACAAGAGAAGAATAAAAAAGCTCGGATTTATGGCTAGAAACAAAACCGTTGGTGGTAAAAATGTTTTGAAAAGTAGAAGAGCTAAAGGAAGAAAGAGCTTAAGTGTTAGTGAGGAGTACAAACTACTCAGAAAAAAACAAACAAAAAATATTAGATAGAAGATATGCTACCTAAAAAACATAGGTTGTCAGCAAAAGAATTTCCTTTGTTATACAAGAAAGGTTTTAAGTCCAAAGGTGAATATGGAATGTTGGTTTGTTTAGAAAATAATACCTCTTCTACTCTTTTTGGTTTTGTTGTTAGTAAAAAGATAGGGAATTCTGTTAAAAGACATAGAATGACTAGATTACTTAGAGCAATCTCTATGGAATTAGTAAAAGAAAGAAACTTAGAAGGCTTTAGTTTTCAGTATGTAGCATTTAAGTTTTGCGATGATTATACAACTTTAAAAAAAGAACTTACTAAACAGCTAGATAATTGTTTACAAAATCGACAGGGTGAAAAAAATAATATTGTTTTTAATTAGAATTTATCAAAAAACTCTTTCATTGGATCACGGAAAGATGGGGGAACTTCTTCCTAATATTAGGTTTTGTAAATTTAATCCATCTTGTTCTGTATATAGTTATGAAGCTATTGAAAAATATGGTGTTTTAAAGGGCGGATTTATGTCTGTATGGAGAATTTTAAGGTGTAATCCTTTTACTAAACCAGGTACTTACGATCCTGTTCCGTAGTAATTTGCAAAGATTTTTAAGGGTTGATATAATAAAAATATCATGAGGGAGGGAAGGTTGTAGATTAAATGCTACAAGCAACACTCCCATTTTTTATGCCTTTAATTTTTCTCTCAACTGGTTCATAAATATCATATATTCCCTATATGGTATCAATAAGCTAGAATATGATTTCTGGTTTGGTATAAAAATATTCTTTAATTTCTTCTTTTCTACTAAATATTCAATTAAGCATCTGTAATCACCGTCTCCAGAAACAATAATTGCTTTATCAAAATTATTTATTTCAATCATGGTATGTAGCACTAGTTCAGCATCAATGTTTCCTTTAATTTTTCTTTTTCCTCTATCCTCTTTGTAAGTGATAGTAGGTTTAAAAATCAAAGTATATCCATAATTTTTTAGGTTGGTATACATTCTCTTGTTCTTTTTTATATAACCAATGAATAGAAAGGCTTTTTGAACTTTGTATTTATTTCTTAAATATACAAGAAACTTCTTAAGGTCTATTTCCCAACCAATATATTTATATTTTGGTATGTTCTTTTTTACACCTTGATACAAGTTATTGCTATCAATAAAAGCATAAATTTTTGTATTCTTCATATTAAGTATTTTAGTGTAAGTTTCTTACAAAACTCTTACTTTTTTACTTTTTCCTTAAATTTTATACAAATTTATGTTATAGTCCACCAAGTATTTAATACTATCTTTTAACAAATATGTTCGGTTGGATTTGGCAAAATATTTTCTACAACCCAATACTTAATCTCTCAATGGTTCTCTATCACCTTTTTGGAGATAACTTAGGTTGGGTAATCATTGTTCTAGCAATATTCTTCAGATTACTACTTCTTCCTCTTGTAAAGAAGCAGAATGAAATGTCTAAAAAGATGGCAGCATTAAAACCTCAATTAGATGCTCTTCAGAAGAAATATGGAAACAATCAAGAGAAATTATCACAAGAACAAATAAAACTATACAAAAAGGTTGGGTATAACCCTTTTGGTTGCTTTGCAACAATCATTCCCCAGTTCTTCATTTTAATCTTACTTAGTAATGTAATTAGAAATATAGGAGCTGATAATCTTACTGGAATATACCCATTCGTTCATAACTGGATATCAGGAGGTAAGGATATTGTTGTGAACATGAGTTTTGTAGGAATGGATTTAACTAAAATGTTTAGTCAGATAACCCCTAAATTCGGAAAAGAAGGTATAGGATATCTCATTCTTGCTATTGTTGTTGGTCTATCTCAATTTGCAGCATCAAAGATTACAATGGTAATGCAAAAAAGTATGACAGGACAAGAAGTGAAAAAGAAGCAAGATGTAAAAAAGAAAAAGAAACTAACGAAAGATGAAGAAATATTACAAAAAGTACAAGAAGGTTTAGGGCGATCAACAGCATATATTTTGCCTGCTATGACAGTGATTTTTGCAATTAGAATGCCAGCTTACTTAAGTATTTACTGGATAGCTCAATCTCTTGCTTTGGTTTTGCAATATATGATTTTGGATTGGGATAAATCAAAAGAAGGTGTTCAAAACTTCTTTACTCAACTTAAAAAGAAAAAAGATCTCAAACCAGAGAAGTAGCATATCAGTTTCTGCCCTGACTAAGAAATTAATTTTAAAATTATTTTTTATGAAAGAGAAAGATTTACTTAAAATTGTTGAAGGAGAAGTAGAGACACTATGTTCTTTACTTGGAGTCGATAGTGAGAGAAGTTTTACAGTGGAGGATGGGGAAGAAGGTATGAAATATGTCAAAATCTCATTCGAAGGAGAGGATTTAGGATATATGATTGGAAATAAAGGGAGACATCTGGATTCCTTGCAGTTTATTCTTCAAATCATCCTTGGTAGAAAACTAGAAGGTATAGATTTTAGAGTTTTTGTAGATGTTGGAGGTTACAGAAAAGAGAAAGATGAGAAAATTGTACAAATGGCCTTAGAGAAAGCAGATAATGTTAGGATTTTAGGAGAAGTAGTAGAGCTCCCTCCAATGAAACCTTCTGATAGAAGGATTGTTCACCTAGCATTGATGAAGTTTAAAGATATTACAACAGAGAGTGAAGGAGAAGGTAAGGATAGAAGGATTATTATTAAGCCAGTTAAGTAAATAATTGATTAGATGAAATTGAAGAAACTTTCTAAAAAAGATGTTTTAACAATATCTTTGTTTTTAGTAGTTTTTCTTTTAACAATACCATTCGCTAAAGAATCCATAGGTAGATTTCTTGTTATTGAAACCTTTGTTCTTCTTTATCTAATAATATTTCTTTTTTATAGAAGCACGTTTCTTTCTTTTGTATTTTTACTATTTCTAGTACTACCATTCAATATCACATATCAGATACCTATACCTGTAGAACAAAGTATGTCTAACGGTTTGATAGTTAACTACTTAATTCCTACAATCTCCGTTTTAGATTTAGTTGTAGGAATATTCTTAACATCAGTATTTTTGCAAGAAGGTTTAGCTTTCTTTAAAAAAGTGTGTGGAAAATATAGACTAGGTTTGATTATATTTTTTGTTTTTCTTCTAATTCAAAATGTTTTTCTACAAAACTTATTAAGTATTTTAAACAGTGTAAGACTATTCTCATATCTTTTAGCATTCATTTTGATATTAGAAAAATTTCCAATTAAGAAAAAAGTAATCTCCCCTACCCTGTTTTCAGTTCCCATCTTGTTTTCAGTGCTAGTCCAAGGAATTATCGGTTTAAAACAATTTGTAAGAGGAGTTTCTTTAGGTTGGAATTTTCTGGGAGAATCTCAAGTTTCAACTACAATGCTTGGTTCTAGTTTTATTAGTTTAAACTCAGGGTCTTTCCTTAGAGCTTACGGTACGTTCCCACACCCTAATGTTTTAGGAGGTTTTTTTCTTCTAACTTTTTTTGCTTCACTTTTTCTTTTTAAGATATCAAAAGGAAAGAAAAAATTTATTCCGATTATTACAATGATTCTCTCTGTAGGTTTTTCCTTTTTAACATTCTCAAGAACAGTTATAGTCCTCTTTCTTTTAGTACTGTTTGTATTATTAATTAAAAAAATCTTTGTTAAGAAAAAGATTAATAGTTTTTTACCTACGATTTTGTTTGAGAGATTTTTTCAAGGATTTAAAGAGATGGATAATAGTTTGGTTGATAGGAGAAATTTAATTAAATCTAGCTATATTGTTTTTAAGGAAAACTTTCTTTTGGGTACAGGGTTAGGCAATTTTGTTCGAGAGATGGGGATAAATGCACCTAAGACTGTAAAGGGGATGTCTTTGATGCAACCTGTACATAATGTTTTTTTGCTTTTATTATGTGAATTCGGTGTGTTTGGATTTTTATCTTTTCTGTTTTTAATATTTGATATTTTAAGGAAGAACATTAAGAGAGTGACTCTTTTTGGAGTCTTAATTTGCTTGGTTGTAATTAGTATTAGCTTAGTAGATCACTATTTCATATCCATACCTCAAGGTTTGATAATGTTTTTAACTATGTTCTCTCTTATAGTTTTTGAATCAAAAGCAAGGAGGTTGTTGAAGTGATGGCGGAGAGAGTGGGATTCGAACCCACGGTATGATTACTCATACGAACGCTTTCCAAGCGTTTCCTTTCGACCACTCAGGCATCTCTCCAGAGCGTGAGAATTTTATCAAAAATTATTGATTTAATCTAGTAGGTGTGGTAGTTTGTAGGTATGAAAAAACTGCTTAGCTTCATATTTTTTATCATACTTCTATTTTTCATTTTTACAGGAACAAAACAGATTTTTGTTGGAGCAAAGAGTTTTTTTAGCAAGTATAAGGAGGAGATAGTGGAAGAAGATTTGTCTAATATTGCTATTCAAAAGAAAAAGATTGAAAAAAAGAAGAAGGTTGAAGGTGTTATGGTTCCTCGTTATTGGAAGAATGGAGTTCAGGCAGAAGAGAATGATTACTTGAAAGGTTATGTTCCTTCTATTAGAGAATTTCAGAAGTATATCGCAATTAAGGACAATATTCTGTACGGAAGTGTTGAGGGAGTTGAAATGTTTCCTGATAGGAAACATTTATTATCGATGTTAACAAAAGCTAATACCATTTTCGTAGAAGGAATGGCAAATGAAAACAGCTATTTTGACTGGTCAGATGAAAATTGCTCTGTGTTTGAAAACGGTTTTGAAGGAGAGAAGATTTTTGTTTGTGATAATTGGGTAAATTGGATGAAAAGAAAGATAGATGAGCCGTTTTTTGTTCTTACAGATTGTCGGATTGGTAATGAAATAGGAAAATGTGTATTTTTAGACTACACTAATGTATACTTTTTAGAGAAGAAGATTGAAGAAACTAGGTGTATGTCAAAAGAGTATGCTGAAGTATGTAAGGTTGAGAATTATAGAGAGAAAATTAGATATAAATAAATTTTGAAAACTGTCCTATGAAGAAAGCTTTAAGAGCTCTACTCCTCTCCTTTTTACTTCTTTTTACTTTTACAGGGGCATCTTTCGCAGCAGAAGAAAATAGTGTTGAGGCTAAAAACTGTATAGATATGGAGGCGTATTACGATGAGGTTAAAAACTCTAGCCAGGCACTAACAGGAGAGTCTCAAAGTTTTGATTCTATTAGAAGAACTGAAATGCTGACTACATTTTTAGATATTATCAGTGTTTTTGTTGGAGATGGAATTTACTGTATAAAGGACGAAACTGCAGCTGCAAAAACAACAGCTTTTGAGTCTGATGGGCTTATTGGAATGTTGGAAAGTGGTAGTACATCTTTACTTGCAAATCTTCCGTATGTGGGGGTTGCAGACCACTTAGCCCAAGAGTTTGTCCCTGGCTATAAAGAGAACAACTCTGTTATGGCTATTGATGATGGTACTAGTACGGCTCCTGAAACCTGTTTCGACCCTTCTGGAGGTATGTGTCCTTGTGAAAAGAGTGTTTGTAGTGAATGCACTACTGATGAAGGTGAAGTATGTACCAACGAAGAACCTGAGTCTGGTAAGTGTGTTTTTAGAGGAACAGATAAAACCTGTGCTTGTAATTCAGATCCAAGGTGTATTTCTGCAGAGGAAGCAAAGGGTGCTGAAACTGCTGGTGGTGTAGGAGAAAAGATTCGGGAATGGATTTTAGATGCAATGTCAAAATATCTGGGTCTTGGTGGAATAGACTATAGGAAAATGAAGGAAGATGCTGCTCAGGCTGTAGAGGATAAAAGTGGTTTTGAGTATTTACATGAAAGTATTAGACTTAGTGCACTTTGGTCAGTTACACGCAATATTGCCTACTTGTTCTTTGTCATAGCCATGATAATCATAGGTTTTATGATTATGTTCAGGAACAAGATAGGTGGTCAGGTAATGGTCACAGTAAGTAATTCAATACCCCGCATAATAGTTTGCTTGATACTAGTAACATTTAGTTTTGCGATATCTGGCATCATGCTTGATCTTGGTAAGATGGCTATGAATATTGTTAGTAAAACTATGGCTAAGGCTCAGTATGAGGTGACAGGAGAGCCTGTTGCTAGTGTAGATATAGCCGGTGTTGGAAACCTCATGGACAGGGCGGTTTACGAATTGGAGGAAGGCGATAGAATTAGTTTAGATATTGCAGAAGATTCTAAAACAGAAGAAGAATTGAACGAGATTCTAAAAAAAGCTCATTATGATGAAATAGAAAATGACGATTCCTGGGTGGGTAAAGCAAAGAGTACTGCAGTTAAAATTTTATTACGTGCAAATCTGTCTCTTTTAACACATGCTCTAAAAGGGGCAAGAATAAGTGTTCCTTTTTTGGATATTGTAAAGAACATTGTTATAACAGGGCTTGTAGAGATTCCTAACTTTTCTCGACTTCTTAAATCTGTACTTTTTCTCTTGATCGCGGCATTTGCCTCTTTTAAATTATTTATTACGATACTAACATCGTATGCTAAGATTTTTGTAAATGTTGTCCTGGGCCCTATTCAGATAGCTATGGGAGCAATACCTGGTAATTTTAATTCTGTCACTAGGTGGTTTAAAACAATCCTTTCAAATGTTCTCGTTTTTCCTACTATAGTTGCAATCCTTGAATTTGCGAAGTTTTTTGCATTGGCTATTAGGCCTGAAAAGTTTGTGTTCTTTGGTCAATCAGGAGTGTTTTTACCTGACGGCTTTATTAGTATAGGTGGGGTATTTTTCATAGCAGGTTATTTCTTTGCAGCCAATGCCCCAAATCTCATTAAGGGGATTATAAAAGTTGAAGAGGATAAAACAATGACAGCCGCAGGTGCTTCCGTTAAGGAGAGTATGTCGAAACTTCCTCTAATAGGTGGTATGTTTGGTAAATAAAAATAAGTTTTGAAATAATTTTATGAAGAAAATTCTGAATATCTTACTTCTATCTACACTTTTTCTTCTCTCTTCTTTCAGGGTTTCATTTGCCGAGGAGTCAAAAATTATTAAAGAACAAAATGGAGGTGTGTGTATTGATCTGGCTGCATATTACGAAGCAGCTAATATGACCAGTCAAGCACTTACAGGAAAAGAACAAAGTCCTCTTGCAACTAAAAAAGCTAGAAATATAGCGACACTGACAAATATAATTGGAATTTTAATGGGAGATAGTATTTATTGTGTTAATGATGGGGAAGCTGCTTCTAAAACAAAGATGTTGAAAAACCACGGAATTCTAGGTGCTTTAAATGGTTCTACCTATGCATTACTTGCAAGTACTCCTACGGTTAGGGTTGGTGATCATTTAGCTCAAGAATTTATACCTGGTTATGGGGATAATAACAGGGCTTCTGCTGCAGATAAATATGTTTGGAATGACAATAACTACGTATATTATTCAAACTTAGAAAAGGAGGTTAAGTGTGGAGATCTTCAAGGTATTGATATAGATGTATATAATTTCTTCAAGAATGATAAAAGATGTAAGAACAAAAAAATAGTAAATATCGAAAAGGGTTTGGGGGAAATAAATAAAGAAGATTTTGATGATCATTGTGGTGATAAGGAAAACTTAAGTATTGAACACCAAAATTGTTTTTGGGACTATGTTGGTTATCCAGCTGATAAGAAGCTAGTGTGTGTGACTAATGCGTGGGGTAGAGAAAACTGTTCAATGGAGCCAGTAGGTGTGTGGGATAGTGTATGTTTAAATACATGTTTTGATGGTAACCATCAAGCTTATTTTCAAGCTTATTTGGATCTAGCCCATACTGAAGTAGAACCTCCAGTTGAAGGGTCTGAATGTCCTGAATATTGTGAGGTATGTGAAGACGTACCAGGACAAAATTTTAGAGATCTCGGTGACAGTGTGTTGGCATATAATGGGGAGGGAAGAGATAAAGGAACTCAAGGAGGAACAATGCTTCAGTTAACACAGCAGGAACGCTTTGAGGCTGATCAGTGTGTTAAAAAATTAAAGGATGGTAATAGTTATAATAACTATTTAAACCTATTGAAAGAATTGGGCGTTGATTGGCAAGAAGGAGATAGTTATTGCTTTTCAAATAATTGGAATTCGCTAACTGGTGCATCGGAAGCTGATTGTACACCACACTTTTCTAATGCAGATGTAGATTACTGTATACAAACATATTGTGAAACTGAAGCTTACAGAAAGGCAAAAGAAAACGAAGTAAGATGTGGTCGTCCGAATGTCAGTTTTTTCTTGGTACAACCAGATAAGTATTATGCAAGTGAATTAGAATGTCAGGCCGATCAAGAACAGCGAGAAGAAGAAGTAGAACTCATGCAAGAGGCTATAGATTATAACACAAGCAATATGCTTGATAAATGGAAACAATGGTTGATAAATCAGATATTAAGTTATTTAGGTTTCGGTACAATAGACTACGCTGCGCTGGATGCACAAGCTCAACAAGCGGCAAACCAAGTTAGTGGTTTTGAGTATTTACATGAAAGTATTAGACTTAGTGCACTTTGGTCAATCACACGCAATATTGCCTACTTGTTCTTTGTCATAGCCATGATAATCATAGGTTTTATGATTATGTTCAGGAACAAGATAGGTGGTCAGGTTATGGTCACAGTAAGTAATTCAATACCCCGCATAATAGTTTGCTTGATACTAGTAACATTTAGTTTTGCGATATCCGGCATCATGCTTGACCTAGGTAAGATGGCCATGAATGTTGTTAGTAATCGTATGCTTGAAGTTACGAATGAAGTCAAGGTAACAGGGACATCCGTTGATAAGGTAGATTTGGGTAGCATTGCAAATCTAACAGACCAGCTTTTGTATAAAGCACAACCTCAAGAAACGTCTGTTTTCTCAGGAAGGAACTATGAGGATGAAGTGGGGAAGGCTATAGATACTAACTTAAATGAGGAGGCGGGAAGAAGTAGGACATCTGCAAAATGGGTAGGTGAAACATCTAGTGTGATAATGAAAATATTTTTAAGATTAGGGGGCGCATTTTTACTTGGTTCCGCAAGGCAGGCAGATCTTTCTCCTGATGTGTTAACTTTTTTAGCACCCCTATCAGCGCTTGTCTTATCATGGATAAATCTTGGTTGGAAGCTGTTAATTATTGCATTTCAAATACCGAACTACTCTAGATTACTGAAATTGATAATCTTTTTAATTGTTGCTGTTGTTGCCTCTTTCAAGCTTTTTGTCACAATAATAACCACATATATTAAAATCTTTGCCAATGTTGTCCTTGGTCCCATCCAAATAGCTATGGGAGCAATACCTGGTAATTTTGGTTCTGTGGGTAGGTGGTTTAAATCATTAATTGCCAATATTTTAGTTTTCCCTACCATAGCTACTATCTTAGGTTTTGCTCAATTCTTTGCAGCTGCAATAGAACCCCAAAAGTTTGTTTTCTTTGGTCAACAGGGGGTCTTCCTCCCCGATGGTATTATTACGATGCAGGGGGTGTTTCTAATAGCTGGTTGTTTTTTCGCAGCAACTGCACCGAATTTAATTAAAGGAGTTATTAAAATAGAGGAAGACAAAACCATGGCTGCTGCTGGTGATTCTATTAAAAAGAGTATGTCAAAGATTCCTATGATAGGGGGTATATTTGGTAAGTAAATATACATATTTAATTATGAATAAAAGACAACAACAAAAAAGTGTATACGATTCCGTTTTCGACTTTATCTTTTCTGTGCAACAGTCTGGAGAAAATAAACCTTTTCCTAAACCCCCCTCCTCTGCTGGTGTATATGCATCTTCTCTAATAGAAATAGGAACACAACCAGCAATATATCCACTGGAATCTGCTTTTAGAACAATAAATGGGTATGTTGAGGGTCAAACACAGGTAGATCTAGGAGATGGTGTGTCTGTTAGTATGGGTTCTATCTTAAGAGGAGAAGGTAATAAAGATATAAAGAAGGAAATTTCTAAAAACAGAGCACGGGCTAATTTTGCCAGAATAGGAGGAAACTTACACTCAGGAATAGATGGTGCATTGGTGTCTCTGTATTCGAAATACAATGGGGCTTCTGCAAAAACAGCATACGAAGCAGGCAAACTCTTTGCAGATTTAAAGAGGAAAGGAATGAAGCAAAAACAAGGGGAAGAACTTTTTGGGTACAGAACAGAAAAGGAAATAGCAAGTGAAGATTCAATTTTTGCACGAAGAGGTACAGATATGATGGTAACAGAACTAGTGAAAAGATATCCTGAATTAAACAAGAAAATGCTTAGGTATGCTATTGATTCCGGTCAGAAACAAGGAAGCTACGCTTTCAGAAAGGCAGAACTTAGGCAAAGACTTAAAATGGCTGGAATAACTAAGGTTGAGGATCTTAATAATATTACTGGATATATATGGGGAGATGGGAAAAAAGACTTAGGTTTGTTTTTGAGAGATAAGGGAAAGCAAGAAGCACTAGAACATAAAATTGAAAGAGTTATGGGTGATTTTGAAAGTAGAGGTGAGGATCAGAGGAGGCAAGATATATACAATGACCTTATGAAAAAAGATCCAACACAGGTTAGTGAGATCGCCATGGATACAGCCTCAGAACTTGCTAGAAAAGAGTTCCTTGATCCTAAGATGATGGCAGAACTGAAAAAAATATACGAATCGGAGCCAGATGCAAGGAAGAGAAGATTTGCCGTGTTCAAACTGCTAAATAAAAACTATCAATATGATACTGCCACAAGAGGTCGTATTCTAAGGGGTTTAGAGTCAGAGTTTAGAACTAAGAGTGTTTCTAATACAGGCGAAGATATTGCGACCAATGCTGTTACCACAAGCTTGGCATTAAGTATTGCTGGTGAAGGAGCAAACCTACAACAGGTTAAAGTTGCTCGTAGTAAAGTTGGAGACATTATTCAACAACACACGGGAAAAGACAGCTTTGGTAGTAGAACTCAAAGAGGTTTACTGTTGTTCAATTGGGTTAAAAGCAGTGGTAAGGGAGATATTTTAAGAGAAGGTAATTGGGAAAAGTTTGGTGAAGATGATTTAAATTTCACAAAAATTGTGGAAAAGAAAACTGTGAAAGATAAAAATGGAAAAGAAATCGGTTCTTATTATGTTGCTGCAGATAGTGTTATAGGAAGGATATTAGGTTCTGCATATTATCTACATCCTAATAATCTTATAAAAGGATTGTTTTTAGATGGAAGCTTGTGGTTAAAATGGGCCTCGGGGAATGTGCCTCCAGGGTTAAAACGTTTTGCAATGTTTATGTATAAGTCAAAGATTAGTAATGTGTTCTCGCTTTTAGCAAAGCCTATGAATTTTATTACAAAGCGTTTTACTAAATTACTTAATCCATTAGCGCAAAGTATTAAAAGATTTGCCAGAAATACTTTGAAAAAATTAATTGGAGCGTCAGGTCCTGCTGGTTGGCTTGTGAATATACTAATGGATATGATTGGAGATAAAATAAAGGAAGCAATAGCTCAAGTAGCCCAAGCTGTGGTTGTGGCGGTAGTAGCTATGCTTCTTGTTTTAGTAAGCTCTGGTAATAGGCATAGGAGTACAGAAGCAAATATAAACAGTATACTCTCTTCTGTAGAACAAGAGGAGGTCTCTGTACCTATAAACACAGATGTTTTTACAGAGAAAGATTTCTCTATAGAACTGGAAGAGTTATTAAAAGATACTGTTCAAGATGAGGATATAGAGACGCACCTTAAATAAGCCCCAGGAGGACCTACAACCCTGTTTTAAGAAGTGAAAACGGTAAAGTGGCGTACCTGGCAGGAATCGAACCTACAACCTACTGCTTAGAAGGCAGTTGCTCTATCCGTTGAGCTACAGGTACATGACAGTGGCATTCTATCAAGAAATAAGAGAGAAAGGAAGATACTAGTGAACTTTGGTAAACTCAACACTTATTCCTCCCTGTCTTGTTGGGAAGTATTTAAGTTTCTTAGGGAAATTCTTCGGTTCAAAAACGACCTCTGTTTCCTTCTCTGAAAACACAAATCCTTCTAAAACCTTTAAACCGTCTTCCCATTTTTTGCCTTTTAAGGCATTGACAATACTATCTTTCTCCACCTTTGGTTGAACAGTACCTTTTGCTACCAGTTTGATCTTTGTGCTAGCGGGAGAGCTCTCTACAACACTAACTTCAGTCTCCACATCCTCACTTAGAGTTAAAGTTAAATCACCTTCCGTTTCAAAAAGATTCTTTGCTTCAGCCTCTTTTGTTAGGAGCTCAGCTATCTTCTTTTCAAACCCATCTTTCATGTAGAAAGTTGCGGTACTTTTAATCTTAATATCCAGAGTTACATCAGTTGCTTCTTCTCCAACCTTGACGCTAGTTTTTATACTATCTTTTTCGAATTCGCTTTTAATAGAATCTTCTATTATCTGCCAAGAACCACCAGACTTATCTTTCAGTTCTTGCTCTCCTTCGTCAAATGAAATCTTCTTTAGTTCCTCCACGGCAGTATTAACATCTCCAGCTGTAAGGACGGTGTATTCCTCCTTTGCTCCTCCTGTAAACGGTTGTGAGGAGATTCCTTTAATTGCTGTAGGGGCATAGTTTTGTACAGAGAATGAAGTCCCGTTTAAGTTGTATTCCTCTCCTATGTCGCTAGCTACAACAGAGACACTTTTCACTCTGTCTTCATCTGAGCATGCAAGTGTTACACTTGCTTCTGTTTTGAAAATCTTACCAGCATCAGATGTTAATGTGTGTCCTGCTGGCAATGTTACTGGTTCAGAACAGTTTTCGGTGTCGATGTAGTAGATAGAAACAGTTCCCTTAGCTTTTTCACCCTTGTATGCTTTACCCGTAGCTCTAATGTTTGAGGATCTCTCTTTTTCAACAGTTTCTGTTTTTATAGGAATCTTATCTGCTTCAAAATCTATTTCTTTAATATTCTCATCTCCAGTTAATACTTTTTCGACATTTGCTTCTTTTGATTCTAGATATATTCTAATTCTGACAAATGGAGCTGTTTTGTAGTAGATGAAGAGGATCAAAAATGCTATTAGAGAGAGACCAACCCCTCCTACAATAAAGAACTTTTTGTTTCTTTGCCACCACTCTTTCTTACCCTCTTGCTTTAGAGTAATTCCCCTCTCTCTCTTTTCAGTCTTATCTTGTTCTTTGTGGATAGTACTAAAATCTTTTGTAGATAAATCTGGTTTGTCTACCGGCATATCCTCGTCTACGACTTCTGGTATGTCTTCATCAATCATAATTAAACCTTTTCCTTGTTCTCCATCATCTTTTGAGGTACTTTCTTTTTTCTCTACTTTGATTGGTTTTTCTTTTGTTAATCTTTCTGCTCTTTTTTCGATTTCTCTTTCCCAAATATCTTCAGTGGGTAAAGCTGTAGTCTCTATTACTGTGATACCAGCTAAATTGGCATTTCTTACCCCTGTTGGGTTTTTAATAATTTGAGCTATTAAGTATTTCTCCTGTTCATCGGCTGTTTCTAGGATGACTTTTAGATTTATTGGGCTAATCAGCAGATCGGAATCTTCGGCAAAAGTTAATACAATCCTTTCGTTTTTTGATTCTATAATACTTGTTATGATATCAGTAAGTTCATCTTCCTTACTTATTACCACTTTTGTAATTTTTTTATTTTCTTCCATCTGTTATGTCCTCCTTTTTAATATCATATACGAATTTTGCCAAAGAAGCAGGTGTAATATCAAATACATTTCTTAAATCTTTACTAGTATCTGTAATATTCTCGAGCTTTTCTGGTGTAAAGAACTCAATTTTAGGAACAACAGCGAAAGGTAAAACCTTTTTCCATGGAAATTCAAGCATGACTTCTTTGATTTCTGGCAAGAGAGAACCTCCACCGCATAGATATATTTGAGGGGGGAAGGAAGAGATGCCTTGGCACGATTCCAGTGCTGTTTTTACTGTTTTCATCCATAATCTTCCTACAGGGTATACAATTTTTTGTACTTCTCTTGACAGGTCCTTGTTTAATTCTTTTTTAGAATATTTTATCTTTCTCTGTTCTGCTACTCTGTATTCTAAGTTTAGGATTTTTGCAAGTTCTTTTGTAAATGTTCTACCTCCAAAGGCAAACATTTTCGTCTCTACTACATTACCTTTCTCTACAATGGCAATATCTGTTGTGCCGCCGCCCACATCCATGAAAATTGCAGAGAAATCTCTGTTAGAAGATCCTGTAAATGCTCTTGCTACTGCAAATGGTTGCGATACTATACCGATAACATTTAGTTCTAGTTCAGATGCCACTTTTCTTAGAGATTCCACATACGTTTTTGGCGCAAAAGAAGCATAGTAATGAAGTTTTACATCTTTACCTTTGTATCCGACAAGAGAATCTACGGGCATTCCCCCTATCTCTACTCCAGTTTTTGTTAGATGTAAGAACTCAATATCCTCATTAACCAATCCTATCCTCTGCCCTAAATCTTCTTTACCATGAGCTTCTATCTTTGTTTCTATCTGTCCAATAATTTTGGCTTCTTCTCTCTCAGTCACTTCTTTTTCATAGTTTTCATCTCTTTGATAGTTTACAGAGATGGATACACCTTGGATATATTCACCAGCTATTCCCATTACGATATGTCTAGGATATTCTTCTTCATCTAGTCTGTCTGTAAGGGAGGTCATAGTTAACCTACAGTTTGTTAGTACTGTATCTAGGTTTGTAATGATGCCGCTTCTCATGGCATGTTGTTGCTGTTCTATTCGAGAAACAGTTTTTATATTTGCACCTAATGTATCAATATTAAAAAGGACACCCTTCAACTGTTCTGTCCCGATATCTAAGGCTACAATATTATCTTTCTTGTTTAATTTGTTTTTAGAATTTTTGGTTAAAAAAGGCAGGTTAAACATATATGGATTAGTATAGCATATTTTGGCAGAAACAAATAAACTTGCGGGTTAAATTAACGCTAAATGATAGCTACTGTAATTATTGGCTCTCTTTCAGTCTTTTTGTATATTAATTTGCCAACATCTTTTTCTACCATATTCTTTAGACTCTCCCAATCGTTTTTCTTCTTCGAACCTTTTTGTACATTCTGTTTCTTCCCTTGTGTTTCCAACCAGCCTCTGTGAGTATCAAAAACGACGTTAGTAATTTCTTTTAGTAGTTCTTGTGAATGTTTGAAGTAGATAAAGCCTCTGGAGAGGTATCGCGGTTTACCAAGAATTTTGTTTGTTTTTGCACTTAGGTTGAGGATGATGAAAAACATTCCGTATTCAGAAAGTTGTTTTCTATCTTTAAGTACCATGTCTCCAATATCTCCTACACCTAACCCATCTATCATAATCGGCTTGGATTCTACTTTCTTTCCTCTTTTCCAGTATTTTCCATTGTATTCCCACATCTGCCCATCATCAGTTAAGAAGATATTGTTAGGATTGAAACCTAGTTTTTCTAACTGTAGTTTATTGAAATATCTAAAGGTTAGAGAACCGTGTATAGGCATTATGTTTCTAGGTTTAATGAACTCAACCATAGCTCTAATATCATCTTGATTGCCATGTCCAGTGGAATGGATTTTCATGTCTATACTGTCTTTTATCAAATCTGCCCCTAATGCTATTAATCTGTCTGTCATTCTCTCTATGTTTGATATATTTTCTGGGATTTCCGAAGAAGACATAATTACTAGGTCTCCCTTTTTAATTTTAATTCTAGGATGTTCGTTTAAAGAAACCCTGTTTAGTACCGCAAACCTCTCTCCTTGGCTACCTGTACAGAGGATTAAAAGTTTTTCATCTGGGTATTTGTTTATATCTTTTTCTTTAATGAACAAGTCATCTTCTACCCTGATGTATCTTCTCTCCCTTGCAATCTTAATTGATTGATCAAGACTTCTTCCTGCAAGTAGAACCTTTCTGTCAGTCTTTTTTGCTATTTCTATTAGCGAGTAGAGTCTTGTTATTAATGAAGAGAAAGCAGAAACAATTACTCTCCCCTTGTGTTTCGATATTATCTCTTCTAGATTTTTTGAAACTTCACTTTCCGAAGGAGCTTTTCCTGGTACTGTAGCATTAGTGCTTTCTATTAAGGCTAAATCCACTCTTCCTCTTAACTCTTTTAGTTTTTCGTAGTCTGATTGTGGTTCGTTTGCAGGTTTTGTATCAAATTTGAAGTCTCCAGAGAAGAAAATATTTCCTTTTGGAGATTCTATGAAGATAGAGAAAGAATCAGGAATACTGTGATTGATACCTATGAAGGTTGCTTTGAAATACTTACCAATTCTAATCTTTGATTTTCTGTCAACACCGACAATCTTAACCTTCTTTTCCATCTTGTACTCCTTCATTTTTGTCTCTATGAGTGCTTTTGCAAAACCTCCTGCATAGATTGGAGGATAGTCTAATTCTGGTAAAATCCATCTTAGAGCTCCTATATGATCTAAGTGCCCGTGTGTTATGAGGACAGCTTTAATATTCTTTTTTTGTTTTTTAAGATATGAGACATTAGGGATTAGATAGTCTATGCCGTACATCTCTTGTCCTGGGAAGGAATATCCAGCATCTATCATTACAATCTCATCTTTGTATTGGACAAAATTACTGTTTCTACCAATTTCAGTTGTTCCTGATAATGTGCATAGTTTTAGCAAATCCTGACCTCTTGAGTGATTTTTTCTTTTCATATCTCGGGTATTATATCATGTTCTTCAAGGTGAGGTATGATGCATATGAACATTGCAGAATTGTTTCAGAATCCATGTAAGGAAAATGGTGGTATAAAGGTGTTTTTTGCAAGTTCGTTTCATGAGAGACTGTTTTTGGCTGAAGAATAAGCTTTTTATAGTTTCGTGAGAGATAACTGTTGTTTTTAGGTTGTTTTGTACTATAAACAATTTTCTTGATATAATCCGATTATGCAAAAAGAAATCTCTAAAACATTTGAATCTGGAAAGAGGGAGGTTGAGATATACCAGCTCTGGGAAAAATCTGGACTTTCAAACCCAGATATTATGAAGGAATACCTAGAAAAGGAAGGTTTTGAAGTTAAATCTCCTTTTACAATAACATTGCCTCCTCCTAATGCGAATGGTACACCCCATCTAGGTCATATGTGTGGCTATGCTTTCCATGATGTTATTGGTAGGTACAACAGAATGACTGGTCATCCAACACTTTTACTACCAGGAAAAGACCATGCTGGAATTCAAACGGAAGTTGTATTTACAAAGCACTTGGCATCTCAGGGAATTGACAAACAGAAGATGGGGCGGGAGGAATTCTACAAAGAATGTTATGAATTCTGTATCGTGAACATGAAAGAGGCCAGAGAATACGAACAGAGGATAGGTCTTTCTGCAGATTTTTCAAGAGAGATTTTCACGCTAGATGAGAGGTTAACAAAGATAGTGTACGAAACTTTTTACAAGATGTACGAGGATGGTTTGGTGTATAGGGATAAAAGGATTGTTAATCAGTGTCCTAATTGTAAAACTGCTTTGGCTGATATTGATACAGAACATGAAGAAAGGAGAGGAATTTTTGCATATATAATCTATCCTTTTGTTAATGAAGAGGGTAAAAAGTTAGCGAAGGAAAAGTTCGGAGTAGAAGGCATTACAATTGCAACAACAAGACCTGAAACAATGTTGGGAGACACTGCTATTGCTGTAAACCCAAATGATGGGAGATACAAGGAATTTATCGGTAAAAAAGTTCTTCTGCCGATTGCAAATAGAGAAATTCCAGTGATTGCAGAGGAAGAAACAGATATTGAAACAGGAACAGGTGCTTTGAAGATAACACCAGCTCATTCTCCAATAGACTTTGAGATAGGAAAGAAACATGATTTGCCAATAGTGAATGTGATAGATGAAGATGCAAGAATGACTGGAGATATTCCAGAGAGGTTTAAGGGAATGGGAACAATTGATTGCTCTAAAGCTTTGGTAAAAGAGTTAGATGAAATGGGTCTTCTTGTTAAAATTGAGAATATTAAGCATGAGGTTGCTATTTGTGAAAGGTGTAAAACAGCCATTGAACCAATTATCTCCAATCAGTGGTACTTAAATGTAGAATCTTTGGCGCAAAGGGCGTTAGAGGCTCTTAAAAAGGGTGGTATTAGTGTAATACCACCTGGTCAACAGAAAGCTTTGGAACATTTTTATGAAAACATCCAACCTTGGTGCATTTCACGACAGTTATGGTGGGGTCAAAGAATACCTGTTTGGTATAGCGGTGGTAAGAAAATGTTTGATTGGTTAAATGAAAACAAGGGTAAGAGCATTCAGGATTTTGAAAAAGAATTTAATACAAAAGCAACAGGAAGTGGAGAGATATTCTTAGGTGAAGATATGCCGGAATCCCAAAATGGTGAGATTTGGGAACAGGAAACAGATGTGTTTGATACTTGGTTTAGTTCGGGTCAGTGGCCGTATACTACTCTTGGAGGACCTGATGGAGAGGATTTTAAGAAATACTATCCAACACAGATGATGATTCATGGGAGAGATATTCTTTTCTGGTGGACAGCTAGAATGTTAATGTTTGGTCTTTACAGAACGGATCAGGTACCGTATTCATTAGCTTTGTTAACAGGGATAATACTTGCACCTGATGGTTCTAAAATGTCTAAATCTAAAGGAAACGGTGTTGAGCCTAGTGAGGTTTTTGAAAAATATGGTGCGGATGCTTTGAGAATGTGGTATTACTCTGATGCACTACCAGGGTCAAATTCTCCACTGAGAGAAGAGAAGATCAAAGGAAACAGGAATTTTGTTACAAAGATTTGGAATGCAAGTAGATTTATTTTAATGAATATTGATGATTCTGAAGTTGAAGTGATTGTTAATGCTAAAGTTAATGAAACCGAGAGAGTTAAATCCACCAAAGCACATGTGAAGAAAGTTAAGAAATATATTGAAAAATGTCAGTTTAACCTAGGTGCTGAAGAAATAAGGGGGTTCTTCTGGCATCAAGTTTGTGATGTTTGGATTGAGGAAGTTAAAGCTGAAATCAAAGACCACGAGATTGGGAGCAAAGTAAGAATTGAGAAGCTGACTGAATTGCTTTATATTTTAAAGGAAAATCTTAAGATTATGCATCCTTTTATTCCTTTTGTTACTGAAGGAGTGTGGCAGGAACTTGTCAAACTAGGCTTAGCTAAAGGACTTTTGATGTCTCAACAGATATAATACTCATATTCTGTTTCACATGCGCCTATAGTCTATTAAATTTTTTAGAAAAATGCTCTATAGTCCTTTTATGGCAAGGGTTTCTATGTGAGGTAACCTTGCTCCTTTTCTATTATGGTATAATCGGGAATATGAAGAAACTATACATAACAACAACCTTACCTTATGTTAATGCAGAGCCTCATATTGGTCATGCATTGGAATTTGTTCAGGCAGATGCCATTGCTAGGTATTTTAAAATGAAATTAGGGAATGATAATGTTTTTTTTAATGTGGGAACGGATGAGCATGGTCAGAAGATTTGGGAAAAGGCTCAGGAGGAAGGGCTTTCAGTTCAGGATTTTGTAGATAAGTATGCTCAGAGATTTAAGGATTACTGTAAGCTTTTTTTTGTGGAGTATGATAACTTTTACAGAACTTCAGATAAGGATCATGTAAAAGTAGTTCATGCTTTTTGGAATGCATGTAAGAAGTCCGGAGATATATACAAGAAAAGATATATTGGAAAGTACTGTGTAGGTTGTGAAAGATATGTTACAGAGAGAGAACTAGTTGATGGCAAATGTCCAGACCATGATAAAGTGCCAGAAGAGAGGGATGAGGAAAACTATTTCTTTTCGTTATCTAAGTACAAAAAAGATTTGTTGGAGTGGCTTGATGAAAATCCAGATGTATTGAAACCAAAGCAAAAGTTGGGTGAACTCAAAAAGATTATTGACGAGATTGAAGATTTTAGTATTTCGAGATTGAGGAAGAATCTCTCATGGGGAATAGAAGTTCCTGATGATCCAGAACATGTTGTGTATGTTTGGTTTGATGCTTTAGCAAACTATGTTGCTGCGGTTGGTTATGCTACTGATGAGAAGAAATTTAATGAGTGGTGGCCGGCTATCCAAATTTTTGGTCCAGACAACTTAAGATTTCAGGCTGTGATATGGCAAGGTATGTTGAAATCAGCAGGTCTTGCTCACTCTAGAAAACTTCTTGAGCATGGTATGGTTTTAGCTGCAGATGGTAGGAAAATGGCCAAGACATTGGGGAATGTTGTTTCACCTTTTGATCAAGAGAAGAAATATGGTGCAGAGATAGTTAGATTCTATCTCTTGACAGGCATTTCTACATTTGCCGATTCGGCATACAAGGAAGATGACTTGGTCAATATGTATAACTCGAGACTTGCAAACAATTTTGGAAACTTACTGAACAGGGTTATTCATCTTGCAAACTCTAAGAATGTAGAAATAAACAAAGAGAAAGCTGTTGAAAAAGAGTTTAAAGGGATAGTTGATAAATATAGGGAGGATATAGAAGGGTTGTATGATGAATATGAGATTGCTTTGGCCGGTGAAAAGATAGATGAGCTTGCGGATTGGGGAAATAAATATATTACAGAAAAAGAACCCTGGAGCAAGGATGTGAACTTAGGGGATGCTAAAAAGATTCTAAACAATCTAAGCTATCTACTAAAAGTTGTTATACAGCTTTATGTCCCAATAATTCCTGTCAGTGCTGCGAAAGCAGGGGAGGCTCTAAACAAAAAAGAAAAAATCATTCTGTTTCAAAAGATAGTATAATATGTGCTATACTGAAATCAGATAAACTAAAAGCTGCCCATGCTTAAACGAAGAAAAAAAAGAAAATTTATCAACTTGTTAAATCCAGTGTATTCTCCTAATGAAGGTTTTGTGAAGGTTTATGAGTGGTTAACATCTGTTGGAAAGTATATGCTGATTGTTGTTGAAATTGTAGCTTTAGCAGTCTTTATGTCGAGATTTATACTTGATAAAGAAAACAATGATTTAACAGAGGAGATTAATTCGAAGATATCAGTACTTAGTACTGAGCCTTGGAGAAGTAATAATATATTTTATGAGAATTATCACAAACTTATTTCTGATGTGTCGGTTGTAAGTAGTAAGCAAGAATTAAATTCTAACGTTGTTAGTGAGATTATTAGCAGTGTTCCTTTAACTCTTCATTTGCAGACATTTTCTCTGAATGGAGGAAGAGTTTCTCTCACTTTTTCTGCTAGCAATTTGAATGATGTTAGGATATACGAGTCTGCACTTAAGAGTAATCAACTGTATGATGATGTGACATTTGGTATTTCAAAAGAGGAGTCTGAAATTCAGGTTAACGTAACATTTAATATTAAAGAAACTGTATAGAAGTGGCGCAGCAACGAAAGTCTGTTGGACTATTAACAACTATTAGAGAGTCTGCTGAAAAAAGAAATTCATATGCTTCTTTTGCTGTTAGTTTGTTGATATCAATAGTTTTAATCGTCTTTGCTGTTAAACCGACGATATCTACAATTATTCAGATTAGACAAGGTGTTAAAGAGAAAACGAGAGTGAATCAACAGATCCAAGGTAGAATAGATGCTATTTCCAAATTAGATGCGCAGATACAGGAGGAGCAAGAGAAGTTTGAAGCTTTGGAGATGATATTTCCGTCGGAGAGAGAGTACATTTTACTCCTTGCCAATATAGATGCGGTTATTGCTAGAAATGGGTTTACTTTAATGTCAGTAGGTTTTGACAATCATGATAATGAAAATTATAAACTTACAACCCCTATTTTGACTCCGTCAGTTTTGAGATTAAATGTTTCAGGTAAGTATTCTAGTTTTATTAACTTATTGAAAGACTTGGAATCTCTTCCTATGTGTGCGGTTGTTGAGAATATATCATTTTCTACACAAAAGGATGAAAAGTCTAACTCTTATTTTTCGTTGAGTCTAAGGGTTTATAGTATAGAGCAAGCTAATTTTTATAAACAGTAGTATGGAGATACTAAGAAAATATATCTGGGCAATCTTTCTGTTGTTTGCAGTTGTTGTGGTTTGGCTAGGTATAACTTTTTTTATTGATGCTAGACAGAAGAGTATTGTTGGAGATATTAATCAGTATACTAGTGTGATTGAAAGTAGTTTTAATATGGATGTTGTTAACTTGGTATACGAAAGGTCAGAGAAGACGCTTCCTGAAACACCAAAAGAGTTTTTACTCTCAGTTCAGTAAGAGATGCTATTCAATATAATCATCAAGTTTTTGTTGCTCGGATTTCTCTTTGAGTTTTTTTAGTGCTTTTGCTTCTATTTGTCTAATTCTCTCCCTTGTTACACCAAACTCTTTTCCTACCTCTTCTAATGTTCTTGATACTCCATCTTCTAGTCCAAATCTTAAAGAGAGCACTCTTCTTTCTCTATCTTGTAATCCGTCTAGGATTTCATGTAACTGATTTTTTAGATATTCTGTTGTGGCATATTCTTCTGGTGATTCTGACCAATCATCTGGGATTAAGTCTTGTAATTTACTATCTTTTTCTTCACCTATTGGTGTTGAGAGAGATGCTGGATTTTGGTTAATCTTTTTAATTTCTGCTATTTTTTCTACTTCAACGTCCATTTCTTTGGCAATTTCTTCGTCTGTCGCTGGTCTTCCTAATCTTGTTGCAAGAATGTTGTTTGTTTTATTGTATTTGTTAATAGTTTCAATCATATGGACAGGGACTCTAATAGTTCTTGCTTGATCTGCAATGGCTCGTGTAATTGCTTGTCTAATCCACCAAGTAGCATATGTTGAGAATTTGAAACCTTTATTATGGTCAAATTTCTCTACCGCTCTCATTAACCCAATATTTCCCTCTTGTATGAGGTCTAGAAGCTCTAGATTGGACTTACTATACTTTTTAGCTATACTGACAACCAGTCTTAAATTCGCAGTTGTGAGAAGCTGTACAGCCTCTTCATCCTTGTTTTCTATCCTCTTGGCTAGAATAACTTCTTCCTCTTTTGTTAAAAGAGGTATTTTTCCAATTTCTGACAAATATGATCTAATGGCATCTGTGGAAAGAGTAGATTGGATAGATTTAAGTATTTTAATTTTACTCTCAAGAGATAATTCCTCTTGTTCTTGTGGAGGTGCGCTATCCTCTGGTTCTAGCAGTTCTATTTCACTTTCCTGTAATTTCACAAAGATTTTATCAAGTAGTTCTATGTTTTCTTCTATTGTTGGAAAAACATCTAAAAGATCTTCCTGTGTAAGAAAACCTTGTTCTTTTCCTTTTTTTATTAAGAAACTTATTGCTTTCTCGTTACTACCCATTGATTATTTATGGTATAATTTATATATGGACAGTGTTAGTAATGCCTTGTTGCAAAAGAAACAATTTTTTATCGATTCAGTTGCAAAATTTTGTGATAAATGTGGCACCCCTTATACTGTCGATGATCTTAATATCGTCCAGAGCACTGGAGCTGGGACGATTATACACTTTTCTTGTCAAAATTGTAAGTCTAAACACGTTGCTTCTTTGGTAATGCCTTTGGGATTATCCCAAAGAATGCCTGTTAATATGGATTTGGACAGTTCTGAGATGGAGAAGTTTATGTCACAAAAAGAGTTGACTAAACAGAATATACTTGAAGCTTATGAAGAACTTAAGGATTTGAAAACCATAACTCTTTAAGATGGTTTGTTCCACATAAGTTTGTATTGCATGTCTCTACTGAGATCAAATCTTCCAGATAGTTGGTTACTAATGGTGTTAAGTCTTGCTGATTCTACCAGAACCCATGTTGAAGGGAAGATAATATCAAGTTTGTAGGCATGTTTTCTCTCTCCTGCTTGTTTAAATATGTCTAAATCAAAGAAGATAGCAGATTCCTCTTCGACTAACGGGAATGTAGAACCCATGTCTCCTCTGTGTAATTGATATGAAATTTCTAATGTGGAGATTTCTCCTACTGGAACATTAAACCAACCTCCTATTATCTTAAAACCGCTTTCCCTGTAAATTGAGTGTTTTTCCTCATCCATACCGACGACTTTTAATATTTGTGCTTCAGGAGGAATATACACTCTCTGGTAGTTTTTGTAATCTCCCTGAGGGTATGAATTTGATGTGGAGGTGTTTTCGACAGAAAGTGTGTATTGAAAGGTTATTGTATCTTCGTCTTTAATATTTACTAAGAGTGCATGACTTTTGTTTAGATATTGATTAGCTTTGTTGCCACCCCAGTTCCAATCAACAAGGACAGGAGCCTCTTTGTATCTGTTGTCTAAGCTACCGGCCCAATTTCTACTGTTAAAGAAGTTAAATGCTTTGTTGTTTTCAAATGCTACTTGTAGATGTTTTTCATTTAGAGAACTTTCTAGCACATCGCTAATACTAAGAATCTCTTGGAAGTTCATCGAGAGGAGTTTTTTAATAATTTCATTTGCTAGATTGGCTAAGAAGGTAGTTTTTTGAGTTGAGCCAGGTGTGAATTCTCTATGCATTTCAAAGACCTTTTCATTAATATTCTGAGCTGTAATTAGCTCGTCCTCACCAGGAACTTCTATCCCTCCCCACTTGTCTAATAGTTTTTGGAAGAATGCTATGTCAATAGTTATTATCCCATCTATCTTATTTCCTTTTCCTAAATCTGAAATGAATTGCTCTGCTTTGACTCTTGTTTCTGTTAGATCGGGACTCCAGTTCACTAGTGAGAAAGTCCAATCTCTTAGCTCCAGGGCTTCCATCATAGAGGTTGGTGCTGGGTATTTCTTTCCTTGTATTTTCAGAGTGCCCTCAGCGTTGTAAATATCATCAACAAAGAGCTCTCTAATCTGTCCTCCTTCTATACCTACAACCCCATAGCTAGTTATCCATCCTCCGGTAGATCTAATCTCGGACTCGTTTTGTAGGAGAACTAAGTATCTTTTCCTCTCTTCTACACCAAGAATGTCGGGTAGGAATGTAACGGCTTCTTGATATGTGACTGTTGCTTCTCCAGCTTTTTTAACAATATCCTTAATTTCTAGTACTTTATCTTGTGCAAATTTAGGAAAAACAGAGGTGTTTACATTTTTCAATAACTGGTCGGCAAATTGAATTTTATATGCTGCATCTTCTATTTTATGCTTATTTCTATCAATTTCTCTTAGTTGCTCTCTATATTCTCTTGTGGTCGATGCGGTACTATCCTGAAATGTCACTGCAGGTTCAAACTCTCTAATATAGGACATTAACGGCGATATCGCCTCTGTGAGTTGTCTCCCTCCCTCTATTGTATTTTCTCCTGCAATGAAAACCCGTGAGATGTTACTGTAAACATCTTCTTTCCCGAAGATTGTGAACATCCAAGACATATTGTTAAAGCTATCTGCTGTTCTAGCTATGCTCTTTTCTAAGCGATCGAAGCTTTTGTTAACATCTGTATCCTGAGCATTGTTTATGGAGTCGAGAATTTTGGTTGCTTTTGATTTAACAGAGATTAGGCCAAATGTTGTTCCAAGTGTAGGATAGACAACAAAGTATGAGAAAAGTGTTAGAAGGAGTACAATGAAGAGGTTCTTCAAGATGGCTTTGGGAGTTGGTTTGGAAGTACTTCTGTATGCTTTGATTTTTCTAAAAGGTTCTCCCAATTTATATATTAATGCTCCTAATTCAGTCTTTGTTTCTTTTATATGTTTTTTGGGCTTTATTCCTATCTTTTTAGGAGATTCTTTCTTAGTAATATCCCAAGATTTGTTGATGTTATCATAATATACTTGTATCTGTTCAATCATTGCCTTTTCTAGTGTGATTTGTTGAGTCCAACCGTATTTTGTAGCGTGTGGTGCTGGTACATAGAGGTCTTGTATGAGGAAGTTTTCTTCTGGATTGTCTACGAATCTAATACTTTGAGCTTCTGTGTTTAATTCCAAGAGTTTATATGCTAACGAGAGCAGTGTGTAATCATTTTTGTTTGCCAAAGATATTACTTCTCCTTTTGTTTTGTTTGAGAAGGTAAGTTTAAGTATTCCGTATACGGCATCATCTTCGTGTATTAAGTTGTAAATATCTAAACCTTCTCCTCTGATGGTTATCTGTACATCATCTGTAGCCTCTTTGAAGAGTCGATCTAAAGTAGTATCTTTTATTTTATCAACACCTTTCCCAATTAGTGTTCCAACTCTTAAGATTCTAGCATTTATATTAGATTTATCTTTAAATTCTGCAACAAGTGTTTCGCAATATTTTTGTAATTCTATATTAGAATACGGAGTGGGTGTTGCTAGCTTTGTATTATTAATCCTGTTCGCTAGTTCCCTGTTAAGTCCTAATGATGTTATTAAAGAGAATTTAGCGTCATTCTTCTTGGCTTGAGTTAGGGCTAATTCTAACTGTTTTGTTTCTGACAGAAATTCTTTACTATCAAACTCTGTCTGTGAAAGCTTATCTTCCAAGAGGTAGTAAACATAATCGAATCTTTTTATGTTTTTAAATACAGAGTCAAAACCTTTAAAGTCAAAGAAATCTACCAAATCAGATCTTTTTAATTCTGAAACATATTTCCTTGTTTCTGAGTTAAATTTATCAATTACTACCACATATCCTTTTTGATCGACAAGTGCTTTTGCTAGTTTGTAACCTAACCTATTTCCTCCATGAATGATCAAAGTGATAGGTGTGTTGCTTTTAACTTTATTGAATCTTAAATTACTCATACTTCATTTGCTTCCACAATATCCTCGGTTGTTGGGATAGGGAATTGGTAAACCTTTAAGTTTAATTGATATTTTTCTCGTACTAGTATTGGAATCTCAATTGGAAGATATCCTTCACTTTCGATTCTTATCTTGTGCTCTCCTTCCGTTAACTCTAAATTTGTGATGGAAGATCTGTTCATAAATTCTTTGTCTACATATATTTTAGCATCAGAAGAATTCCCAGTTATTGTTAAAAATCCTTTTTCAGCAGGACTTCTCATTGGTGTATAGTAGAGTATTGTCCCATGTAGCAGCTCTTCTGGACCAATCTCTAAATCAATTCTAGCAGATGTGTTTTTTGCAAGTTCTATATTAAAAGAATGTTTTTTGTAGAATGAGTTCTCTGGAGCAATTCTCTCAAGGTCAACAACATATTTTCCTTCAGGTAAATCTTCTATGGTGACTGGAGTTTCTCCTTCATCTTTTTCGTTGATTTGTACTTTTGCTTTGCCATTTTGTACAACGACCTCTAATGTTGTGTTATTGTAGAATCTGTTGAGGAAAGGTAATTTTCCTATTAGTTTGCTGGGTGGGAAGAAGTAGAAAAGTACAGATAGTACAACGATGGAAACTATTATGATTATGGCAGTTTTTATTTTCTTCATACTTTCATTATATGAACAACTCTATCTTTTGTCTATGGTTGCTTACTAATGAATGAAGAGTATTTAGCTAACTCTTCTCTGAGGTTTCTATCTATGACTAATCCGCTCCACCCATCTTCTTTTCTAACAACATTTACTACAACAATATCTGCACCGTTGAATAGGGCTGACTGAAGCTCTTTTTGATCTATTCCGCCAGCTGCTCCCACAACAACATTCCATTTACCCTTTATTTTGGCTATATTTCTGTATTGGATGATTTCACCATAACTGTTTTCTTCATCTCTTCCTCTGTGTATACAGACAACATCAGGGATTATATCTGCTTTCCAGAGAGATCTTAGAGGATCAGGTGTATTTATCATATCAATCACAGACTTAATATCATTCTTTTTACAAACATCTACAAAAATTCTTAAAGTCTCTTCAGAAGCATTGCCTAGAGCAGTAATATAGTCTGCACCAGCTGCTTTTGCCATCTCGACCTCTGCTTTCGCACCATCAACAACTTTGATATCTGCGCATATTAATCCGCTCCACAGAGATCTCATTCTTCTAACAACATCAATACCTTCCTTTTTGATTAATGGGGTTCCAGCTTCGATTATTATGTTAGGATTCTTTGGAATATATGGAAGTACAGAAAAAAAGTCTTGAAAAGAAGAGTTAAATGCTAGTTGTAAAAACCTTTTATTTCTTGCCATTCCTTACAATACTTTCTACTCCATCAAAAAAGTTTGTTGGCATTGCAATAATGATTTTTTCTGATGGGTCAGCTGAAATTTCCTTTAGAGTTTGTAATGTTCTTAGAGATAGTGCTCCAGGAGCTTGAGAGAGTGTCATGGATGCTTCTGCTAGTTTAACAGCAGCTTCTTTTTCACCTTCTGCTTTGATGATTCTTGCTTTTCTATCTCTTTCTGCTTCTGCCTGTTGAGCCATAGCTCTTTTCATATCTGCAGGAATTTCAATGTTTTGAATTTCAATTGCTGCAATATCTACACCCCATCCTTCTGCTGCACTATCTACGATATTCTTAATTTCTTCTGCAATTTTAGTTCTTTGAGAAAGTAATGCATCTAATGTAACACTACCGATAATGTCTCTTAGTGCTGTTTGAGATTTAGCAGATATTTGATTGATGTAGTGCTGAACTTTAAAAATAGCAACACTAGGATTTACGACTTGGAATCTAACAATACCATCGACCATACATGAGACATTGTCCAAAGTGATAGCTTCTTGAGTAGGAATGTCCATAACTTGCTCTCGAATATCAACTTTTTGTAGTTTTTCCGCAAATGGGATGATAAAGTTGATACCAGGAGTGACCGTTCTATTGTATTTCCCAAATCGAACAACCAGTGCATGATATCCTTCTGGAACAATTTTTATAAAAGTTACCAGAACAATTAGAACCAAAACAACAAGAATTATAATTCCTTCCATGATATTTAAAAGGTTAATATTAAACAAAACTATTGTATTCTAATAACTCAATATTTGCAATTAATCTAGTAGGAAAATCTAGATTCTGGTGATTCTGTCTTCTTTTTCTCTTTCCTTTTTTTAGATGCTCGAATATTTGTGTAGAGTATTAATCCTATACCTAAAGCAAGGGAAAGAACTAAAGCGAAATATCTCACAGCACCAGCAGTAAGAATGGCAAATGATCCAAAGAAGAGAGTGATGATGATCTCAACGAGCACTATCTGAGTTCTTGATAATCCCAGCTTTATTAATTGATGATGAAAATGTTCTGGTCCACTAATCCGCATTAAATCTAGTAGGTTTTTAGGCTTATGTATTATATATCTTCTGATAACGACATATGCGAAATCCAGTAATGGCAGAGTTAAGAGAATTAAGGTGGTTGAGAGTTTAGCATCAGTAACTATTGAAAGCACACAGATTAAAAAGCCGTATACGCTCTTACCTGCCGAACCAGTCATGATTTTTTGAGGTGGTAGGGCGAAGATAAAGAAGACTAGCATACCTCCTGCTATGAGGATTGATAGTGCTGATGAAAATAGGGATTGTGTTCTTACTCCGATAATAAAAATTAGTAAAAAGATAATTAATGAATTTCCTTCGATGATACCAGGAGAGCCAGCTGTCCATTTGAATGCATTTATACAAACAATTATCCAAAGTATTAGTATTAAATCTCCTGGGAAAACAAAAGATTGTTGTAATCCAAATATAGAGAAGTTCCAAGTGTATGCATCCAATGGTAGGTTAATAATGGAAAGATTAGTGAGATTAATTATTGAAAAAGCAATGATGATTGCAGCTATTGTTTGATAGAGAAATTGTATTTTGGCAGGCAAATTAAAAATATCATCTAAAGCTGAACCAACTACAAGCACTAGTATTGCTATAAATATTGGAATGGTAAAACTATTCATCTCAAAGAACAGAGGTATTGCTACTAATACAGGTATGGTAATAGCTAATCCTCCTAGAGATGGTGTAATACCCTCATGTAAAGCTTTCTTCTCATTCTCAAAATCTTTACCCAACCTTTTCTCTTTGGGTTTGTAGGTAATATCGTATTTTAGTGCTATATGACCGATTAATGGTGTTAAGATAAGTGAAACTATCGCTCCGATTAAGAATATTGGGAGATATTTTAGATAGGCGACCCAAACTTCAGATAATGTGGAAAAATCAATAAGTTCTAGTGTTTTAAGTAAGAGTACTGTACTTCTTGACCAGTCCATTTAGTTATTTACTAAATTAACTAAAATCACAGTCAGCGAGATTATAGCGATTATTATACTTACAAGCAAAAGTTTTGTTAAATGTTTTTCTCTGCTGTAGTTTCTAGATGCAAAAATAAATGTGGGGACTGAGATAGTAGTTGAGATAATAGGGTATAAGTAAATCATTTCCTTTGGTGTGAGTATATTTTTGGGGTTTATATAAAACTTGAAAATAGGAAGAGATGTTGGAAGCGAATTAATATTTGTAGAAATAATATATACTTGATAGAGAGTTAAAATAAGAAAAGCCATTAAAGCAGCCCACACAAGAGGGTCTTTCAAAAACTTTACAACCTCCAACTTGATAACAACATCATCAAAGTCTTTTTTGATTTTATAGAATCTATTTTTAAAAGGCTCTTCTATCTCTAAATCTAATTGTTTATATTGTTCCTCTTCTGTTTTTCCTTTTTTAGAAACTTTTTTCATAGCTGTATTATATCAAAAACACATCATTTTGCTCTTTTTGAAAAAAGAAACAGATAATCTTCTATTGTTAGATGTTGTGGTCGTAAGTTTAAAAGTTCTTTCGCTTTCTCTCCTATTTCGTATGGGAAATAGCTTTTTAAGTTGTTTTGTAGCTTCTTTCGTGGTTGTTTGTATGCTTGGAGAAGGAAGTTTTCGAAGTTTTCTGCTTCTTCTTTTGATTGAAAGAAAGTTTTCTCCTGAGGTGTAAACATGATAAATGAGCTCACAACTTTTGGTTTTGGTTTAAATGACTCAGGTGATATATCAAAAAGTTTCTTACATGTAGCATATATTTCGGTTTTTAAGGAAAGAAAGGTTGTATCTGGTGTGTTTGCTGTGTACTTTTCTGCAACTTCCTTCTGGATTATGAAATATGCTGACATATTGAAGAAGTTTGATTCTATTACTTTTGATATAATTCTCTTACTTATATTGTATGGCAGAGAACCAAAGAAAAGAATTTTCTTTCCTTTAAACTTCTCTAATTGAGAGAAATCCCACTCTAAGAAATCTATATTGACAACTTCTTGTTCAGGGTAATGGTTTAAAAGTCCCTCTGCTAAAGTATTATCTTTCTCTACTAAAAGTAGTTTTTTACCTCCTTGCTGCAAAAGTGAAGAGAAATATCCATGCCCAGGACCTATCTCAACTATTAGTTCCGGATTTTCTACTAAAACTGTATCAACAATTTTCTTCGCGAGATTCTCATTAACAAAGAAATTCTGTCCTAGAGATCTTTTAGGTTCTATCATTGTACTCTGAAATCCCAAACATTATCTTTTTTCTCAAATGTGATATTACATTTTTTGCAACTTGCACTATCTTGTTCGATTTCTAGATTCCCTTTACACTGAGGACAACAAAGTATATCTTCAATCTTTGCATATTTTTCTTCCTGTTTATCTTCTTTCTTAAGTATTGTGTCAAAAACAACACTAGGTGGAATATTTGTCCAAGAGAATATACTTCTTGCAATTTTTTCAAGAAAGAGTAGGGTATCATCATTGAAGAGTTTCTTTAAGAGTGGAGATCTAAGGAAAGAACAACCTCTCTTCTTCTTGACAGTAAAACCTTGTTCCATGAGAAGTTTTTTAACATGTTTGGGGTGGAAGTTGTAGAAAATACCTTCTACATTATCTGATCCTTCGGCCATTGTGAGAGCTGGTTGTGCGTATGGTTCTTGGGAGAAAAACTTAAAGTTTCCTTTTAACAGAGCTCGAACTGTGGCTTTGATATGTACTTTATTTGCAAATTCCTGTACATATTCAGCATCATTTGTAAGTATTCTTCTTAATTCTTTGTAGTAACTTTCTGGATGTTCTATATGATGCAGTACTCTCACCATTAATGCCCCATCAAACACATTTTCCTTAAAAGGCATTTTGTATGCATTTGCTGCAATTAATTCTGTGTTAGGATACTTATTTTTAATTATTTCCCAATTGTTTCTTAATGTTTTTGCTGAGTAATCAAGAATGATAGGATGTTGGTATTTTGAGTAGTAGCTGTTGGTTAACCTTCCATATGATCCACCAACATCTAAAAACCAATCACCTCTTTTCCCATCAAAAATATTATCTAACAGTGTTTTTTCAGCTAAGTCTTCATATCTTCTCTTTTTCCAATATTGAGAGTAGTCATAGCTAAATTGATCATAATCCGAGACATTGTATGTAAACTGTTTTGTATTACTCATTTTTGATTTTTTGTAAAACTTTAGTTACTTCTTGTAGCTTACTTAAAGCATGAGCTTTTTCATCTTCTTTTTCAAGTTCTTCACTTATACTAATTTGAGAAGCTAGGTTTTTTTGTATACCTTCATAGTAAGTTACCCTAATTCTTTTCATCGTTTGGTGAATATCTTCTGCTATGTCTTGTTGCTCTGTTGGTAGAGTTTTAGCATTGAAAATCATGTCTTCAAGTAATGGAGCTACATGAGCATCAGTACTTAGTTCTTCAAAAAGTTTTGTTCTATTAATTTTTGGTAAATTCTTCTTTATAGTTAAATATATTTTCTTAAGATGTTTATCTGTAATGTATTTTGAGTCGAGGATGAAGGAGTCTTCGATTTTTTCTACAAAGAGTAATAGTTGAATGTAACGAGTTGTTAAGTCTTCAGTTTTAGACCTTTTAATCTTTTTTGTCTCTGTCTTTTTATCTTTATAATTAGGCTTACTATCAATGATTTTTTCATCATCTAGTTGTATTCCTGTAACTCTGTAAAGCTTTTTCAAGTAGAGGTTTTTAGTATTTCTATCTTTCACAGAGTCAAGAATCGGTTTAATTTCTTTTCTAATTGTATTAACATCACTTAATTTGTTCATATCTTTTCCTTTTGTGATCTCTGCAAGTATGTAGGAAAATGCTTCTTTCTTTTCTTTTATTATTTTTTCGAATTTCTCTGGTTCTTTTTGTAGCAGGTCATCAATATCTTTGTATGGTGCAGTACTTGCTGCATACGGATTCATACTTAGTTCTGAGGCTAAGATGAAACCTCGAATAAGTGCTTGTTGACCAGCCCTGTCAGAGTCAAAAAGGAAGAGTATATTCTTAGTGAGAGGTATGATGGATTCTAATTGTTTGGATGTGAGACTAGTTCCTAGTGGAGCTACTACATTTTTAACTCCATGTTGGTGTGCTGAGATAACATCGGTAGAACCTTCGCTTATTATAGCGAGGTCTGATTTTCTCATTTCTTGTCTTGATTCGTATTGTGCAAAAAGATTATATGACTTATGAAATATTGGTGTCTCGGGAGAGTTCATATATTTAGGGCCATATTCATTTGTACCACTCTGTCTTGCTGTAAAAGCTATTACATCTCCTTTTCTAGATCTAATTGGAAACATTATCCTGTCAAAGAACTTCTCTCTTAATACACCATTTTTTTCTACAAATAGTCCTGTTTGAAGAAGCGTTCCCTTACTGTATGCACCTGATTTTTTAACTTGTTCTAGAAGTTTTGGGTATTTTGGTGAGTATCCAATTGCAAAATTCTTAATTGATTCTCTGTTTATACCTCTGTTTAATACATATTCAAGAGCAGTTTTATCTCTTAGTAATGCATTGTAGTAATATTTCGTTGCTATGTAGTGAATATCTTTTAATTCTTTATACTTTTTGTTTCCTTGGGTCTTTTTTAACTGAACTCCTGCCACTTTTGCTAGCTTTTCTAAAGCTTCTACAAAATCAATATGTTCTATCTCTTGCAGAAAGTTAAATATGTCTCCAGATTTACCACAACCAAAACACTTGTATCTTTGAATATCTGGACTGACAATGAAAGATGGGGTTTTTTCTTTGTGAAAAGGGCATAGACCTGAGAAGTTTTTTCCTGCTTGTTTTAAGTGAACATATTTCTGAACAACTTGGACAATATCTACCTTATCTTTAATTTCTTCTATCTGATTGTTAGGCTCCATTTGATTGATTATATCATTTAGAGCAGTATTTTCCTCTTTTAACTATTTACACTCTAATGAATTCTCAACGATGACACATTCCATATCTACAACACCTTTAGATGAGGATGTAGGTAATTGGATTTCTTTCTCATTAAAATACAGTTTGGTATTACTAATTCTTCCAGATATGATATGCAACTTGTTTTGAATTTCAAACTCTTTTTTAGTCGGTTCTAATACTTGTGCAATTACATTTACATCGTCAATATCAAGTTTTATCCAAGTAGCTGTCTCAAAAATCTCTAAAACCACCTTATTAATCTTCACTTCTTCGGGTTTCTCTTCTTCATTTTTTGGAATATATGTAATATTTAATGTCTCAACAGTTTCAAGAATATTGTTGTTATTCTTCTGTGCTTTGATAGTAACAAGATTCCTTCCTTCTGTTAGTGTTATCTCTTTTTCAAAATTTCCTTCATCATCTACATCCGTACTGATATCATTAATCTGGATAACGATGCCTTTTTCCGTCTTCCCTTTGATTGTAATCTTCTCGTTTTCCACTGTACTTTCCTTAGGTGGTTCAAATATTTCTAGCTTTGGAGGTGTTTGGAATTTGTATATTTGAGATATTATGTATCCTGCAATGAGTAATGTGAAAAGTGATACTAGAATGATAACAACAGTTTTTGGTGTGATGACTAGTTTTTTTCTTTCTATTTTTTGTGGTGTTTTTTGTATCTCTTTCTCTGTACTTACAGGATTAGTTCTTCTGTAGAGTGCTAGGATTTTCTTAATATCCAATCCTAGATACTTTGCATATATTTTGATGAAGCCTGTAAGGAAGACTTCTGATTGAAAAGGTGTGAATATGTTTTTTTCAATTGATTGGAGAAATCTTTTTTGTATTTTAGTATCAGCAGAGGCTTTCTCTAAGCTAATTCTTAATCTTTCTCTTTTGTTTTTTAATACTTCTCCTACTGTTATCATAGTTGTATTCTACTACTATTTGTTGTTATTAGAAAGGTTGAGGGTTTATGCAAGGCTTATAGCGTGGTATGGTATAGATAGGGTATAAGGAATTAGAATTTGGGGAAGGCTCTTAAATGAGCCCTTTTTTAATATTCATCCTCTACATCGCCACCTAAGATCTCGGAAACATCTTCTACCAAGACTTTTCTAGGTTTAGAACCATCTTGAGGGCCAATAGCACCTGCGTCATAGAGCTGGTCTATTAATCTAGCAGCTTTGTTGTACCCAATCTTCATCTTCCTTTGTAGGAATGAAGCAGAAGCTTTTTGAGTAAGTACTACAACTTCTAATGCTTTCTCAAAATCAGGGTCTCTTTCATTCTCTGAACCTAATGCTCCTCCATCGGTACCTTTTTCAATTGCATCTGTTAGAGCGGTAGAGTACTCAGGTTCACTATCTTTTACTTGCTCCTTGATTGCATTAACAATGCTTTCTGTGTCTCCAGTTGATGTGTAAGTTCCTTGTATTCTAATTGGTTTAGGAGTTGTTTGGTCTTTGTAAAGCATATCTCCACTACCTAGTAGTGTTTCTGCACCAGCTTCGTCAAGTATGACTCTGGAGTCCATTAAGGTTGAAACAGCAAAGGCCATTCTTCCAGGAATGTTTGACTTAATTAGTCCTGTAATGACGTCAACCGTTGGTTTCTGTGTTGCTAGTATTAAGTGGATACCAACGGCTCTTCCCATCTGTGCTAATCTCTGTATCTTAGTTTCAACTTCTATCCCTGAGGTGAGCATAAGGTCTGCCATCTCGTCGATTACTACAACAATATATGGCATTGCTACATACCCCATTTTCGCATTGTATTCAGCTAGTTTCTTTGCGTGTACTTGTTTTAGTTGTGTATACCTTTTCATCATTTCTCCAATTGTCCATTCCAATGCATTGGTAACAAGAGCAGAATCAGTTATTACAGGTGTAAGTAAGTGTGGAATACCATTATACATACCCATCTCTACACCCATTTTAGGGTCTACTAGAATGAATTTAACTTCATCTGGTGTTTTTGTCATCAAAAGTCCTGTTAGTAAGGAGTTAATAGCTACAGACTTACCAGTACCTGTTGCTCCTGCTACCAATAGGTGAGGTATCTTTCCTAAGTCCGTTATCATTGTTTTTCCGGTAATATCTTTCCCTAGTATTAAAGGTAGTTCATACTTATCTACCTCTGGTCTAAGTTTCTTAATCATATCTCTTGTGTAAACAAAGTTTGGAGTAGGGTTTGGTACTTCAATACCTACATATGGTGTACCTGGTATTGGGGCTTCAATTCTAATAGATGCTGTTTGAGAAGCTAATGCTAGTGCTAAGTCGTTACTTAAACTCTTTACTCTTGAGACTTTAGTTCCTGTACTTATGCTTAAGGAGAATCTTAAAACAGTTGGACCTACTGCAATCGAAACTACTTTGGCTTGTATACCGAAGTTCATTAGAGTTCTTTGTATGATTAAAGCCTTCTCTTTGTAAAGTTTAGCATCTTGTTTATGAACCTCTTTTTCTTGCAACAAGCTTATATCAGGAAAAACCCAGTCTGTGTATTTTGGTTGTTGTGGCTGTTCATCCTTAGTATCTTTAACTACTTCCCCCTCAAGTTCAATATCTTCTTCATTCTTCTTCTCTCGATGTAAAATTTCGTCGATTTTCTTCTCTATATCAACAGTTTCTTCCATTTCTGGTTCTTCTGGTACGTCACTTACAGCCTCTCCACTTATCTTGATATCATCCTCTTTTTTGCTAATTCTAAGCCTCTCTAGGACTGATTGTAATACGGAAGGTTTCTCAGTCAGGTCTTCTTTTTGAGGCTCTGGTATTGATCCTTCAATGAAATCTCTTATTTGCTCAATTGTAGTTCCTGTAATTAAGGAGAATGCAAGGATTAAGAAGATAATAACCACAAGGATCTCGATTAGGTTGCCAAGAACACCGTTTAGGGATGTGTGTAGTAATTTGCCTAACTCTCCCCCAGCACCTCTTAAAGCGTCAGGGTTTGTGTATTGTTCTGGGTTTTGCCAGAACGACAGAAGAATAGATATGCAGAGTGAAAAGAAGAGTATACCTACAGCTTGTTTTGCTGATACAAATTTTTTGTTTTTGAATAGTAGGAAGAAAGAAGTATATATTAATAGTATACCCCATGGTATTGCTCCATACCCTAGAAGTAAGGAAACTTTGGCAAAAAGAGTTGCTTGGTCTTGAATAAATGGAGATATTAACACAGCTATTCCACCTACAAAAAGTATTGTACCAAAGAGTATTTTGGTCTCACTGCTTTTAATTGTTAGCTTTTCTTTTTTCTTCTTTGTTGCCATGTATGTAAATATCATAATGGATAGTAGTGGATATTTCAAAGGTTTGATTGTTTAGATAATGTCTAAATATTATAATCACACATACTAATTTTAAAAACATCAATCTTAAATGGAGTATATTGCAGCTAGAGCACTGCTTTTCAGTATGGACCGAGAGGCTTATAGTGTGGTATAATATAAGTAGATATCTAGTGATAGATATATTGCTCTTTAAAAAGACAAAGGTTGCATTCTCTTAAATATATTTGTTTTTCCTATGCTACATAGAGTTCTTAATCTAATGTTGAGGGTTGTATGTAGCATAGCTATAAAACAAAAAATATATCCCTAATAGGGAGAAAGAGGAAATTAAAATGGAAGAAAAAAAGAAAGAAAATTATTTTACTAGGTTTGTCAAGGAGCGTTGGAGAGCATCTTGGCAATATATTCTTGTATGTCTCCTCTTCGTTTTGTTGGCATGGTTGGAAACGAAAGTTCCCCTAATCGCCTATATACATATGTATATATTTTTTGCAGGAGTAATCCTTTTCGTTTTAGGTTTGTTGTGTGTTTTCGTGCTTGCCAGGCTTATTGATGCTCACTGGTATTTAGACCAGTCAGTGATTTTGCGATATAGGGAGGATAAAAGTTATGAAAACTACGAGAGGCTTCTGAAGACTATATTCATATGGAGCACATATGCTCTAAGTGGTATCCTGGTGATGTGGCAATTCACTAAGTGGTATTGGACCTTCGTTGTAACCGACAAGCCTGTCGTGCTTGTTGGAATTGTTTGGTTTGCAATTATGTCGTCCTTTCTGGCCTGCCTCATCATCTTATGGTGGAAGGAGAGATAGATAGCTTTTCCTTTGTCTTAGTAGTGGGACTCCTAAATTTGTTTTTTAACACTTAGGAGTCCTGCTCAAATATTCTAACTCTCTAAAAATCCTAAAATATCCTACTAAATCGTTGACTTTACATATATTATGTGGTAAACTTCCGAAAGTCGCTTGATTTTTTGATCAAAAAAGTGGTAACACAAAAGTCTTTTCTTTATGTTTTGTGGTTATCGCTTATCAAGTAAAATGTTATAACATAACCAAACAATTTACCCTATGTTAAAACCTAAAACTAATCACTCTGGTAGGTTAAATTTGGGTCTTGAGTACTCCGGAGAGTTTGAGTTCCCAAATTTAATAGAAGCCCAGATTAATTCCTTTGAGGCTTTTAAGAAAGATGGTTTCCAAGAGATCTTTAATGAGATTAGCCCCGTTAAAGATAATATGGAAAAGATGTGGACTCTGGAATTTAAAGATTTTAGATATGGAGATCCATATAGAGATATAGATGAGGCGATTAAGAAGGGTCTTTCCTACGAAGTTCCTGTTTATGCAACAGTCCAGTTAATGAATAATAAAACTGGAGAGATAAAGGAGCAAGAGATTTTTATTGCAGATTTACCAATAATGACAGACGATGGTGTCTTTGTTTTTAATGGTGTAAGAAGGGTTGTTACCCACCAAATTGTTAGGGCGGAGGGTGTTTTGTATGAAGAGGCAGACAGATTGCCTATGAGGACTCTTTACAAAGCAAGGTTGATGCCTGGCCAGGGTCCATGGTATGAGATAGATACAAACAGACATAGTGTAATCTCTATGAGAATTCTTCCAAAGAGACCTAAAGTTTTGATAACAGAGCTTTTAAGGGTGTTTGGTTGGGAAACAGATGAGGAGATTAAAAAGCTGTTTACTGATGTTGATACACATGAAGAGTATAAATATATTGAAGCTACACTTGCCAGAGATTTTACAAAGAGTAAAGAAGAAGCAGTGATCAGTATTTACAACAAATTAAGACCAGACGAGTCTGTCACATTAGAAAGTGCAGAGAGATATGTTAAGAGTAACTTCTTTAATGTGAGAAAGTTTAATCTTGGTAAAATTGGTAGGTACCAATTAAATAGAAAGCTTGGTACCACATATGATGTTAACAATCCAGAACAGGCAGTTTTCTATGCTAGTGATATGGTTTTGATTATTAAGAGGTTAATTCAGCTAAATAATGGAGAAGTACAGCCTGATGATATTGATCACCTTTCTAACAGGAGAATTAGGAGCGTAGGTGAGATATTAGCAAGGCAGTTAAATGGTGCTGTCAGGAGATTGGAAAAGAATATTAAAGATAAGATGAGTTTGTATGGCCAGGATTCAAAAGTCACACCTTCTATGTTGGTAAGTACAAAACCTATTTCAGCATCTATTCAATCATTCTTTGGTTCAAACGCCTTGTCTACATTTATGGATCAAGTAAATGTGTTGGCGGAATTGGAGAACAAGAGGAAGGTTACTGCAGGTGGTCCTGGTGGTATTGCAAAGGAAAGGGCTACTTTCTCAATTAGAGAGGTTCATAACTCACATTATTCTAAGTTTGACCCAGTAACCAGTCCAGAATCTGCAAGTATTGGTGTTGTTGTGCAGTTAGCAATGTTAGCCAGGATAAATGAATATGGTTTTTTAGAGGCTCCTTACAGAGAAATCCGACATAAGGTTGGTAATAATAAAAAGGAGTTATTGAATAGAATTTTATCTGAAGATATCAAGAAAATTGCTAAAGCTGGTGATTTCGTAGATGAAAAGTTAGCAGAAAAGATTATCAAGGAGAAGAGTGTTAAAGAGATTTCTGTTAAACCTTTTGTTACAGAGAATGTAGAGTATCTTGATGCTATGGATGAGGAGAATTTTAGAATTTCTTCAGCAACAATAGCAAAGGATGAGTATGGAAATATTACAGATACACTTTTGCCTATTAGGTATAAAGGAGAATTTCTTCTTGAAGATGCTTCTAGTGTAAACTATATAGATGCACTTGCTGGTCAGCAAGCTGGTCTTGGTATGGCTTTGATTCCTTTTATTTCTCACAATGATGCTATGAGAGCATTGACAGGAGCAAACCAGCAAAGACAGGCAGTTCCTCTTGTTAAACAAGAAGCTCCTTTAATAGGAACAGGAATGGAAGAGGTTGTTGCAAGACAGTCTATTTGGGGTGTATTTGCCAAAGAAGCAGGAGAAGTTCTTTCTGTTGACGCTAACAAAGTGACTGTTAAGTATGAAAAAGAGGGTGTTGAGGATTACAAATTGACCTCTTTCTATAGAAGTAACGATAACACCTGTTTTGTACAGAAACCCATTTTGAATGTAGGTGATAAATTTAAGAAAGGTGATGCTATTGTTGATGGGCCAACTATGGTGAATGGAGAGATTTCTATTGGTACAAACCTAAGAGCAGCATTAATGTTCTTTGAAGGTTACAACTATGAAGACTCCGTTATCATTTCAGATAGGATTGTAAAGGATGACCTTTTAACCTCTATTAATATTAGAGAACATACTGTAGATATTAGAGATACAGAACTTGGACCCGAGATAATTACTGCAGATATTCCACATGTTAATGACAGAATATTACAGAAATTAGATGCAGAAGGTATTGTAATGTCTGGTACTCAGGTTAAATCAGGAGATATTCTTGTTGGAGTTGTTGCACCTAGAGGAGAGAAAGAGTTGACAGCAGAAGAAAGATTGTTAAGAGCAATCTTTGGAGAATCTGCAAGTGATGTTAGGGATAACTCACTAAGAGTTCCCCACGGAGAAGGTGGTATTGTAATTAGAAGTATTGTGCTTTCTGCAGATAAAGGAGATAAATTAGCACCAGGTGTTTTGCATCAGGTGAAAGTTTGGGTTGCAGAAACAAAGAAGATTGGTTTTGGAGATAAGATTGCAGGTCGACACGGAGATAAGAATACAATTGCAGCTGTCAGACCTGTTGAAGATATGCCTTTCACAGAAGATGGAGAACCTGTTGATATTATCCTAACTCCAACATTCCTTAAAAGAATGAATATGGCACAAGCTACAGAGGTTCATTTTGCTAAATATGCACACGACTTAGGTGTCAAGTTTGCTTTCCCAATATTTGAGGGTGAAAACATGGAGTGGTTAGAAGCAGAGATGAAGAAGCATGGTAAAAATATGGACCAGAGAGTAGACCTTTACGATGGTAGAACTGGTAAGAAGTTCCCAAGTAAGGTTACCGTAGGTATGAAATATGTTCTTAAACTCAAACATATTGCAGATGAGAAGGTACATGCAAGATCTACAGGACCATACACTGCAGTATCTCAACAGCCACTTGGTGGGAAAGCACAGATGGGTGGACAGAGATTTGGGGAAATGGAAGTCTGGGCACTAGAAGCTCACAGTGCTCCTTATGCACTACAAGAAATGCTTACAATTAAATCAGATGATATCAAGGGAAGATCATCTGCATACAAAGCTATTATCCATGGGGATAAGATAGAGAATGTAAATGTCCCTGAATCATTCAAAGTCTTAGTCAAAGAACTAAATGCACTTTGTTTGAATATTGATTTAATTTCAAACCAAACAGAAGAAGAGGAGGTTGTAGAAAATGAGGACAAGTAAAAATAAATTTGGAGACTTTGATGTCTTAAAAATTACTTTAGCATCTCCTGACCAGATATTAAACTGGTCATATGGTGAGGTTACAAAAGCTGAAACTATTAACTACAGAACATTTAGGGCAGAGCCAGATGGTCTCTTCTGTGAAAAGATTTTTGGTCCAACAAAGAACTATGAGTGTTACTGTGGGAAATATAAAAAGATTAGATACAAGGGAATTGTTTGTGATAAGTGTGGAGTAGAAGTAACAACCTCTGATGTAAGAAGAGAGAGAATGGGTCATATTGATTTAGCAATTCCTGTTGCACATGTTTGGTATGCATTTGGGATTCCTAATAAAATGTCTATAACCTTGAATATTCCACATAAGAAAATTCTGTCAGTTGTATATTACACAAGATACATGGTAATTACTCTGGATGATGAGAAAAGAAAGGAGACTCTTGAGAAGGTTTTGGCTTTAAAGGATACAGAACTAAAAGATTTGAAAGAAGATTTAGAGAATGAGTTGGTTTTGGTTGCAGATAGTTTTGAAGATGAAATTAAATCTTTGAAGAAATCAAAAGAAAAGGGTGCTGAACTAAAATTAAGCCAGAGTGAACATAGAAGAAAACAGGCATTAGCAAAAGTTAGGAGAGATTTTGCAGAGAGAGAGGAAGAACTGGAAGCTTTCTATTCAAAACTTTATCAGTTGGTTGAGAAAATGACTGTTGGTACAGTTCTTTCTGAAGATGAATATTCTGATTTGGTGGATAGAGAGCTAGTATTCTTCGAGGCAATGATGGGTGCAGAAGCTATTGAAAAGTTATTAGAGAATTTAGATCTTGAAGGAGAACTTAAGGCATTGAAAAAACTTTCAACAAAGGAAAAAGGAGAAAAGAGAATGGCAACTATTAGGAGGATTCAATATCTTGAAGGTTTCTTGAAGAATGGTATAAAACCTGGATGGATGGTGCTAAGGACACTACCCGTACTTCCTCCAGAGTTAAGACCAATAATTCCTCTTTCTGGAGGTAAATTTGCGACTTCAGATCTTAATGACCTTTATAGAAGAATTATTAATAGGAATAATAGATTAAACAGATTAATTGAAATTGGTGCTCCTGATGTTATTCTTAGAAATGAGAAGAGGATGTTACAGGAGGCTGTTGATGCCTTGATAGATAACTCTCATAGGCCTTCTAAACCTATGATGAACAATAAGAGATTACCATATCAATCATTGACTGATGATTTAAGAGGCAAGAAAGGTATCTTTAGGAAGAATCTTTTAGGCAAGAGAGTCGACTATTCAGGTAGGGCTGTCATTGATGGTGATCCAAGTCTTAAGTTTGATCAGTGTGGTATTCCAAAGTCAGTAGCATTAGAGATGTTTAAACCTTTTGTGATTTTTAAACTTTTAGATAAAGAACTAGCTCCTAATGTAAGAGTTGCAAGGGAGATGATTGAAGAGGAAGAAGATGTCATTTGGGACTTATTAGAAGAAGTAATTAAGAATAAACCAGTGTTACTAAATAGAGCACCAACACTACATAAATATAGTGTACAGGCTTTCTATCCTAAACTTGTGGAAGGTGAAGCTATTAGAATCCACCCATTGGTATGTAAGGCTTTTAATGCAGACTTCGATGGAGACCAGATGGCTGTTCATGTACTTTTGACAGATGAAGCGATTGAGGAAGCTAAGAAAGAAATGATGAGTTCTTTGAATATTGTTAACATCTCAAATGGTCAGGTATTAGCATCTCCAGCAAAAGATATGTTGATAGGTTTCTACTTAATGACAGATTTAGTAAAGAGTAAAAAACCTAAGATATTTGCAACTGAGAACTTAGCTAGAAAGGCTTATGAAAGAGATGAGATTTCTATCAGTGAAGAGATAATTGTTGGAATAGGTGGGAAAGCTGTAAACACTTCAGTGGGAAGAGTTATATTTAACAGTGTTCTTCCAGAAGGTATTGAGTTTGTAAATGAGAAGATAGGTATTAAGGGGATAAGAAAGATAGTTGATAAAGTGAAGAACACTCACGAATTATCAGATTTGGTTGAATTGTTAGATGATATGAAATCTCTTGGGTTTAAGTATGCTACTGATTTAGCCTTTTCTTTCGCAATGGAAGATTGCAATATAGATTTTGATGCTAAAACTGAGATTAAGAAGATGGAGGAGAAAGATGAACAATTGCAGGAGAACTACATGCAAGGTTTGATGACAAAACGAGAGATGATTAATATCTCAACGAAGATGTGGGATGATTTCTCAGACGAGTTAGCAGAGCAAGCATGGCAGACATTATCTGAAGATAATTCAGTATATCAGATGGTAGAATCAGGTGGTAATGGAGGTAAGATTCAAGCAAGACAGGTTTTAACAATCAAAGGTGTTGTTAGAGACTCAAGAGGTAATCTTGTTGCTATGCCAATTAAGAGTAACTATAGAGATGGTTTAAGTGCATTTGAGTATTTTGTAGCTGCAAACGGTGGTAGGAAAGGTATTGCAGATAGATCGCTTAAGACATCTTCTTCTGGTTACTTAACAAGAAAACTTGTTGATGTAGCTCATGATGTGATTATAAGACAAGACGATTGTGGTTATGATGGTCATGGACTTTCAATAGGAAGGAATGATAATAGAAGAATTGAATTTAAGGATAGAATCTTTGGAAGAGTCTTAGCTCAAGATGTTATTTTGAATAAGGAAGTTATTGGTAAAAAGAACCAGATTATCGATCAGGAACTATCCGAGAAGATTGATGAGTCAGGTATTGAGGAGGTCTTTGTAAGAAGTCCTCTTACATGTAAATCACCTCTTGGTATGTGTAAGAAGTGCTATGGTTTGAATCTTGAAAATAACAAAGAAATTGCAATGGGTAGAGCGGTAGGTGTAATTGCTGCTCAGTCTATTGGAGAACCAGGAACACAGATGACAATGCAAACATTCCATAGGGGAGGTGTTGCAAAGGTTGATATTACTCAAGGTCTACCTAGGATAGAAGAATTGTTTGAAGCTATGACACCAAAGGCAGAAGCAGAATTAGCTTCCATTGATGGAAAGGTACATATCGAACATGCTGAAGATGATTCTGCAACAATATTCATTTCTGGGGAGAAGAAGATTACAAGGAAATTTGTTGTTTCTAAAGCAAAGAAGGTATTAGTAGAAGATAAACAGGAAGTTAAGTTAGGACAGGTAATGTATATTGATTCTGATGAGACAGAGAAACAGGCACCTGTGGATGGAATTGTATCTCTTGAAGGAGGAATTCTAACCGTAATAGGAAGTAGCAAGGCAGAAGAAACAATCTCTGTTTTACCAGGTATTGGGATATTAGTAGAGGAAGGTACAACAGTTGTGGCAGGAACTCAACTAACAGAAGGATCTTTAGATCCTAAGAAACTTGCTGAAGTTACAGAGATGTCGAATGTTCAGAAATACATATTAGATGAAGTTCAGAAGGTGTTTAATGACCAGGGTGTATCTATTGATGATATCCATATAGAGATAATCCTAAGACAGATGGTAAGGCTGGGTAGAGTTGTAGATGCGGGAGATTCTGGCTACTTGGTTGGTTCCTATGTAAACAGATTTATAGCAGATCTCAAGAATGAGATGTTGGTCAAGGAAGGGAAAAACAAGGCTTTGATTCTGCCTAGACTGTATGGTATAAAGAAATCGTCTTTGAATACGGAAAGTTTCCTCTCTGCGATGTCATTCCAGGAGCAGGTAAGAGTTCTAACACACTCCGCAATCTTGGGTAAAACAGATTATCTAAGAGGTATGAAAGAGAATGTTATCATTGGTAAATTAATACCATCTGGAGAAGAAGCAGAGATAGAAAATGTATATGAGCTCGAAGAGCTTCAAGTTTAATTGATTTTGTTGTATAATACACACCATGCCAACAATAAACCAGTTAGTAAGAAAACCTAGAAAATCTGCAAAGAAGAAGACTAAGCATATTCAACTTGCTAGGAACTTCAATCCTTTGAAGAACAGATATAAAAGTACATCTAATCCTTTTAAGAGAGGTGTATGTCTTCAGGTAAGAACAATGACACCTAAGAAGCCTAACTCAGCACTTCGAAAGGTTGCTAGGGTAAGGATATCTAACGGAATGGAAGTAACTGCTTACATTCCAGGAGAAGGTCATAATCTTCAAGAGCACTCCGTTGTTTTACTTAAAGCAGGGAAGAAGAGAGACTTACCAGGTGTAAAGTATATTGTAGTACGAGGTAAGTATGATGCTGCAGGTGTTAAGGGGAGGAAGAAAGCAAGATCTAAATATGGAGTTAAAAGAGAGGAGACAGAGTCTGAATAGTTTTAATTATGTATTTTTAATATGAGAGGAAAAAGAGCTAAAAAAAGAGAGATAAAGTTAGATAGGAAATATTCCAACCCTATCATTGCAAGATTTATCAGCAAAGTTATGTTAGATGGAAAGAAGAGTCTTTCAGAGGCTTTGGTGTATGCAGCTATTGAAAGTGGAGCAGAAGCAGTCAAAGAGAAGGATGTTGTAGCTTTTGTTGATAAAGCTATTGATAATGTAAGACCAGCACTTGAGATTAAAGCAAGAAGGGTAGGTGGTGCTAACTATCAAGTTCCAGTGCCTGTTTCTCCAAAGAGACAAGAAGTATTGGCTGTTAGATGGATAGTGGATGCTTCTAGAAAGAAGAGTGGTAAATCTTTTGATGAAATATTGAAAGATTTACTAATAGATTCGTATAAGGGAGAAGGTGATGCTGTTAAGAAGAAAGAAGAAGTTGAGAGAATGGCGGAAGCTAACAAAGCATTTGCACACTTTAGATGGTAGTATTCATTTTAAATTAGGATTGGGATGGAGAGGTGTAATAGCCTCTCTTTTTTTTACAGATTGACAATCGACCGTTATACGACTATAATGCGACTATGTTTAGACCAAAATATACTCTAACTAACTCCCTCTTAATCAACATTCGTAAAGTTGGAGAGTTAATAGGGGAGTTAAATAGTAAACAATTAACAGAAACCGTATTTTTCAACTTGGAGAAAAAGGCTAGAATACTCTCTTCTTTTACATCTACTAAAATAGAGGGGAATCCATTATCACTCACTGATGTCAAGATTATTCTTAAAACAGAACCTAAGAATATTAAAGATACAGAGAAAGAAGTAATTAACTACAATGATGTTGTAGTAATGTTAAACGACGAGATTAAGAATAAAAAGGATTTAATTCTTTCAGATAAGTTAATTTGTAAGATACAGGGTATTGTTACAAAAGGCTTACTTCCTACTTCATATGGAGGGAAATATAGGAAAGAACCAGTGTTTGTAAACAATCCATTAACAGGAGAAACAGTGTATTGGCCTCCTGATGCAAAAGATGTGAAAAAGTTGATGAAAGAGTTGATAGATTTTGTAAATAAGTCTGAAGGGAAGATAGATCCTTTGATTTTAGCAGGTATTTTTCACAAACAATCAGTTGTAATTCATCCATTTATGGACGGTAATGGAAGAACTACAAGACTGGTTACTAAAACATTACTTGCTAAATTAGGTATAAATACATTTCCTCTCTTTAGTTTTGAAAATTACTACAACAAAGATGTGTCTAAATATTTTCAAAAAGTAGGAGTAATGGGTAACTATTACGATATAGCTAATGATTTAGACTTTACAGAGTGGTTAGAATATTTTGTTGAAGGGATTTTAGATGAATTAAATAGAGTTAAGAAAGATTTACCTAGATACAAGGAGAGATTAGAATCACACGAGAAGAAGATAGTAGAATATCTTAAAGATAATGGCTCAATATCATCTAGTGAGTATTATGATATTAGTAAGAGGGCTAAATCTACAAGAATTAAAGATTTTAGAACATTAAGAGACAAGGGTATTATTAAACCTGTTGGACAAGGAAAAGCAACATGCTATGTATTAGATAATGATTATTGGTTTTTGGAGTAATTATTTAGTACTCTCAATCCTCTCCCAACCACTTTTAGGCATATCTTTCTTGAGAACTTTTCTTTCCCAGAATATCCTTATCCATGTAATAAGTCTTGCAGGAAAGAGCATTAAAGACCATATGAATTCTTTAAAGTTTTTAGCATATTTCAATACAAATCCAGCATATTCTAACTCTATCCAAAAACTTCTAGTTTGTTTGTCCTTTTGAAAAACACCCATCTGTTCAAGTTGAGTAAAACCTCCTACAGATCTAACTTTCTGTTTAAGGTAATCTTTAAAATTGGCTGGGTATTTAACATAACAGATGGCTTTAGGAGCATATCCAACTTCCAAACCATTGTTTCTAACGGTGTATGAAATATATGCATCATCGGAGAGTGTATTAGATGGTAATTTAATATTTTTGTTCCTAACTGCCATGATATAGCCACTCATAGGGTAGAATGTCTCATCGCTTACATAATAGTCTTTGACTTTTTCTGCAGTATTAATTCTTTTGTCATGTGCTGAGTCAGAGAGTAGGTGTCCCCAATATCCAAACATATTATCTCTTTTATCTTTTGATACGGGTCTTCCACCAACACCACCAACTTTGCTATCTTCAAATGGTTTGAGTAATTCTTTAACAGCATTCTTTTCAAAATGAGTATCGCCATCTGTTAGTATTAAGATATCCCCCTTAGCCTTTTTAAAAGCCATTTTTAAAGCATAAGGCTTACCTTTTCTAGGGTCTTTAATTTGGATATATTTCTTTCCTAGTCTATACTTTTTTGCTTCTCTCAAACCAGCATCTAAGGTTTCTTTATCAGGGGATACTTGTATTATTTCAAACTGTATTGGTATACCTGAGTATTTTCGATTCCCTATTGCAGCAATACAGCGTCCAATAGTCTTGGGCTCTTTAAATGAAGTTATTATTACAGAAACCATATTGGCTTGTTATGTAATTAATTATTCTTCTGCTTTCTCCTCAGTATCTTTCTCTTCTTTTTCTTCTTCTGCACCTTCCTCACCTTCTGCTTCTTCAGTACCTTCTTCTGTTTCTTCGACAACGACTTCTTTCTGTAACTCTGTAATTGTTACAACAGTAGCATGTTTGAGTTCTTCATTAACCAAAGTGATAGTATCCGGAATATTTAAATCACTGATAGCTATTGATTGTCCTGGATGTTCTAACTTTGAGATATCAACCTCTATAAATGGAAGGAGGTCTTTAACTTTACATCTTACCTCAATATCTTGGAGTACTTCGACTAAAACACCAAGATTGTTTTTGACTGCTGGTGCAATACCAACAATTTCAAATGGAATAGAGAATACCATATCTTTACTCTCATCTATTTCAAAGAATGCAATATGTCTTAATTCGTCATTGACAGGATTAATATCAATCTCTTTTACAATAGCTTTAAATGTTTTACCTTCTAATTCTGCATCTAGAATGGTTGTAGAGGTTGCTTCTCTAGCTATTCTTTTTGCCGTAGTAGAGTCTAACATGATATTTTTGGATTCTGTTTTAGCATTGTATACAACAGCAGGGACGAATCCTTCGCTTAGCAAAACATTATTCTTTTTCCCATTTATATCTCTTTCGAGTAGTTTGATTGTTTCCATAATGTGTAGGAGTATAGCAGATAAATAAAGATGTAGCAATACTTAGAATAATCTTTTACCTGTATCTACATCTACACTGGTAGCCAATAAAAAGCTATATCTAAGCATGAAGTTGTGAATATGTTAGACCTATATTTTAATCTAGAGAAGATCTAGTATTTTTTTAGCTTTTTGTTGAGGATCTTGTATTTGCTCTTCTTCTTTCTTCTTTGCTAAAGACTCCTTCTCTTGCTTTTTGAATCTGTCTGACAGCTCTGACAGTTGTTCTTTAGGCCTATTGCTGAGATCATTACAATTAGCATCGAATATGATGCCAAACTCGCCACGGTCTGTTTTTATTATCCCACGATTGTTCTCTGTTGCGTAATTTAATAATTGTGTTAACTCTTGTGATGTCAGATCTTCAACCTTTCCTATGTATGGACAGACACTCTGAATATGGAAATTGCCATTATCTGTGAATAGATAGGCTGGTTCCGTTGGATAATGTGTTATGTCTCCGTCTCGATCTTTATAGTATTCTCTAATAAATGCAGCTGTTGTACCATCTTCTAATACTATACGTTTAAAAGCATTTGGGTATTTCTCTAAAAGACCTTTTTTAATAGCTCTATTAAACTCTTGTCCTGGTGTCAATCCTCTCTCTACTTCTCTTTTCAGTGCTTGTTCTCTCTGTATCGCTTTGTCTATACCTTTTCCTTTTGCTACATATGCAATCTCTTCGGCATGTGCAGGATTTAGAATTTGACCATGCTTATTATAAAAACTTGTCGGTTTTTGTATTTTATCTATTTCTGTTTGAACTTCTGTCTTTGGTTCTCCGTATTCAGGAGTGTCTAAATCTTCATACTGTGTGACTAGTTTTGGTCCAGCACTTTCATTCTTTGATGGGTAACTAATACCAATATCTAGTCTTTCTCCTCCTGTCTCTAAATCATTATCTGATACCATAGCAGTAAAAATAAAAACTTAAATTTTTATAAATTATTAAGAAGATTAACCTTCTATATCTGGTCCTTCCATAATTATATGACCATCAATTTATATACTTAATTATATATAGAATAAAATAGATATTGCAAGTAATAATATTTTATAACATCAAACCAACTAGCACTTGACATACTTCTCTGCTCACCGTATACTTTGGCAGATAATCTAATACTCTGCTAAATATGGATATAACGGAAAGACAAAAAGAAATACTTAAAGCCATTATTAAAGAATTTATGGAAGAAGCAGAGGAGGTAGGTTCTCTATCGCTCGTTCAAAAATATGATTTAGGTGTAAGTCCAGCAACAATTAGAAGTGAGATGGTCAAGCTAATGGATTTAGGACTCTTAGAGAAGAGTCACATCTCTTCTGGTAGGTTACCTACAGATCAGGCATTAAGATTTTACATATCTAATGTATTAAGTAAGAGTACTCTTAGTCCTTTAATTAGTATTGAGATTAGACAGGGGATACACAGAGACAGGTTTGATAAGGATGTTGTAGAGAAAGAAATTCTATCAATATTAGCAAAGGAAACAGAGAGTCTAGTTTTCTTAGTTACAGATAAAGAGATTAGGTTTTACGGTATTAGTAACTTACTTAAATATCCAGAGTTCAATGATTTAGAGAAGTTGAGGGTAGTATTTGACATTTTAGAAGATGAGAACTTTTTAAGAAATCTTGTTTGTCAGTACAACAATTCGGGAACAACTCTACTCATTGGTGAGGAGACTGGTATTGAAAACATGGCTGATTGTGCAATTGCTTTTATTAAGGTACCTTTCTGGGGGAGTAATTGTACATATGTTGGTGTTTGGGGAACAAAGAGAATGGATTACTCAGTAGTAATTCCAGTGCTATCAGAAGTAAGAGATGCTCTTGAGCAAGCTACTTCTGGTTGGAGATAAATTCACAAGTTTTAACGATGGGAGATTTAAAAAAGAAAAAACAGAATATTGGTGTGCAACAAAATGATGAAAAGTATGAGGAGATGAAGAAACAGATAGAGGAGTTGGCTTTGTCAATTCATAAGGTAGAGGATGAGAAAATGGTAATACAGAATCAGTTGGTTAAAGCTTTGGCTGACTATCAGAACTTACAAGCAGATATGGAGAAGAGACAGAAGGTGAGGTTCTTTCAGATGAAAAAGAGTCTCTGTGAAGAATTCATGTCTGTATTAGATGCTATGAAACTATCTCTTGAAAGTGAGAAGACATTGAAATTAGATTCAAAAGAGAAGGCTTGGTTTGAAGGAGTTGAAAATATATTTGCAGAATTTGAAAAAGTCTTGGGTGGTATAGGTTTGGAAATATATCTTCCCAAAAAGGGAGATGTGTTTGACTCAACTATACATGATGCATTGGCTACGGTTGAAGGTGGTAAGGCAGGAGAAATTATGGAAGTAATTCAACCAGGTTATAGATTAGATGGAACAGTAATTCGAGATGCTAAAGTGTTAGTGTCAAAATAATTAATTAGATTTAAATTTTTAATAATAAATATATGTCAAAAATAATAGGAATAGACTTAGGTACAACTAACTCTGTGATGTCTTTCATAGAGGGTGGAAAACCAAACATTATTACTAACACACAAGGAAGTAGACTTACTCCTTCTGTTGTTGCAGAGGATGATAAAGGTGAGGTTTTAGTTGGTACTCCAGCTAAAAATCAAGCAGTTGTAAATCCTGAGGGTACAATTTACTCTGTAAAGAGATTGATTGGTAGAGACTGGAACGATCCTGAGGTTAAAAGGGATAAAGACCTTCTACCTTTTGATATGAGAAAGTCTTCAAGTGGAGGTGTTGAAGTTAAGATGGGAGATAAGTGGTATACACCACAAGAGATTTCAGCAAAACTGCTTGCAAAGATGAAAAAGGATGCTGAAGAGTATCTGGGACAAGATATTACAGATGCAGTCATTACAGTTCCAGCATATTTTGATGACTCTCAGAGACAGGCAACTAAGGATGCTGGTAAGATTGCAGGTTTGAATGTACAAAGAATTGTGAATGAGCCAACAGCAGCTGCTCTTGCATACGGTTTGGATGATAAGAAGGATCAGAAGGTTGCTGTATTTGACTTGGGTGGTGGTACTTTTGATATCTCAATTTTAGAGATGGGAGATGGTGTCTTTGAAGTGTTAGCTACAAATGGTGATACCCATCTTGGTGGAGATGACTTTGATCAGAAGATAATTGATTACCTAGCAGATGAGTTTGAGAAGAAAGAGGGAATGGATCTTAGAGAAGATAGAACTGCACTTCAGCGATTGAGAGAAGCTGCAGAGAAAGCTAAGATAGAGCTTTCAACTTCAGAAGAGACAGAGATTAATGTCCCTTACATTACAGCTACAGATAAAGGACCAAAGCACTTGAAAGAAAAATTAACAAGAGCAGAGTTTGAGAAACTAACATCTGATTTGATAGAACAAACAGTTAAACCTTGTGAGAAAGCAATGAAAGATGCTGGGTTGGACAAGAAGGAGATTGATGAAGTATTGTTAGTTGGTGGAATGACTAGAATGCCAGCTGTTGTTAAAAAGGTTAAAGAGATATTTGGAAAAGAACCAAATAAGGGAGTTAACCCAGATGAGGTTGTTGCAGAAGGTGCTGCAATTCAGGGTGGTGTCTTAGGTGGAGATGTTAAAGATATTACTCTTTTGGATGTAACACCTTTGTCATTAGGTCTTGAGACTTTGGGTGGAGTGTTTACAAAGTTGATTGATAGGAATACTACAATTCCTGTTGAGAAGAAGCAGGTGTTTTCAACGGCTGCAGATAATCAGCCAGGTGTAGAGATACATGTATTACAGGGGGAAAGAGAGATGGCTTCTGATAACAAGACATTAGGTAGATTCTTACTGGACGGTATTCTTCCAGCACCAAGAGGAGTTCCTCAAATTGAAGTTACATTCTCCATTGATGCTAATGGTATTTTGAATGTTACAGCAATAGACCTTGGAACTAAGAAGGAACAGAAGATTACGATTACTGCATCTACAGGTCTTAAGGATGAGGAGATTGAAAAGATGATTGAGGAAGCAGAGCAGCATGCAGAAGAAGACAAGAAGAAAAAGATGAGAGCAGAGAAGAGGAATGATGCAGATACTTTAGCATTTAGTGCAGAGAAACTAATTGACGAGAACAAGGATAAGGTGTCAGAAGAAGAGCAGAAGAGTATAAAGGAGAAAGCAGAAGCTCTCAAAGAGATGATTAAGAAAGATGATTTTGATGTTGATAAGGTAGAGGAGAAGACAGAGGAACTTTCTAAAGAGATGCAGGAGATTGGTAAGAAGATATATGAGGCAGCTGCAAAGGAATCTGCAGGGAAAGAGGATGAAGAAAAGAAAGAAGACTCTAAAGAAGAGAAGAAAGATAAGGATGATGTAAAAGAGGGAGAGGTAGTAGAATAATCTTTCGGCTTCTTTGATTTATCTTGAAAGGAGGGTGTTTTATCCCTCCTTTCTATTTTATATAGTATGGTCTTCCCCTAAACAAACAAATAGCTCTAACTTTAACATCTTTATTTACCTCCCTAATACACTTACAAATATCTTCTAATGTCTTTCCTGTGGTAATAACATCATCTACTATTATAATCTCACTAAGAGTACCTAAAAGTTTCGTATCTTGTACTTCAAAATTAGTACTATGTAATATTCTTTCCTCTTTATCTAACAGAGATTGATGTGTACTATCACTATCAACTCTCTTCAACAGAGTGTTGTTGTACTCAATCCCTGTATATTCAGAAACAGCTTTTGCAAAAACATCTGCTTGATTAAAACCTCTATCTCTCAATCTCGTAAGTGAGATAGGGGTAGGGACAACAAGACTTTTCTCTTCTTCCTGAATTCCTCTTACTCCACTTAACCCCTCTTTAACAAACTCTTCAAAAGTACTCTCTAAATCATATACCAAACCATACTTATACTTCTTTAATATTTTTGAAGTAATCTCCTCATATTTCCAAAGAACTACTACTGAATCTAAACTGTTTTCTCTTTTACATAAATCATGTGTTTGATAATTAGTGGATAGTTTTCTACAGATGTAACACTCTGGTAGGTTTCTCTTAAATAACTTTTTACACTTAGAACATAGGTACTCACCATGTTTAGAACATACAGTACAAGTTTTAGGGAAGAATATATCTAAAATATTTACCATGATAAATTATCTCAAGTAGTTATTAAACTTGGATTAACTCAATTATGAATTGCTAAAAATGGACTAATGCCTTATCATATTACCCATATAATTAATAAGTGTTGCACAATGTCGAATAATTCAAAGCAGAAGAACAGTGTCTACATGATGATGGCATTGCTTCTAATCACTAAAGTATTAGGTTTTCTAAAGCTAAGAATTATTGCCCAGCTCTTTGGAGCTACGCATGAATTAGATATCTTTTGGGCAGCATTCACAATACCAGATACTCTCTTTATGATAATTGTTGCAGGTTCTCTCAATGCTGCTATCATTCCTCTATTAGCATCAGTATTACATAAAGAAGGAGAGAAGAAGCTGAATGAGTTTTTTACCAACCTAATGATTGTCATCAGTTCAATTATTGTTTTCATAGCAGTTCTTCTCTTTATCTTTGCACCTCAACTAACAAGTTTCCTGATTAGATCAGATGTATCACAGAGTATTCTTAATTTCTCAAGTAGGATAACACAGGAAGACTTTAAGTTGTTTGTAGATTTGACTAGAATTATGATGATATCTCCTGTACTACTAGGTATTAGTACAATAGTTACAGGGTACCTTCAAACTAGAAGAGAGTTTTTCATTACATCTCTTGCACCTCTAATGTACAACCTAGCAATGGTTGTAGGACCAATTATTTTTGTAGTTGGTTTTAAAATGGGTGTGAAGGGAGTTGCAATCTGTGCAGTGCTAGGTTCGTTCCTTCATTTTGCAGTACAAATCCCTACACTTAGAAAATATTTCAAAGAAAAGGTTAAACTAACTAAGAAAAGCATTGTAAGTGCTGTGAAAGATTCTGCAATCTGGAAAGGTTTAAAGCTAGCTGTGCCAAAGATGATTTCAACCATAGGGGAACAGATAAATATTGTTGTTAATACATTGATAAGTTTTTCCTTAGCAGCAGGAGCTCTTAGTTCTTACAAGTTTGCACTTAGTCTCTATCTCTTTCCTGTTAATATAGTAGGAGGCGCTTTTGCACAGTCTGTCTTACCAGAACTGTCTTCTAAAGCAGATAAACAGAAGGAATTTAAAGATGTTTTTAACAAAACAATCCAATTAGCTCTCTTTTTAGTACTTCCAATAGTTAGTATTCTACTTGTTCTTAGATTGCCAATTGTTAGATTAACTTTTGGTGTTGGAGAATTTGACTGGAGAGCAACAGTTCTTACATCTTGGTGCTTGGTATTTCTTTCTCTTGCAATATTAAGTCAAACACTCTCACAGATACTTTTAAGAGCTTTTTATGCACTTAAAGAAACATGGAAACCTCTTCTAGCAGTGGGTGTAGGGATAGTGGTTAATATTGTTTTTGCATTCCTACTAACAAACTTCTTTAGTCATTACTACGACTGGAGACCGATACTCCAGCAGGTATTAGAACAGATTGCAACTGCGAATGGTAGTGGGGTGGTAGAGGTAATAAAATCATTTTTTGCAGATATATTTACATGGTGTACTACTCGAGGAACTTCTGATATGGCAGTGGGTGGCTTATCTATGAGTTTGAGTTTAGCTTCTTTTGTCGAATTAATCTTGCTTTTCTGTTTACTAAACAAAGAGGTAAAAATCATTACCTACAAGGATACAGTGAAGCCTATGCTTAAGAAGGTTTTGAATGGTATCTTAATGGCGGTAGGTATGTATCTAGTATTCAAGCTTTTTGATTTCAAATTAGATACTACAAGAACAATTTCAATCATTATTCTTACAATAGTGACTTCTCTCTATGGTCTGCTTTCTTACTGGCTTGGTTCTAAAGTCTTCGAAATTAAAGAGGTTGGTCGTTTTGAAGAAAAAGTAAAAAGTGTTTGGGAAAAATTGAAGAAGAAAGTTAAGGTATGGGTAAAGTAATTAAGTATATATTATTATCACTTTTAGGTTTGTTTCTACTTTTTCTTGGTTATATCGTTTCTCAATATATTTCTTGGGAGAAGGAGTTTGTGAATAATAGGGGGGAAGGGATTGTTTGTACAAAAGACGAGGAGAAGGTAGAGATGGATTTTAAGGAGAGAATTGAGAATTTCATACTTTCGGATAGTTATGCGGAATTTTTAACTTTTTCAAAAAGAGAAGCTTTGTATTTGATAGAAGAGTCTATACCAGAGACTGAAGAGTTGAAGATTGAGGAGATGTGTTTGGAGACGGACAGTGGGAAATGGAAGATATATATACAGAGTAGATTTAAATCTTTTAAACTTCCTTGGATAGCTATTGATGTTGTGAAAGATAAAAGAGAAACTGCAGAGTTGTATACACCGAGTATGTATATTGGTAATCTGAAAGTACCAGAGAAATTCTCAAAAGGTTTGTTACAGAAGATAAGTAAGGGAGTTAGTGATGCTTTAATAGTAGTTACAGAGAACAATTTTTTAGGGAAGGAGATTAAGAATATAGATATTCTTAAGGATTCTGTTGTGTTTAAGGGTGGGTTGTAGTGTTTTTAAATGTAATATCTTTTTGTTGTATCGTGTGTCATCCTATAGTATAATCAAGGTGTTGAGTGATAGCTCCTTGATAAAAAAAGAAAGGAGGAGAAGGTGAATAAAAGTTTTCTCTTTCTGGCTAAAGAAAATTTTGAGGCAGCACTGCCTCCAGAATTTTCTATTGTATCTAAGGATGAAATCATGAGGGTGTTTCATCCTATATTGGATACTTGGCTCCCACCAGAAGATCTTGTAGACAAGATTATGTCAGGTTTTCTTGTCTTAAACATCTCTGGACGGAGATACTTTATCAGGTTCTTAGAGTGTCTCATTGACACTTTGGAGTTCGAAAATAATGATAAAGAAAAAACTCCCGAACCGGTAAGAAGGTTTCGGAGGTTGTTAACTTACAGAAAAGAAATTTTCTGTAAGTCTGATCCAAAGCTATCACTTAGCAAACATAGACACCGTTAAAGGTAAGACAATATCTGTTTGTTTTTATAAATACAAACGTTAGTCAAACCTAGGTGTCTTTTTGCTTTATAACACCTATATATACTCAAACCATGTGCTTTACATCTTAATATGTTACAATTAATTCCAAGATGAAACTTGGTTTTGACAATGACAAATATATAAAGATACAAAGTCAAAATATTCTCAAAAGAACTAAACTTTTCGATAAACTCTATCTTGAGATAGGTGGAAAGTTATTTGATGATACTCATGCTTCAAGAGTGTTGCCTGGGTTTCAAGCAGATGTAAAAGTGAAAATGTTCCAGAAATTAAAGGAAGATATCGAAGTGGTATTTTGTATAAGTGCTAATGATATAGAGAGGAATAAGGTTAGAGCAGAGTATGGAATAACATATGATACAGAAGTGATTAGGTTGATAGGGAACTTACAAAAGATGGGGTTCTCCATTAATTCTGTTGTAATAACTTTGTATAAAAATCAACCAACAGTTGATACTTTTATTGCTAAGCTTAAACGATATAAGATTAAGACATATATTCATAGGTATACAAAAGGATATCCTACAGATATAGATACAATTGTTAGTGAAGAGGGGTATGGAGCTAATCCGTATATTGAAACTAAGAAAAAGATAATACTGGTTACTGCTCCGGGACCAGCTTCTGGTAAATTAGCAACTTGTCTCTCTCAGCTCTATCATGAACATCAAAGAGGAGTGAATGCAGGATATGCAAAGTTTGAAACTATGCCAGTATGGAATCTCCCATTGAAACATCCTTTAAATATGGCTTATGAAGCAGCCACTGCAGATCTTGGAGATGTTAGTATGTTAGACTATTTCCACTTAGAGGAATATGGTGAAAAGGCAGTTAGTTATAATAGGGACTTAGAGGTTTTTCCTGTTCTTAAGACAATATTAAACAGGATTGTAGGAAAAGATGTATACAAATCTCCAACCGATATGGGTGTGAATATGATAGGGGAGTGTATCAAGGATGATAAGGTTGTGCAGGAGGCATCGAAGAAGGAAATTGTTAGGAGGTATTACAATGAGATGTGTAACTACAAATTAGGTATAGCTGAGTATGAAGTTCCTGAAAGGGTGAAGAAATTGATGAATGAGTTAAAGATAGATGAGTACTATCTTGATGTTGTTAGACCTGCTTTAAAGAAGGCCAGGCGAATAGATAAACACGTTATTTCTCTTAAATTACCAAGTGGGAATATAATTACAGGAAGAGAAACAGATCTGTTGAGTCCGGCTAGTAGCTTAATTTTAAATGCTATTAAAGAATTGTCTAATATCCCTGATAATATAAATCTGTTATCACCTACTGTACTTAAACCGATGTTAGAACTTATTCCTAGAACAGAAGAGAGAGATGAAACATTAGGTTTAGAAGAAGTTCTAATAGCCTTAAGTATCTCTTCTGTGACTAATCCTTCTGTGGAGGAGGCTTTAAGTAGTATGAAAAAATTAGCTGGAAGTGATGCACATGCTACATATATAGTAAGTAATGGTGATCTTAAAATGTTGAAAAGATTAAAGATTAATCTTACTTGTCAGCCAGTGTTCTATTCTAACAAAATTTATACACTGTCAAAGTGAGGTAAAAATATTCTTTCCCATCTCTGGTTTAAAAAGGCAGTATTACTAGGTGAAAAGTGCTAAAATGATGATATCTATAAATTAAGTTGTAGCACTATCATGAAAAAGATTATTTATGTTACGGGTAATGAATTTAAGGTGTTAACTGCCTCGAAAATATTAAACCCCCTGGGGTATCAGGTGGAAGCTAAAAAGATAGACTGCCCAGAGATTCAAGCAGACACGATTGAGGAGGTTGCTGAGTATTCTTCTAAATATGCAAGTGATTTTTTGCAGGAGTCTACATTAAAAAATGATTCTGGACTGATAATCCCCGCTCTCAAAGGCTTCCCAGGGGTTTACTCTAAATATGTAGAAAGTACAGTAGGAGAAGAGGGAATATTGAAACTTATGTTGGATGTTGAAGATAGAGAAGCTTATTTCCTTGAAGTTTTGGCGTATACGGAGAAAGGAAAAGACCCTGTTACTTTCTTGTCTAAGACAGAAGGGAGCATATCCACTGAATTATCAGGAGATTTTGGTTGGGGGTATGACAAGATTTTTATTCCAAAAGGAGAGAAGCAAACATTGGCAAACTTTGAAGATGATGTTAGATGGAAGTTCTGGAATGAGAATGCATATAAAGACTTGGCAGAGTACTTATCGGGCAGTATTTGATTCTGGCTAGTAATGTTGTTTTTAATCTTGCATAAAAGCTTGCACATTTGAAATTGGTATGATATACTCCTTAGCACGAGTTTGGGAGATGTGTTAAAATGTATATGGAGAAACAGGAATCCTCTTAGAGAACTTCTCTAACGAATCCCCTGAGAAGAAATTGCTTAGTGTAATGCTATGAAGTGTTGTTAGCACCTTAAAAGTTGAAGAGTGACAGGAAGTCTAAATAAAATTTGACTTTCTGTGTGATGAGTCACACAATTCATTTAGTCAGATGTTTTTTGATCAATCCGGCAGTGATACTGGTCGGTCACACTTAGGTGTGTTAAGTTAAGTATCTTTTCAATGAGAGTTTGATCATAGCTCAGGATGAACGTTGGCTGTGTGCCTAAGGTATGCAAGTCGAACGATCCCTTTTGATTTACTTGAGACCTCGGTTGATTGTATTTCTTTTTTGGGATAGTGGCAAACGGGTGAGTAATATATGGATTATCTGCCTTGAAGTCGGGAATAGCTCATCGAAAGATGAGATAATACTCGATAGTCTTACTTTCTTTCTTAAGTTTGTAAGTAAAGCTCCGGCGCTTCGAGAGGAGTCCGTATCCTATCAGCTTGTTGGTAAGGTAAAGGCTTACCAAGGCTAAGACGGGTAGCTGGCGTGAGAGCGCGGTCAGCCACCATGGAACTGAGACACGGTCCATACTCCTACGGGAGGCAGCAATTAGGAATCTTGCGCAATGGGGGCAACCCTGACGCAGCGACACAGTGTGGAGGAGGAAGGTCTTCGGATTGTAAACTCCTTTTATGAGGGAAGAATAGATGACGGTACCTCATGAATAAGCACCTGCTAACTACGTGCCAGAAGCATCGGTGATGCGTAGGGTGCGAACGTTATCCGGATTTATTGGGCGTATAGAGAAGCGTAGGTGTTCCTGTAAGTCTTTAGTTAAATACCACGGCTTAACCGTGGGGCAGCTTTGGAAACTACAGGAATAGAGACAGGAAGAGGCGAATGGAATTCCCAGTGGAGCGGTGAAATGCATTGATATTGGGAGGAACATCAGTGGCGAAGGCGATTCGCTGGTCCTTGTCTGACACTAAGGCTCGAAAGCGTGGGGAGCGAAACGGATTAGATACCCGTGTAGTCCACGCCGTAAACTTTGGATGCTAGGTGTTCGGTACAACTACTTAACTCTTCGGAGTTGAATGGAAGTATTGAGTGCTACAGCTAACGCATTAAGCATCCCGCCTGGGAAGTACGGCCGCAAGGCTAAAACTCAAATGAATTGGCGGGCACTCGCACAAGCAGAGGAGCGCGTGGTTTAATTCGACGGCAATCGAAGAACCTTACCAGGGTTTGAAATGTATCTGCATGCCTTATGAAAATTTGGCAGCCTTCGAGGGTGATACACAGGTGCTGCATGGCCGTCGTCAGCTCGTGTCGTGAGATGTAGGGTTAAGTCCCGAAACGAGCGCAACCCCTATTCTATGTTACAAGTGTCTTAGAAAACCGCTTCGGTAAAACGAGGAGGAAGGTGGGGATGACGTCTGGTCCGCATAGCCCTTATGTCCTGGGCTACACACGCGCTACAATGGCTAATATAATGGGAAGCCAAACCGTAAGGTGGAGCTGATCCTCAAAATTAGTCTCAGTTCGGATTGAGGTCTGCAACTCGACCTCATGAAGGTGGATTTGCTAGTAATCGTGAATCAGCCATGTCACGGTGAATACGTTCTCGAGTGTTGCACACACCGCCCGTCAAGCCATGGAAGTAGGTGATACCCGAAGGTGTTCTGTCTCTTGTAGATGGAATGACGAAGGTAACGCTTATGACTGGGGTTAAGTCGTAACAAGGTAGCCGTAGGGGAATCTGCGGCTGAATTACCTCCTTTCTAAGGAGTAACCAGATCTTCCTGTCACTTTTTAGCTTTTAAGGCTAAGTTCTTTAATTAAATAGATACTATGTACCGAAGAGGGGCGCATAGCTCAGCTGGCTAGAGCGCAGTCCTGATAAGACTGAGGTCCCAAGTTCGATTCTTGGTGCGCCCACCAGAATGAATGCTGGGCCTGTAGTTCAGTTGGCTAGAACGCTTCATTTGCAATGAAGAGGTCAGGAGTTCGACTCTCCTCAGGTCCATATTGTTATCAGAAAAAGAAGAGAAATCTTTAATTTCTGGGTCAGGATATCTGTATATATTTTTACTGTTGAGGTAGGTCGTAATGTTTTACAGTGAAGATTACAGAATCCGTAGTTGCACATTTAAAACTGAATAGAAAGTAATTTCAATTAAGCAAATTAAGGGCGTATGGTGAATGCCTTGGCACAAAAGATCGATGAAGGACGTAGTAGATTGCGATAAGCTTCGGGTAGCTGTCAAACGAGCTTTGATCCGAAGATCTCCGAATGGAGTAATCCAACTGGGATTATGCCCAGTTATCATGCAGTGAATTCATAGCTGTATAGAAGAGCACGCAGGGAAGTGAAACCTCTCAGTACCTGCAGGAAAAGAGAACAAGAGTTTATTCCCCTAGTAGTGGCGAGCGAAAAGGGAAGAGCCTAAACCTATACTGTGTAAGAGGAATACGAAGCCTGATTCGCGTTGCGATGATGGCGGACTTGAACTCGCAGGTTGCTACTCGTGCAGTATGGGTGTTGTAAGAGTTAATGGAAGTGGTAGCAAACACTTCGAGGAGTTACAAAATTCCATTTTAGTAGAATATATCTGGAAAGATATGCCATAGAGAGTGATAGCCTCGTATACGAAAATGTGGAATCTCCTTTTTAATTTCTTAAGTACCACGGAACACGTGAGATTTTGTGGGAATCAGCCGATACCACTCGGCAAGGCTAAATATCTTTTGTGACCGATAGCGAATTAGTATAGAGAGGGAAAGGTGAAAAGTACCCCTGTTAGGGGAGTGAAATAGTAACTGAAACCATATGCTTACAAACAGTCGTAGCTGGTATATCCAGTGGCGGCGTGCCTATTGAAGAATGACCCAGTGAGTTCGTTGTGTGTGGCAAGGTTAACCATGTTTATTGGGGAGCCGAAGCGAAAGCGAGTCCGAATAGGGCACCTTGAGTCACATGCACGAGACCCGAAACCAGGTGATCCAGCCATGAGCAGAGTGAAGTTCTGAGAAATCAGGATGGAGGCTCGAACTCGTTAATGTTACAAAATTATGAGATGACTTGTGGCTAGCGGTAACATGCCAAACGAACCTGGTAATAGCTGGTTCTCCCCGAAATAGCTTTAGGGCTAGCGTTGTGATTTAAGATGTGGGGGTAGAGCACTGATTGAATTTGGGGCCCGAAAGGGTACCCACTTCAGTCAAACTCCGAATACCATATTGAACATCACAGCAGTTAGAGCTAGGGATCTAAGTTCCTATGCTCAAGAGGGAAACAGCCCAGATCGTCAGATAAGGACCCTAAATTTTACCTTAGTGGGAAAGGAAGTGAAATTTCTCAGACAGTTAGGAGGTTGGCTTAGAGGCAGCCATCCTTTAAAAAATGCGTAAAAGCTTACTAATCAAGAGATTTTGCACTTAAAATTAACGGGGCTGAAGGTAAATTCCGAAGCTGCGAATTTATACATACTTCGGTATGTATGGGTGGTAGGGGAGCGTTCTATACATGACCGACTTAGCAGTCGGTAATTAGCTGCGAAGGTGGCCCGTAAGGAGTTGCTGGAGCGTATAGAAGTGAGAATGCTGGGATGAGTAACGTAAAGCAGGTGAAAACCCTGCTCGCTGAATGTCTAAGGTTTCCATGGCTATGTCAGTCAACCATGGGTTAGTCGGTCCTAAGGAGAGGCTGAAAAGCGTATCCGATGGATAACAGGTTAATATTCCTGTACTACTGATATTTGAAATGGAGTATGAGGATTGAAGATGCAGGCCCCTTATTGGTTTGGGGTGTAAGCAACAAGAGAGCTCTTCTAGGAAAATCCGGAAGAGTGTTTCCACCTCGGTGGATGAACGCGAGTTGTGATACAAAGGTGACCTTCGGGAAGCCGATTTGTAGTACTTAATTCTCCAGGAAAAACTTCTATCTTTAACTACTTCGGTAGTTAATAAAGTATTAGTAACCGTACTGCAATCCGACACCGGTAGACTGGTGTAAAAGCACCAAGGCGTACGAGTTATGCGTTGTTAAGGAATTCGGCAAATTGACCCCGTAAGTTCGCAAGAAGGGGGACTCTACATCATAAGTTTTTTATTTGTGGTGATTAGAGTGGCACAGAATAGGGAAGAACGACTAGTTACCAAAACTACAGGCGCTTGCAAACTCGCAAGAGGATGTATAAGTGCTGACACCTGCCCAATGCCAGAAGGTTAAGATAATTTGTTAGCTCTCTGCTGGGTGCACTTCGGTGCCCTAGTGGTTGCGAAGCAAAGAGTCGAAGCCCTGGTCAATGGCGGCTGTAACTATTAGACCTGGTGGGGTAGCAATACCCTGCCAGGAATTGTAGTTGTAAAATTTGGCTATATGCTGGAACGTCTGAGTATTTCTTGCTACTCATTAGATGATATTCAAATTGTAAGAAATTTGTAATCTCTAGTAGTTAAAATGTAAGAATGCAGATAATCAGCAGGAAAGATTTGTAATGTCAGATCCTATTTTTACAGAACAATTGAAATGGTTTCTCTCTGGATTTATCGATGGAGAGGGAAGCTTTTGTCTTAATATTAAGAGTAGAAAGGACTCTAGGTATGGTTTGAGAATAGAGCCAGCTTTTTATGTTTATCAACATGAAAAAAGTGTCCATATACTTGAATTGTTAAGAAAGATGTTTGGATGTGGAAGTATCCATAGAAAAACATCACCGTATAGCGTTTTTACGTATCAGATTTCTGGTATAAAACCTTGCTATACCAAAGTTATTCCTTTCTTTGAGAAGTATCCGTTAATCGTAAAGTCTCAGACTTTTGAAATTTTCAAAAGAGCTGTTGATTTTATGTATAAAAAGCGACATCTAACTAAGGAAGGTTTTCTTTACTTGGTGGATTTAGTATATGAGATAAACCAACAAGGGAAAGGTAAAAAATGGGATAAAGAGACAATAATTACAAAAATCCTCAGAGACTATACGCCAAACTCCTGATAGGGAGATGAGATAGTCCGACCTGTATGGCGACATACAGATGTATATAGAAATATATACACGAATCTAACAAACGTTGTTAGAGGGTAACACAAGTGAACGGTGGTAGATATATATCTACTGAGATATTTGCTAATCTCGGTTTGCTATCTAAAGATATAGGGCCGTTTTAAAATCTAGCTATATGCTGGAACATCCTAAACGATACAAGTACCAAAGAGTAACAATCTTGTATTTATGGACAATCAGCAGGAAAGATCCAAGAAATTGGAAATCCTCAGAGGCTACATGCTAGACACAATATAATATTGTGAAGATATAGTCCGACCTCTACAGTGATGTAGAGAGATACACGAAGGTGTATCCGCCTAAAAATAGGTCTTCTAGTTTAATGAACACTAGATGGAAGTAACAGAAATGCCTAAGGTAGCGTAATACCTTGTCACTTAATTAGTGACTTGCATGAAAGGTGTAACGATTTTTCCTCTGTCTCGACAACGTGCTCGGTGAAATTGAAATGGCTGTGAAGATGCGGCCTACCTATACCAGGACAAAAAGACCCCGTGGAGCTTTACTTCAGCTTTGCATTGAGATAAGGTCTCGGATGTATAGAATATGTGGGAGACTATGAAGCAGTTTCGTCAGGAATTGCGGAGTCGACAGTGTAATACCACTCTTTTGATATTTTATTTCTAACAGTGTCCATTATCTGGATTCTAGACAGTGCATGGTGGGAAGTTTGACTGGGGCGGTTGCTTGCTAAAGAGTACCGCAAGCGCACTAAGGTCTCCTCAACCCGGATGGAAATCGGGTGAAGAGTGCATAAGCATAAGGAGGCTTTACTGTGAGGGAGACATCCCGATCAGTTACGAAAGTAGGTTTAAGTGACCCTTTGGTTGCGCGTGGAAGCGCCATTGTTTAACGGAGATAAGCTACCCCGGGGATAACAGGCTAGTCTTGCCCGATAGTTCATATTGACGGCAAGGTTCGGCACCTCGATGTCGGCTCGTCGCATCCTGGGATTGGATAAGATCCCAAGGGTTGGACTGTTCGTCCATTAAAGCGGCACGCGAGCTGGGTTCAGACCGGCGTAAGCCAGGTCGGTCTCTATCCGGTATAGGCGTTGTATATTTGAGAGAATCATCCCCTAGTACGAAAGGATCGGGGAATGGTAACCTCTGGTCTACCAGCTGTTCTACCAAGAGCATAGCTGGGTAGCTAAGTTGCTTTCGGATAAGCACTGAAGGCATATAAGTGCGAAGCCAAACTCAAGATTAAATATACTTGTGTAGCTTGACTACATGGAAGGTCTGTGGAAGACTACCACATTGATAGGCTCTAAGTGTGAGTATAGTGATATACTTAGCTGAGGAGTACTAATTGACCAAAAGCTTCTTTGATTTTTTATTACTTTCTGTTCGGTTTTGAGTGTACAATTACACTCTCGCTCTTTAGAATTAAGTCCTGAGCTCTTCGAAAGAAGAGGTCAGGCAAAAGGTATTTATATCTATCTATATATATATAGATAGATAGATTCTTTTTGCCTGGCGATTGTAGTGGAGTGGAACTACCTGACTCCATCCCGAACTCAGAAGTAAAACACTCTAACGCCGAAAATACTTAAACCGCAAGGCTTTGGGAAGATAGGTTATTGCCAGGACTTTTTGAATTTGAAAACCCACTAGAAATAGTGGGTTTTTTGTTTTAAGTAAAGAGATACTTTTAACGGTTTGACGATATGAAAGATTTTTACATCCTTTTTAAAATTCCTAGCGTTTCTTCTGGGTTTTTAATAATATTGATTTGTATGTCCTTAAGAGATAGAAGGGGATAGTCATTTCCGTATTTATAAAACTCATCTCCTGTGAAAGTAACATTCGTTAGAGGTATATCTAACATCCTTGCTAGTCTTACTGTATTGTCGGCTTTATTTCTACCCTTAGCTACTATATCGATAGTAGCTCTTCCTGTTATAAACATATCAAACCTCCCTTTAAAAATTTCATCAAGATTTCTCCTTATAGATAATCTCTTACTACCGTCAGGATCCCATTTTTCTCTTACCTCGTTGGAAGCATCTTCTCCTAAACAATCCATTGCGATATACCCTGCTTTCTCTGTGATAATAACTTTCTTCTTTATTCCTTTGAGAGCTTTGTAAATAATCTCTTTGTCTTTTGGTGGTACCTGCTCTGCCTCGTAGATTAAATTAAGAGTCTTTAGATTATAATTAAATATTTTGTTTCCATAGTAAGGGCATATAAAAAGGTTGTTGTTTGTAATAGTAATATTTTTTACAAATAATTGATTTAACTGTTTTAAAGTTCTTCCACTCATAATTGCAACGTAGTTCTCTTTGGTGAGTCTAGCAGTTTCAGAGAGGATATTATCCGATGGAACCGATACAGGTTGGGCGAGTGTGTTGTCATAGTCAAAGATGAATAATTTTTTCATAATCAAGTATATCAAAAAAGAACACACCTAGAGAACCCTAGAGAGAAAACTCTAGGGTTTGGGTTGTTGTGCTAGTGGTAAATAGAAACGTTTACTGTTGGTTGTCAATCTGTTACGAAACAAGTCTTGTAGAGGACACGAAAAGAAGGGCTTCTTTTAAGAAGTGTAACATTGTGTTTTTCTGTGGCAAAACAGGGTGTTATATAGCATGTAAAAAATTTTACATATTTTGACAACGGTGTTCGTTTCCATCGGAAATGTTTTGGCGGCAAGCCTTGAGGTGAGAGTAAAACAATTGTACAAAACCAGGCAAAGAGAGTGGTGTGATATAATGAAGATGTATAAATTTACAATCTTCTCCTAAAAATGGAAATCAAAAGCTATGGGTCGGTCTGTATTGAGGGCGGAGATCAGCTTGGTAAGGGTGATGCAACTTCTAGAATAGTTAAAGAACTTGAGGGTCGTAGTGTGAATCTAACATTTTCTTCTTTCCCAATATATGCAACTCCAATGGGTTCAGTCATACGTTCTCTTTTAAAGGATGGTATCTCAGATGCAAAATTAGAGGGAATAGATACCTTAGATGTAAGGATGGCACTCTTTGCATTAAATAGATTAGAATTTATGGATGTATATCTAAGTGATAAGAAGTACCAGAATACAATGTTAATTCTTGACAGGAGTCCGTTTAGTAATGCTGTATCCATAGGATATTGGCTGTCTTTACAGAAAAATTGGGATGAGAAGGAAGTGACAGGATATATTGACAGAGCAATGGATTTAGAATCTCTAATGATATCAGAATTGGGGTTGGATAGATGTGTTATTCAATTGAAATCAGAAGAGAGTGAATGGAGAGATATTAGAAAGAGAGAGACAGATCAGCATGAAAAAAAAGAAGTACAAGAGAAGAGTAGTAAGGTGTATGAAATGTACAAAAAAACTGTAGGATCTGGTTGGCATCAGGTTGTCACTAAGAGAGATGATGGCTGGCGAGATAGAGATGATATTTGGAGTGATAATAAAAGAATTCTTAAGGATACATATGGGGATATGGATGATATTAAGGATGGTTTGAGGTACGATATTGGATTTAAAGAGATTGTGGAGAATATATATCCTGATGCTGAGTATGATATGAGGCTATATGACACTTACGATGGTGCTATTAAAGAGAATGTAAAAGAGGTGATGTATGAAAGTGGGTTGAAACTTAGTAGTCAAGTAGCTGGTAGTTGTAGTAGTATCAAATTCTCAAATGGGGAGGTAAAAAGAGAGTTTAGAAGGCTGGTAGGTATAGTCCCTGATGTGGTGAGAGTGTATGAATATTTCTTAGGTAGGGAATTTATAGGCAAATTAAAGAAAGCATTAGTATGATGAGTAGGAGGGATGTGGCTATCAAATTACTATCTGAAGTAGAGAAACTCTTTCCAGAGGCTTCTACAGAGCTTGCAAATTGGAAGGATGACTTTCAGTTTTTAGTTGCTGTAATTCTTTCTGCACAGACAACTGATATGCAGGTGAATAAGGTTACCCCAAAACTTTTCAGAAAATATCCAAGTGCTAGAAGATTGGCTAGTGCTAATATAAAAGATTTAGAGTATACCCTAGGGGGTATTAATTACTTTAGAACAAAATCCAAGAATATTAAGAAGATGGCTAAGATTTTGGTTGAACAGTATGAAGGGCAGCCCCCTAAGTCGCTGAAGAAGCTTGTTGAACTGCCAGGGGTAGGTTACAAGACTGCAAATGTTTTTCTAAATGAGAGGTATAGAGCTAATGAGGGAATTGCTGTAGATACACATGTTTTGAGGGTAGCTAGGGCGTATGGTCTTACTAAGAATATAGATCCAACTAAGGTAGCTCATGATTTAGAGAAACTCTACCCAAAGAAAGATTGGTACAAGGTTAATTCGGTGTTTGTTTTGTATGGAAGGTATATCTTAAAGGCTAGAAAACCAGATATGGACAGGGTTGTCCTAAGAGAATATTTGGTGAATGGAAATTAAAGCTTTATTTGTTCTCTTCTTGTTTTCTCTTGTATATGTTATATCCCAAGAGTATTGTTAATAGGACAATTAGGGCAATCAACCAGTAAACGTATGTTGGTATTATTACTTTTTCTAGTTTTACATTTATCTCCATCTCTTCTTCTCCATCGCTGACTAGATTAATTTTCTTTTCAGCCCTATACCCATTATATGAAATAATCATTGTATGTAAACCTGTTTCTAGATTTTCAAAATATACCTCTCCATTTTCATCAGTAATTCCTGTTCTAACATCTGAGTGTATTTCAACTGTTACACCTACAAGAGGTTCTCCAGACTCACTGTATATCTTTATCTTCAGACTCTTAGATTGAGTAGAGGAAGCAGGTTCCTTAGTTATGTCTAAAGTTTCCTCTGCAGCTTTAGTATTTTCTTCTTTTTCGTTTTCAATGATAGGGTTGATATATTTAGCAAACAGATTCTTTGGTTTTACAACAGGTTTGGGATCTAATGGTGTGGGAATAATTGGTTTTGGAGGTTCTTCTTCATCTGGTTGTTCTGGTTCTTCCTCTTCTACAATATATGTCACAGAGTTATCAGTAGAGGTAGATGCAACGTTATTATTCCCAGCTAAATCAGTTAATACATCAGCAGGAATAGTTGCTGTTACTGTTTCACCGTTTGTTAGGTTCTCAATCTCAACTTCATACTCTGTTTCACTAATTTTTGTAATACCTTTTACTTTAGCAGTTGTACTTCCAGATATTAGTATATCTTCATGAGTAAATGTATCTTCTTTTATTGGTTCAGAAAAGATAACGATGTATTTAATGGAGTTAATATCTGTTGGGTCAGGTTGAGTTGAGGATTGATTAATAGTTACAGAGGGTGGAATATTATCATATGTAATAGAGTTGTCAGTACTGGTTGATGCAATGTTTTTGTTTCCAGCAAGGTCTTCCACAGTATCAACAGGTAGGATGAGTAAGACTGTTTCTCCAGATACCATACCATTTACATATGCTGTATATGTTGTGTCGTTTACATTTGTTAATAGTAATACTTTAGCTGTACTACTACCAGATATATTTAAATCATCTCTTGTAAATGTATCTCCATTTATTGGTTCTGAGAAAATAATTGTAAATTTAATTATATCTTCATTAGTAGGATCAGCTTGGTCATCAGCTTGGTTTACTGTAACTGTTGGGGAAGTAGCATCATATGTTACTGAATTGTCAGTAGAAGTTGAGGCAGTATTCGTATTTCCAGCAGAATCTTCAACTCTATTAGCAGGTAGAGAGAGTGATACAGTTTCTCCAGATAGCATACCCGTTACAACTGCAGTATATGTTGTGCTATTTACTGTTTGTAATTGTGATACAGTAGCAGTACTACTACCTGATATGAGTAGGTCTTCTTTGATAAAAGTGTCTCCATTAATTGGTTTGGAGAAGACAACTGTATATTTAATGGAGTTTATATTGGTAGGATCTACTTGGTCATTAGTTTGATTTACTGTAACAGTTGGTTTTTCTTTATCAAATGTTACTGCACTTGATTCTACTTCTGCAGTATTCCAGTTACCAAGAACATCTTGGTATGTATGAGCAGGGGAGAATACTGTAATGCTTGCCTTTTGATTCACTATGCCTGACACAGAGAGGGTATATTTCTTATTATTGATACTTGTTACCTCTGTAACTTTAGCTGTTGTAATAACACCATCTTCCTTAATCTTAAAACCATTTGCATCTAAGGTATCATCTTTTAGAGGTTCAGAGAATGTTGCATGGAAGATAATAGGTTGTTGATTAGTTGGATTTGGTTGTCCAGTTGCAGGTGTAATTGAAGTAATGTATGGAGGAGTAATATCAATTATTAGTTGGCCTGTGATTTCACTACTGTTTTCAGCAGAATCAGTAGCAGTTATTGTTAAATTGTATGTTTTTGTTGTTAGGTTTGTAATGTCTCCAGCAGATACAGTCCAAGTACCATTTTGATTGCTTGCAGCATTGATTATTTGTCCAGTTTCTACAATTTCAACTGTTACGGTAGCATTTTTATCATTTACCGTACCTGTAAGTTCAGGGGAGGGATTATTTGTACTTAAATCTTCATATCCTAATACTGGAGCGACGGTGTCTTTCAATAGCTCTTTGGTGTCTTCTCCTTTGTTTCCAACATCATCTGTCTGTGATGCATAGACAACGACAGTACCATCGGGTTGTGCTGATAGGTCTAGTTCAGTACTCCAAGTATTATCGTTTTGACATTCTGCTACATATGGTTGTTCTGCTATAACTGTAATGATATTGTTGTCTCCAAAAGTACATGTACCTCCTAGGGTATAGTGGGTTCTGTTTGCTCTGTTTATTGGTGCTGTGCTGGTTATGGAAATTGCTGGTGGGATCCTGTCTATGATATATCCTTCTTTGGTTTCAGTAATACTGTTTCCTGCTTTGTCCTTGGCTGTTATAGCAAGGTTCCCTGATTCTATGATTGTTATTGTACAATTAATAATATTTTTATCTCCAGTATCAGCAGTACATTCCAAATTCTCAGCCATTCCTGTTGAACTTGCAGCTATCTCAATATCTGCAGGATATATTTCAACAGCATCTGTTACAGTAATTGTAGTATCAGTAATATTATCCTTCTTCTTCTTGGTAGGAGCATTGATAGTTATTACAGGGTCAACAGTATCAATTGTATACATATGTGAGTTGTATCCTGTTGCTCTATTATTAGTATCTTCTGCTTGTATTATAATTGTTCCACTTTTATTAATATTTCTAATATTACAAGTTACGTATGTAGTATATGGAGCATTATGTTCTCCATCTGCATCTGCACAATTTTCAAGAGTAACACCTTCAGATGCTGTTCCTGAGATTTCAATATTATCAATCTCATGTCCTGCGATAGGGGCAGTAATTGTTACAGTTGAATCGCTAATTGGTTGGTTACTAAGAACAGTAGGGGCATTGAATACGACTTCTGGAGGGAAAATGGTTTGCTTTTCAGTAGTATTGCCCACTAAGTCGTAGGCGATAACTGTAATGGTGTGTTGATTTTCCCCAGCGTAAAGTTCAAGAGTTCTTTGTATAACACCAGGTTTTGTATACTCTATTTCATCAACTTTGTTTAATCCATCACTTCCAACATATTTAATCTCATACTTTTGCATTCCTACAGCATCAGTAGCTTCAAATTCAATAATTGGTTTGTCTATACCATATGTTAAAGTATCAATACTTGATGTTATAAAGGTTGGGGGAACCTGGTCAACAACATATCCATCTTTGAAAGCAGTTGAGCTTAGTCCAGCATTATCAGTAGCTTTCAAAACTAATCTTCCAGAAGTTTTTATACGAATAGTACAATTCATTTCTATATGGTTTTCTGGATCAGGTGGATCAGCTTCATGTGGGAAGGGTGGAGTACATACAATATTATCCGCAGTAGCTATACTGGATTCATCTACTTCAACAGAAGCGATAGAGAAACGATCGCTTACTTTAAATGTAGTATCAGTGATAGGGGCATTGGACATAGTAGTTCCTTGATTAATAGTGATTTCCGGAGGTAAATCATCAACATCAAGTACAGTAATAACGAAGATTTCTTCGGTATATAGATTAGTTGAGTCCGTAGCTCTTACTCTAATTGTATATTTATTTTTATCATCAGGGTCAGCTGTTCCTGTTGGATTTTCATAGTCTGGAGGTTCTAGGAAAGCTAAAGCACCAGTAGTAGGATTAAGAGCAAACTTAGAGTTATCTCCACTTCCTTCACCAGATACAAGAGAGTAGATTATAGCTGTTTCATCAGTTGCAGAGATTGTGCCGACTTCTGTAGTGTTTTCTTCGATTTCATCTGGAAATAGTTTTAAGTTTTGTGGTGGACAGTTTTGACCAGCATCATTAATTCGCCAATTTTTAGGCGCACTAGTTAAAGTATTCCTAGCATCTCCACCTTGACAATAATAAACACCAACGGCATCAAGATATAAATTTGGTTTTACTGTTTTAGTACTCCAAGAATTTAATAATTTGTCATAATTATATGGATGCAGAGCAGTATAATTAAGAAAATAACTAATTCTTCCTACATTACCTATATTCCAATTCGAGATATCTTGATCAAAGGAAGTAGCATTGTTGAACATATACATCATATTTGTGACATTAGATGTATCCCAACTACCTATTGGTTGATTGAATGAAGTAGCTGCACTGAACATATATGACATATCTTGGACATTACCAGTTTGCCAGCCACTGATATCTTGATTAAATCCAGAAGCACGATCAAACATACGCGTCATATTTGTAACACTTGCCGTATTCCAATTGTCACCAAACGGTTGGTTAAACTCATAAGCACGGTCAAACATATATGACATATTTGAAACTTTAACAGTATTCCAGTTTAATGGCTTACTCTCATCACCAGGCTCAGCGCCATTGTTAAAAACATTGGCATTTTGAAACATATATGCCATGCTTTCAACATTTGCTGTATTCCAATCACCAATATATTGATTAAAACTTCTTGCCTGTCTAAACATATCTGCCATAGTCTTGACATTTGCTGTAGTCCACTTAGGCCCAAATGCTTGATTAAAGTCTCTTGCTACAAACATGGCATACATATTATCAACCTTTGATGTATCCAAATCTAATGGATTATTACTGCCTCCGGGAACATCGCCGTTATTAAAAACCGTAGCTCCGTTGAACATGTGCATCATGCTAGTAACTTTTCCGGTATTCCAGCTGTTAAGGTTCTGATTGAAAGAACTAGCATTCATAAACATGCCGAGCATACCAGTTACATTGCTCGTATTCCAAGAGCCGATGTTTTGATTAAATGCTTTAGCATTTAAAAACATATATGTTACATACTTAAGACTTTTAGTGTCCCAATTCATGGTATTGCTACTTTCGCCTGGTGCTTCACCGTTATTGAAAACGGTTGCACCTTGAAACATGTTAGACATATTAGTAACCACACCAGTATCCCAACCACCAATATATTGATTAAACGCACTAGCCTCTCGAAACATAAGAGACATGCTTTCAACCTTTGTTGTAACCCAATCCATAGTATTTTGACTTTCACCTGGTGCTTCACCATTATTAAAGGCTGTGGCTTGTCTAAACATGTTAGACATATTAGTAACCGCACCAGTATTCCAACCACCGATGTTTTGATTGAAAACTGAGGCCTGATTAAACATAGAGCCCATATTAATAACCTCACTAGTGTTCCATCCACCAATATTCTGATTGAATACAGTCGCACCAGCAAACATGGCATACATATCTTTAACGCTACCAGTCTGCCAGTTATTTATGTCTTGATTGAATGAAGAAGCTTTATTAAACATCTGTTTCATATTAGTTACACTGCTAGTATTCCATTCTAGGGGTTTAGTGCTTGCACCTGGAGTTTCACCATTATTAAATTTATCTGCCTCAAAAAACATGTATGCCATACTTTCAACTGCACCAGTTTTCCATTTGCCGATATATTGATTAAAGTTTGTGGCACGGTAAAACATTGAATTCATAGTAGTAACTGCACTTGTATCCCAATTACCGATAGGGGCATTAAAATTTGTGGCATCTACAAATGTATTAGCCATATTTTTAACACCACTAGTATTCCAACTATCCATAGATCCATTACCAGTGAAGTTTGTAGCACCTTGAAAAGTAGAAGACATATCTGTAACTTGTGATAAATCAGGGGCATCAGTAGCAGTTAACTGCATGTTCACCATCCCTTTAAAAGCAGATCCAAAACTTGACCATGGGATAGTACCCCATTGTTTAATCTCTAATAGTTTAGCTTTTTCATCATCAGCTAAATCAGGGGAATAGAAACGGAGTGGGGCAGTAGATCTAACGCAAACATCGTATGTACCTGGTGTCGGATAATTATGTGTAGCTAAGCTAGTGTAAAACAGTTCATAATCATCATCACAATTCCAAGATACTTCATAAGTATCGGTAGCTACTTTCAAAAATCTTAAAGTGACTTTATTTGGTTCAGTTGCTCCATCTACATCAGTTTGCCATGTGGTTACAAATAGGTCGGAAGAGTAGGCATGAGTTTTAAAACCTTTGTTTTTAACTAAAAAGGTTGTAAAACCTACAACTAACAAAAGAGTACTAATGAAAAAGAAAATTCTCTTTACATGTGGATATTGGACAGAATTTTTAATCATAACCTCAAATTTGTAGCATACTTACTTTATCTATCAGTTTTTATCTTCTTTCTTCTTCTTGTATATGAAGTATCCAAAGAGTATTACCAGTAGCACAATCAATACTATCCACCAGTAGTTTGGTTTACTTACTTTTTCTAACTGTACATTAATCTCTATCTCTGCTTCCTCTTCATTGTCATTGGTTAAGTCAATTGTTCTTTCATCCTTCTGTCCTTTGTATGAGACAATCATGGTATGTGAACCAATATCTACATTCTCAAAGTATGCTTCTCCATTCTTGTCTGTAATCTCTGTTCTAACTTTAGAATGTATCTCAACAGTTGCACCTTTGATAGGTTTCTTTGATTTGTCATATACCTTTACTCTTAGATTTTTGTATAGAGTGGGGTAGGTAGTCTTTTCTACTGTCTTAGAGGCTTCCTCTTCGGTTTGTTCTTCTGTAGTAGTCTCTTCTTCCTCCTCAATTATTGGATTAAGGAATTTATTATATGGATTTCTTGGTTTTACAATGGGTTTTGAAATAATTGGTTTGGGTGGCTCTGGTACTTCTGGCTCTTTCTCTTCTACAAAATACTTCACACTATTATCAGTAGAGGTACTGGCTGGGTTTCTATTTCCTGCTAGGTCTTCTACCATATTAGCGGGTAGGGAAAGTGTTACTGTTTCTCCTGATACCATACCGGTTACAAGTGCTGTATATGTTGTATCATTAACCTTTGTTATTTTAGATACAATAGCTGTACTACTTCCTGATATGTCTAAAGTTGTTTTACAGAATGTCTCTTCTTTAATTGGTTCTGAGAATACAACTGTAAACTTAATTGCATCTATATCAGTAGGGTCAGATTGTCCATCAGCCTGATTTACAGTGACTGTAGGTGGAGTAATATCATATGTAACTGAATTATCTGTACTGGTAGATGCAATGTTCTCGTTACCTGCTGGATCTGTGCATACCCCTGCAGGTATATCTACTGTGATGGTATCTCCATCTGTTAAGTTACTTACTTCAAATTCATATTCAGTATCACTACCATCAATCTTTGTAAGATAACCTTTTTGGTAAGTTGTACTTCCAGTTACAACGATATCATCTTCTGTAAAGGTAGTACTATCAATTGGTTCTGAGAAGGAGATGATAAACTTGACTGGATTTAGATTGGTTGGGTCTGTTTGTCCAATTGCTGAGTTAACAGTAACTGTTGGAGCTATGGTATCTTTCTGTAATGTTGCATTTGCTGTCCCTATGTTTCCTACTGCATCTATCTGTTTTGCTTCTACTGCAATATCTCCATCAGGATAGGCAGAGAGGTCTGTGGTTAGTTCCCATAATTCTCCTTTCATACACATAGTCAAATGTGGTTGTGTTCCTATTGTAACAATTACATCACCATCACAGGTTGAACATTCTCCTGATAGTGTGTAGTGAGATTGATTGTTTAGATTTACCTTTACAGGGTTATCATCTATTGTAACTGGTGGTGGGTCGGTGTCAATATCAAAGTCATATTCTGTCTTAGTAGTAGAGTTTCCTGCCTTATCAGTAGCTTCGATAACTAACTTACCAGAACCTGTGATTGTTAGAGTACAATTTACTATTGACTTATCATTGTCATCTGTATCACATACTAAATCTCTATATCCTACAGTTGAGTTTTGGTGAACTTCAACACCATTTGCGAAAAGATCAACATCGTCAGTAACTGTAATCGTTACATCAGTTATATTCTCGTTTTTGGCTTTGGTAGGTGCAGAGATAATTATGTTTGGAGCCTCTGTATCATGGAAATACTTCTGTACATTTTTCCCTACTTGTGTCCATGTGGAGCCATCTGTTTCAGTGGCTTCAACTATGAGCATACCAGTGTTTTGAATACCTGACACTCCGCATGTTACAGTCGAGGTGTATGGTGTAGCATCACAACCAGTAAGAGTTGCTCCAGCAGCAGCATCACCTGAGATACCTATGTTTGTAATTTGATAACCAGGGGTGGATGTAGTAATTTTTATAGTTGTCGTATCAATTGGATTCTTACTAATTATATCTGGTGCATTTATTTCAATTAATGGTGGAATTGTAATTCTTCTAGATGTTGAGTTTTCAGCATTGTCGTACGCAGTAATTTCTACTACATGAGATGGTTTGTTAGGATCTAAGTTGATTTCTCGAGATAGTATTACTCCTGGAGTAAAGTCTTCAATTGTAATAGTTTTTGCATTAGGTAGTTCTTCAATGAAGGTGAGTTCGTATTTGGTTATTCCTGTAGGATCATCAGCCAAGAACTTAACAGTCGGATTATATACATTATTTGATGAAGAAATATCGAGGTTAGCAACTGTAAATGTAGGACCTTTTGTATCTATTACATATCCAGGTTCTTCAGCAGTAGTAGTGTAACCAGCTTCATCAGTAGCATAGAGGACTAGGCTACCAGAAGTGGTAATGGTAACTTTACATCGAATAGTTAAATGGTTTTCAGGGTCAGGTTCATCACATCTATATGGGAAACCTGGTGATGATGTATTCCTTACTGCCCAACATTGAATACTACCAGGTTTAATAGAGGCAACACTTGATGTATGTAGCCCTACAGATTCTATTGAGAACCTGTCACTTACTTCAAACTCTGTATCCGTTATATCTCCTTTGTTTCTCTTAATTCCTGGGAAGATTCTAATAACTGGTCCTACGTCATCAATATCGTTAACTTTAATTATGAAGTTCGTTTCTGAGTAAAGTCCAATATCATCTGTTGCTCTTACTCTAATAGTGTAGAGATTTTTGTTAAGAGGATCTGCTGATCCTTGTGGATTTTCAAAGTCTGGTTCTTCTAAGAATGATAGATGTCCACTATTCAAATCAAGAACAAACTTTGAGTTATCCATATCTCCTTCACCAGGAACAAGAGTGTATGTAGGGTATGAGCCTTCGTCATCAATAGCTGAGATATATCCAACATCTTTGGTGTGTTCGTCAACTTCATTATCATCCAATAGCTGTATTGTATGTGGTGGACAGTTTTTACCAGCATCTGAAATATCCCAACCAAAATCATTAGCTAATGTGTCTCTGTAAGGTTTAGCAGTACAGTAATGAAGTCCTTGTGCACCGAGTAGTACATTTGATTGAACAGATTGTGCACTCCATTTTCTTAATAATTTCTCATAGTTTTCCATTGAGAAAGAGGTATTCTCTAAAAGATTTCTAAAAGTCTTTACATTACTAATATTCCAATCTGATATATCCTGATTGAATTGTGTAGCACTCCAGAACATACTGTTCATATCCTTTACACTTACAGTATTAAAGTGACTTACATCTTGGTTAAATGCATATGCCATCTGGAACATAGCTAACATGGTAGTTACCTTTGATGTGTCCCAGTCGGTTAGTGGTTGATTAAAACGATGAGCTCTGTCAAACATTCTTTCCATATTAGTAGCACTCAAAGTTCTCCAACTACCAATTGGTTGGTTAAAAGAAGCATTAGATCTAAACATACCGTAAAAGTCTTTAACATTTTGTACATTCCAATTGAGAGGTGTACTGCTAGCTCCAGCAGAGTCTCCATTGTTAAATCTTGAAGCAAAGAACATATCTCTAACGGTAGTAACATTGCCTAGGTTCCAACTAGTAAGGTTTTGATTGAAGGCAGAGGCTTGGAAGAACATCTCAGACATATCGGTTACATTATCTGTTTTCCAGCCTCCAATTGGACTATTGAATTTAGGTGAACTCTTAAACATACCTTTCATGTTTTGTACATTGATAGTGTTCCATCCATTCATATATTCATTTCCTGTGAAGTTTGCATTGTTTGCAAAAGCAAAAGACATGTCAGTTACTCTTGATAGGTCAGGTAGGTCAGTAGCAGTTAGTTTTAAATTAGGCATACCTTGGAAGGCATTTTTGAAACTTGACCATTGAATATTTCCCCATTGTTTAATTTCTAGAAGCTTAGCTTTTTCATCATTAGTTAAGCTAGGGGCATAGAAGGCTATGGGAGCAAGAGTCTTAATACAGACATTGTATGTACCAGCTGTTTTATAATCATGGGTATGTCTAGCATCAAAGACTACATCGTAATTACCATCACATTTCCAAGAGACTTCGTAGTAGGGAGTGCCCTCTGTCTGTTGGAAGTTTAGTGTAATTGAAGTTGGATCAACTGAAGTAGCATTTGTCTTCCATTGTGTCACAAAGAGTTCAGGGTCATAAGCATGGATTGTAAACACACCTTTTTTAATTAGTAGGGTGGTAAAAAGAGCTACTAGGAGGAAGGTTCCTAGAAGGAAGAGGATTCTCTTTGTAGTCTGATGTAGGACAGTTTTTGTATTCATTTTTAGAAATTAATATATGTTAATTTTAATTATCTTTATTTATCTTCTTTCTTTTTGAATATTGCATACCCAATGAGTATTACTAGTATGACAATTATTCCAATTAACCAATAGTTTGGTTTATTTGTTTTTTCTAACTGTACATTAATCTCTATCTCTTCTCCCTCTTCATTATCATTGGTTAAATCAATTGTTCTTTCATCCTTCTGTCCTTTGTAGGAGATAATCATGGTATGTTTACCAACCTCTACATTCTTAAAGTATGCTTCTCCATTTTTATCTGTAATCTCTGTTCTAACTTTAGAATGTATTTCAACTCTTGCACCTTTGACAGGTTTTCTTGATTTGTCATATACCTTTACTCTTAGGTCTTTGTAAAGAGTAAGGGTTGTTGATTTCTCAATTGTTTCAGATGTTTCACTCTTATCTTCTTCTTTCTCTTCTGTAGCATCTGTGGTTTCTGTTTGTTCCGCGACAGGGTTAAGGTATTGAGCTATTAGATTTTTTGGTTTTGCAACCGGTTTTGGATCTAATGGTGTGGGAATGACTGGAGGTTTTACTGGTGGAGTATCCGGTGGGGTAACAGGAGGTGTTGTCTCATCTACATCTAATACATAGATACTAATTGTTTGTGTACTACTTAAAGATTCGAATCTTGGATTATCAGTTGCTGTAACCTCTACCACATATCTATTTGGAACATCTCCAGCCTGTGTTGGGTTCTCATAGTCTGGGGCAGAAACAAAGTATAGTTTACCCGTTGCTGGTTCAATGGTAAATTTACTTGCATCAGCACCACCTGTTATTGAGTAAGTATGTGTTTGTTTTGGTAATTGAGTATCTGTAGCAACTATCTGCCCTATATATGCCTCATTCTCATCTACAACAAATTCAGAATGTGTGGTGAATAGTGGAGCAGTGTTGTTTTCTTTACCAACCTCGAACATAACTTTGGTGTCGAAGACCTCTCCAACGGTTGTTGTGTAAACATCACTGAAATCAAAATACATTTTGTTGTACTGTGGTGCAGTAGAGGTGAAGTATCTTGAATTATCATTCCACCCCTCTAACACTGTAACATCCGAGAAGAATCCTGTATCTTTTCCATAGACTACAGCTCTTCCTCCCATCTGATCTCCAACATAGTTTGTTTGAGAATGTGTACCTGCAACATTTTCTTTTACATAGAGAGGAGCTACCATTGAAGTGTCTGTAATCTGCCCTATAGAGTCGGTTCTGTTAATTGGTACCATGAATAAATATGAATCTACTAAGTTTTCTACGGTTAACCAAGTTGTTTTCTGTGTTAAGTAGTTGTCTCTGTCAAAATGGAAAGTCCAATGTTTTTCTGAAGTAGCAACATTTTCTCCTACATTTGAAAGTCCTTCAGGAGCAAATAGGTTGGAGTCTTGATAGATATCTAATTGTTTTGTTTTTCTAAATCCAAACTCTGTGTAGTCAATTTCATGTCCATCTAGTTCGATAGAGAAATCTGTTAATAGTTCATCTCCATGTGCCTGTGAACCCATAAAATCAGAAGCATTAGATATCTTTATCGCTGTCTCCCAGTTTCCTGATGTTACAATTGTTCTTTTTGTAGCGAAGTTCTCATCAGTTAGATATGTGCGTCCAAGTAACCATGAGTCTGCATTTGTAGAATCTTTTATAAATCTGAAGAAATTGTAAGCTATATACTCAGTTCCGTATGGTTTGTAGATTGTAATATCCTTATCTTGAATATTAAGTAGCATATAGGAGCTATCTATTTGATTCTTGTATACCTTTGAAGTTGTACAGTTTACACAGTCCAGATCGTTGTTAATATCTGTGCTATATAAAGTACCATTTGCCCAGGTGTGAATGTTTACACTTTTTACAGAAGCATCTACAAAGCGACTACCATATGTATTTCCGATGTTCCTTATGGAAATTGTCTCTATTAAAGCTGTACTTCCTTGTAGTACATCATTGATATATAGTTCTACATTTGTTCCATTGATTAAAACCTTATACCTATTATATACAGCCTGATTAACAGGTGTTGGGGGGTAAAAATCCATCCATGTATTACTACTTCCACGTATTGCAAACAAGGAAGGATTATTCCAACCCATTGTCTGATTGGCACCTCCAGTTACTCCAAACAGACCAAGAGTTCCTTGATATGCAGAACTCATATCATTCCATTTTGCTTCAAACTCTATGTAGTCTCCATCATCTTGTAAGATATATGTTTTATCTAAAGTTGCATATGCATTTACTCCGTTAAACTCAGTTGCTGTTTCTCCACTATCTACACCTAATTCTACTTGTACAGTTCTATTTGTAGTTGCAGTATTACCTCCAGAATCTGTTGCAGTATATGTAATGTAATATCTTCCTGTTCTGTTTGTATCAACTGTTCCTGTTGCTGTGGCAGATAAATTACCATCTACATCATCAACAACTGTTGCACCAGGGTCTACAAACTGTTCTCCTAATGGGATATTCATAAATGGATCTCCGTTTAGTGTAATAACAGGGGGTTCATCAACAAAAGTAGTTGTACAGTTATGACAAGTTAGGTCATTGAAAATATTGGAGCTACTTAGAGTCCCCAAAGCATCTGTGTGTATAGTGAAGTCTTTAACAGAAGCATTTACAAAGTTGCCTCCGTATGCGTTTGCTATATTTGACACATGAATAGGTTGAGCAAATGCTTTTGTTCCTCTTGTTACATCATCTATGAAGAGTTCAACACCTGTACTTGTAATTAACACCTTATACTTATGTAGCTCTGCTTGGTTTACACCATTTACAGTGTAGACAAGCCAGTTACTATCATTATCACGCACACGAAAGCCTGTGGCACTATGCCAACCTACAGTGTTTGGGAGAGTTCCACCAACTCCAAAGAGACCCAATGTCCCATTGTATGCAGAACTCATATCATTCCATTTAGCTGTAAATTCTAGGTAATCTCCTTCATCTTGTAGAATGTAGGTGTCACCTAATTCTGCATATGCATTTATACCATTGAATTCTGTTATGGTGTATCCTGCTAGAGCCTCCTTTTTAATTGAAGGAGAGGTTGTTGTTTCAAAAGCAGAATAGAAAGTGAATATTGCTATTACAGCAAGTAAAATAGGTGTTATTTTTTTAAGCATAACAGAGCAGTTAAAATTTATCTCTTATACATATTATATTGTAATGAAAATAGTATATTAGTCAAGCTTTTTATGGTTGCTAGTTTGAATCCTTTCCTGTTATTCAGTCTAATTTAAGGAATTGATTCCTCATTTTAGGCATAATTTATGTAGTTGGAAAAGGTTTGAATCTTTCAGGTTTCTGTTCTATTATAAACAAATGTTAAAAGTAAAAACAAATAAAAATGTTGTATTTCTTACACTCTTAATCAATTTTCTTTATCCTAAGGAAAAAGAACAATTTTATTTATATACCAAGATTAAAGAGAAATTTGCCCAACTTATACCACAATCTTTCATAACTAATTTTAAGAATACATATGGCAAAGACAACCAACTATCAATTCTCTATAAGTACATTTGTTTATCAATATATTTAGACAGTAATTTTGATTTTGACTTCAAAGATGGTGAAGTCTATTCAGATAAATTTTCTAAAGATGTATCTTTTTTTAAAAAACACCTAAAGAAATTGTACAGAAGTATAGATTTTGATTCTTTTTACAGCACAAATATAGAAAAGGAGTATAAGGAGTTATGTAAAAATATTGAAGAAATTTTTAATAGAAAACCAAACATATTAGATATTCTTACTAATTATTGGGAATTAAACTATACTCCAGAATTTGTTTTCATTCCGAACTTTGTGGCTTTGGGAGATTGTTTTGGCTTGAATAGAGAGGGAAAGTTTTTTTCTGTTACATCTCCTAAAGTAAATAAGGTGACTGGTAAATCTGAGTACTATCCTGTTCATGTATATTCTAATACTATCCATGAATTATCACATTCGTTTTTTGATGAAAAGATACATGTAAAATATTCTAAAAAGGAATTGATGGACAAGGTGGAGAAGTTGGGGTTGAATGAGGAGGTTTTGAGAGTGTATGGTTCGGCATATTTTGAAGAATGTTTTGTTCGAGCTGTTACTATGCGATTGAATGAAATTGTAAATATTTATGATTTAGATGATAAAGGATTGAAAGAGAAAGTAAAGAATTATCTTTTGAGTAATGATAATTTAGGGTATCCATTGGTTAGGTTTTACTATGAAAAACTGATGAATAGGGAAGGTGAATCTTTGCAAGCGATTTTTGAATCTGTCTTGTAGTTAATGAGTAAATAACAATTGACTGATAGTAATTCTAAAGTATTAAGCAATATGCTTTCTCTAACACAGTAAAGTAAAATTGACAGTACAACCCTCATTTGATATACTCCTCACTGTTAGCAAATAATATTAGTAGTATGTCTATCTAGCTAACAGGAAGACATCACCAAAGGATAAACCCTATGGCAGATACAAAAAAGGTTGCAAAAAAAGCAACAGAAAAAATAGATAAAAAAGATCTGTATTCACAGATTGATCAGTTTCTCTCAGATAAAGATAATCAAGTTAAAACCTTTAACAAAGGTGATATTGTTGAAGGTGATGTAGTTGATGTTAGAGAAGGAATGGTAATCGTTGATATCGGTTACAAATCAGAAGGTATTGTTGCAGGAAGAGAATTAAAGAGTGAGACATTAGATTGGAGAGAGTTAAAACCTGGTGATAAAGTATTGGTATATGTAGTCAAACCTGAAGATGAGGAAGGTCAACTAATCCTCTCTATCCGAAGAACACAACAAGCAAGCATATGGTTAACTCTTGATAAGGCTAAGAAGGAGAATGATATTGTTGAAACAGTTGTTGTTGAAGCAAACAATGGTGGTTTAATTGTTGAGATTGGTAAAGGTATTAGAGGCTTCATTCCAACCTCACAACTTGATGCTTCTAGAGTATATTTAGATGGTGTAAGACAAGTTGGAAAGGATATTTCATCTAAGGTACAGAAGAGATTAAACTCATTAGTGGGAGACAAGATTCAGACAAGAATAATTGAATTAGATAGAGAGAAGAACAGAATTATCCTCTCTGAGAAGATGGTTACACAGTCAAGAGATTTAGAACAGAGAGAGAAGACTTTGAGCAAGGTTAAGGAAGGTGATGTATTAGAAGGAACAGTCAGTGGAATCACACCATTTGGTGTCTTTGTTAATGCAGAAGGACTTGAAGGACTAGTTCACCTCTCAGAACTTTCATGGGATAAGGTGGAGGATATTGGTAGTTTGTACAGTGTTGGTAGTAAGGTTAATGTTATGGTTATCGGTGTTTCTGATGGAGGTAAGAGAGTTGCATATAGTGTGAAGAGACTACTTAAAGATCCATGGGCAGAAGCAATTGCTAAATACAAGATTGGGGATGTTGTTAAAGGTAAAGTTCAGAAAGTTGTACCATATGGTGCATTTGTAAGAATAACTGGTGGTCTAAATGGTCTAATCCATATCTCTGAATTGTCAGATAAATTGGTTAAAGATCCTGCTGATATTGTTAAAGTTGATCAAGAAGTTGATGTTAAGATTCTTTCAATCTCCTCTACGGAGAGACACTTAGGCTTAAGTCTTAAAGGAGCAAAGCAAGGTGCTGTTAAGGAAGAGAAAGAAGTTGTTGTCGAGGAGAAACCAGAGGTCACCCAAGAGGAATTAGCAGATGCAGTTGAGACAGCATTAGAAGAAGAGCTTGGGGAAAAGAAGTAAACCTTCTCTTTGTGGTATAATTAAGAATGCTTAATAGAAAAGGGAAAAAAGAGGAGAACAAATTTCTTTCGAGGTTGAGTAAAAATCTTGTCACCTCGTTAAGGTTGGCATCTTTGGTCGCTCTGCAAGAGAAGAGGAAGAAAGTTTCACCGAAATATCTGTTTGTTGGCTTGTTACTAAACAGGGCTTCATTAGCCAGTAAAGTGGTAAGTGAAACTAGGATAAGTGAGTCTGATTTGTTAGAGAGTGTAGTGGGTAAAAAAAATATCAGTGTGGATATGGACAAAAATGTTCCTGTTGTAGTGAACCTTTCTGAGAGCTTAAAAGAGGTGTTAAACAGGGCTTTTTACATAGCTCTAAAATCAGGACATGTGTATGTAGGAACGGAGCATGCTATGCTAGCTCTCCTTGAAGGTAGCTTTAAAGAATTTGAAGGTGTTAAGAAGTTAGGTTTGACATTGGAAACTTTTCGTAATGTATTAAGTCAGGTTGCGATATATCCAATTGGTATGTTTTCTAAACCATCAGATCCATTTTTTAGTGAAGAGGGTCAAGGATTGATGGAGTTTTTAGGTGTTGATTTAGTTGAATTAGCAAGGGAGAAGAAGCTAGATCCAGTAATTGGAAGAGATAAAGAGTTAAAACAACTTGCAAATATCTTGGGAAGAAGGAAGAAGAATAATCCAATTATAGTAGGAGAGGCTGGTGTGGGAAAAACAGTATTAGTAGAAGGTTTAGCACAGATGATAGCAGATGGACATGTTGGTCCATCTTTAAAGGGTACTAAGATAGTATCTATAAACATTTCTGACATTATGGCTGGTAGCAAGATGAGGGGTGATGTTGAAGAGAAGGTTATGGCTATAATAGATGAAGTAGTTAAATCAGAAGATACTATTCTTTTTATCGATGAGATCCATCAAATTGTTGCTCCAGGTATGCCAGGTAGCTCTGCAGATATCGCTTCGGTACTAAAACCTGCTTTAACAGCAGGTAATTTTAGATGTATTGGTGCGACAACAGTACAAGATTACAATGCATATTTTGAAACCGATAGCGCTTTAAGTAGGAGGTTTCAACCACTGTTTTTAGATGAGCTAAGTGTTGATGCTACTGTAGAAGTTCTTAAAAGGATTAGACCATTACTTCAAAAATATCATAATGTAAAGATTTCTGATGAGGCATTGAATGTAGCTGCAAATCTTACTGATAGATATGTAGTTGATAGGTATTTACCAGACAAAGCAATTGATGTATTAGATGAGGCTGCTGCTTCTAGAAAGTTAGGTTTAGAAGATGTTTTCAAGGATATTGATATATTGAAGGAAGAACTACAAGATATTAATTCTCAAAAAGATAAGAGTATAGAAGAGTGGAATATGGAAGAGGCTCTTCAAAAAGATAAAGCAGGTAAGGAGCTACAAAACATTATCTCCCTAAAGGAAAAAGAGTATCTCTCTTTTATGAAAGACAAAACAAATGAGATTACAGGGGAGGATATCCGACAAGTTATTTCAAAATGGACAGGAATACCACTTAATACTCTTGGTAGTAAAGAGAAAAATGCTCTACTTTTGTTAGATAAAGAGCTTAAGAAGAAGGTAATAGGGCAGGATGAAGCTTGTGAGAATGTTGCAAATGCAGTTAAGAGAGCAAGGACAGGCATTATTGATACTGATAGACCTTGGGCATCATTCCTCTTTTTAGGTCCCACTGGTGTTGGTAAGACAGAATTAGCAAAAGTTTTAGCAGGTGAATTGTTTGGAGATCGAGATAGGTTGATACAGATAGATATGAGTGAAATGATGGAGATGCACAGTGTTTCTAAACTGATTGGTTCTCCTCCAGGATATGTTGGTTTTCAACAAGGTGGTCGTTTAACAGAAGAGGTTAAGAGGTATCCTCATTCAGTAATTCTTTTTGATGAGATAGAGAAAGCTCATCCAGAAGTTTTAAATGTTCTTTTGCAAATATTGGAATACGGACATTTAACAGATGGAAAAGGAAAGAGAGTTAACTTTAAGAATAGTGTAATAATACTAACCTCTAATATTGGTGCTGAAGAGATAGCTAAGAGTAAAGTCCTTGGTTTTAATCAGAAACATATACTAGAAGAGAAGAGTGATAAGGAAATAGATGATGCATATAGTAGTATGAAGGATCAGTTGATGGAAGCATTGCAGGATACTCTGAGACCTGAATTATTAAACAGACTTGATGATATTGTAATATTTAGAGCATTGACTAGAAAAGATGCTAGAAAGATTGTGATGTTGTTAGTAGATGAGTTAAATAGTAGGCTTGTAGAGGAGAAGATAGTTGTAAAGCTGGATAGTAAGGCTCTTACATATATAGTAAAGAATGCATTTAGCGAAAGGTATGGAGCAAGACCTCTTAGAAGATTTATTCAAGAGAAAATAGAGAACTTACTTGCCAATCATATTCTTACCGAAGGTGAAAACAAGGAGAAAGAGATACTAACTGTCACTAGAGAAGGAGATGAGTTAGTTATCAAGAAATAATTATTAACTCCTCTTTTTCAGGGTTCACTTTGTGATATACTCTCCTTATGAAATATATATGTTCATCTTGCAGTGCTGAGTTTCTCAAATGGTCAGGGAAATGCTCTTCCTGTGGGGAATGGGGTACATTGGAAGAAACTCAGGAGATTGAAACTGCTTCATCTTTAGCGAAAGAAAAGAGTGTAAAAGCATCATCATTTAAATCAATTACAGAATTCTCAGGTGAAAAGAAAAAGGTTTTGCCAAAAGAGAGAATGAGTTCAGGTTATGAAGAGTTTGATAGGGTGTTAGGTAAAGGTTTGGTAGAAGGTGAGGTTGTGCTTTTGAGTGGGGAACCAGGTGTTGGAAAGTCTACACTTTTAATGCAGATAGTTTTGAATTTTACTAAGAAAGGAAAAGTTTTGTATGTTTGTGGCGAGGAGTCTCCCACCCAGTTAAATGAAAGATTAGAGAGGGTTGCAGATGGTAAGTTGAAAGGTATTGAGAATTTTGTAGTAACGGAGGATGTTGTTGTAGAGAATGTCGTAGCATTAATTGAACAAGAGAATTTTAGTCTTGTAGTAATAGATTCAATTCAGAGTATGCAGTCTTTGCAATCTAAAGGTTATCCAGGAAGTATATCTCAGGTGAGACTTTCTGGTGCATTATTAACCAGGGTTGCTAAGACAACAGGTGTTCCAATCTTTATCGTAGGACAGATTAACAAAGGTGGTGATATTGCAGGACCTAAAGTCTTAGAACATATTGTTGATTGTGTATTGTACATGGAGGGGGATCAGTATAATCAATACCGTATAGTAAGGAGTATGAAGAATAGATTTGGATCTACCAATGAAATTGGGGTGTTTGAGATGAGGGGGAATGGTTTAGTTGAGGTGGGTAACCCATCATTGCTTTTCTTAGAATCTACTCAAGAGGAATCAGGCAGTGCTATAGGTGCTGTTATACAAGGTTCAAGAGTTGTCTTTGTTGAGGTACAAGCTCTAGTTGTTGAAAGAGAGAGTGAGGGTGGTCCTTTAAGAAGAGTTGCAAATGGTATTAAGAAACCAAGATTAGATATGCTTTGTGCTGTTATGTCTAGAAAAGGGAAGGTGTTCCTAGGTAACAAGGATGTGTTTGTGAATGTGGTAGGTGGTCTTACAATTTCTGATCCAGCAATAGATCTTGCTGTTTGTGCTGCTATTAAATCTTCTGTTGCAGATAGGCCACTTTCTAAGTCAGTTATATATTTTGGGGAGGTTGGACTAACTGGAGAGGTTAGAGGTACGTGGGGTGTGGATTCAATTATTAAGGAAGCAGAGAGGTCTGGGTATACTGATTTGATTGTTGGTAGGATGAAGGTTGGTGTAACAAAGAAAGTTAATGTAAAGAAGATTTACAAGGTTAGTAGTTTGTAGTGATTTCCCCTATAGTGTGATATAATTGGCTCTGGTACATTAAAAACAGAGGATGTTTAATAGGAGGTTGTTTTAATGGATGAAAACTTATGGATTGGAAACGCATGGGTTCATGCGGAGAGAGCAGGGGGTATGGAGGAATGTAGCATCTCTTTTTCTATTGGCTATAAGCTAGGAATCCTCTCTTTGTTAAGAGAGTTAAGGTCCCTAGACTTGAAAGATATGACTCTTTCAAGAGCTCCAAATATTTGGACTGCTCTAACAAATAGTCTGTCTAAGTCTGATAAGGCGGTTGATAGAATTAGTGTAATGCTCTATGTGCATAAGGATTTTCTAGAAGATCCTGAGTACAAGAAAGAGGTAGTAGGTGTCTTGTCTTCCGTTCTTGGCAAGAAAAGATACGAGCACTTGTTTAAGTACCGTATTATATACGGTTACTTCAGAACAGGATGAGTACAAACCTCTGTTGTTATGTGCCAGTGGTGCCTTTTATTTTTACAATGAGGGGCACCAGTTTCTTTCTTTGAAGAGATTTCAATTTGTTGCACTATATTAATGGTTCTGTTTTGTGCTTTGAAAACATATCCACAAAATCTATAACACATAGGTAGTGGCAGTGTTGACCGTAACTTCATGTGTAACAACAGACTGAGAATACTGCCGAGAAAGGGATTTGCAGAACAGCCCACAAATGTGGATTGAATTTATAGGCTTGACAAGTGTAACGATAAGGGAGTATAATTGCTCATAGTTCTTTACAAGGATGTGGATATCTTAAGTTTTTCCCTTTGTCTGGGGTGTCACAAGCACAGCTGGGCAATAGGAAAAGCTTAAGATTCTTTTGTCTTTTTCTTTTTTCAATTTACTATAGTAGATTCAAATAAGAAGAAGGGAAACATCCTGTATGTTCTTCGAAACTATTCCTAATATAAGGAGTAGAACCCGGGGTCGGTTGGGGCAGTACCGATCCCTTCTTTGTTTTTCATCTTGATTTTAGAATTGACAATCAAATAGGTTTTCAATATACTTTAATGATTAGATGTGGCAAGTTGCCCAATATCAATTTAAATTCCCACTTTAAGGAAAATGGCTAAACAAAAGAAAACACTTAAAGACTATGAAGCCATGACATTGGCTGAAGTCAGAGCTGAAGCAAAAGCTCTTAAATTAGAAAATTTTATGGAACTCTCTAAGAGAGATTTAACTATTGCTATTCTCAAAGCACAATCTGAAACAAATGGTTTTGTTGAGGTTAGTGGCATTTTAGAAGTCATGAAGGATGGTTCTCATGGAATATTAAGAACGGAAGGTTTACTACCAGGTGATAATGATGTATATATCTCTGGTTCTCAAATTCAAAAATTTAGTCTAAGAACAGGTGATGAAGTCACAGGACCAGCTAGACTACCTAAAGACAAAGAGAAATACTTAAGTCTATTAAGAGTAGAAACTGTTTACTCTAAGCCTGCTGCAGAAGCTGCAAAGAGACCAAACTTTAGAAAACTAACA
>DUTP01000006.1 GCA_012842045.1 Candidatus Dojkabacteria bacterium
ACTTTGTTACTCTTCTAGCTGAAATAATCGCAAGAACCCCAGAAGCTTTGGATATGATTGCAGGAGCTTTGGTGGAAACAAAGGAATTTCGAGGGATGGTTGATAACATGGTTCAGGACGCAATTGATCTTCACGGAGGTAATCTTGACTACCAACAGAATCAACAACAGACAGATTTGACTTAATAGACTGTTAAATATACACTTACTTGTAGTATGGATAATAATACTGCCCAACCAGCAACAACCAATGTATTGGAAGATAGTTTAGCTGAAATAACTCAATTAGAGAATAAACTAAACTCTTCCACGACACCAGCAGGACTTAAAGAAGAAGCTATGCACTCTATCCAACGATTAAAAAGAATGGTTAGGATGGGTGGGTATAGTAATGAATTTGAAAATGTTAGTAAATATATAGATTGGGTTGTAAGGATACCATGGGGGAATATATCTCAAGATCGTTTGGATATAACTAAAGCTAAAGAGATAATGGATGGTACACACCACGGTATGAATTCTGTTAAAAATTTGATTCTGGATTATCTAGCCTCTATGCAATTAAAGGCAGGTAATACTTCAACTACTTCAAATATACCAACTCAAATACCTATAGATTCACCAGCTAGGGAATCTAGACCCGTTGAACAATATGGGGCTTTTGAAGTACGTTCTCCAGTATTTATGTTTGTGGGTTTACAAGGTGTAGGTAAAACTTCTATAGCTAGATCAATTGCAGAATCTATGAATAGAAAGTTTGTAAGAATATCTCTTGGTGCAATTGGGGATGTAAGAACTTTAAGAGGGACGCCTAGATATTCTATAGACGGGGAGCCAGGACAGATAATTAAAGCATTAGTTAGATGTGGAACTATGAATCCAGTCATACTACTAGACGAGATCGAAAAGGCCAGTGGTAATGCCGGTTTATTAAGTGATGTTATGGCAACATTACTAGAGATATTAGATCCAGAACAAAATAATACGTTTGTAGATCATTACATAGACTATCCAGTAGATCTTTCAAGAGTAATGTTTATTTGTACTGCAAACAACCTTGGAGGATTATCCGCAGCCCTGCTTGATAGGGTCGAGATAATTAGGTTTACAAGCTATTCTGATGAAGAGAAAGAAGTGATAGCCAAGAAGTATATTCTTCCTAATGTATTGAAAGAACTTAATCTTTCACCTGAACATGTACAAATTAGTGATGATATTTGGCTTTCGGTAATTCGACCAGTTGGCTTTGATGCTGGTATTAGACAGTTGGAGAGAAATATTGGAACGATGATGAGAAGTGTTGCCAGAAGAATCGTTGATGGACACCCCTTGCCAATAGTTATTAACAAAGATAATCTAGGAGAATTTCTAAATGTAGATCAAGGGCCACTGAGCTAAACTCCCTTGAAAGGGTTTTTTATTTGTAATGCTGTTGCAGCTCTAGCTATAGCGGGATTTGTGATAGATTTAGCAATATCGGACTTATATTCTTTCTTTTTTTCAGCTTTTGTAAGTTTTTCTAAATCTTTTTGTTTTTGTGCTTCTGCTAAGGTAGCAGTGTCAACGGCTTGTGTTACAAGGTAAACATCTTCATCTAGGGGTTGTATATTCGTATCGTCTTTTTTCTTTAAAAAACTAAACATTCTCATTTACCTCCTCGTCTTCTTCTGGGTAACTTTGGACCATACCCTGTGGTGTTAAATGACGTCTTCCTTTTAAAGATTCTTTTCGTTTATTGACTACCTGACCTGTTAGGGTACTATCATTTAACTCTTCCAGAAATGTTTTTTGTTTTTCAAATTTTTCTGGATTCATCAGTCTCTCTTGTTCTTCTAGTTTTCTTTCTAGCTCTTGTTGGTATTTCTCTCTCTCTTTCTCTAACATACTCTTTTGTTTCTCTCTCTTCTCAACGGCCTCACTTATGAGTTCATCTTCTCTTCCGGGTTTTGTTTCTCTGGCTGGTTGTTGTGTCGCTGGCGCATCATATATCTGTGCTAACTCCTCTATTGTTCTAGTATCTTCTTTTCCTTCTCTGGCCTTTAGTTTTTCCAAATCTCTTGGATCAGATGTAATCAATTCATGTTCAGCTACACTAGAAATTACTTGGATGCCTACATGATTTGAACCAGCAAAGAAAAGGCCTTGTCCTTTATCACAACTTAGCAGATAACCTTTCTCTCCATCAGAAAGATTGAATACTTTTTGTAACAATTCTACAGCCGAGGGACTCTGTTTCATCAACATTTGAATAGATGAGTTTGAGATGATAGCTCTACCCATCTCATTATTTAAGAAGTCTGCAACGTCTTGTGTGATTGTAGAGAGTCCTAAGTAATATTTTCTTGCTCGTTTAGCTATAGAGTACATGAACTTAGCAGAATCTTCGGATTGCATCATATACCAAGCCTCATCTACTATTAACAGTCTTCTTCTTTGGTCCTTTCGAATTCTTGTCCATATAAAGTCTAACATTAAATACATAGCTAGAGGTTTTAATTCCTCTTGTAAATCTCTCACACTGAAAACAGTAAAAGGATTGTTAATCTCAAAGTTACTTGCTTCATTGAAAACTCCAGCACCACTTCCTATTAGATACTTTTCTAATCTTCTAGCTAGACTATGTGCTTCAGTTTCAGCCATACCCTTGAGAACTTTATACAAATCTTCTAATAGGGGAGGAGTGTTTGCTTGTGTATTAGGGTCAAAAGTTATACCTTTCTCTCTATATGTTAATTGGAGAGCTCTGTCTAAAATGGCATCTTCCATATTTGTCATACCTTCAAAGAGGACTTTGAAGAAGCCGTGTAGAGAGAGTAGTTTCATTCTTAGTTCGTCATCTCCTTCTTCTGAAACACCTGAAAGCTCAAAAGGATTCATTTTATGTCCTTTGTCCTGGGAGAAAGAGATATATGCTCCATCGACAGCATGTGCCAAGTTCTCGTATTCTCTTTCTGGGTCAATTATGATTATCTCTGTACCCAACATTAAACTTCGAACTGCTTCAAGTTTTACATAATAGCTTTTACCAGCACCTGATTTTGCAAAGACTACAGTGTTTGCATTCTCTAATTCAAATCTGTCAAATACAACTAAACTCTTGTTGTGTACATTCAATCCGTACATAATACCATGGTCCATAGTTAACTCTGAAGTAACAAAAGGGAAGGTAGTTGCAAGAGATGTTGTGTCCATGTTTCTGGTGATATATAGATTGTCTATGCCTAGTGGTTGGGTGCCAATGAAACCTTGCTCTTGTTGTAATGTCGCTGGTTTAGCTGTTACATTCATAGCTGCAAGAGTAGAAACCACATTACGTGAGATTTTCTCTAGCATATCTTCAGTTTTAGCATAGATAGTTACATACATAGAGAAATGGAAGAATTTCTCAGTACCTTCAGCTATAGAATCTTGCAACATTTGGGCGTCAGAAAGAGCTACTTTTAAGGAAGGATCTATAACTTTCCTGTCTTCCATTTGAGAGTAGAGTGTAGCTTCCATCTCTCCTATTTTCTTTTTTAACTTTTCAAGAATAACTTTCGATTCTACAGGATAGTAGAAAGAACTGATTCTTAAAGAGTGTTCAAAGTTAATAATAGGGGATAGCCAATTAGGACCTACGAATCTAGGATATCCACTGATGAAAAAAGTTCGGAAATAGTAATCTCCCATTTGAAGATGATTGAAATCGACTTCCATATCAATTGGTGCAACTAGGTCTTGAATAGATAAATCAGTTTCTGTTCCTAAAGGAGAAACATAATCTTCTGCTTCGTCTTGTATTATATTCTCTTCTTCCTCTTTTTTCTTTTCATCTTCCGGATTTACATTTCCTGCTATCTTATCAAGAAGTCTTAAAAGGGGATTCTTTTTCTTTTTCTTCTTTTCTTGTTCATTAGGATCAACAAACTCTTCGGTAGAATGCTTTCTTTTATCTGTAATTGTCTCAGGCTCCACTTTGATTTTTTCTTGGAATTGAGCATATTTCTCTCCAGGTGATTGAAGACGATTCTGTCTCTCAGAGAGCATGCTGCTAGTTTTACTCATAATTGTTGTATTAGTATCCATTTTGTTTCTTTCTTACTCCTCCTCTGGATTATACATTGTGTATAATTCTGAAATTAATTCTTTTGTTGTAAGCTGGTGGCCAGATAGTCCCATTCTACTAATCTGTTTGAGTATGTGATCTCTCTTTGGACTTAAGAATATTTTAGCCTTTTCAAGTAGTTGCTCTATTTTTTGATTTGCAATAGCTTCCTCCTCACTACTATTTTTCTTTCCTTTAAAGAAAGAAACTTCTGGAAGGACAGCTCCTGTATGATACGGAACTATAATAAAGAATGTTTTATCTAATACATCATTTTCGACAATCAAATTCTCTATAAAATGTGTATAAATATCTAACTGTTTTTTAAGACCTTCACTCATCTTATCACTTCTTTGTGATTTCAAATATGTAATATAATTACTGATATCAATCCTTTTTGTCCTAATCATTATTTGTACACGGAAGTTCAGAGAGTTGAGTAAACCTCCAAATGCTAATATTTTATTATCTTGTTCGTATTCAGCTAAAAGATCGAAGTTAATAGCAGATGTTTGAATAACCATAGATACACTTCCATTCTTATTAATAATCAAATCATCTCTAATATCACGAATTGCAAGATGGTCTTGAGTTGATGCTGTTGCTGTTGCTCTAGCTTTTGCTTTTCTTTTATCCATAATTACAGAGCAGATATTTTAATAGGTAAGTTACTTTCTTTTCCAGTAAGAATAATTTCCACTTTTGGAAACTTATACTCTTCAGATTCAAATTCTACAACATATTTATCAGGATTCCATCTTTTATTGGTTAGAAAATATCCATTAGTTCCTGTTTTATTTGCATAGAGAAGATTCCCGCTGCTGTCTTTTAGTTGCGCTATAACGTTTGATATGGGTTTGTAATCTTTTGTTGAAAGCCATAGGTTAATATTACCTGGTATATTCTCAAATCCTTTAATATTGAATTGGTAGTTAGATATGTTCTCCGAATTTATTAATATATTATTAGCGTTTACTTGTTTAATTGTAGTAGCCTTTTCAGCCTCTTCGATTTCTTTATCTATAGCTTTTACATTTTCCGAAGTTTCTTCTAGAATCTTGCTTTCACTAATACCAGAACCGATAATCTTTGGTCTCTCTTTTATATGCTTTGCTATTAGAGTTCCGTCTTTCGAAGGTTTGACTCCTGGTTTTTGTGCTATGTCTTCTTGTTCTTTACTCTTCCATACCCTTTGCGTAGGATTTGTTATTGCTGTTATATAGTTTTGTATGAATTTATCTGCAGGTTGATCATTAATTGGAACAAGAGATAAGAAAACACCTATGGCTGAGAATATTAAAAAGGCTGGGATTCCTATAATAGCTGGCATTTGTTTACCTACAGTTAGATAAAGGAAGAGACCACCTATACCAACACCTATTGCTAGGTAAGCGAATTCCTTAAGAGTAAACTTAGTAAAAAGTTTAAACTCTACATCTAATACATTTTGAGGTATTGCATGCTGTTTCATTGGCAGTATCTATTATACCTACATATTACCAGAATATGAAAGAAAATATTAGTGTTGATGAAATGTTATGTTTTTTTGGGAAAAGTATACGGAGTGGTATATAGCTCTAAGTCTTAAAGTAGACAGAATAGATGAGTTATATACCACTCCTTAATGCTATTGATTTACCTTTTAGGCCTAAATGTTCTTGGTAGACGTTTGCCTACCTTGAAAAAACCAGTCTCAGAGTATCGTAAGATTCTTAAGTATACTGCATCATCAGATACAATTGTCACAATTCTCAACGACCCTTCGTCGTAGTCTATGCGGTAGAAGAAATACTTTTTTCTGTCTTTATCTGAAGGTTCCTTTGAAAATGTTTTTAAGATGCACCAATTGGATTTCTCAAGACCAATCCACATTGATGTAAGTGTTCCACTATCTTTTAGTGGTTGTAGACTCTGGCGAATCCACTCTACATCTTTTTTGTTAACAATCCACCCGTATGACCCATAGTCGTGAAAGAATATTTCCCCTTCGAAGGTTATAACATGCCGAATCCCATCATGCACACAAATTCTTTGAGGTCCTTTTCCCTCCTCTGTAAGATTTTCCAGTGCGGTTCTCATATGGGCGTCAGTTTCTATTGTTATCTCGACTTTGTGCTGCCATCTTCTTACAAAGTGGAGATGTCTTACTGTCAATCTGTTGGGATGCAACTTCTCGACATAAGCAACAGCGTTCTGTTTGAAGCGGTATAGACCTTTTTTAGGGTCTATAAGTTCAAGTACTTCGTCTGGATCATTGCCTACTTTCTTTGTTACAAACAGGCGATCATTTTTTGAGAAGTACTCGATACCAGTATAGTAAGCGTCTGCCATTTCTTCTTCCTCCTAATAGTATAGTAGGGATTTCTAATCCCTTTAAGTATTTTGTTTTACCTTAAAACAGGCAATCTATCTACATAGATATATAGATACATTACCTGCTTTAAGAATAAATATTGGAGAAGTAGGGTAGGTAAATCTTTAGCTTTTAAAGAACAAATATTTGTAATCTAAAAGATATACAAATATTACTTTTCTGCACGTATGATATCATCTTTTGAGACGAAAGTCAGCACTATAGGTTGGTGAGATGTGTAATTAAAAACCATATAATTAAAAAATGAATACATGTGATAAATTGCAAAATTTTCGTTCCCTCTTTGGTATGGGAGTAACAAAGGAAGAAAGTCAATATATATGGGGAAAAGAATATAAAGGTACTTCTAAAGGTAAGAAAAATATCAATGTTGATAAGAAAGTAGAAATTGCTAAAAAGAATATACCTGTTTTGTTAGTAGGTAACTTAGTGAAGTTCATAGGTATATCTGGTTCTGTTGGAAGTGGTTTTGCTAAAGAAGAGGATGATATTGATATCTTTGTAGTAACGAGGAATGGTACTATGTGGTTGTACAGAGCATTGGTACAGATAACGAATATTTTTCATAGGAAAATAAGAATAAAGGGAGAAAAAGATGTAAAAGATAAACTCTGTCTTAATCTCATTACAGAGGAGAGAGGACTGAGATTTGATTCCGATATATTCAATTTTAATGAGTTGATGTATCTAATTCCAATATATAATAAAAAATATATTAACTATATATATTCTCAAAACGAGTGGTTGTTAACAGAATATGAAATGAGCAAAGAAAATATGATTACAAAGTTTAAACCCCAAAGTGAGGTGAATATGCTTATAAAAATATTGAACAAATTTTTGTACTATCTTCAATTAATATATATGAAATTAGCTAGGCATAGACCTGATTTACAAAGAATTAAAGATAATTCAAAAAAAGGAAGGATTGAGTTCTTCCCTAAGAAGTTTAGAAAAAGGAAGATTAGGGATTATATGAGAAAGTTTGCTTAATCTTGTTAATTCAAATCAATCAACTGAGCGTTCTTAACTACCTCTTTAGGCAGGTTTTTGTAATCAATAATTGTAATGAATGTCTGTTGTTTGTTTAATATCTCAGGTTTAAATATCTCTGCTGTGTTTTTTTTATCTAACTCAGAAGCAATATCATCCAAAAGGAGGATAGGGTAGTAACCGAGTTCTTTCTTCATAATCTTCTGAACCTCAAAGATTAGCTTACCAATAGATAACCTTTTTTCACCCCTAGAACCATACTTCTTAATATTCATTCCATTAATTAACTCCCAATCATCTCTATGTGGTCCAACATTAGTATATCCAGTAGCAATATCTCTTTTCTTTGAATTCTCTAAAGCATCTTCCAGGGCAATATCACCATTTGATTTAATATATTCAACTTTCAACTTCTTTGTTGCTATTCTCTTAGATAACCTCTCTCTCATCTCTTGTATTTTCTCTGCAGATTTAAGAAATTCATTTGTCCAGAAATTAAGTTGAGGGTCATTTCTAGCGATAATACCTTTGTCATAGAACTGTTTAGATAACTTTTTAAGGTATGCATTTCTTTGTTTAAGAACTTTTCTAAATTGTTTGAGTATTTCTACATATTCATAATCTAAGGTAGATATTATCTCATCTAAAAACTCTCTTCTTTTACTTGGTGATATCATTAGTATTTCAATTTTCTCTGGATTAAATATTGTAGATGCTGTCTCTTCAAAAAATTTCTTTATCGGTGTGTTTTTATCATTAATCTTTAAGATTCTTCTTGAATTTGTTTTATAGTATGAATATGTTTTCTCTTCTCCATCTTCTTTTGTTGTAATTTCAATTCTACAAAATGGAGTTTCTTCTTCTTGATCAGTAGAGATATATTCATCTGTGTTAGCCCAAGGAGATTTTCCATTTGTAATTAAAGAAATTGCTTCTAGTATTGTACTTTTACCAACAGCATTATCACCATGTAATACTACAATATCTTTATCAATATCCAACTCTAAGTTTTTGAATTTTCTAAAGTTTGTTAGCTTTATCTTTGAGACCATAGGTCTTAATTATATATGAATAGTGGATATTTATCTAAAAATCTCAAACTCTACGTTTTCAGTATAGCTAAGAATGCATCCTGTGGAATATGTACTTGTCCAATCTGTTTTAATCTCTTCTTACCTTTCTTCTGCTTCTCTAAAAGTTTCTTTTTTCTAGAATAGTCTCCACCATACAACTTAGCAGTAACATCTTTTCTAAAAGCTTTTACATCTTCTCTTGCGATAATGGTTGAACCAATAGCAGCTTGGAGAGGAATAGCAAACTGTTGTCTAGGTATAACGGTTTTCATAACCTCTAGAAGCTTCACAGACTTTGCTCTAGCATCATCTCTTACTTCAAGGAAATCTAATACAGAAACCTCCTCATGATTTACTAGTATAGAAACTTTTACAATATCGGCAGGGAAGTAGTCAATAAACTCATATTCCATAGAAGCGTATCCACTAGAAATATTTTTCATCTGATCAAAGAAATTAGAAATGAGAGAAACAAGAGGCATATCATATTCTAGAACGATATATTGATCTTTCAGTTGAATATCACTATTACTGGCATGTAAATACTTTGTATTAACATACTGTCCTCTCTTGAATTGGCATAAACTCATCATATCTCCTAAATATTTCTCTGGTGTCATGATTTCTGCTCTTACCCAAGGTTCCCTAATCTCTTTAATATTGGCAGGATCTGGGAGCTCGTGAGGTGCCTGTATTACTAGTTCTTCACCATCTGTTTTTGTAACTTGATACTCAACAGTAGGAGCAGTAACAATTAAATCAATATCATATTCTCTCTCCAGCCTTTCTTGGATAATCTCCATATGTAGAAGTCCTAAGAAACCACATCTAAATCCAGAACCAAGTAAATTAGATCTTTGATCTGTAAATACTAATGATGCATCATTTAACGAAAGTTTAATTAATGCAGTCTTAAGGTCTTCATAGTCCTCTGTATCTGTTGGGAAGAATGTTGCAAACATATTTGGTTTAGGTATCTGATATCCTGAGAGTGGAGTAGTATCTTCTTTATCAGAGATAGTATCTCCAACTGTAAAGAAACTAATATCCTTCATTCCTGTAGCAATATATCCAACTTCTCCAGCCTCTAACTTATCAATCTCCTCTAAATCTGGATTGAATATACCAATCTCTGTTGGTTTAAAAGACTGTGTCCTCTGTATCATATGTAAAGTCTTTGCTTTGCCAGGTTCGTATTTATAAGAGCCATCAAATATTCTAATTGCAATTACAACACCTCTATGTTCATCATAAAAGGAATCAAAAACTAATGCTTTAAGTGGTGCATTAACATCACCTGTTGGAGCAGGAGACTTCTCAATTATCCTGTCTAACAACTCCTCTACACCTTGTCCTGTCTTTCCTGACACTTTGATAATTTCTTCTTTCTTAAATCCCAACAATGCTTCAATTTCTTTTTCTCTCTCTTCAATATTTACATCTGGTAGATCAATTTTGTTTAATACTGGTATTAAGGTAAGTCCTAAATCTAAAGCCTTTCTAGTATTTGATATTGTTTGTGCTTGTATTCCTTGACTGGCATCTACAAGGAGTAGGGCAGACTCACAGGCAGCAAGTGATCTAGAAACCTCATAAGAGAAATCTACATGTCCTGGTGTGTCTATGAGATTCAATTCATAATCTTTCCATGTCATTTTACATGCTTGAAGCTTAATTGTGATACCTTTCTCTTGCTCTAGATCTAGCTTATCCAAAACTCTGTTACTCTTCTTTCTAGCAATATGACTGTTTTGTGTTGCCTCTAACATCCTATCAGCTAGAGTAGACTTCCCATGATCTATATGAGCTATGATTGAGAAGTTTCTAATTTTTTCTAATGGTTTTGAATTAGACATACAATGGATTATATCTAAAGAAAAGGTTTTTTTGTAGGGCTTTATGTTTTTATCTTCTTGTTTTATATCTTTTCTCTATATTCTTCTGTTTACTTCGTAACAATTTCTCACTTCCTCTTACCAAATTCTTTTTCTCTTCAGAAACATATTGCATATATGTTTTAAACAAAGAAATCCACTCATCAATATTTAATTCAGAAGGCTTTTTATTTTTAATATGTAAATTCTTTTCTAGAATAGTCTGTTGTTTATATGAAAGAACCTTATCATATGCTTGTAATATTGTTGGTTTCCATTGATTATACCCATATATTACAAAATCTCTATAATCTTGTTCTAGTTTTTTATCTACAAGTGGTTGTTCTCTTTTATGGAATTGGGCTAGAACAGTATCTACATTTGGGATAGGCTTATATTGTTTTCTGTCAATATTGGTAAGAATACTCATCTCATAAAATGGTTGTAAGAGTGAAGATATTTGTGAATTATTTCCAAGTGGTGAACCTATGTATCTTTTTGCTGCTAAATCTTGCATTATTAGATAGGTGTCTTCTGGAGAGTTAGGAGATAGGAGTAATTTGTCCATTATTCGACTTGTGTATTCAAATGGTATATTGGAGAAGACTTTGTATTTGAATTTAGGATTAGGCCATTTCAAAAAATCGGTTTCAATTATCTCAATATTTTTAGATTCTATGAACTTTTTTCTTAATTCTTCAGCAAGCGTAGAATCTAATTCTATTGCTATAATTTTATTTGCTTGTTTTGATAACTCTGCTGTAATAATGCCCTTACCTGGACCAATCTCTACTACAGTATCATCCTGTCCAATATTCGTTATGGCTATCAGAGATTTTACAAACTGTGAATCATGTAGGAAGTTTTGTGAATGCCAAAGATTTTTGTTTTCAGTTCTAGTCACTTCTGTCATAGTTTAGTGAAGTTACTTCACTGAGATGTCTAAAACAAACTCTTGATCAAAAAACACTTTTTCCTCATTTTTTGTTTCTAGATAGAGGACCTTTCTTTCTCCTGGTTTAACACCAATTTCTCTAGTATATGCTTGATTATTACTATCATTTAAAACATATTTATCTTTTCCAATATTTATAGCAAGATGTGTATTTCTACTATTATTAATATATCCATAGAGAAGAACACTCCTTTCTACACTTGTTTCGTTTTTTATTTCTAAGATAGGTTTAGAGTAAACTTCTTTTCCCTTTCTTTTGGAAATAGTACTAGTATATTGGTACTCTCCAAAAGGTTTTTGTTCTAAAACTTCATTTTTAAAGATATTATGTATTCCTCCTACTGCTTTAATTCGTAAACCAGTATCATCACTTGTTACACCTAGGACATCTATCTGTTTATTATCTTGTGTGATAGGGGAAAGGTTTATGACTGTGAGTGTAGGGATAATGAAGAGAGCTAAGAGAACGACAATAGCTAATGGTTCTAAAAGTTGTGGTAGTAGATTTTTCTTCTTTCTCATATGCTATTAGTAAAGTTTATCCTCTCTCGGGTATATTTTATCAATTTCTGACTCATATGTCTTGATTGTTCCCCAGATAGAGAAGACAGCTAGTACTCCAGCTAGAATACCAATCCATTGGTATGTCATACCTTGTATTGTTTGTGCAACAACAATCAAGCATGCAACGACTAGAAATGAACCCCAAATGAATATCTTTAAGAATGAAGTATCATCCTTTGTAATCCATTTAAGAATATTAAAGTTGGTAATCTTAACAATAGTTTTAGGGTTCTGTAGACTAGATTGATAAACAGATGTTTTAATAATGAAATACAGTGTTGGTATTGCAAGACATATCACCATGAAAAGATTGGAGTAGGAGTTTACCAAGAGTGTGGTTGAAGGGTTTGTATAGTAGAGTTGAATAGAGAATATACCTCTAATCTGATTGTCTATGAAAAAATCGAGGTGATAAACCACGTTAGCAATTATTATTCCGAGTAATTTCCCAGCTATCATTAATATAGCTGGAGTAACAGAAATTTTAAGAATCCTTCTTAACAGTTTTGACATCTACTTGGGCAAGTTTGTTTAAATTTTTTGTAAGTCTGGATTTTATTCTATCAGCCTTACCTTTTTTTATAACATTCTTTTTAGATGCTTTATCAAGAACTTTGTAGACATGCTTTATATTCTTTTTCCCTTCTTCTAGACTTCCTTCTTGAACTAAAGTGTTTTGCTTTTTTGTTGCCTTTTTAATTCTATTTCGAAGCCTGTCATTAATCTCTGTTCTTCGTCTAGTTGCTCTTAGATCTTTTTTAGATGCTTTTAAATTTGGCATTTTATTTGTAAGTATTATTTATTAATCAAGGTATTATATACATTCTTCTGCTATTTGTAAACATTAGTTTTTGTGTTATCCTTTTATTATGGAAAGGAGTAGGAAAGTAAAGATTTTAATGAGTGTATTTTTTATGTTTTTTCTCTTAGGTTTTGCAATTGTTTATTTATATCTAAATAGGAGTACAGAGGAGGTGTTGGGTGTGAAGGAGGATGTTAGAGAAGAGGTTATTGAGATAAATGGAGTGCCTAAGATTGTTTCTTTACCTCCTATGTTTGCTGTTGCAGGAGAACTTTATGAGTACTTTCCTAAGGTAATGGATAGTGATACGGATATCAACAGTCTGACATTGGAACTTGTATCTGCTCCAGAGTGGCTTAGTTTAGGGTTAAATAATGTTGTGAGTGGATATGTCCCAGTAGATGCTGTAGGTTATACCGTGAATTTTGTACTAAGAGTTTCTGATGGGTATAATTCATCTGATCAGGATAATTATATTTTGATAGTTGATGCAAATGAAATTTAAAATTTTTGGAATGTTTTTAGGTATTGCTTTAGTTATTGTTTCTATTTCAACCTTTTTATTTTTTAAGAGTAATGTTAGAAGTTATGATTCTCTTTTTGCAAAACAAGAGGGTTGTACGCCATATAATTTGTTTGTAGAAAAGGGAGATGATGATTTTTCCGTGAGAATTAGGTGGATGACGAAAGAGAAATGTGTAGGGTTTGTTCAATACGGTTTAGATAGAGATGATTTAAATAGAATAGGATTGGATGTGGAAAACATTACAAAAGCTATCGAACATGAGGTTGTGCTCAAGAAACTTTTAGCTAAAGAAAGATATTTCTTTATTATCAATTCTGATAACAAAGGTTATGCTCGAGAGGGTGCTCCATTAGAGTTTCTTTTAGAGGATCTTTAATCTACTTTTTTATCACTTTTTTTAACAATAATTTCTTCAAAGTACTTCTTTGGTTTGAAAATCTTCCATACACCCATCTCAGCACCCTTATAAGCTTCTGATTCTACGAGTTTTTTGATGAAGATTTGTCCAAATGGCTTTGTATAAATATACCAGCCAAGGAATAAAATGAGTATACCTAAAGTTACTTGTACGATAACATTATCTAAAATACCTGCCTCTGGTGTTGCGGCTGCCTTATCTTTATCACTAGGTGCGCAGGACTGTACGACATTGATAGTAGAGGAAGCTCTTAAAGTATTTGGTGATACAGGAACTTGTTCTGGCTCTATTACAACTTCATTCGTATTCTCTCCAGTCAGGGCATTTTCTCCAGCAATCGCTTTAAATGTTAGAACCATTTGTTCTGAAGACTTTATATTCCATCCCCCTTGTACTTTCCATGCTAATTCTTCCGTGTCTCCTATTTTATTTGTCTGAATGTAGTTATCATCTGTTATTTCAATATCATTGATTTTTGTTGAGTTCTCTAAATAGAGGAAACCCAAAGGTAATTTGTTTTTAATAGATAGTATTTTTTGAGGAAGAGATGCATTATTCTTTATTGCAATAATGAACGACACTGTATTATTTGGTTGAACTCTGTCAATACACTCGGCTTCGCTGCTTATTGTTATGGCAAAGTTAGATTCGACATCTTCGTCTGATGGTTTATCAGGTTGTTCTGGAGGTAATTCAGTCTCTTTCTTTGTAAAAGTTACATTTGTAGATGCTTTCCCGAGGGAATTTTCTCCATCTAAAACTTCTGCACTGACTTTTAATTCTCCGAAATATGTATCAAATTGAGAGAAACTTAAATTCTCTGTGTAGTTTTCATTATTGTAAAGTTCTTGTTCGAGTATTGATATATTCCCTTTGTCTTTATCTACCACAAAGCCTTTATTCATTGATAATTTGGAGAATGTGTCTCCTCCAAAGGAGAAAATTATACTTGTATTTTCACCCTCTTCTATGTTGGCAATTCTTATGGTAGCTTTTGATATCTTAGTTGTATCATCTTCTTCTATTCGTTTTTCTATTAAAAGACTTGTTACATCAGAAGAACCACTCTGTGCAACAGTGAGTAATCTTTTACAGAGTATAGAGTTAATCTTCTCTCCAGTTTCATCTTCTGCTATTGCTACTATGTCCAATGCTGGAGTTGTAAAATTAGAGAAGGTTTTTTCTATGGTGATTCCGTCTTCTGATACTGTATCTGGTTCAGCAGAAATATTGTTTAACAGGAATGTTGCGTTTTTATATGCTTTGTCAAATTTAGCGATAACTTTGATTTTATCGCTAGAGTCTATGTTTCCTGTCACAATTTTACCGGTTTCATCCGTTATTATCATCTCTGTACATCTTGTATCTTGTAATGACTGGATTGAACAGCTCAAGAAATCTTCTTGTTTTGTCGCACTTTTAAGTTCTGTTATAGGAAGGGCACTTACTTGACATGCACTGATACAAGATTGGGTGCCCGACACTGTACTTGTTTTGAACATAAATCCTTTTCTAGGGTCACCACATTCGGGAACAACTGTAGGGTCTATGTAATAACAAGCACATTCTCTTTTTATTTCAGTTTTGACCTCTTGAGAAGGTTTTATTGCATAGAAATATACAGCAGCTATTATTAATGCTAAACCTAAAACTCCAGCAATAATAAGAAGTGTTCTGATTAATTTGTTGGACTTTTTTGTTGTGGTAACTCTTTTAACCTCTTCCACTACTTATGTGCCTTAAGTAAAATTTATAGATATCTACTTAATAGAGTTTATGTTAAGAACACTTAGGTGTCAATCTTTTATATGGTACTAGAGTATTGAGGATAGTAGGGTTAATCCCAAATTAGGGTTTATTTGTCCTTTTTTAATTTGAAAATCTAGGTTTGATAGTTTGGTATATAAAGTTTTAAGTTTCTTTTTCGAATATTTTTTTGAAGAACTAATTAAAGATGGGACAGTGAAAGGGGGAACCTTTAAAGTTTTAGCAATGTTTCCAGATTCTTCTCTCTCCTCTAGGAGATATTTAGTTAAGGTGATTAGGCGTACATTTCTTGTAATCATAGAGATTATATAGTTTGCATCTACGGATTGGGAAATTAACCTTTCTAAGATTTCTACACTGTATTTTGTGTCTCCTGTATTAATAGCGTCTATGAGATTCCAAATATCACTTTCTAAGGTGTTGGATACAAGTGAGAGAACATCTTGCCTAGTTATCGTATTGTCTTCAATTATTAATTTCATTTTTTCAATTTCATTACTACATCTCTCAGGGTCATAATTTGTTCTTTCGGCTAAAGCTCTTACGGCATCTTTCTCGATGGTGATACCTTCCTCTTCTAATTCGTTTTTCATCCATGTTAAGAAAGTTCTTTTGTTTAGTTCTTTACTTTCTACAACCCTCTTTTCTTTATTAAAGAACTTGTAGTACTTAGTATTTGCTTTGATTTTTTGATCTTCCCAGAAGACTATTGTGTCTGATGAGGTGTTTGTTTCCAGAAGTAAGAAAATTTCTTCAAGAAGTTTTTCTCTTTCTTTGTTTCTATATGTTCTTTTTAGTAGTAGTATCCTACTTGATGTAAAAAGAGTAGGGGATGCGAGTGTATCTATTAATACTTGGGCTGAAGTGTTCTCTGCATCAATGACAACAACTTCTGTTGTGTCATCCTTATTCTCTTTAATCTTTTGATTTACAGATTTAAGAGAAAGATATGTAGAATTACCATGATAGAGTATATATCTCATTCTCTTACCTTAAGACTTATTTAATTTCCCTCTGTTTCTGTCTTTTCTATCTCTTTGCCAAGAAGGATTATGATTGCATCAGGATTTAGATTGTTTTTAACAAAATCAGGTTTCTCTTTGTTTTCTGTTTTAAGATATTGGGCAAAATCGTTAACACTTTCTTTGTACTTATTATTATCAGAGTAAACATAATTACCTTCTTGATCTTTTAGTATGGATCTCGATTGTATGATATTTATATATGGATAGTGTTGTTTTATCTCCTTAACTTTTTCTGTAGTTTCTTTATAACCAATTCCAATGTCATAAACAAAGACTCTTGGATTATTTGAGTAAAGATAAGGTTTCTTCATAGCTAGTTGTATGTATTCATGTATTTTGTCATATTTTCCTAAGCCTTCTTTGGGACCAATCGCAAAGGCTCCTGATGGTACAAAGACTTTTTCTACCAGTTGTCCACCTCCTGCTAGTGGGTCTAATACAAAGGAGTATGACTTTCCATTTTCCTCATTAAACTTTTTTAGTAAGTCTAATCCTGCTTGTACGTCTGTTACTGTAAATTCTGATATTTTAATATTGTTAACAATAGAAGAGAGCATGTCTATCAATATTTTAGGGTCATTAAGTGCATCGCTTTGAGATATTTTATTTTGTATAGCTATAATGACCTTTTGTTGTCTTCTAGCTCTAGCATAGTCACTCCCTTCATTATTCTGCATAGAGTGTCTAGATCTTGCGTATTCTAAGGCTGTTTTTCCATCCATAACTTGAGGTCCGGCTTGGAAACTTACTGTTTTATACTTCACACCACTTGGATATCTGTAATCAGTGAAGCTATTCTCTACATTGACATTTACACCACCTAGTGCATCTATAATTTCTTCAAATGCTTTAAAATCAACAAGAGCGTGATATTGTATTTCTAAACCTGTAACTTCTTTTACACTTCTCTTTAATCCTTCAAAACCTCCTCCATCTTTCTGCTTTCTCTCCTCTCGTGCATATACAGAGTTGATTCTTTGAAAATGTCTTGTTTGTTTATCAACTTCTACATGGAAATCTCTTGGAATAGATATTAATTGCATATTGTTTGTTTCGTAGTTATAGGAAGCTACCATAATAGTATCCGTATTCGAGATATCATCTCCTTTTCTACTATCCACTCCAACTAAAAGCACACTTGTGTATTGCCCTTTAGAATCTTTTTCTAACTCAGGTGTTTTGTTAGAGATTAATGATGCTGCATTGAACTTAAAACCGACCTTTTCTGAAATGATATATCCCTTCCAAATGGCAAAACTAATTCCTCCTAAAAACAAAAAGAGTAAAAAGAAGATGAAGAACCTAAGAAAACCTTTTTTCTTTTTCCTAGGCTTATTTACAACAATCTCCTCTCTTGTTTTTTCAATAGGAGGTGTCTCTATATCTCCATTGTTTAAATCTATATCTAGAACCATACTTTACTTAAGATATGTATTAATATTATTATGATGTTCTGTGAGTGTTTTTGCATATCTAGCAACACCATCTTTGCCGTGAATATAGAAATAATAGTCGGTTTCTTCAGGGTTTAGAGTTGCATCAATTGCTTGGTGTCCAGGGTTGGAGATAGGAGTTGGTGGTAAACCAATTTTCTTGTAAGAGTTGTAAGGATTATCTACTTGTAAATCTTGTTCCGTGATGACATGTTTCCAATCTTTTAGGGGATAGAGAAGTGTTGCATCTGCTTGTAGAAGCCAACCTTCCTTTATTCTTTTCTGTAGAATTCCTGCAATAATAGGTCTGTCTTCAGAATTTCTTCCTTCTCTCTCTACAATGCTTGCCATTATGATATCTTCATATGTATATTCGTCATATTTAGCATCAATTTTCTGTTTGAAGGTATTAACAAGTAGCTTTATAACACTCTCTGTTGTACTGTTTGGAGCAAGAGCATATTTATCAGGATAGAGAAAACCTTCTAAATCAGTAACTTCAAAGGGAAATTCCAAGGTCTCTATGAAAGTAGTATCTGTTGTCATTGTGAGAAAACTCTCAACAGAAAAACTTGCACTCTCTGATTTCTGCAACTCTTTTGCAATTATCTCAGCTATTTCATCTTTTCTTAATCCTTCTGGAATTGTTACCCAAATATCCTGTTCTTTAGCATTTTGAAGTGTAGTGATAAGTTCCTTGATACTTAAATTTCTAGGAATAGAGTAGGTGCCAGCTTGAAGTGTTCCTTCAAGTTTGTTTAGTTTTAGATAAACTTTTGTATATGGAAGTAATCTTTTTTGTATAAGATTCTTTTCAACTAAGTTATCTAATATTAGATTTACACTTTCTCCAGATTTAATCTGAAAAGTTACTTTCTCTGGGTTATCACTAGCGGGCTTTTCTAATGAGTTCTTGTAGTCTAGAAGAAAAATTCCTACTAAAACAAGAAATATTATAAAGAATGCTAGAAACATTTTTATTGGAGAGGTTCTATTACTTTCTCTCATGTGGTTGTCTTAATGAGTTTAAATATTCTTGTAGAAAAACAGTGGCAGAGATACTGTCTATTTTCTTTCTACTTTTTCGGATACTTTGTCCCGAAGATGTTAGCATACTTTGAGCAAGAGTTGTAGAGAAGCTTTCATCATATGTAATGATAGGTATTGTTGTAACATCCTTTATTTTATTTATAAACATGTTTATTTTTTCTGTTGTTTTATTATGTTTCTCTGTAAATGCTTGTGGCATTCCTATTAACAATGTTTTTACTCCATACTCCTTTGCAGTCTCTAATATTTCTTCGATTATTTTATTGATATCTCTGTTTTTTGTTATAGAAATGGTATCAAGGGGTTGTGCAATTAACCCTTTATGGTCTGATACTGCTAATCCAAAGTGTTTCTCTCCATAATCTATTGCTAGAATAGGGTGTTTTACTTCCATAAAATTCTTACTCAAGTATTGCTTTAATTCTTTTAACTCCAGCTCCTACATTCTCTTGTTTAGAGATTTTAAATTTCCCCAAATCACCTATATTCTCAACATGTGGTCCATTACATATTTCAATAGAGAAGGGGTTTTCTTTTGGTCCAATATAGTAAAGTTTTACCTTCTCTCCATATTTCTCAGTAAAAGCTGCAAAAGGTACTAATTTAAGAGCTTCTCCTTTATCTACTTCTTCAAAAGTAACATCTAGTTTCTTCTCTATCTGTTCATTTACAAGGTCTTCTACCTCTTTAACTTGTTCTGGAGTAAGCTTTGTTTCATTTGGGAAATCAAACCTTAATCTCTCTGGAGTAATATTGCTACCTTTTTGATATACGTGTTCTCCTAGAACTTTTCTTAGAGCTGCAAGGAGTAAGTGATTTGCTGTATGGTATTTCGTAGACATTTCCGATGTGTCTGTTAATCCTCCTTTAAACATTCCTTTAGCTGCAGTCCTAGATTTTTCTTGGTGTTCTTTTTCTGCTTGGAAGAAAAGATCTCTTTCTTCTAGTTTGACATCTTTCTCCTCTAATATTTCTTCTGTAACTTCAAGTGGTAGTCCATATGTTTCGTAGAGTATGAAGGCATCTCTTCCATTTATCTTTTCTTTCTTGTTTGTTCTTTTCTCTAATTCCCTTAGACCTTGTTCTAATGTTCTATTAAACTTTCTTTCCTCTTCTTCGATGGTGTTTAATATATATTCTCTCTTTTCTTCTAGTTTATCCCAAATATCCTTAAACTGTGTTATGCAGATATCAGCAACTTCTCTTGTAAATTCTTGTTCAATTCCAAGTTTTCTTGCGTGTCTAACAGATCTTCTAATTAGTCTTCTTAATATGTATCCTTGTTGGCTTCTTCCCGGTAAAACACCATCCATAATTATCCATGTTGCAGCTTTTATGTGATCAACAATAATTCTTTCTGATTTTAGATTTGCTTGTTTTCTTAATGCCTGTACTTTACTTAGTATTGGTTTGTAGATATCTATTTCATATACGCTATCAACATTCTGGAGTAGAGCAGCTAATCTTTCTAATCCACCTCCGAAATCAACATTGTGTCTACCTAGTGGTTGTATATTATCTTCTTTTTTAAGATATTCCATAAAGACATTGTTTCCTATTTCCACGTATTTTCCACAATTACATGATACGTTACATTTCTCAGAACATTTTTCTTTTCCTGTATCGTAAAAGATTTCAGAGTCTGGTCCGCAAGGTCCTCCTGATTCTAACCCCCACCAATTTTCCTTTTTCCCAAATGGTTGTATTCTCTCATCTTCCCCAACCTTTGCATCTATATTGTATTTTAAGAAAATCTCTTTCCATACTTCTATTGATACTGTATCTTGTGGAGCATCTTCATCTCCTTCAAATACTGATGCATATATGTTGTTTATATCTAAACCAAGTCTTTCGACAAAGAATTCTACTGTATAGTTGATAGCTTCTTTTTTGAAGTAGGAATTCAATGACCAGTTTCCAAGCATTATAAAAGCTGTACAGTGGTATTCATCCCCAATTTCTTCAATATCTCCTGTCCTTATACATCTTTGGATATTGGCTAGTTTATCCCCTTGGGGGTGTTCCTCTCCCTGTAAGAAAGGTATTAGTGGGAACATACCTGCATTTACAAACAGTACTGACGGGTCGTTTTCGGGTACTAGTGGAGCACTTGGAATTATGGAGTGACCTTTCTCTTTAAAGAACTCCAAGTACTCTTGATATATTTTTTTGTATGAAAACTCTGACATATCCAGGATTATATCAATTATGCAGGTGTATTGGGAGTAGGTTGAGATTTAGCCTCTTGTGTCTTCTGCTCTTCGATCTGTGCAGCTATAGCTTGAAAAATTGCAGGGTCAGGAGCTTCAGGTTCTTGGATTTCTTCTGTTGTAGTAGGAGACACAGGTGTGGTAGGAGTAGTGAGCACACCAGGGGTAATGTCTTCTGGTTTTCTAGTTGACTTCACATTTTTCTCTTCTTCTACGTGAGTAGGTGACAGAACTGGTGTGGTCATAGGTGTTGGTGTAGGGATAGTACTTTCCTCTTTGGTGGTAGGTTTCTGTACGTGTACAGTTGGTTTAAATACAGGTTCTTCTTTTTTTGTTTCCTCGGCAGGTGAGGATGTAGTAGAAGGAGGTACAGGTGTTGTAGTGGGTGGAGGAGTAGGGGCTGTTTCCTTTGGTTTTGTCGCAGGCTTTTGTACATGCACAATTGGTTTAAATGTAGGTTCTTTCTCTTTCTTTTTTTCCATTAGAGTAGGTTTAGTAGTTGAAGATTTTGGAGGTATATTAGTAGAATCTTTTTGTTGGGTAGGGATGAGTTCTTCCTTTTTTTCTCCAATATCAATATCTTTAGGAGCGGTATAATTATCTTTTTGTGTTACAGTTATATTCTTCTGCTTCACAGAGTTTACTTTTTTATGTATATCCTCATTAACGGTTGGGGTTACGTATTCTTCCTCTGTGTTATCCCTCTCTGGAGTATTTCTTGTAGAATATGCAGTGGCTTTTGTTTCTAATTTGCTTCCCTTTCCCCAGATGAGAGAAATCAAGATTGGAACAGCAATTGCCACTATGATAAGTAGGAAGCCAACACCTATTATAAAAAGAGTTCTTTTACTTATTTCCTTGCCAAAAATTTTATAAGAAGAATCTTCCTCTTCGGTACTAGAACTAATTGTAAACTCCCATGATTTTTTTACCTCTTTTCCTGAAGAATCTTTAAATGCTATTTCTGCTCTATGTAAACCATTCTCTAAATCTTCTTCAGGTTGATAGATTAATGTATACTCTCTCTCTGACAGCTTATTTATCTTTATATTCTCAGTAATATCTTTGTCGTCTATTTTAAAAATAATACTATCTTCTTCTATCTCGCCTTTTTCACTGCCTATGATGGTTCCTTTGATAGTTACTCTTTTGTTTGTAATCTCATCAGTGGAGGAGGGGGACATATTTGTGACTTGTGGTTCCTGAAGAATAACTAAATCTTCTATTAGGGGTTTTCGTTGTTTTATAATTGGTTCTGGAATAATAGGGATTATCTCTGTAGCTTTGGAAATGATAATTTCTGGGGAAATTCCAATTCCTGTCTTTGGAGGTTTTTGATTATCTGTTGCTTTTACTATTAACTTGTATGTTCCTTCTTCTAATCCCTCCGTTGAAATATTCCTTGTACTAGTGTTGTACGGTAGGGATTCACCCATTTTAATCCATGTTTCTTCATCAGTTGGGTTTTTAGACATGAAGAGATCAAATATTGGGATGTGATTTAAATCTGAAACATTCCACGAAGCCTTAAATTCACTCCCATGATTAATTCTTAGAGAGGAGAGAGGGTTTGTTATTCTAATAATGGGGGTATCATTTTCAGACTGTCCTACACTTATTACCCAAGATTGGCTTCTAACATGCTTGCTATATCCATCGTGTATGACTACGTGTGCAAGATAACTAGCAGGTTTGTCAGGAGTTCCCTTAAATGTAACTTTGAGTTTACCATTTGCTCCATCTTCTAAAACAATATCTTTTAACCAAGTGGCCTTTGGAGTAAAAGAGTAGAAAAAATTAATTCGATCTCCATCAACATCTTTTGCGGTTAATGTATATGAGTACTGTACTCCAGTTGTGATATTTTGACTCGGTTTTGATGAAGCTGAGGGTTCTGAGGTAAATTCTGGTGCAGAGTTGTTCTCTATAGCTCGTACTCCTTTAATATTGTATGGGCTACTGATTTTACATTGAATTTTTGCATTGGAAATAGTTTCTATACTACCTAAGATATCTACAAGACCAGATTTAGTAGGAGTTAAGACAAAAGATGTGGCTATCTGCAAAGGTGCATTCTCAAAATTTTCGGAATGAATATCACTTCCCTCGCTATCTGTAATTTTTAAATTATTAATACCATCACTTTCGAGTTTAGCATCTACTTGGACTCTTACACTTTTCCCAATTTCAAGAGTGTACGGATTAACATTTGGTAGAGAAATGATACAAGGATTGGCCTGACTAAGTTCTAGTTCTTCAAAAGCCTTACTTCTTGTATCTAGAGTTTTTTGTATGACACCGTACAGAACAAAGGGTAGTGAGAGTAAAAAGAAAAGCGTTGTAATTAATACAGACTTTCGTTTAGATTCTTTTGTCTTAAATTTTCTGTTAGGCATTAGACTATAATACTGTTTATTTATTGGTTTCTGCAAGTTTTGAATTTATAGTAGTTTCTGTTTTCTTAAGAGTTGAAGTTACATCCCTGTTTCTTTCTGCTATTTCCGAGATAGCATCTTCGATAGAAGCTCTTACAAAGTTTTCGTCCCCCCATTGCCATGACCTCATATATGGTGCCATTTTTGCTATTGCGTCTATATACGCTTTTCCCTTCATTTCATCTCCAAGTTCTGCGATGGAGTATGGTTCTCCAAATGCTCTCTGTCCAATACTAACTGAATTAGAGAACATTTTTAATTGTTGCTCTTTCTGTGTCATAAAATCAATAAACTTCCATGCTAACTCTGTGTTTCCGGCATTCTTACTTACAGCTTCGCCCCAATATGTTGCATAATATACTTCTTCCTTATTAGCTTCTAATTGTGGTAGGGGAGTTGTACCAAATTCAATGTTTGGAGCTGCTATTATAATGTCAAAGACTCTCCAGCTTGGAGCAATCATCATAGCTAATTTGCCCTGGAAGAACATTTCTAAATCTTGTGGCAGACTCGTATCCCATGTACCATTTTGCCCTCTAGCAAAACTAGTATACGTTTCAAAAGCACTAACAGCTTTTGAGTTGTTTAATGAAATACTGGTTCTTGTTTCGTCCATAAGTTCTGCTCCCTCAAGAAGAAGTAGGTATGCGATAATTTCTGAAGAGTGTTTAATGTTTCTTGAAACTCCCATTGCCAATCCAGACTGTATAATTCTCTTGTTTTCATCTCTAATTGTTAGGTCATGAGCAAGCTTTACAAAAGAATCCCAGTCGCTTGGAGGTTTTTGTATATTAGCCTTTTTGAGGATTTGTTTGTTGTAATAGACCATGAGTCCATCAATACCTAAAGGAATAGCATATATTTTCCCGTCTTTTGCTGTAAAGTCGGCCAATGACGTTGGATAGAATTTCTCCGCATAATCTTCTCTACTCATAATACTTGATGGAAGGGGAGCAAGATATTTGTAATATTTTGGTAACCATGTGTTATGTATTTTAAAGATATCTGGTGCTGGCTCAGAAGTCGAAACAGTTTGTTGTAATCTAGTATATATTCGAGATTCATAGTTAGAAAGACTCTGTTTGGAATAGTTGATCTTTACTCCCGGATTGGCTTCCTCAAATTCATCTATGATTGGTTGCATGGTTTCCGCACTTTCCCATAGGCCCCAATATGTTAAAGTTTTTGAAGTACCAGAAGTTGGTGGAGTAGGTGCAGGTGAAGTGGTTTCTGTATTATTTACAGGTCCCGGTTGTACCACATTGCTCTTTTGTTTTTTCATTAGAAGTAATACCACCATTATTATAAATAGGAGTAATGCAACTGCCCCAGCTATAATTAAGGGAAGCTTCTTTTTATCTGCTAATATATCTTTCAAACTCATTTTATTGTAAAAATAAACTTAAATTTTTCGCTCAGCTGTTACAATTAGTCTTTTAGTTCCAATACCGAGAGGCCAGCAAGTCATTAGAGTTATAGTCTCCTTGTTTCTAGAATGCTTTAGTACGGAAAAATCAGTAGCTTCTACAATCTTTTTACTTCTAACTATGTACTTAAGATTAGAATCATCCCTCTTTATTACAATCTCCTGTCCTATATCTATCCCATCCAATCTCGAAAATATCGTTTCTGGGTAATCCTTGTGCCGACTAAAAAAAGCTTCTACTGCACTATGTCCATAGATAAAGGAATTGCCACCATCTCCAGGTACAGGTGTTCCTTTGAAATGGGCTACACCACTCTTAAGGTATTTGTTGTAAACTTCTTCATTGGAACTCTCTACATTTGGTGATATTTTGATGTTTTTAATACCAATACTTTCTATGGTAATATACATGTTTTTGTTATACTGCTCATCAACCTTTATAGGGACTTGTTTGTTGGTTTTAGCATTGTATACAGTGGCAGCGCCAAGGACACCAAGTTGTTCAGATAGATTTGCAAAGTAGCTTCTGCCTGGGTCATAGTATGCGAACTCGTTCTCAACATATTTCTTGTATGCTTCTGGTACGGGCTCAGCTTTGATCTCTACTCGTTTCTGTGCAACTACACCATCAAGATATGAATGTAGAAGAGGAATCACTTGGCTTGCAATTACAGCCAGACCTGAGAAAGAGAGTATCAATGATACTGCGAGTCTTGTATTTTTAACTTTTTTGACACTTTCCGTATCAATATTCCATCTATTATTATCCATGTATCCATATTAGCAGATTTTTACTAATGGTGGAAACTTTAAGAGAAAGAAATTGAAATTTGTGGTAGCAATTGGCTTGATTGTCTGCTAAAATATTTCAGTTATGGAAAAAAGAGATTACTATGAAGTCTTAGGAGTGAGTAAAGATGCATCTGCTTCTGAGATAAAAAAGGCATACAGAAAATTGGTGAAGAAGTATCATCCTGATACTAATAAAGAATCTGGTGCTGAGGAAAAATTTAAGGAGGTACAGGAAGCATACGAGGTGCTTTCTGATGATTCCAAGAGGAGTGCTTACGACACCTATGGACATGCAGGGACAGCAGGATTTAGTTCTGGAACTTCTGGTGGAGGGTATACAGATTTTGGAGGTACTCCTTTTGATATGGGGGATATTTTCAGTACTATCTTTGGTGGAAATATGGGAGGTGGTTTTGGATTTGATTTTGGTACAGGAGGCAGGACTGCAGCTAGTAATGCTGGCTCAGACATTCGTTACAGAATTAGATTGAAATTTCTTGAGGCAATGGAAGGTGGTGAATTTAAGGTAAGGATTACTAGAGACCATGCTTGCGGAAAATGTGAAGGTAGTGGAAGTAAGGATGGTAAGCAGAAAGTATGTCCTGTTTGTAATGGAAGTGGGCAAGAACAGCAAGTTAGAAATACATTTCTTGGACAGATGGCAGTAATGAGTACATGTTCTAAATGTCATGGTACTGGTTCTGTTGTTGAAGACCCATGTAGTGAATGTAAAGGTTCTGGAATTAAAACAGAGCAAGAGGAGATGAAAATCAAAGTGCCTGCGGGAGCATATGATGGTATGGTTTTAAGATTTAGAGGTGGTGGAAATACTGGAAGAAATGGAGGAAGTACTGGTGATTTGTATATTGAGATTGAAGTTGAGACTTCTATCGAATTTGAGAGGAGAGGAAATGATATCTATTCTGAAACTAGCATACCTGTATATACTGCAGTTCTAGGTGGAGTTATATCAGTTTCAACTATATTTGAAGATGTTAAACTTAAAATTCCTAAAGGTACACAGTCATCAACGATATTTAAGATAAAAGGGAAAGGTGCATATATTCTAGGTTCTCAGGATTCAAGAGGAGACCATTATGTTAGGGTAAACATTGATATCCCAACGAGATTAAGTAGGGAAGAGAAGAAACTTTGGGAGGAGCTATCAGAGATTAACTAGATGTCATGTATTGATAAATAAAAATTTTGACCTACTTGTTTGATTGTGATATACTGGTAGCGGAAAGTAATACGAAGGAAAGGGTGAGGATAAAACTCACCTTTTTTTCAATATATTGATTTTAAAGAAATAAATTTTAATAAAATAAATTTATGTCAATGACATCAGAATTCATTACAGCAATTAATCAAATAGCAGCAGAAAGAGGAATAGACAAAGAAGAGATTTTTGTTGCTCTTGAAGAAGCTATCTTGGTTGCATACAAAAAAGAGAAATATGGTTTGAATATGCCGGAGGAAGAAGAACTTGCTAATTGGTCTGTTGAGCTTAGTAGGGAGAGTGGTGAGTTTAAATTGATAGCTACTAAAGAAGTTGTTAAGAAGGTTAAAAACAAAGAGAGGGAGATCTCAATATCTGAGGCAGAATTAATCTCTCCTAATATTGAGGTAGGTGATTCAGTACAGATAGAGATGCCTGCTGAAGATTTTGGTAGAATTGCAGCTCAAACAGCAAAGCAAGTTATCTTGCAAAAGATAAGAGAATCTGAGAAAGAAGCAGTTATCAGTGAATACAGTGATAAAGTTGGAGAAATCTTTACAGCACTTATGCAAAGAATGCAGAAAGGTCAGGTTGTGTTTGAGATTGGAAAAGCAACTGCATACATGCCTCAGGAAGAGCAGATATCTAATGAGTTCTATAGATTAGGTGAAAGATATAAGGTTTTACTTAAGGATATTGTAGATTCTCAAATGGTTGTTTCAAGATCAGATTCTAATTTTTTGGTAGGACTTTTTAAACTTGAGGTTCCAGAGATAGAAAGCGGTGTGATAGAAGTAAAAGCCATTGCAAGAGAGGCTGGCTCTAGGAGTAAAGTTGCTGTTAGCTCAAATCAAGAAGGTATAGATCCAATTGGTTCATGTGTAGGACAGAGGGGAGTTAGAATTGCAAATGTAATGAATGAGCTTGGTGAAGAGAAGATTGACATTATAGAATGGAATGAGGATTTAGAGAAGTTTGTAGAGAACTCATTAAGTCCAGCAAAAATAGATGATGTGAAGATAGATGGAGATACAGCAGTTGTTACAGTACCTAATGACCAACTTTCATTAGCTATTGGTAGAGAGGGTCAAAATGTAAGATTGGCATGGAAACTTACTGGAGTTAAGATAGATATTGTACCAGCAGATCCAGAAGCTTTAGAAGAAGAGCAAAAAGAGGATAAAAAGGAAGAAGTCGAAAAAACTGAAGAGGACAAAGAAGAAATTACAGAAGAAACAGTAGAAGAGAGTACTGATGAAACAGCAAAGGAAGAGTAATTTAATACTTTTAAATACAACATGGCAAGAAGTGGTAAAAAAATACAACAGAAGAAAAAAACAAGGACGCCAATTGTTACAATTCTTGGGCATGTTGATCATGGAAAGACCTCAATTCTTGATAAGATAAGAGAGGCAGATGTTCAAAGCTCAGAGGCTGGTGGAATAACTCAAAAGGTTTCAGTTTTTACTGTAAATATTCCTAAAACAGAACAAGAAATTACATTTGTAGATACTCCTGGTCATGAAGCTTTTGACTTAATGAGAACAAGAGGTGGAAGTATTGCAGATATAGTTCTTTTAGTAGTTGCTGCAAATGATGGAGTTCAGCCACAAACTAAAGAATCGATAGATATAATTAAAGAATCTACAGCAAAACCAATAGTTGTAATTAATAAGGTAGACTTACCTGATATAGACTTAGAAAAGGTTAAGCGAGAGGTTACCAATGCAGGTCTACAGTTAGAGGGTTTTGGAGGTAATGTCCCAGTTATTGAAGTTTCAGCAAGAACAGGGAAAGGAATATTAGAACTTTTAGATTTAATACTCCTTGTTGCTGAAGTTGAAGGTTTAAGAGAAGATATTAAATTACCTAAAGGAGTTTTGGGTAAAGCTTTTGTTTTGGAATCAGTAAAGGATGAATTCAAAGGCAATGTTTCCTCAATTGTTTTAGTGCAGGGTAACATCTGTGAAGGGAATTGGTTTGGATACAAGGTAAATGAAAAACTGTATATAGAAAAGATTAAAGGTTTAATCACAGAAGAAGACCAAAAACTTTGTACTGTAGAATGTGGTTGTGGTGGTAAAGTAATAGGTCTTTCACACTTACTAGAACTAGGAACAACAGGATTTATTCTCTCTACTAACAACATTAAACTCTTAGAATCAGTAATTAAGACAAAAGAAGAAGAGGAAAAAGAAGAAACAACAGAAGAAACAGAGATGAATATAGAGGACTTTTTCTTTGGTTCTGATGTAGAGGAAGAAGGAGAGAAACTAAAAGTTATAGTTAAGAGTTCTTCAGAGGGTTCTTTAGAAGCTATTAAAAATACACTAAGTCAAATTGTAGAAGATGACTATTCTGTAGACATAGTTGATTCTGGTGTCGGTAATATTACTCTTAGAGATGTTGAATTCGCTGAACTATCTAAGGCGATAGTTCTTGGCTTTGAAGTACAGGTAGAACCTGGTGTTGCAGATTATGCGAAAAAGAAGAAAGTTTTAGTTAAAACATATGATGTTATCTATAGAATCTTTGAAGAGATAGAAGAAGCTCTAGCAGTTCTCTCTTTACCAGAAGAAACAGAGGAAGAGATAGGTAGTGCTAAAATTAAAGCGATATTCACTCTGTCTGATGGTAGCAAGGTATTAGGTAGTAAGGTAGAAAAGGGGATGATGAAGAGAGATTGTAAGGTATATATTGTTAGAGATGATGAGATTGTAGGAGAAAGTAAGATTAAAAGTCTAAGGATTAATAAAGATCAGGTTAATGAAGTAAAAAATGGTTTTGAATGTGGCATCCAACTGTTTGAAGAAGTAGATGCAATAGAAGGTGATAGCATCTTCTGTTATAAAAAGGTTTAGTTCTAACTACTATTTTTCTAAGAAATGGAGTATTCTTTAGGTAGATAAATTTTAATCTGCCCAATTATGCAACTTCAGTATCTTAAATTAGGTGACCAAGAAGTTTTTAATGGTCAATTTCTTTTAGCTGTATATAGAATTAGAGGAAAGGAAGGTATTCCCTTAGATGATATTGCAACAGAAGTCGCTGCAGAATCTTCAACTGGTTCGAATGTAAGAATTAAAGTAGCAACTCCATATTCTGAGAGTATGAATGCTAGGGTATATAGAATAGATGAAGCAAAAAATTTAGTTTGGATAGCTTACCCTTGGAGAATTTTCGATAGAGGAGGTAATGTTCAGAATATAATTACTTTTCTTGCTGGTAATGTCTTTGGTATGTCTTCTTTAGAAGAGTGTAAGCTTCTAGATGTGTATTTCCCACCACAAATGTTAGTTCACTATGAAGGACCAAGTTATACAATCAAAGAGATGAAAGAATATCTTAATATTGATAATAGGCCAGTATTAGGAACTATTATAAAACCAAAGATAGGTTTAACATCATCAGAATATGCAGAACTTTGTTATGACTTCTGGAGTGGTGGTGGTGATTTTGTCAAAAATGATGAACCTCAAGCAGATCAGGACTTCGCACCATTTGATTTTATGGTTAGAGATGTTAGATATGCTATGGATAGAGTTGAAAAGGAAACAGGTAAGACAAAAGTTCACTCCTTTAATATCTCTTCTGCGGATTATGACACTATGATAGAGAGGGCTGAACTTATAAGGTCTACAATGAAACCAGGGAGTTATGCTTTCCTAATCGATGGTATAACTGCAGGTTGGATGGCTGTACAAACAATTAGGAGAAGGTATCCTGATGTATTCTTACACTTCCATAGAGCAGGTCATGGAGCTTTTACTAGAGAAGAAACACCTTTTGGCTTTACAGTCCCTGTGCTTACTAAATTTGCTAGGCTAGCTGGTGCTTCTGGTATCCATACTGGTACGGCTGCTGTCGGTAAAATGGCCGGTTCACCTAAAGAAGATATTATGGCTGCAAATCATGCTTTAAGACTTTTTTCTAAAGGAGACTTCTTTAATCAAATATGGGCAGAGATACCAGAAAAGGATGCTGATTTAGTAAAAGCAATAGAGATGGAAGAAAAAGGAGAAGACTATGAAGATCTTGGTTTGTGGAGAATTACCAAAAAGACTTGTCCAATAATCTCAGGAGGTCTTAATCCCACTCTAATTGGTGAATTTTTAGACATAATTGGAACTCGAGACTTCATTACAACAATGGGTGGAGGTGTGCATTCTCATCCAATGGGTACTAAATCAGGAGCAACAGCCGTATTACAAGCATACGAAGCATGGGAGAAGAAAATTCCTCTTGAAGAGTATGCAAAAGAGAAAGAAGAGTTAAGGGTAGCAATTGATTTCTTTGGGAAAAAGAAAGTGCATGCTCAAAACGAATCTGATGATGACAAGGATATTCACTAGTACATAGTTTTTCTGTACTTGTATATTTCTACATCTTTGTGTTACAATCGTTAGCAATCGTTAAATTTATCTGCTAAATGTATATGGCAAAAGATGTCAAAATCAGACCATTAGGTCATAGAGTATTAGTTTCTCCAGATGCATTTGAGGAAACAACAAAAGGTGGTTTACTTTTACCTCCTTCATCAGCAGATGACCAGACCCCAGAAACAGGAGTAATTGTTAAGTTGGGAGAAGGGAAAGTTGATGGTAAAGAAGTAACATTCGATGTAAAAGTTGGAGACAGAGTATACTTTAAAAAATATTCACCAGATAAGTTGGAAATAGATGGAGAGAAGTATCTTCTCTTAGATGCAGGTGATATTTTAGCAACTATTAAATAGTTATTTTAGAATCTAAATTATTATCTTTTACAAATATGGCAAAATCAATAATATATAACGAACAAGCTAGAAGAGCTTTAAAGGAAGGTGTTGACACTATTTCAGATGCAGTTAAAGTAACTCTTGGTCCTAAAGGGAGAAATATTGCAATAGCAAAATCATTTGGTTCTCAAGTTGTTACAAAAGACGGTGTTACAGTTGCAAAAGAGATAGAAGAGAAAGATCCTTTTAAGAATGTTGGTGTGGAGATGATTAAAGAAGCATCCAGTAGAGTGAATGACTTAGCTGGAGATGGTACAACAACAGTAACAGTATTAGCACAGGCAATAGCAGGTGTTGGTTTTAAAAATGTTACTGCTGGAGCAAACCCTATTTCTCTTAAGAGGGGACTAGATAAAGCAACAGATGTTGTACTAGAAGAACTATCAAAGAAGGCTAAAAAGATTTCAAGTAAGGAAGAAATAGCACAAGTTGCAACAATATCAACCAATAATGATTCAGATTTAGGTGAGATGATAGCAGGGGTGTTTGAGAAGGTAGGAAAAGATGGAGTTATCACAGTAGAAGAAGCTAAAGGTTTTAAAGATGAAGTTGAATATACTGAAGGTATGGAGTTTGATAATGGATATGTTAGTCCTTACTTTGTAAACAATGCAGAAACTCTAGAAGCTGTTATGGATAATCCTTACATCTTCATTACAGATAAGAAACTATCTAACTTACAAGATATTCAAGCTATTGCAGAAAAGGTATTAGGTGCTGCAGATAGACCTCTTGTTATTATTGCAGAAGAGATTGAAAATCAGGCATTAGCAACATTAGTAGTTAACAAGTTAAGAGGAACATTAGATGTTGTAGCAGTAAAAGCACCTGGTTTTGGAGATAGGAAGAAAGAGATGTTGAAGGACTTAGCAGTACTAACAGGAGCAGATTTTGTATCTGAGGAATTAGGTAAGACACTAGAGTCTGTTGATTTAATAGATTTAGGTTCTGCTAAGAAAGTCATTGTTACTAAAGAGAAAACAATCATTGTAGAAGGTAAGGGTGAGAAAAAGAATTTAGAGGATAGAATTAAAGAGATAAAAGCTCAGATTGAGAATACTACATCTGAATATGACAAAGAAAAGTTACAAGAGAGATTAGCAAAACTTGCAGGTGGTGTTGCAGTTATCAAAGTAGGTGCAGCATCTGAAGTAGAAGCTAAGGAAAAGAAGATGAGAATAGAGGATGCTCTTAATGCAACTAGAGCTGCAATAGAAGAAGGTGTAGTAGCTGGTGGTGGTTTGGCTCTTCATAATGCGAAGAAGGTTTTGGATAAAGTTAAATTGGAAGATGCAGAGGAGCAGTTAGGAGTAGAGATACTTAGATCTGTTCTCAGTGAACCTCTTAAGCAAATAGTTGAAAATGCTGGTGAGGATGGTGCTGTAATAGCTTCTAAATGTGAAGGTAGTACAGGATATAATGCAAAGACAGGTGAATTTGTAGATATGATTAAAGAAGGTATCATCGACCCAGTTAAAGTTACAAGACTTGTTCTAACAAATGCAGTATCTGTTGCTTCAATGTTAATAACTACAGAAGCAGTAGTAGCAGACATCCCTGAAGAGAAAGGTCATAATCATGCAGAAGATATGAATGCAGGAGCTATTCCAGGAATGATGTAAGGTGAAATAAAAAGATTGGGGTGAGACTATCTTTAGTCTTACCCTAATCAAACAAACCTAACCTCTTGAGCTAACACTTTTCCTACAAGACCAATTGTATTACCTCTATGTACAACTATCTCTAAATTTCCATCAGTGTTTGTTAAGACTTTATCACCACTCTTTATATCAGTCTTAGAAGATACAAAGATACATCCATGGCTTCCGTCTACAATACTCATATCAACTGCAAAAACATCCATATCAATATCTTTTACCCAATCAGGTGCAGGATAGAATGTATATGTTTTTCCTTTTACAAAATCTCCATTTTCTGGAATTGATGTAAAGAGAGGTATTCTGTTAGAACTATATATAACCTCTTGCTGGTTATCTCTTAATAAATCAGTAGGATGAATATCTAGTACATCTGCTAACTTTGTAAGCTGATTCATAGGTGAACTTTTACCAGTCTCATATCTAGAAATCATTTCCCAAGTTTTGCCAATCTTGTCACCTAACTCCCTTTGGGTAAGGTCTTTTCTAACCCTATACATTCTAATGTTTTCTCCAATGTGTTTATTTTTCATATATATAGATTTTAATTACATATATAAATTGTTGGAATAGAGGGTTGTTTCTCAAATATGAAATATTGTTTCGCATTGTAATCGTTCTGTAAGAAATTAGTGATATTCTCTAAATATGGAAAATGACAAAATAAAAGAAAAAATATTTTTAATACAGAAGTATTTTAAAATTATGAAAGAGTCTTCTCTTACTAATCAGTGGGAGTTATACAGAGTTGCACACAAAGCAATGTTAGAAGAAAGTTTAAAGTTGCAAAAACTTCTTTCTAAGAACAATCTTTAACCAATTATCTTTCAACCACTGCTCTGACTTTTGTTGCTCATCTAGTAAACCTCTCAAAGCAAGCTCTTTATTCACAATATTACCTTGATGAGGCTTATCAAACTTTTTTGTTAGTGGAGATTGAAATCCATGAGCATAGTGGCATAGTTCATGTGCGATTGTTGCTCTTAGTACAAACTCAGGAATAACATCATGTTGAAAAAATCTAGTAAGTGTTATTACTGTAATACTCTTATCATCCTGTACTTCATACTCATCCATCTTATTCTTCAATAAACTCTTTATCTTCGTTCTCTTATTTGCTAGTTTAATACTTCCTAACTGTCTTGTTGAATATTTTCCAAACTTAATTAAAACAAGATTCTTTCTGGGTATATCTGGAAAATGGTTCTCCCAAAGATCGTACAATATATTTTCTAAAAATTCTTCATCTCTCATTCATTCTTCCTCTTTCTCATGCTATTATATCTTATAATGGATACGAAAAAAGGAAAGCAATTTAAGACATTACTAAAAGTTCTCAAATTTATTTATGGCAACTATACTGTACTTGCAGTCTCTAGAGATTTTCTCTTTCTCTTTAGTACAGCCGCCGAAATCTATGGAATCTCTGTATTAGGTAAATTCATAGATGCCACTACTAAGATACTTTTAGAATGGAACTCTTTTGATTTTAAGAGTTTCCTTACAAGTGATTCTTTTAAATATCTCTTTTTAATATTTATCCTTTGGGCTGTCACTCATATATGTAATCAAATAAGAGGGTATCTCTATGTTGTGATATATGAAAAAACTTGGAGTACTACTCAATCAATGATAATTGGCAAAGTTGCAAACTCTAATCTTCAGGATGTTGAGAAAAAGGATTTTCAAGATAAAGTGGCTTTTGCTCCTGCATATTCGATTGAAAGGATAATAGATGTTTATGACAACTTCTCTGTGTTAATAAGTAATACCGTTAGGTTAATATCTGCTTTTGTATTGATAACTCAAAGTGTTGGTGTCTCTGCCCTGCTTCTTGCTCTTTTTGTATTGCCTGAAGCTTTTTTCATTCATGGTGAGAGAAGGGATATAAAGGAGTTTAGAGACAATTCTATTGGAAAACTAAGGTTTCTTGCATATGTACAAGATCTTGCTTTAACAATTTCAAACTTTTTGGAATTAAGAGTAAATAATATATTTTCTTTTCTTAAGAGAAGATACGATGAGGAGTATGACGAATATCTAAATAAGTATTTCATTGGACAATACAGTTTTTTCAAAAGCAGAGCTGGTTTAGGTGTTTTTAGTCAATTTTTGAAATATATCTATGTAGTATATGTACTAGCAATTTCTGTTCTTAAAAAATATTCCTTTGGTCAGTTTAAAGCACTTTTTGATTATGTAGATGTAGCATTTAATAGTACATCCAAAATTACTGACTCTGTATCAATAATCATTATCAATCTCGAATACATTGATGAGTTTTTTGATTTGATAGAGTATGAAGGTTTTGGAGATAGGTATCAGGGTAAGATTAAACTAGGGAAAAACACGCCACTACTTGAGTTTAAGAACTTAAATTTTGCATATCCAGATGACCCTTCTGTTACAGTTCTGAAAAATATAAGCATGAAAGTAGAACCGGGAGAGAAAATTGCAATCTTAGGTTCTGATGGCTCTGGTAAGAGTACTTTGGTGAAAATTCTTACAGGCTTGTATGGTGTAGTTGATGGGGGATATTTCTTGGATGGGAATAGTACAAGAGAATTGGCAAGAGGGGAATTGAAAAAAAAGATAGCAGTAGTACTTCAAGAATTCATAGATTATCACTTTAGTTTGAAAGAAAATATTGTAATTTCAGGACAGAGGAAAAATGTTGATAATGCTTTGTATGCGAATGTTTCTAAAATTGCTCAGGTCGACAGATTCAAGAAGAGTGTTGGTTTAGATGATGCCTCTTTGTTAGGTAAAACTTTTGCCTCTGGAAAGGAACTCTCTCCTGGTTATTGGCAAAGATTGGCTATTAGTAGGATGCTTTACAGAAACAGACAATTATTCATTATGGATGAACCTTTTACATATATAGATGATGTCTCTGCAGAGAGAATATTAGATGGTATATTAAAATTCTTAGGAGAGGAGAGGTCGCTAATATATATTACAAGAAGTATCAGGATGTTGAAGAAGTTTGATAGGATATATTATCTGCATAAGGGTAGTATTGTTGAATCTGGTAGTTGGGAAGAATTAATAAAAAAGAAAGGTAAGTTGTACAAAGAGTTTTTGTTACAAGATGAATCTATAGAATAATTGGAATATAATAAAGCATGGAAATATTAAATGGAAAAGAGGTTGCGCAGAAGATTTTAGATAGTATTGCTTCAGAAGTAAGTATTTTGAGGCAACAGGGAAAAAGAATTCCAAGAATAGATATGATTTTGGTCGGTACTGATTATGCTAGTCAAAAATATGTAAGATTTAAAGAGGTTGTTGCTAAGGAAATTGGGGTTATGGGTTGGGTGCATCGTATGCCAGAGAGTGTAAATACTTTGGATATAGTTAGCTTAGTTGACACTTTAAATAAGGATAGAACAGTAGATGGCTTTATGATCCAACTTCCACTTCCTTCTCATGTTGATAAGTCATTAATTCTAAGAACAATAGATCCCAAAAAGGATGTTGATGGTCTTACCCCAACTAATCTAGGGAAACTTTTTCAAAAAGACGGTCTAGCTATTCCTCCTGCTACACCATTGGGTATTTTGAAGTTGTTAGATGCATATAATATAAGTTTGTTAGGAAAAAGGGTTGTAATTTTGGGTGCAAGTACCATTGTAGGTAAACCTCTTGCTGCTATGATGTTGGAGAGAAATGCTACTGTAACTATATGTAATTCGAAAACAGTTGAGATTGCAGATGTTGCTAGAGAAGCGGATATTCTAGTTAGTGCGACAGGAAAGCCTCTGTTTGTAAAAGGAGATTTTCTAAAAAAAGATTGTATTGTAATTGATGTGGGTTCGAATAAACATCCTGAGACTGGTAAATTAGTAGGGGATGTTGATTGGGAATCTGTAAAGGGTATACCTTCTTACATCACACCCGTACCTGGTGGTGTTGGCCCAATGACTTTAGCTTGCTTGATGCTTAATTTAATGCATTGTTATAAAAATGAAGGGGAAAAATAGTGTAAAAGACTTAATTGAGGAAGAGAAGAAGAGGCAGAAGGGTGGTTTGGAGTTGATAGCTTCGGAGAACTATGTTTCTGAGGATGTCTTGGAATGTATGGGTTCTATTCTTACTAATAAATATTCAGAAGGTTATCCTGGTAAAAGGTATTACAATGGGAATGAATATATTGATCAGATAGAGCTTTTAGCTATTTCAAGAGCTAAGGAACTTTTTGGTGCTGAACATGTTAATGTTCAACCTTACTCTGGTTCTCCTGCTAATTTAGCAGTTCATTTTGCTCTTTTAGAAGCTGGTGATAGAACTTTAGGAATGTCTTTAGATGCAGGTGGGCATTTGACACATGGTTTTAAGGTTTCAATTTCAGGTAAGTATTATGATTCTGCTAATTATGGTTTAGATGATAAGGGATATATTGATTATGATGCTGTTTTGCGAATAGCGAAGGAACATAAACCAAAGTTGATTTGGGCTGGTTTTTCTGCATATTCTAGAATTGTAGATTGGAAGAGATTTAGAGAAATAGCTGATGAGGTTGGTGCGTATTTTGTTGCTGATATTGCTCATGTTGCAGGTTTGGTAGCTGGTGGTGTTTATCCTTCTCCTGTACCCTTTGCAGATGTTGTTACAACAACTACACATAAGACATTGAGAGGTCCTAGAGGTGCAATGATTCTATGTAAAGAGGATTTTGCTCAGAGAATAGATAAAGCTGTTTTTCCTGGATTACAAGGAGGTCCGCATAATCATACTATTGCAGGTATAGCTACTGCTCTTGGTGAGGCAAGTACTGATGAGTTTAAAGATTATGCAAAGCAGGTTGTAAAAAATGCTCAAGTGTTATCTGAAGAGTTAAAGAAATATGGCTATGATATAGTATCAGGAGGTACAGACAATCATCTTTTCTTAATGGATGTAACTTCTGCAGGTTTATCTGGAGGGGAGGCTGGAAATCTTTTAGAAAAAGCTAATATTACTGTAAACAAGAATGCTATTCCTAATGATACAAGGAAACCTTGGGATCCATCTGGGATTAGAATTGGAACTCCTGCTTTAACAACTAGAGGTATGAAGGAGGATGAGATGGTAAAAGTAGCTGAATATATTAACTCTGTACTTAGGAGTAAGGGAGAAGATGAGGTTCAGAAGATTAAAAAAGAAGTTGAGTCTTTTGCAAATAAATTTAAAATACCTGGAATAAAATAATATGAAAATGGTCTTTCATAAAAATTTAAATATTGCTACTGTTAGGTCTAATTCCTCATGGAATAAGTTTGTAGTACATACTCTTTTACAGAACACATCTAGTAAGCAACCTTCAATTAATGCATATTTAGCTGCAAGATATAGTAGGTCTTCAGACTCAATTTTGGATATAGCTTCAGAAGTTATGGGTAAAGGTGTTGATGCAGCTGAGAGGTTGGAGAAGATTTTTGCAGGATATGGGCACAAGTCAGTAGGGGATATGGCAGATCTTTTTGTATGTATTGAAAACATTCCTATGTATATGGCAATGAAACTTTTCTATATGAATTCGGTTGTTTCTGGTCAGGAGAGGTCTACTAGATATCAAGATTTTTCTAATCCTCAGTTTGTTAGAATTCCAGAAGAGGTTTGTAGTTCTGTGGAAGTAAGGAAGGAATATGATAGGTTGATTTTAAAACAAATGAATGATTATAGAGAATTGAAGAATCCTACTAGTGAGGCTTTAGCTAAGTTTTTTAAGATTAACGAAGAGAGTCCCCAAGAAGTATCAGCTCTTAAATCTCGCAGTTTTGATACACTAAGGTATTTGCTTCCTTATGGTCTTGATACGAGTGCTGCATATTTGATGTCGGCAAGAAATTGGTCTGAGAATATTAGTTATCTTTGTTCTGGTAGTAGTATTGTGGGTGAGGAGGTTTCTTCTTTGCTTCTTAATCTCCTTGGCGATTCTGATTTGGAAGCTAGGGGGTATATACGAGAAGCAGATGGATTGATAAGACATACAGAGGCAAATTGTTCTAGAGCTACTTCTACGCAGGAGATTTTGGAGTATATGGGTAAGAGGTTAGATAGAAAACAAGAATTTGATATTGGTCTGAATGATATGGAGACAGTTAAAGTGAGTTATTCTCCAGAGTTTTCTGAATGTTTAGTCTCTCATTATGAGGCGTTATTGAATCCTTTAGGTTCAGCGTCGGAATATGAGTTTTCAGAGGAGGATCAGGAGGAGATAGGGGAGATTCTGTTTGAGAATCATAATCATCATAATCAATTAGGAAATATTGGTCAGAGTGGAGCTGTTAAGATAGAGGGTTTTAGTTCTCTTGGTGTATTAAAGGATTTGAACAGGCATAGAAGTTTTGAAAGGTTTATTCCGCTATTTCATGATGAGATAGATATGGATCAGGAGTTAGACAGAAGAAGTGATGAATGCTTCTATCTCTGTAATTATCTAGACCTTGCTCCTTTGAAATCTTTGAGACAGGAGTATGTTAATAGATTAGTAGAAACATATGATGCAATAAAAGAGTGGAGGCAAAGTGCAAAAAAGAGTATGTCTTTGGATGTTTGCAATGAGTTTACAAAATATTTGTTGCCTCATGCTCATGCTACTAGATACATTTTCTATGCATCTTTTGATGATTTACAATATACCATAAATCTTAGAGTAAGGAATGGTGGACATATAGCATATAGAACATTGGTTTATGAATGGCTGAGGAAGCTATATGAGAAGGATGCTATTTGGGGAGGATTATTGAAAAGAATAATCACTCCATCTGTTAGTGATAAGGGTCAGTTTGTTGATAGATCCTAAATTCCTTACATCTACATTACAGGTGTTGGTGGTGTAGGAGGAGTATTTAGATTGTCTTGTGTAGGCTGCTGTATAGGTGGTATATTTCCTGAATTGTCTAAGTTGTCTGTAAGTAGAGTTTCTGCTTGTGAAAATGCACTTGTGTCTCCAGGAGGGACATTGCCTATCTGTGGAGCTTGAATAGGTTCTTGAGTATTTCCCAAATCAAATATTTGATCTGTTTGTTGATTTGGATTTTGTGGTACGGTCTCTGCTTGTGGGAAAGCACCTGTGTCTACTGGTGACATATTACCTACTTCCTGAAAATCGGTTACAGGTGGTGGAGTTTGAACGGGTTCTTGGGTATACCCCAAATCAACGGCTTGATTTGCTTGTTGGTCTGTGTTTTCAATTGGAACTTGTGGCACTATTTCTGGTTGTGAAAATGCACCTGTATCTATTGGTGGTATATTTGCTACTTCTTGAACATCGGTTACAAGTGGTGGAGTTTGAATAGGTTCTTGAGTATTTCCCAAATCAAATATTTGATCTGTTTGTTCTACTGTGTTTTCAACTTGCGGTATAATCTCTGGCTGTGGACCTGTTTCTACTTGTGGTGCAACATTGGTATCTAAATTCCCATTACCATCAATAGGTGATGTAGAACCAATGTTTGGTAAAGTATCCTCTGTGATATTAGCCTGATAATTGTCAGCGATATCAGATGTCAATCCAGCTGAAAGGGTTGAATTTCCCTCTGCTATAGATGTGTTTGTTTCTGTATCACTTTTCTCTCTATCTAGAAGTTCTTGCAAATCAGAATTCTCGGAGATAGTATTCTCCTGCGTTGTTGTTTCTGATGGAGGGGTTACGTCTACTGGTTTAATAATCTCATCTAATGTCTTTTTTGCAGGTGATTCTCCAACTTGATCTTGTAAAGGTTCTGTTGCAGCTTTTGCTTCAGCATTAACAATTGTAGTTGAAGCTGGAACATCGGCTAATACTACATCGTCTTTCTTCTTTGTAATAGAAAAAACAATTATGCCAACCAGAGAAACTCCTGCTACTCCAAGGAGGACATATGCAAGAGTTTTCTTCAAATTACTACTCTCTTCTGTTTTTCCAGTTGTTTCTTTGCCAGTATTAGATATAGGGATAGGAGTTTCCCCCTCTGTGTCATCTGTTTTCACAAGGTCTTCTTCTCCAGTGTCAGTAGGTGTGTCATCATTGTTAGCTTCGTTTTTACTACCTACATTTACAGTCTCACTTATACTTAATCCTCCAATTTGTGACTGTTCTTCTAATACTGTAAAAGTGTACTCGTCAGAAGTTGTACTAAACTCTATCTTTGCGAGGGTACCGTCTAGAATGGTGTCTTGTGTCATTGTACATATAATTTCTACAAGGAGCCCATTCGGAGAAGAAGAAAAAGTGCTACAAAAACCATCTCCTTCTTCTATATTTGAAATACTTACTCCTTCTGAAACTTCTAAAGCAACTTTAATACTTTTAGTCTTTTCCCCTTTAGTATCGATATTTACTAAGATCTGTTTTTTATCTCCTACAGGACTATCCTGAAGTTCTATATTTGCCGCCATAGACGGAATAGGAGTTATTAAAAGTATTAAGAAAGCGTAAAAAAGAGAAACAAGTTTCATTTTTAAGGCAGTTTAATTTAGTTGTTATTAGAATATCATTGTGAATGCAGTATGTCAAAGGTTAAAAATGTGTTATAACACTAGTAACAGTTGACATCTAGCTTGTTGGTATAGTAAAATACATGCATGTTGACAGGAAATCCCTTGTAATTATTAATATTTAATGATAGCCTGTACAGATTATGGCACTAACTAAAGAAGAAAAAGCTAAAGTGGTAAAGCAATTTGAGCTTCATGAAGGAGACACTGGTTCCCCGGAAGTTCAGATAGCTCTACTTAGTAAACAGATTGAAGATTTGAGCGAGCATTTGAAGGTTCATAAGAAGGATAACCACTCAAGAAGAGGTTTGCTTCAGTTAGTTGGTAAGAGAAGGAGATTACTCCAGTATCTAAAAGAAAACGAAATAGAAAGGCATGATGCTTTAGTTAAAAAGCTCAAATTATAGAGCTTTTTACCTTTCCCCTTTCTTTGTAAATACTTTCCCATTAGAATACATATGTCTTAAGTTTTTATAGACATTCTTTTGTAGATAAATTTAATAATTAATATAAATGTTATACAAAGAAATTAAACATGAGTTTGAGATTGATGGTAGAAAATGTTCTTTTGAAACAGGCAAACTAGCACTCAAATCAGAGTCATCTATTCTAGCAAAGATGGGTGATACGGTAATTACTGTAAATGTAAATACCAAACCTTTATCAGGAGAGATGGACTATTTCCCACTTTCAGTGGAATATATTGAGAAGTTTTATGCTTCTGGTAAAATCAGTGGTTCCAGGTTTGTTAAGAGAGAGAGGTTTCCCAGTGATGATGCAATCTTAAAAGCTAGGATGATTGATAGGGCAATTAGACCAAGGTTTCCACATGACTACAAGAACGAAGTCAGTGTTATTGTTACTGTTATGTCATATGATGAAGAGAATGATCCTGCACTTTTAGCTATTAATGCAGTTTCAGTTGCTTTGATGGCGTCCTCAGCACCATTTGAAGGTCCTCTTGGTGCTGTAAGATTAGGTTTGGAAGGAGAGAATATTGTAAGTGTGTATAAAGCGATGGATTTGACTTCTGATGAAGAGAAGATGAATTATGTTGTTGCTGGTGATGGAGAAGTGTTTACTATGATAGATGCAGGTGTGCATATTGTTCCAGAAGAGAAGTTGTTAGAAGGTATGGAGAAATCTCTTGAAATGATGAGTAAATGGATTAAGCCTCAAGAAGATTTCTTAGCAAAGTTAGAGAATATAGATAAAACATATGAAGCTAAAGCTCTTTCAGGAGAAGTGATAGAAGAAGTTCGAGGTGTTCTTAGTGAGGAAGAGATTAGGAAAAACTTAGAATCAGGAGATTCTAATCTTCATACAGCTAGCAAGGAGAAATTATATACAGAGTTTGAAGGGAAATATGCTAAGGCTGATATTAATGAGGCTTATGAATTCTTGCAAAGAGAGATGTTGAGAAAAATTGTATTAACAGAAAATAAAAGAGTTGATGGTAGAGCAATGGATGAGATTAGAGAGATGGCCACAGAGGTTGATTTATTACCAAGAGTTCATGGGTCAGCTCTGTTCACTAGAGGTGTTACTCAGACATTGACGATTGCTACTCTTGGAAGTTTAAGAGATGTGAAGTTGGTTGATGATATGGAAGGAGAGAGAGAGCAGAGGTATATGCACTTCTATAATGATTTACCATTTGCATATGGTGATGTAGATAGAGTGAGATTAATGCCAAGTAGACGAGCTATTGGACACGGTATGTTAGCTGAGAAAGCTCTTTGGCCAGTAATTCCTTCAGAGGAAGAATTCCCATATACAATGTTAGTAATGAGTGAAATACAGGGAGAAAATGGCTCAAGTTCAATGGCTTCAGCTTGTGGTTCTTCTATGGCTTTAATGGCTGCAGGAGTTCCAATTAAGGATGTTGTAGGAGGAATTGCTTGTGGTTTAGTTACTGGTGAGGAAGGAGAGTTTAAAGTGTTAACAGATATGCAAGGAGTTGAAGATTTCTATGGTGATATGGACTTCAAAATTACAGGTACATTAGAAGGTGTTACTGCAGTACAGATGGATACCAAGACAAAAGGATTGAGTATGGAAGTTGTAAGGCAGACATTTGCACAATCTAAAGAAGCTCGACAAGTTGTAATTGCTAAGATTAAAGAAGCAATTGCCGAACCAAGAGAAGAGATGTCTCAATATGCACCACGAGTTGTACAGATTAAAGTACCAACAGACAAGATTGGTGAAATAATTGGTCCTGGAGGTAAGAATATTAGAGAGCTTTCTGAAAAAACAGGAGCAGAGATCGAGATAGAAGAGGATGGTACTGTAAATATATATAGTACATCAAAAGAATCTATAGATGCGGCATCAAAAGCGATTGGGGGGTACAACTTTGTACCAGAGGTTGGAGAGATTTATGAAGGTAAAGTAGCTTCTATTATGCCTTACGGCGCTTTTGTAGATCTTGCTCCAAATATCTCAGGTCTTTTGCATGTATCAGAGATGGCAGACAAATTTATAAAAGATGTCCGAGAATATGTTAACGAAGGAGATGTTCTTAAGGTAAAAATTATTGGTATTGATAAGATGGGTAAAATTAAGTTGAGTATAAAAGGTGTTAAGTAAATTTTAACATCTCTTTGTGCTAATATCTTAGTATGAAAGACATACTAGTACATACATGCTGTGCAGATTGTCTGTTGAATACAGTTCAATATTTAGTCAAAAATGAGCAAATTACTTCTCATGACTCTATTACTATCTTTTTCTACAATCCCAATATACACCCAAGGTCAGAGTATTTAGAGAGATTAAAAGCTTTAAAAGAAATTCTTCCTAAAGTAGAAGAGCACATTAAAACCAAATTAGTGATTCCCAACTACTCACCAAAAGAATATTTCTCTAAGGTTTTACCTGTTAGTACAAAAGTGGGGGAGAGATGTATACATTGTTGGGAGTTAAGGCTTAAAGCTCTTTTTGATTATGCAAAAACAAACAGGTTTCAGTATGTAACAACAACTTTACTGACAAGTCATTATCAAAACAGAAAGAAAATTGTAGAGATAGGGAGTGCCTTAGAAAAGGAATACAAAATTACTTTTTTAAAAGTAGATCATTTATGTAATGCAAAACATAAAGGTTTTTACAAACAGAACTATTGTGGTTGTTGTTTCTCGCTTGTAGAGAAATATCTTGATAAGAATATATAAATTTGTGAGCTAAAAAGGTATGAAATATTTTTGGATAGGTGTACTAAGTTTCCCTGTACTATTATTAATCTTATTAGTTATATCTAAAATTCTACCCAGCAAGGATATAGATGATAATCCAGAAGATGAAGAGGAATAGTTTCTATACTTTTACTGTTTTGAAACCTTCTTGTAAGAAATCTAAGTTACTATCTTCATAGACATGAAAAGACAGAAAGTTTTAATTGTTGAAGATAATGCTACCTTAGTTCATATGTTGCAACGTTTTTTTGATGGTTTAGGGTTTGATAGTGACTATGCATATACAGGTAAACAGTTTACACAGAGATTGAGAGAAGAACATTACGTTTTAATTATTGTTGATATTATGCTACCGGACACTTCAGGGTTTAACATTATTAAGAAAATTCGTAGGTTTAACAAGGAGAAACCAATTATTGTAATAACGACAGATGAAGAAATAGAGAGCCAAATAAAATCTTTTAAGGAAGGGGCAAGTCTTTTTCATAAAAAGCCAATCGAATACACTTTACTTCGGGAACAGGTATTCAATTTATTGAGAAAGGATAGTGTTGATGTGGAAAAGGAGATAGGAGAACTTGTTATAAACTTGAATAGTAGGACAGTGAAGAAGGGAAATAAGGATATATCTTTGACATGTTTAGAGTTTGCTATGTTGGAGGTTTTAATTAATAACGCCAAAAGTATATTAAGTAGAGAAGCCATTATTTCCCTACTTGATGAAGATGGTTGTGAAAAGGAATTAACAAGTGTTGATACCATAGTTTGTAGGATAAGGAAGAAATTAGGGGAAGAGATTCAAGATAGTATCATTGAAACAGTAAGAGGTGTTGGTTACAGGATTCGTTCAGGAATATAGTAGGAAATACAGTGAAACCGTGTTCTTTCCGTCTTTCTCTTTTTTAATCTTCATATATCCATTAAAAACTTCTTTAATTGAATCTTCAACAAAAGCTAACCCTGTACTAATATACTTACACTTTCTTGATATGAAGTATCTCTCTTGACAGACCTCAATGATATCAGGATTTATTCCCTTACCAGTATCACTAATATCAATAACAAAATATTTTCCCTCTGTTCTTGTTGTAATAAATATCTTCTTATCTTTTTCCCTTTTCTCTAACTCTTCTAAAGCATTAAGAAAAATATTCCCAACAATCCTAAGAAAAGTACTTCTATTTCCTTGTAGTATTTTCTTTCTGGTATACTTCTCAATAACAGTGATTTCAGCACGACTTATTCTATGCTTGGATAATGAAATAATTGATTTTACACATTCCTCAGCATTGAATTTCTCAAAATTATATTGACAAGAATAGTCCTTCATTAAAAAATTAGTACTATTTAACATCTCTACGATTTGGTTTACTGCATTGTCAATATCATTAAAAATCTCTCTATATTCCTTTTTTGTTAAAGCATCTCTTTTCATGAATTCACATCCAAGAGAAAGGACACTCACAGGTGTACTCACATCATGGATTAAAGATCTAGCTATTTTACCCAACAATCTGTTTGCATGTTCATGTTTAGCTGTAATTATTAAATTCTCTCTTTTTTCTCGAAAAAGGGTAATATTCTTAAATATGAAGATGATAAATCTGAGAAGCAAGGTTAGTATTGCAAAGAAGTAAAAGAAAGTTAGAAAGTAATATTGTGGAAATCTTTTCACAAAAATTAGAACAGGAATGTAACAGAAGAACAGAAACAGAGTTAATACTAACAGTAAAATTCTTGTTGAGTGTTTTCTTAAAGAGACATATGCCAAAGTAAAAACAACAGAAGCGATTAGAAAAATTAATGCGAAACTCTTTTCTGAGACAAGAATACCTACTAGGATAAGGGCCAGAAATCCAATACTAAAGAAAGAATCTGTAAGTTTTTGGAGGTTTTGGTCTAATCTTTCTTTTGAGGACAACATTGAGTGCAGGTCTTTAGATTAACTTGGACTTATATAAATAATATACTCCTTTTGTTTCAATTTCCTTACAAAAATGTGTGATATAATTGTGCTATGTCAAAACCTTTAAGAATATTAACAATTGATAACAAAAAAGATGAAGAGGTCTTAAGGACTCCAAGCAAAGATGTTGCTTTGGAAGAGATTGGGAGTACAGATTTTGAAGCCTTTTTAGAGAAATTACTTTTGACAGCAAAATTAAGTGAGGAGCCAGCTGGTGGAATTGCAGCACCTCAGGTTGGTGTGAATAAAAACATATTTTTCTTACTCAATTATGACACGAATGAATGGGAAGTTTTTATTAATCCAGAAGTTGAACCTGTTGGTTTTGTAAAAACGAGTATAGAAGAATCATGCCTCAGTGTTCCCAATGTAGAAGAGGAGGTACAGAGATATAAAAATATTAGAATTAAATATTTAGATAGAGAAGGTAAAAAACATACTAGGAAATATAAGGATCTCAACGCTGTAACCATACAACATGAAAAAGATCATTTAGATGGTATACTGTTTATAGATAGAATATAATTTTTTTACAATCTGCCTTGATGAAAACATTTTTTAAAAGAATAATCACAATTACATTATTTGTTGTACTATTTGCATCTTTTGCATCTTCTCAATCTTTTGCAGAAGAGACTGTGGAGAAGAAATCAGTAAATAAAGTTGAAAGTTCTTCTGGTTTAAAGCAATTGGATATGACAATTCCTGATATAACAGATAATCCTAGTTTTATCCTAACATTTAAAGATCCTTCAGAGAAGAAAGAAGGTGTTCATCTTAAGATAAATGGTAAAGATTCAGAAGTCATAACTAGTCCGTATACTTTACCTGCTCTTAGTATTGGTAATCATGTCCTTTCTTTTAAATTTGTAGATGAGTATGGCTTAACACAAACTTTTGAGGAAGAAATTATAATAATTCCAAGAGCCCCAATTTTAAATACTCCAATTAAGAATGTTGATGATATTACGATTTCCGGGTCAGCATTGGCAGGCTCAGAAGTGGTATTAATTATTAGTTCTAATCAAAAAATGTTTACTAGAATTGCAGAGGTTGATAAGGATGGTCTTTGGAGTGTACAGATAGTAGAGGAGATGCCAGAAGATATATATTCATTCTCTGCATTTACAAGGAAATATGGTTACGCTAGTAATTTAGCTGATGCTTTAACACTTGATCTTACTGGAGTTAAGCCTGTTGTTAGTGAGAATTCTAAGGAAAAAATTCATTTTGCATTTAAAGATATTACTAAGAATAATATCAATGAGGTTTTTAGTGGAAATGTAGATCTTTTAGTACTCGTAGGAAGTTTGTTTCTAATAGGTCTCCTTCTCGGTTTTTTGTTTTCCTCTTTGATTAAGAAAAGGAAAGAAAACAAAGTAATAAATGAGGTTTCTAAGACTTTAGAGAAACCAGTTGTTGGAGAGGAAAAACCTTTGACTTTACTAGAGAAATTAAAAGATAAAACTGTAAATATTGAGAATCCTGTAGAAGAAGAGAAAGAACCTAAAGAGAAACCAGTAAAGAAAAATGAGAAAGAGAACAAAGGAGAAAAAATTGTTACTAAGATAGATTTCTTGAAAAACTATCAAGAACATGACCCTGATGATGATAGAGGTAAAGAGAAAAAGAAGTAGGATATGGTAAAATCCTAGTTGTCCAGATAAGCCAAAGTGGTGGAATTGGCAGACACGCTACATTCAGGATGTAGTCCTAGAAATAGGGTGGGGGTTCAACTCCCCCCTTTGGCACTCTGGTTTTTTATTCCCAAGTCCATTCTTCTATATTATGAAATCTGTCATATGCGTGATTTATGCTTTCTAAATCTAGTCCTTCTAGATTATCTTTAGTAATATATTCAAAAACAGGGGTGTATAGGAATATAGCAGGAGCATCTGCAACTAAATACTTCTGGAATAAATCATATTTCTGTTTCCTAGTATTTCTATTATTACTCTGTCTTCCTTCTTCTAGAAGAATATCGACTCTATCATACTCATATCCAGAGAGATTAAGGTCAGGATAATTAATCTTAAGTGAATGCCAGAGATTGTATTGGTCTGGGTCAGTACTTGTCTCAACTTCATATAACAACATCTCAAAATTCCTAGTGGAAATGGCTTCTTGTGTAATTTGCTCATATGACATTCCTACAGGTTTTATAAAGACTCCTTCTTTTGCATAATAATCTACTAGAAGACTAACTAGTCTGTTGTTACTATCATTCTCAAAATATGTGATAGAGAAAGAAAAAATATTCCCATCAGGGTCTTCATAATACCCACTATTCTCATTCCTCTTGTAATGAAGAGAATTTAAAGTTTCCTCAGCCTTTTGTGGATTGTAAGAAAGATAATCAATATCTCTATTATAAAACCAAGAATCTTCAGGTATAGGACCATTTAAAATATCTCCACCTATATTGTACTCTTCAATTAAATCATCTTTGTTTAACAGTGTACTTAAAACAACTCTAACCTTCTTATCTTTCAAAGAATCTTTTCTTGTATTTAGAAATATAATTCTCTCTCGGTCTGTGATATGTAGCAAGTGTTTTTCATATCCAGAATATTCTTCAGTATATTTACTAGCTTCTCTGTCCCATGAACCAATTGCATCTAAATCACCAATTCTAAAAGCATTCTCTAAAGCTTTAGAATCAGGATATATCTTAAATACAATCTCCTTTATCTCAGGATTATATTTGTCATACTTATTATCTCTAAGAACAACGCTACCTGTATCAATTTTAACTAACTCATACTTTCCACTTCCCATCGGCTTCTTTGAGAATGGATCAAATGCAATCTTTGATACACTAACCTCTTCTAACTTTGATTTTGGAATTATTGCAATAGAAACTGCACGGAAGAATAGGGGATTAGCTTCTTTTGTTTTAAATCGAATGGTTTGTTCATCAATTTTTTCTACTTCAACATTACTAAAAGCTGAACCAACAGAGTCAAAACTTTCTTTCTCTGACAGTGCTATTGCAGTATTAAATGTAAAAAGTACATCATCAACTGTTAATCTTGTACCATCATGCCAGTAAGAAGTATCATCTATCACAAAATCATAAACCAAACCTTTTTCTTTTATTTCCCAACTCTTAGCAACACCTGGAGAGGGTTCTCCATTCTTATCTATATATATGAAATTCTCAAAGACTAAGCTTCTAATGGATCTCTCTATATAGTTGTTTGTAACAAATAGAGGGTTTAATGTATTAACACTTCCTACAACACCTTCTACGAATGTGTCTTTTTTAATATGCCTTGAAAATTTCTGTTTTACAGTATCAGATTGTAGAAGCATTACAAAAAGGAAAACCAGAAGACCAAAGATTATAATATAGCTAAGAGGTATTAGTTTTTTGTAAAGAGTTTTGAGAAATATTGGATAATTCCAAAAAATATCTCTGATATCGAATTTCTTCTCAGAGGGAGAGTCTTTTACTTTGAAGTCTATATCTTCCAGAGCATCTTGTATAGAAGATATTCCTTTTGAAGATATGTCTGCTTTCTTTTCCTTCTTCATATGCAGTAAGTGAAATTATCTACTACTTAGAAGATATTTTTAAGATGAGAAGAGATAGAACAACTAAAACTAATATCAATACTATTGTAAAGTAGTAGAGAAACTTTTCTAAACCTCTTTTTGTTCTAAATATCTCTCCGCCACCTCCAAACATTTGACCTAGTCCTTCAGCTCTATTCTGCAAAAGAACACTAGCTACTAGTAAGCAACAGACAACTATTTGTAATATTAGTAATCCTTTCATGGGAGATATTATACACTAAAACTTTAATTATTGCTTCCTATCAAGCTCTTTGTAAACAGACATAAGGAAAGAAGATAGGAAGGATACTAATACAATAGATACTATTGGAGGTGCTGTAAACTTCTTGATTTCTAAACTCCCAGCCCTTAAGCCTTCGAATACAAAATCATTAATTGCGAAATCAACCATAAACATTTTCATTAAGTAGAGGACTCCTGTTAGTAGTAGTGTCCCCATTACTAAGAATGTTAGGAAGTTACACTTTATTGTTAAGAAATTAAGGATAGGGCATGTTACGAGCAATGCTAAACCTCCTGCTAGTAAGACAATGAAGAGATATATAGGGGATGAAGGTAGATGGATGTTTGCTTGGAATAGTGATAACAAGAAATAGAATACTAACATACTAACAAAAACTAATTTTGTACCCTCTTTCATTTTCAGAAATATTTAATTAAGTTCTCTACAAACAAGAATACTATGTTTTAGTGAGAATTACAAAAGAGAGGTAATATTTCTGATTTAGTATATAATTGAATATGTTTAATGAAATGACAGATAAAAAAGAAAACGAAAACTCTTTAGATTCATATACTCTTGATGAACTCAAAAGTGTTAGTTTGCCCACAAACTTAGCACTACATGCTCATCCTATCCAAGTAGAAGAAGGGAAGAGTGAGTACTCTAAGACAATGGAGAATCTAGGAGAAGTTGTTAGTGAGTTAAATCGAAGATTGGGTGATGAAAAATGTGCATTTGGAGGTAGCATGGCTATGTATCTTCTTTGGAATAATCTAATGAAAGAAGATAGTAGCATTGATATAAAAGACAGATTAAATGAAAGAATAAGGGGAGGAAAGAATGATTATGACTTAATGCTTGAGTCTGGGAGGAAGAATAGTGTAATGGAGAAATTGGGATTTAAGGATTCTGATATGAAGTTAGAAAGAGGACTTGTTGCTAATCATATGGTAGACATTCTCCATCGTCCAGAGAAGAGAAGTTTCCCAAACGAGAAGATTATCATAAAAGAACAAGAGTTCTATGTCCAAAATCCTTACGATAGTTTGTTTGAAAAACTAACTGCTCTTGCATATCCTCAGATTGATGATTCAGGTAATGAAAGACCGAAAGAATTAAAATGGGGTGTAGATGCAAAGTTATACAAATTGTATTTACAGCTTTCTGATAAAATAAGTGAAGATGAATTGAATGAAAAGCTTGCAGAATTATGGCCAAAGTATAAGGAGGAAACAAGAGAAGTTAGAGCAAAAGAAACAGCATTGGAAATGGACTCAGGGAAGAGTGCAAAAGATATAATTGCAAATATGTTTAAAATGCCTTTCTCTTCTGATGAGGAGTTGATATTAAAAGCTCAAGAATTGTATCCAAATGTACCAACAGATTTAATTGTTGATTTGATAGGTTCTGTGGATAAGGAATCTTTTGTTGAGAACATAATGAGGGTGTTTAAGATTATGGATAAAGAATCAGATTCTTACTCAGAGATGCATAGTAAGGCAGAGGAGAATTATAGTGTGATTTCGTTGGAGGAAAATTAGTATATCTCGTTTTTTTTGAAGTGTCCGATTTTTGCGGACAGTTTGTGTTTTCAGTTGTCCGATTTTAACGGACAGCTGTTTTTTTATTAGAAGAGCGATTAATAAGGCATAAAGTTGTCTTTTTAAGTTGGTGATAATTTGTCACCAACTGCATTGTGTGAACTGTACGATATTTTCGTACATCTCGTTTTTACTTACTCCTTAGATATTTTCGCAATAAAGAAACCCATCATCATCTTGTTAGGAACAATCCTAATGGCATTCTTTACTTGCTTATCATAAACATTACCACTCCATTTTCTAATACCAGGTTTAATAAAATCTTCTAACTCTGGCATTGATTTAACAATTTCATCTTTAAGTTCAATCTTCTCTACTTTTGCATTTGGGAATGTTTTCAAGAGGTGAGTAAGTACTCCTTCATTCTCTTCCGGCTCTAATGTACAAGTAGAGTAAACCATATAACTACCATGTTTCAATGTCTTAAAAGCAGAAATAACTAGCTCCTTTTGAATAAACACACTTCTTTTCACCTTATCCATACTCCAGAATCTCAAAGGCTTAGGACCTTTGAAATATATCAAACCCTCACCACTACATGGAGCATCTAAAAGAACCTTGTCAAAATATACAGGATATTTCTGTCCAAATTCTTTACCATCACTAAGTGTAACCTTTGCTTTAGCACCGAACTGATCTACAACACTCTGAAGGTCAGAAATCCTGTTCATATCAATATCATTTGCAATTATATTGGCATTGTTACTTACCATATCAGCAATATGTGTAGTCTTACTACCAGGAGCAGCACACATATCTAATATTTTCTCATTCTTCTTTGGATCTAATATCAATGTAGCTAAAATACTAGAAAGATTCTGAATGTAATACTTACCATCATCATACAACTCTGTTTGAGAAACCTCTGCCTTATCCTTATTCATTACAAAATATGTGTTCTCTGACCAAGGAATCTCCTCAAGCTCATATCCTCTTCCTAGTAGCTCCTTCTTTGTTTCTTCAACATCACCCATTAATGAATTTAACCTAATTGTTGTAATTGGTCGTTGTGAGAATATCCAAGGCACTTTTCCCTTAGGCACCATCAAAATACTAGCCATTCTTGAAACAAAAACATCATCTTTTGTGTAGAACCTATCCCTAATAGGTCTGTGTGTAAAAGCATCTCTTTTCTTTTTGTAACTAGATCGTTTTCTCTTCTTCATGGCTATAGTTCTCCTTTAAGGTATTTAACAATACTACCAATTACTAATCCTGTTGTCTCTGTTCTTAATATATTTCCTTTTAACTTAATAAATTCGAAATTTAGTTCTTTAAAAATTTCTAAATCTGAGATATCCCATCCTCTCTCTGGACCAATTGCAACTATTACTGGTCTCTCAATATTAGCCTTCTTTAAAATATCTTGTAAATATTTAGCATCATGAACTTCTGTAGCTAAACAAATTTTTACAGAATCTTTTGGGAAGTTGTAATTAACTAATTCTTTAATTCGTAAGGGTCTCTCAATTATAGTAGGAAATATATTTCTAGATTGTTCTGTTGCATCTCTTACTAACTTGTTCCAATATCCAGTATCTTTAATAGCTTTGTTCTTCTTTTTTAGTGAATACTTAGATTCAACAGGTATTATCTTCTCAATTCCTATCTCTACACTTTTTTCAATGAAGAAGTTAAACTTTGTATCATTACTTAGTGATTGAATAATTGTAATATCAGGGATATGTTCGGATTCTCTTCCACCTAAATCCTCAATAATTTGTACTTCAACAGAAGCAGGTAGGATATCAGATATTTGTGCAAGGAATCTTCTCTCATATGTCTCTATTTCAATGTAGTCTTCTATTTTCAACTTCCCTTCTTCAATGATATTTCTACTATCTGAATCAGAAAGATATGTAATATCTTCAACAGAGAGTTTGTGTTTTACAAAGAATTTTTGCATGTCTAATTATACCTCACTATCACCTGATGTGGTATTGTAACTTTGTTGGTCAGAACTTGACTTCACTAAGATAATCTAGTTATATATTTATATAAACAGTAGTATTACTGTTTGTTCAGATTAAATTAAGTTAGTAGAAAATATGGAAACAATACCACCACTGTTTTGGATGCTAATAGTTACTCTTCTAACAGGGTTACTGTCTTTCATTCTCTATCAAATAGGGATGTTCATAAAAGAGAGCCGAAATACGTTGAAAAATGTAGATAGTATGGTAAGTGATGCTAATTCTATAGTGTCCACAGTAAAGGGGACAGTTGAGGAGGTCAATGATGCGATAATAAAGCCAATAAGAGGCATTGGTGCTGGTATGTCTGCAATTAGTGGTTTTCTTTCTGGTTTGAGGGGAGATAGGGAAGAATAGAGAATATTCTTTTTTGTGAATAGAGAGATTGTAATATCACCTATTTCTAGGTATCATAGTCTTAATGAAAGTAGCTTATTTACCTCAGGTAAAAAGAAAGAAGAATATTATCCTAATTATACTTGCGTTAGCACTTCCTCTTTTAGTGTTTGCTGTATATCAGGTTGTAGAGTGGAGGTCCAGAGCTTCTGGGAATCAGGCGCCAAAGAACGTAGTCATTAGTAGTATTACTCGGAGTCAGTTCGTTATATCATGGACGACAGATGGTAAGGCTAACGGTTCTGTAGTTTTACTTGACGATGGTGAGAGAGGTAAAGTGTATGTCGACCAAAGAGGAAGTTCTAAAAGATACTATACTCATCGTGTAGAACTTTCAAATCTATCTCCAAATACAGTGTACAAGTTTTTAATAAAGTCTGAGAATAAGGAATATGCATCTAGTGAAGGTAAAGAATTAGTTTTTAAAACTCCAGCTCATACACCTATTCCGACTCCAAAACTTGCGTATGGGAAAATAGACACTACATCAAAAAATGATGTTCTAGTATATATACTTTTGAGTGATAAAAGCTCATATCCTGTGTCTACAGTATTATCTAGTACCAATGAATGGACTGTAGATCTCTTTCCTCTTCTAAAGATATTAGGTATGGAGAGAATTGAAGTTGGAGATGATACAAAATTAACGGTACTTGCTACTGATGGAAGAGGTAGAGGTGGTGTTTTGGAAGGTAGCTTTTCAACACTTTTTCATAGTACTGGAGCATTGAAAGAAACATATGTTTTAGGATTAGATGAAGGAAAGGATATATACCCATATATTCCAGCGGAAGCAAAATTGGCAATAGGCTATCCTCCTGCAGATGGTACATGTTGGTATTTTGATAGAGGTGTTTGTAAGGAAACAACTAATTGTTCTGTTCCGAAGAGATATTTAACAAAGGAATTGTGTGAGAGTGCTAATCTAGATGATCCTTATGACCCAGATCCTAGAGATCCTGACCCTTACGATCCGGACCCCAGAGATCCAAATGATCCTTACGATCCAGATTCTAGAGATCCTAATGACCCAGATAATCCCGACTATCCTCCTGACTATGAATTTACAAATAGGCAGTATAGGATAATATACAGTCTTAGGTGGACTGATTTAGTACCCACATCACAGTCAGAGGGAGGTGTTAGTACTGGAGCAAAGAGTGTAAGGGTGGTGGATATAAGTGACACTGGCTTTACAGTGCTGTGGAGAACAAGAGAGAAAGAAGAGGGGTATTTGAAATATGGAACTTCTCTTGGAGGATTAAATAATGTTGCATCAGACAGGAGGGATGGTGAACTTGTAAGGGGAGAGCACTATTTGCACATAGTTGAAGTGTCTAAGCTTCAACCTGAAACAAAATATTATTTTAACGTTGTATCAGGGAAAGAAACATACACAAATGACGGTGCTGGTTTTACTGCGACAACGTTTAAAACGATAGACAAGGCAGGTAATTTCTTCAGTTTAATAGGGGAACTAACTGGTATGCCAGAACATAAAGAAGTGATATTAATCTCTCATATAAAGGATGGTGATAACAAAGGTACTAAAGGAACAAGTACATCTGTTTCCTCTCTTGTGAATGAGGATGGAAGCTGGGGGATAACAATCTCAAATATGAGGACTGAGGATGGAAGTGACTACTTTAAACATACGGTAGGTGATGATTTAATAATCGAACCATATACAACTTTTAGTTCAGCACAAGAAAAGATAAGTATGGACGGAATAGATTTGAAAGATATTGTAATAGGCTTAGAAGAAGGTGATTCTCCAAAATCAATAAAGAAAGTATTAGCACCAAGATTGCAAAACTATGGAATAACAGGTTCTGCTCAACCTCTTGCTCCTACATCTGGGTCTCCAGAGTCGAGTGGGAATTCTGACACATACTCTGGTGAAACTCCAAACACAGGAGTTTTAGATTCTTTCTGGGGTGTTTTGCTTATATCAGTCTCTCTTTTAGGTGGTGGTGTGGTATTATATTTTTCTTTAAGGAAAAAAGATAAAAAGAGTGCTAAAATGAAAAGCAGTCTTTAATTAATTGAATATAATTAGAGGATAAATGAATAAAGGAAGAAAAAATAAAAAAGCATTGATACTTCTAATAGTCTTGTGCCTTTTTTCATTTTTTGTTGTAAAAGCTACAAAAAAGATGGAAAGAGATTTAGAGCCGAAAAAGGAAATAACAAGTGAAGTTTTGGAGTGTTCTACATGTGGGGAATCTAGTAGTTTAGAAGAAAACTTGGAAGAGGATTTAACAGAAAATATTTTGTTAGTAGATAAAGCGGATACAATTGATATTACAGATATGGTATTGGGTACGGATTCGGGTGGGGGGAGAATCTCTTGTAGGGGCTTAGAAAAAAACCCCTCTCTTAAATCCTTAAGGTATGTGTGTTCTACTGAGAATGCAGGTAATGTGTCGTTTATTCTTCCTCCTGAAATTAGAGATTCTGGGGGAGCAGCTGTACTGACTAGGGGGTTGACAGAATTTAAGATTACGAAAATAACCTATCCTCTCGCTTTTGGTCTTGGTCAATATAGGTATATAGATAGTAACAAACAGATTAGGAAAAAATCTCCTGATTATAGGTCCAATGGTCAGCAAATAGATACAGCATATGTGTCGAAAACATTGGCACCTAATGAAGTAGATGACTTTGAAGAAAATATTTCTGGTACTGTTAAAAAAGCTTTTGAAGTAGAGGCTAAAGTTGATCTTAAATCAACAGCTAATACAAAGGATGAAAGTGGAAATTCTAGAATGTATATTGTTGAGAATATCGAAGGAGATCCTGAGTGTATGTTTAAAGATCAAAAATGCTCAACTATACCTGAATTTGCAGTTTCAGATTACAACATCGGGAAATCGAATCGTATAGCTTACTATGCTGGCTATGACAGTGGGCAAATTCCTGGTGGTGATGAGATACTAAATGAAATTGATATGGATGATGTTCCTGTAGAGAAGGAGTGTTTAGTTGAAGGAGAAGACTACAAGGCAATAAGTAAAGGTAAAAAAATTCTTTGCAACGATACTGCTTTATCTGTTCTTTGGGCTACTTTTAAGGAGTCTTTTTCTTCTAGTGAGATTGAAGCTTGTCGTCCAATGGGTTATTGTGAAAGAGCAAAAAAGGTTGCGATAAAGATGACTCCTATATTTGGCGAACCAGATGAATGTACAAAAGACTTATGTGCAAATGCATTTCTCTCTCAAACATATAGGCAAACGCTTTCTCCTGCAGAATCTATAGAGACGAGTACAGTAAATCCTGATAAACGAAAAAGTATAATGTTTTTTGTTGCTACAGATTGCTCAGTTTTGGTGGATTTAAAGACTGTAGATGTATATTGTCTTTGGGATGCATCTCCAACACTTTTAAACTATAATCTACAAGCAAAGGACAAGTCTCCTAATCAGGAAGACTTTCCTTGGAACTTTAATCGTTATTGGGCTAGTGTGTCAGGAGCAATAAACTGGTCTGATGAGAATGGTTATAAAATAGGAAACGAACATTAAATTAATATCTTTTAAAATGAAAAAAACATTAAACATTCTTCTCTTTATAATTCTTCTCTTTGCTTTTTCTCCATTTGCAATATTTGCTCAAGAAGAAGAGGAAGCTGAAGAAAGTGAAAAGATAGATAAAAATATAGTATATATGGAATCTGTAGAACTCTCAGACACTCTTAGTGAGAACGAAACAAAAGCAGAAAATGTAGAGAGAGGTTCCATGAAAACTATAGCAGGGATGTCTCTGAGTCTCTTTATGTCGGCTTGTCCAGATTGTTTCGAAGGAGAACTACCAGAAGAATTAGAAGGGAGAGGTTTAACAAATATAGTAGATGGGCAAATAGCTAAACTGTTTAATAATCAACCGCGAGTAGATCTAGTTGCTCACCTAGCAGATGAATGGGTGCCAGGGTACAAGCATGTAGGTGATAGTGTATATGCAGGTGGTTTTGGTGACTTAGAAGAAACAAAGATAGCAGGTCTTTGGACTAAAACTAGAAATATAGCGTATCTTGGTTATGTGGTAATTATGATTATTGTAGGCTTTATGATAATGTTCAGAAACAAGATAGGAGGACAGGTAATGGTTACAGTTAGTAACTCCATTCCTAGGATTGTTGTTTCCCTCATTCTGGTTACATTTAGTTTTGGGATAATCGGGTTGATTATAGACTTTGGTGGTGTAGTAAGATCCATTATTGATAGTATTTACTTTGGTGGAGAGTCAGGTATAGATGTTCATAATCCTTTCTTTCTAGTAGGAGGGTTTCTTGGGAGAAATGAAGGTACAGCAATAACCAGTGCTTTGGGAATTGCTGGTATAGTTATTATGATTGTTAAAACCTTCAACCCTCTTGGTCTCTTGTTATCACTTATGGGGCTAGTCGTTCTATGTGTAGTACTTTGGGGTGCTATAAAACTTTGGATAACACTCCTAAAATCTTACTTTGGAATGCTAATTAATATTGTAACAGCTCCACTTGCGATTCTTTTTGGTTCTTTACCAGGCAATGAGGCTTCTTTGTTTAATGTATTTAAATCTGCTCTTAGAAATGTTCTTGCATTTCCACTTGCTTATGCCATTGTTAATCTTCCATATGTATTAGAAGATCAAGGTGTCGTATTGTCTTTTCCTGAAACTTTAGTCCATGCATCGACAGATGATACAACTTTCCTACCTAATCTCTTAATTGAGATAGCCAAAGTAATGGCAATATATGCAGCAGCTGCAGCTCCAGAAATATTAAAAGCAATTATCCCTGCTACAGGATCTAAAGCAGGAGAGGAGATTGGCAAAGCATTGAAGGAGAATGTGTCGAAAACACCGTTAATAGGGGGACTATTTAAGTCTTAGTTTAGGTTATAAAAACATTTAGGGAAACAATATGTCAAAGGATCAGTATCAGGGGGCATTAGATTCTATCTTCAATTTCATCTTTACAGAATCTAAGAAGCCTGCTAACAAGGTGAAACCGGTAAAAGTTACAGGTGTTGATGGTAGCAATGAATTTATGGATGCAGTTGCAGCCGTGTTGGAGAACCCCTTACTTTTTGTTAATGATACTACCAAAAATGCATTTGAAGGTTTAATTAATCCAGACATAGCAACTGTGGACCTAGGTCCTAATGAGAAAGTCAAGCTATCTCTGAAAGATGTTGGTAGTGTGTTAAAAGGAGATACCTCTTTTATAGATAAACAGCTTAAGAAACTAGAAGCTAATCGTAAAAAAGGAACCCTAGAATGGGCAGGAGAAGAACTCTCGAATATAGTGGCAACAGCATGGGCTAAAGAACATGGTCTTGATATTACAACCCGAGATGCCCTCATGAATATGTCTAAATCGGCAGATGCAGGCGGTCTTAGAGACTTAAATACCTCAGCTCTCAGTAAAGCCTTAGCAGAAGAATTACTGGCCCGAGGAGTAAATTTCGATAATATGCAAGAAAGTGCTTTCAAGGCAGCCTTTGGAGAGAAAGAAGGAGGTCTCATCTACAGCTCTTTACAGAAGGTAGTAAAAGAATACAAAGAAGCACAAACCACTGGAAGAAGTACGAAGGAGATTTTAGATTCAATAGATAATAATCATTACACAATCCTCTATCCAGTCTTTCAGAGTAAATACATGGAAGAAAAGGCGGAGGAGGAAGAAGAGAAAGGAGATGAAGAGAAAGCCAAGTACTATCAACAAGCACAAAGAGCGATAGATATATATACACAGGGCTCTCTTAGAGATAGATACCTCCAAAGAATGCAATTTAAACTTCAACAAGAAGAAAGAGAGATACGTGATTTATTAGCATCCGGCAAACCAGTAAGCAGAGAGAGAATTAATAATATGAGAAGAGAAGCTAGTCGAATGCGGGCAGAGATCCGTATCTTAAAAGGTCATGATCTGGCTAGGAGATTTGGTAAATGGGAAGGACATTACAAATCAGTTAAAGGTTTGTATGAACAAACAACAGGAGGTCAACTCCTCCCTGCAATTCTAACAGGAGACTTCTTTGACCCTAGAAAGAATACAGTATGGGGTCTTCAACCTACTCAAGAGATGGATTTCAAGTATGGTAATTTTCTTGTAGATGATAAAGATGGTTTTATTAAGATTAAAATAGCTAAAATATATGATGAAGTAGAGGTAGATGAATCAGGCAAGGTTATAGAAGGTAAAGGTGTTAGAGGTCCTCTAGGAAGAAAGGTTAAAACCCTAAGAGTCCCCTCCAGAAGCCTAAGCAAAGCATACAATCAAATGATGACTGACATTTACTATCTAACTCCAGCAGTTCTTGTTAGAACTTTAGGTACAGGTGAAAGATTTGCATACAAGGCACATAGGCAAGTAGAAAACTTCTTGGATAAATATAAACATCTGTTTCCTAATCTAGACTTAGAAAAACTCTTCGGTCCTGATGGTGAAAACTACCTTGTTACATTCTCCAACCTAGAAGATTTTGCTAAATTAGAAGAGTTCTTTAGGAAAAATAAAAGACTTAGAACACTGGCATATAACTTTGGGGTTCTTGATAGGACTAAGAGAAAAATAACAAAATTTTTACGGGAAAAAATAGATCATTGGTTTGGAGCATTAAGAGGTTCTCTAGGTAATTGGTTACTTAAGAGAATACAGGGTCCAGGGGCTAAAAACCTGATAGAGCAATGGATGAAGAAAGGGGCATTTAAAGTACTGATAGAAGGTATAAAGATGAGTATTAAGACAGCTCTTGGTATTACAACTTCTACATGGGGACTTATTGTTAGCTTTGTAATAGATAGGTTTGCTGATATAGCACGTAGCATAGGTGAGAAGGCACTAAGTCCCATATTAAAAATTATTTTTACAGTGATAATCTTTACATTGGTGGGAATAATAGGTCTTGGAACCTTGTCTCTCACCTCTTTATATATGAATACGAGAAATATGTATTCTCATGTAGCACCAAAGGATGTGATTGTAGGAGATGCTGATTTAGATATAGCATCTTCCTCTCCTTTGCCTTGGGATTGGGATGGTGACCTTGATGATATACCTGTTCCTGAAGATTGTAATCAAATATTTGAGTTTGCCGCTGGTATCTTAGGTATTTTTGATGTTCCTTTACAATGTACATCATATTCGGATAGTACTTGGTGTATAGCTACAAGGAAAGCTATTCAGTGTGATTGTAGTAAGGTGTGTTCTTCGAATCCTCAAGCTGTTTTTTGGCTTGCTACACACGAATATATTCATATCTTACAATATAGAGGACCTATAGGTTATGGGCCAAATCCCAAAATATCAGAATGGGGTGCTGACTATTTATCTAAGAATGGAGGTGCCTATATGTGTCAGTCTGAGTGGGGTTATCTGAGAGCTACAGAAATAGGGGAAGCTATTATGAATGCATATCCTGGTATTTGTACAAGAGCAGAACTCAGATTTATAGCACTCCGACAAAAAGCATCTGGACCTTGTTATCGGTTACTTGATAGAGGGATCTCTTATTGTAAACTTGGTGATTGGATTGTTTATGGAAGTGGTTAAAAATTTTTTTAAAAAATATAAGAAGTATATTCTAATAGGTTTAGCTGTTGGTTTAACTGTTGGACTGATTGCTTTTTGGGAAGTTAAATCTCGAAGTGAAATCGGAGCCGACCCCAAAAATAAAGAGCTTCTCTCTCCTTTTTGGGACTTATTAGATCATCCAACCTTGTCACTACCTTCTGATATTGTAATATATACGGAAGAAGAGATTCCTGTGTATGACATTCTGCCCTACAAAGGGAATGTTTTAAAGATAATTCAGAAGTTTGATGAAAATATAGAGATAACATCTGACACTTCCAACCTTATAGAAACAGAAAACATCTTAGCCTCATATACTGAAAATGTGGGAGTTTTAGAGGTATATTTAAAAACCCATGCTTTCACATTTACAGTGAAAAATAACCAGGATGTTTCTAATCTAATTAAAGGTATCTTTGGGTATGAAACAAATCAAGAAAGTATTGTCATGAAAAGGATAGAAGAAAATATTATTTTTCAAGGGAGATACTTAGTAGAAAGCTCTTCGAAGGAAGAGTTTGGTTCTATGCAGATAGACTCTTACGCCTACAGAATTGAAACAGAAAAAGATGGTAGTGTTAAACGAATAGTTATATTGCTATACAATAACAACAGTATTAATACGTATTCAGTTTATCCTCCTGTAAGTATTAGGGAAGGACTTAAAAAAGGAAATGCCTACTATACAAAACCCCTATATCAGGATTTTGATAAAGAGGATTTTTCGGGGTTGGAATTTCTTAAATATTTTTCCAGAACAAAATCGGTTTCTGTTAGGAAGACTAGTAAAGTATATATTTTACCAGACTACAATTATTCCTATCTGTACCCAACATATGTTATAGAAGGGGATGCTAAATTAGAAGACTTTCTTGGTAATTCTCATATTGGGGAATCGTTAATATATGTATTGGCAATAGATTCGCAATATCTCAAAAAGAGTGTAGAAGAACTCGAGCCTATCTCGAATTAAACAAAATTTCGGAAAAAGACAGAGAATATACAGTACCAGCATTGGTTTTTCTGAATGCTATAGATCCGAAATACATTGAAACTGAAACAGAAAAGTAGAAAAATAAAAACATACAGTGTACAATCAAGTATATGAAATTATTTAAAAGAACAATAATTACTCTCTTACTATTTCTGCTCTCCACAACAGGTGCTTTCGCTCTTACGTCTTTTTCTGCTACAACTCTTCAATTTGACACGAGCCTAACTGAAGGAGCTGATCAGGTATATACAACTCCGGAGAAAATATATATATCACAAATTACAACAAAGTCAGAACAGCTATCTCAAGACCCTGAACTTTGGGTTAAATCCCTCTACTATTACTATATCACTAGACTCTACATTCCTGACTTACCATACACATATCTGCTTGATGAGAATGGAATAATATATCAGGGAAAAACAGGGGGACTAGGGGCTAATTTACAGGAAAATGATCTTGATAATGCTGTTTTAGTGGGGTACTTATCGAACACTCCTACTCTGACGGTAAGAGCAGAAACCTCTTTGATAGAGATGGTTGGTGAGATAGCTCATGCGTGGGGTATCTCAACAGTTAAACCTGTAAAAGTAAATATTATAAAGGAAGAAAATAAAATGTCTGGGATAAAGATAACGGATGCTCCTTTTGAATTTACAACAGCTATTAACAACCTTTTCAAGGATTGGAAGGGATACACAGAAGAAAACCTTAACTACAAAGCTACGATAGAGGAGGTCATTGCGCCTATGGAGTCTGAAATAGGTAGTAGAGTGACAGTAAAAGTGAAAATTACAAATGAGAATGACTTTCCATGGTTTACCGATAGAGATCCAATATATGTTTCTACAAAAGATGGAAAGGAAAGTTCCCTTGCTATAAATCAACTCTGGCCTAGTTTTAGTAAACCAGTAGAGATATCTGATAGAAGTATAAAGCCAAAAGAGACATTTGAAATTGGCTTCGAGATTGAAGCAAAAGTTCTTACAGGAGAAGTCTTCCAGACCTTTGTTTTACAAAAAGTAGATGGGGAGCCATTTGAAGGCTCAGAGTTTGAGGTGAAGTTCGATGTTGTGAAAGGTGATAAGACTCTTGTACAGGTAGTATCCCCAGAGTTTGGGTTTGTAAATGTTCGTAAATGTAGATGGGCAAGTTGTGAGATTTTAGATAGCCCAAAGGAAGGCACCATATTCATTCTCTTGGGTGAAGAAGCAGGTTGGTACAAGATACAATATGCACCTGGAGTAGAAGGGTGGGCAATGCTTAGATATTTTAAGAAAATATAAATATTCAGTAGAAATGGTTACCAATGATATTCTTAAGGGGTTAAATCCCCAACAAAAGAAAGCTGTTATGTGTACAGAAGGACCACTTCTAGTTTTTGCTGGTGCAGGGTCTGGGAAGACCAGAGTGATTACAAACAGAATTGCATATTTAGTTAGTGATAAAAACGTATCACCAACCAATATTCTTGCTGTTACGTTTACTAAAAAAGCAGCAGGAGAAATGCAGGAAAGAGTTGAAGAAATACTGAAAGATATTGGAATGCTTAAGAAAGGGGTTCCTACAATTGGGACATTCCATTCTATTGGAGCAATGATATTAAGACAAAATGCTAAAGCAGTTGGTTTAGATAATAACTTCTCTATTTATGACTCAGATGATTCTGATAATATGATAAAAGATTTATTAATAGAAAGAGATATTGATATAAAACAGATAAAACCTAAATCAGTATCATACTTAATTAGTAATGCTAAAAATCAGATGATTTCCCCTGAAAATTTCTCTAACTACTTCTACGGTTTTATTGAAGATACAGTTGCTGAAATCTATCCTCTCTATCAAAAACAACTTCAAGCTCAAAATGCTGTAGACTTTGGAGATTTACTCTATCTAACAGTTAAACTTTTACAAGAAAATGAAGATATTAAGGAAAAGTATCAGGATAAATACAAATATCTATTAATAGATGAATACCAAGACACAAATGAAGTGCAATACAAATTTGCAAAACTACTCTCTGAAAAACATCAAAACATATGTGTAGTAGGCGATGATGACCAAGGAATATATGCATGGAGGGGTGCAAATATCAAAAATATACAATCATTTGAAGATGATTTTGAAAAGGTAAATGTTGTTAAACTTGAACAAAACTACAGATCTACTAAGAATGTAATACAAGCTGCAATAAGTGTAATACAACAAAATAATAGTAGGGTGGACAAAGTTCTTTGGACAGACAATAGTGAAGGAGAAAAAATCACAATATATCAAGCTATGGATCAAGAAGATGAAGCTGAATATGTTGTAAATAATGCAAAACTTCTCCAACAAAGGGGTGTTCCTTTAAAGAATATGGCTGTACTATACAGAACAAACTATCAATCAAGAGCAATAGAAGAAGCTCTACTTAAATTAGGACTCCCTTACAAATTAGTAGGAGGATTTAGATTCTATGAAAGGAAAGAAATTAAAGATATCATTAGTTATCTCAGATTCTGCTTTAACCAGAAAGATGAATTAAGTCTAGATAGAATATTGAATACTCCACCAAGAAAGATAGGTCCAAAAGCTAAGGCAGAGCTATATTCATTCGCGAAAGAAGCAGGTTTAACTTTAGGCGAGTTTATCATAGGTGCATATCTTGTTGATAATAAAGAATTCATAGAGAAAGTAAACATAGAGGAAGGAAAAACAATAGAGATTGGGGAGATTAAAGAGAAGTGGAGTAAGTATCAATCTGTTATTACTCTGTTTGGTAACCTTTTCTTCTTTGCGAAAAGTACAAATCTTTTACAATTGATAGATACCATAGTAGAAAGAACTGGATATATACAATGGTTTGATGATGGTACAGAAGAGGCTCTAATGAAGAAAGAGAATATAATGGAGTTAAAAAGTGTGGCATCGTCATATTCAAGTAAATATGGAGAGAAAAGTTTAGAGGTATTTCTAAATGAAATTAATCTGATAGAACAAGAACAGGATAAAAACCAAGATGGAACTGGTAATTATATTAATCTAATGACACTACACTCATCAAAAGGTCTTGAATTTGACTATGTATTTATGGTTGGAGTTGAAGAAGGTTTATTACCACACTCAAGGTCATTTTTAGAAGAAGATGATTTGGAAGAAGAGAGAAGGTTGTGTTATGTAGGGATTACAAGAGCAAAACAGAAGTTATTTATCTCATTTGCAGAAAAAAGGATAACTAGAGAAGGATTCTCGTCGCAAATACCGTCAAGATTCTTAGGGGAAATACCACAAGATATTTGTGAATATTATAGTTACAAATAACCACATACATATCTGTGGCTAAGTTCTTTTTTGTAAGTATTGACATACTGTTTGTAAACACCTGGCCACATCTTTGCAGGATCAGCGCATCCTCTTATTTTTTCTAATGTTCTCTTGATTTGTGCGTGTCCTTCAAAAATATTATCTGTGGGATATTGTTTGTACCATAAACATGGATTCCACTGGAAAAGTCCTTTGTGGAAGCCCTTGTTTCTTTCTGCATTACAACCAGATTCTTTTTCCATTGTAAATTTCAGCCATTCCTTTTCCTCTTCTGTTGCATTAATCTTGTCAACTTCTGATTTCCAATATGGACAATTGAATCCAATCTGAGGAACAGAGTCTGGAGGATGTATACCACCAGAGAGAGAAATAATCTCTTTTACAGGTTGTTTAATAATCTCTTCACTTACAACTTTTTCAGAAATATATTCTCCATCGAGAAAATATTTTTCAATTGTTTGCACTTTTCTTCCTGTCTCGCCTTTTTGTGCAATTCTCTTTTCAGTCATACTTGCACATAGGGATTCTCCTTCTGTAACAGTCTCAAATGGGACAGTCACAAAAACCTGAGAAATCTCTGTTACATATGTCTGAATTGTAATATAGCTCTCTTTGTATAATCTATCTATCGGAGAATTAGATAGAATTCTATTCTTACTCCCAAGAGGATATCCGAGCTCTAGAAGAGTTTCTGTAGTACTGATGCCTCTTGTTAAATATGTGACAATATCCGAATTGTAAGAAACAGTCATAACTTTGATCCTACCATCAGAGGTATCTTGAATACCAAGAACATCCATAAGAGCTTCTCTGTTTTCTCTCTCTACTTCCGTAAATACATCTCTGTATATATCTCCGAAATGTTTGGTACTTACAGTATTTGCAAACCAAAACATGATAAGAAACAGCAATAAATAGAATACCTTTTTTCTAGACATAGTAATCAATTCTATCATACAAAAAAACATTTGACATAAATATCTTCCTCATCTATATTCAATTATGCGAAAAAATGTAAAAAAGTTCCTTCCATGGCTAATTCTCTTAACGATACTTGTTGGTGCAGTCATATGGTATATATTAGACAGGAGGGTTTCGGATACACAGCAACAAGCATATGGAGAGAAGATAAAGGAAGCTGAACTGAATCTAAATGGTAAAAATTATTCAACAGCATTAAACAAATATTATGATGCAACGGAGATCATTCCTCATGAACTTAAAGCCTATTCTGGCATTGTAAATGCTCTTCTTCTTAAAAACAGAAAAGAAGATGCTCTCGCAATAACTAGAGAAGCTACAAGAGCTCTTTCGTCAAATCAGAGATCAAACCTCTATTTATCTATAGGGGATGTGTACTTTGAAGAAGGAAACTATGAAAAAGCAAAAGAAGTTTATCAAGAAGGTTTAAGTTTAGGTGTTACAAATCCTGCGCTAGAATTAGCATTAGGGAAGTCTCTTCTTAATGTAGGAATGTTCAAAGAAGGTAGAAGATTAATAGAAGAAAATCAATATACAGGGGAAGAAGAAATAGAGGCTAATCTAATTCTCTCATATATCTATGCAATTGAAGGTATAGATAAAGCAAAAAAGCAGATTAGTGCTGTTACTCCATCTGAGAGGTGGAATCACTTCTATGATGAATTTGATACAACTTTGAAATCATTAGATCAAGATCTTAAATTTAATGTTGTAAAACTTGCTAGAGTATATATTAATAGTGGATATCCTTACCTTGCGATACAGGTATTACAGAAGGATGGTGTTGATATTTCACAATACTTAGAGGGGAAATATTTCTTAGGAAGAGCTTATCTAGATGCTGGTCAGTATGACAAGGCAATAACGGAGTTGGATGCTGCACTAAGTCTTGGAGGTATGGAATCTGAAATTTTCTGGACAAAAGCTAGGGCTTCATATGCTAAAAATGATTTAGAGGCTAGCATTACAAACTATTCTAGAGCTATTGATAGTGCGGGAAAACAGATTCCTGAAGATTTGCTCAAAGAATATGTACATATGTTGTTAGATAACAAACAGAATCTTAAAGCTTCAGAGGTGATTAAACTGTCTTTAATATCGTCTGAAGAAGCATATATTTACTTATTAGGATTAGAGGTTAGTTCTACTCTCTCTGAAGCAGCAAAGATAGAATATTATATGAATCAATTAACCAAATTTGAATTGACAGAGGATCAAGAAAAAGAATACCTCTATTGGCAAGCAAAACTATTTATAGAAAAAGGAGAGGTTGAAAATGCGAAAGTTACTTTAGAAAAATTATTATCATTAGACAAGTTTAATCCTAAATACCACTTTTTGTTAAGTAAAGTGAAAATTAAGGAAACTGATGTGGAAGGGGCTAAAATGTCATTAGAAAAGTGCATCGAGTGTGATTTGGATAATGTGGTAACAGAAGAAGCTCTCCAGTTATTGTCTAATCTTAAATAGTTTTGTATAATCGCCATTGCGAAGGTAGTTTATTCCCCTTCATTTAATATGCTAATTTAATTACAATTTAATATGGATAAAAATACATACAATGTTAAGATGCCTTTAGACCAGATTAGAAATATTGGTATCATTGCACACATAGATGCAGGAAAAACTACAACAACAGAAAGACTTTTGTACTTTACAGGACAGGTTCATAAGATTGGAGAAACACACGAAGGTGAAGCAACTACAGACTTCATGGAACAGGAACAAGAGAGAGGTATTACTATTATGTCTGCAGCAGTTACATGTTTCTGGCCATACAATGGAGAGGATCACAGAATTAACATCATTGACACACCAGGGCATGTAGACTTTACAGCAGAGGTTGAGAGATCTCTTAGAGTTCTAGATGGTGCAGTAGTTATTTTTGATGGAAGAAAAGGAGTAGAACCACAGTCTGAAACAGTTTGGAGACAGGCAAATAAATATCATGTACCAAGAATTTGTTTTATGAATAAAATTAACCTCATTGGAGGTAACTTTGATCATAGCTTCCAAACAATTAAGGATAGGTTGAGCAATAAGGCAGTTGCAGTTACATACCCAATCGGAAAAGAGCAAGACCTACATGGTTTCGTAGATTTGGTAAAGATGAAAGCTTACAAATATGAAGGTATTGACACCCCAGATTTGATTGAAATTCCAATACCTGAAGATATAAAAGATAAAGTTGAAGAGTTGAGAAACATTTTAGTAGAAGCATTAGCAGAACAGGATGATGATTTAATGGAGAAATACTTTGCAGGAGAGGAATTTAAAGAAGAGGAACTCTATGCAGCTTTAAGAAAGGGAACACTAGCAGAGAATATTTTCCCAGTATTGGGTGGTGATACTAGAACAGCAATGGCTAAGACACTTTTAGACTACATTACAATCTGTTTGCCATCGCCTTTAGATGTTCCTGCAGTAATGGGGGTAAATCCAAAGACAGGTGAAGAAGAAGAGAGAAAAGCAGAAGAGACAGAACCATTCTCTGCATTAGTCTTTAAAATTGTTAATGACCCTCATGTTGGAAATCTTTCATACTTTAGAGTGTATTCTGGGAAGATTGATTCGGGTTCATATGTTTTGAACTCCACAAAAAATATCAAAGAGAGGGCAAGTAGACTTATCTTAATGCATGCAGATGACAGGGAAGAGGTTACCTCTTTGAGAGTTGGAGATATTGGTGCAATTGTAGGTCTTAAGGACTCTGTAACAGGAGACACACTCTGTGATGAGAAAAATCCAATCATTCTTGAACAGATTCAGTTTGCAGAGCCAGTTGTATCGCAAGCTATTGAACCAGCAACAAAATCAGATGAAGAGAAGATGTCAGAAGCTTTAGCAAGATTTGTTAAGGAAGACCCAACATTTAGAGTGAGTTCGAATCATGAGACGGGTCAGACAATTATCTCAGGTATGGGTGAGCTTCACCTAGATATCATTGTTGATAGAATGAAAAGAGAGTTTAATGTAGCTGCAAATGTTGGTAAGCCACAGGTTGCATACAAAGAGACTATTAAGAGTAATGTAGAACAAGTCGAAGGACGATATGTTAAACAGTCTGGTGGAAAAGGTCAGTATGGTCACTGTTGGTTGAAGTTAGAACCAAATGAAAAAGGTAAAGGGTTTGAGTTTGTTAATGATGTTAAGGGAGGAGCAATTCCAAGAGAGTTTATCCCAGCAATCCAAAAGGGTGTAGAGGAAGCTATGAAGTCTGGTGTGACTGCTGGGTATCCAGTAGTTGATATCAAAGTATCTGTCTATGATGGTTCCTATCATGATGTTGACTCATCTGAAGCTGCATTTAAGATTGCAGGTTCTATGGCATTCAAAGAAGGTATGAGATTAGGAGATCCAATTCTACTCGAACCAATCATGAAGGTTGATGTTGATACACCTGATGAGTATATGGGAGATGTCACAGGTTCACTTAGTAGTAAGAGGGGTCAGATTCAGGGAACTGAGAGTTTGGGTAGTGGTATTAACAGAATTACAGCATTTGTACCATTAGCAGAACTGTTTGGATATACAAATGAGTTGAGATCCATTACTAGTGGGAGAGGTTCGTCTACAATGGAACCTGCACACTATGCGGAGGTTCCAAAAAATATTGCAGAGGAAATTGCAGGAAAGCAGGTGTAAGTATCTGAAAGAACCTCTAGTAGTTAAGTGTTACTAGAGGTTCTTATTAACTCTTCAATCTCTAAAATATCTTCAATAATATAATCAGGAGTAAAACTATCACTAGTTCTTCCACTTTTAAGCCAAATAGTCTTCATATTAAATCTTGCTCCTGTTATCAAATCTTCTATATCATCATCAACAAAGAAAATTTGTTTAGGGTCTGCATTTGGAAATTTCTTTATCAATATGTCGTATAATCCAGGTTTTGGTTTCTTAATTTTATAATCCCCACTAAAAATAATTTCATCAAAAATATCTCTTAAGTTAAATTTCTGTACCAAATAGTATCCCCATTCAGAAGGTATGTTAGATAGAATTGCTAATCTGGAATCTTTCTTCATTCTTGTTGCCATTTCTAACACACCCATCTTAAAAAGAATTTTACTTAGGAATCTTTCCTCAAAATCCTCGTAGTTTGCAACTCCAATATTATTCCAGAAAGTACTCTTTGAGATTCTACTAACTTGGTAGTTCCAATATTCCCTTCGAATCAAATTAATACTTTTGTTTGGAATCATAAGGTGTAGTATTTGTGATATTAGATGTGGATTAGACGTTAATGTCCCAATCATATCGAAAATGACTAATCTCTCCTTTTCATTATCTTTGTTGCTTTCTTCCATATTTTGTTTGTCCTAAGTTTAACTATTTAAAGTATATATGAAGAGTGGGGATATTGGTACTTTGCTTTTCTTTGGTATAATCTCTGAATTAAATAATCAAACATTACAAACGAATGAAAAAGAAACAAAACGATTTAAAAAGTTCTGAGCTACTTTCTCTCTTACAAGAAGGTAAGGTACAAGAATTCTTTGATGAACTAGGAAAAATAATTGAGACATTTGGTGAAGACATTAAAAACTTCAATCTTGATGATTGGGCTGTTAAATATTCTAGAGGGAAAGAACAACAAGCTATTAATACTGCTATTACAGGGAAAGCGGAAGAAAAAGCTAAAGAATGGATATGTCCAAGAATACCTGATTGGGTTCATCCTGATCATTTAACAGTACTAGGGTATATTGGTATGGTAATTACAGCATTGGGTTTTGTTTTTGGATTCGTGAATAGGTGGTACATACTTTTAATACCATTTGGTCTGCTAGTTAACTGGTTTGGAGATTCTTTTGATGGAAGTATTGCAAGATATAGAAAGAAAACTAGACCTAAGTATGGCTATTATATTGATAAAATAGTAGATGCTGTTGCAGTTGTCACTTTAGCATTAGGTGTCGGTCTTTCAGGCTTTATTAAGATAGAGATTGCTCTCCTTTTCGCATGTATCTACCTGGCCTTAATGTCCCATGTTGATTTGGTTACTCATGTGCAAGGACAGAATAGGAATGCATTTGGATTATTTGGTCCAACAGAGATTAGGATAGTGGGAGTATTGTTCTCCATATATATGTTTTTCTCAAAAGTTCATTATTTCGATGTTTATAAATATACAATAACTCAGTATGATATTGCGTTGTTTGCTATAACTGTGATAATGGCTGGTGTACTCTTTGTGTCTATTCTCAAAAAAGGTGTTGAACTCCATAAAATTGATACTAAGGATTGGTAGCAACTTAATAGGTCTGGCCAGTTATTGGCTTATATAAGATAGGGCTTGCATTAGTTGTAACTTTTTGATAATATTCATCGCAGGTTCTCTATTGAACCTCAAGATAATCAAAGGTATTAAATAATATAAATAATTAAATTTTTAAAAATATATTTATGGCAGGCGAATTTACAAGAACAAAGCCACACATGAATATCGGAACCCTTGGTCATATCGATCACGGTAAGACAACATTGGTTAAAGGTATTCTAACAACATTCTCTCCTGATAAAGAGGATACAGCAAAGATGATCGACAAGCTGGATAAAGATCCAGAAGCAAGATCAAAGGCAATTACAATTGCACCAGCACATGTAGAATTTGAAACTGAAGATAGACACTATGCATTAGTAGACTGTCCAGGTCACAAAGACTACATTAAGAATATGATTACAGGTGCAGCACAGATGGATGGTGCTATTTTAGTTATCTCATCCAGCGACGGTGCTATGCCTCAAACAAAGGAGCATATTCTTCTTGCAAAGCAGGTTGGTGTTCCAAAGATGGTTGTTTTTATCAACAAGTTTAAGGATGCAGATCCAGAGCTTTTAGATTTGATTAAAGCAGATGTTCAAGACCTTTTAAAGAAGTATGGTTTTGATGAGAATTGCCCAATCATTGAAGGAGATGCTCTTAAGGCTTCACAGGGCGAAGAGGAAGGTGCAAGTGGAATTAGAGATCTTATGAAAGCAGTAGAAGAATATATTCCAGTTCCAGAAAGAGATATTGACAAACCATTCTTGATGCCTATTGAAGATGTCTTCTCAATTGAAGGTAGGGGTACAGTAGTAACAGGAAGAATTGAAAGAGGTAAGATTAAGGTTGGTGAGGAAGTAGATGTATTAGGAATGGGTAGAAAGACTCAGAAGACAGCTGTTACAGGTGTTGAGATGTTTAACAAAGCACTTAACGAGGGTCAGGCAGGAGATAATGTTGGTGTTCTACTTAGAGGTTTAAAGAGAGAGGATGTGCAGAGAGGGCAAGCATTAGCTGCACCAGGAACTGTAAGTACTCATACAGACTTCAAAGCAGAGGTCTATGTGTTAAGTAAAGAGGAAGGTGGAAGACACTCACCATTTGTATCTGGTTACAAACCACAGTTCTACATCAAGACTGCTGATGTAACAGGAGAAGTTGTCTTACCAGAGGGTACAGAGATGGTTGCTCCAGGAGACAATACAGAGTTTACAGTAAAGTTGATATCTCCAGTTGCAATTGAGAAAGGTTTCTCCTTTGCAATTAGAGAAGGTGGTCAGACAGTAGGTCAAGGTATTGTAACTGAGATTTTGAAGTAAGGGTTTTGTCGTAGAGGGTGGGTGACCACCCTCTACATGTAATATTTAATTTAGCTCTTTTGAAAGAATGGCAAACGAAAGTCCAAGAATTAGAGTAAAACTACGGGGGTATGATTCTTCTGTAGTTGACAGGTCTGCAAAAAGTATAATAGAAACAGCTATTAGTACAGGTGCTAAAGTTGCAGGACCAATTCCTCTTCCAACTAAAAAGAGGAAGGTTGCAGTAAATAGATCACCATTTATTTATAAGAGCTCAATTGAACATTTTGAGATAAACACTCATAAAAGAGTGATAGATATAATTGATCCTACTCCCAAAACGATCGATGCTTTGCAGCATTTAGAGATGCCTGCAGGTGTAGATATTGGGATTCAGTAATAGTTAATTAATAAAAATGAAGGCATTAATAGGAACAAAAAAAGGTATGACAAGAGTGTTTGTGGATGACAAGGTTGTCCCAGTAACTGTTGTCGATGTGTCAGACTGTATATTGTCCTTTATTGAGCCTGAAGGTTTTGAGTTAGGGTTAGGTGAGAAGAAGAATCCTACGAAAGCAATGGCTGGTAGGTATGCAAATGCAAAGAAAGTTCCTGCACAAACTTCGTACTTCAAGGGGATATTGGAGGGAGAAGTACAGATAGGAGATGAGGTAAAACCTGAAATCTTTTCCTCTGGAGACAAAGTAGTTGTAAGAGGTGTTTCCAAAGGAAAAGGTTTTGCAGGTGTAGTAAAAAGACATGGTTTTGCAGGTGGTCCAAAGACACACGGACAATCTGATAGACATAGAGCTCCAGGTTCAATTGGGGCAGGTACAACACCAGGAAGAGTCTGGAAAGGAAAGAAAATGGCAGGAAGAATGGGAAGTGAGACTGTTACAATTGCAGATAGGGAGATAGTTGATATTAAAGACAATTTAATTCTCATCAAGGGACCAATTCCTGGTCCAAGAGGAGGTTTAGTTGCAATATATACAAAGTAATATGGCAGAAACAAAAGCAAAAACAACTAAAAAAGCGGAAAAGAAAGAGGAAAAAGTAAAACTAAATCCTAAGGTATGGGAAGTACCATACAATGCAGATTTGGTTGCTCAGGTTCTTTACATTTACAACAGTAATGCTAGAAAAGGAGGGGCAGTAGTTAAGGATAGAAGTGAAGTTTCTGGAGGTGGAAGAAAGCCATGGAGACAGAAAGGAACAGGTAGAGCAAGGGTTGGTTCTTCTAGGTCCCCAATTTGGATTGGAGGGGGTGTTACATTTGGGAACTCAGGTGAGAAAAACTGGAATAAGAAGATTAATAAGAAGATGGCAAGAAAAGCAACATGTATAATGCTCTCCTCAAGATTAAGAGAGAAAGCACTAGAGTTCTTTAATGAAACTAAGAAAGAAGCTAAGAAGATAAGGGAAGAGGTTTCTAAAACAGCATCATCAGTGTTAGTTATAACAGACAACGAGGACTTAGAGAAAATGATTAGAAATGTAAATGGAGTTTCTCTTATTACTCCTCAAAAGGTAAATGCAAAGCATTTGGTTGCTAACAGAATGATTTATGTTGACAACAATATTATTGAAAATTTAGAAAAAAGATTAACAAATGACAAATAAAAAGATAGAACTACAACCTGTAATCTCTGAAAAAAGCTATGAATTAGCTAATTCAAGCAATAAGTATACATTTGTCTTGCCAAGAGGTTTTAACAAAATTGAAATAGCAAAAGAAGTAGAGAAGAAATATAAAGTTAAAGTAGAGAGTGTTAACAGTGTTGTAAAACCTGGGAAAATGAAAAGAGATTTTAGGACATATAAACCAAGAAGAGAGTCCGATAAAATGAAAGTAATAGTAACCCTCAAAAAGGGTGATAAAATAGATGAATTTTTGAAGAGTTAAAATGGCAGTAAAGAAATTTAAACCTACAACATCAACACTTAGGGGAACAAACCTTGTAGATAGGTCTATCTTAAACAAGGAGAAAGGTCCTAAGAAGTTGACATATGCAAAGAGGAAAACTGGTGGTAGGAACAACCAAGGAAAAGTAACCGTAAGGCATAGAGGTGGTGGTTTTAAGAGAAGAGGTAGAATAGTAGATTTGAAGAGGGAAAAGTTTGATATTCCTGCAACAGTAACAGGTCTTTACTACGATCCTAACAGAACAGCATTTCTAGCACTCTTAACATATGCAGATGGTGAAAAGAGATATATTTTAGCTCCTAAAGGTTTGAAGGTTGGAAGTACTGTGATTTCTGGTGAGAAAGTCGATACCTTACCTGGTAATGCAATGAGAATTAAAAATATTCCATCAGGGACAGAGGTACATGCAGTCGAAAATGTACCAGGAAAGGGAGCTGTATTTGGAAGGTCTGCAGGACAGGTTATTGTTGTACAGGGAATTGATCCAACGGGTAAATATGTTCAAATCAAGATGCCATCAGGAGAAATTAGGTTAGTATATGCAGATTGTATGGCAACAGTAGGACAGGTTGGAAATGAAGAGAACTTTAATGTCAAATTAGGTAAAGCAGGAAGAAAGAGAAATCTAGGATGGAGACCAACAGTAAGAGGTATGGCAATGCATCCAGCAGAGCACCCACACGGTGGTGGAGAAGGAAAAGGTGTCATTGGTGGTCCTGCTAAAGATAAATGGGGTAATTTAGTTGGTACAAGAACAAGAAGAAATAAGAGAACCGAAAGATTTATTATTAAAACTAGAAGAACTAAAACAAGACCATTTGCTAAGAAATAAATTATGTAAAACAAATTATGTCTAGATCGCTTAAAAAAGGACCATACACAGATGAAAAATTGATGAAGAAAGTTGCTAAAGCAAAGGAGGCAGGAAATATGTCACCTATAAAGACTTGGGCAAGATCTTCTACAATAACACCTGAAATGGTAGGTATGAAATTCTTAGTACATAATGGGAAAAAGCATGAGGAAGTGTTAGTGGTTGAGTCAATGATAGGGCATAAATTAGGGGAATTTGCTATGACTAGAAAGTTTAAAGGTCATGCTAAGAAAGGAAAATTAGCTAAAGTCTACGGTAGTAGCGGTAGATTTGAAGAATAAAGTATATGAAAGAAAAAACAGTAACAGTAAAAGTTAAAAATATTGCACAATCACCTCTTAAATTGAGGCTAGTTGTTGATTTAGTAAGAGGGAAAAATGCTCAAGAAGCATTAGAGATGTTGGATTTGTTAAACAAGAAAGGAGCTTCAATTGTAAAGAAAGCTATCCTTTCTGGGGTGGCAAATGCAAAGGAACTGCACTCTGTAGGTGCTGAATCCTTAGAAATTAGTAAAATAACAGTAGATGAAGCAAGAATATTGAAAAGAACAAGATTTGAATCTAGAGGTAGAGTGTCAAGAATAGATAAGAGAAGGTCGCATATTAATTTAGAATTAACAGTTAAGTAAAAATGGGAAGAAAAGTACATCCAAAAGCTATAAGAATAGGGATAAACAAGGAATGGGATTCTGCATGGTATGCACATAAAACGAAGTATCCTCAAATCTTGGCACAGGATTTGAAAATAAAGAAGATGATACATAAATCCATGAAGGATGCAGGTATTGATAGAATTAGAATAAGGAGGTCAGCAAACAAGATTGATGTATTAGTGTATGTTGCAAGACCAGGAGTCGCTATCGGTAGAGGTGGCGAAGGGATAGATTTGCTTCAAAAGGAGCTTAAGAGAATTACAAAATCAGAAATAGAACTTAAGATAAAAGAGATTAGGAAAGCAGACCTCTCTGCAAAAATTGTTGCAAGAACAATTGCTGATGGAATTGAGAGAAGGCAGCCATCCAAACTTCTTGTTGCAAGTGCAATTGAAAAGATTATGGCAGCAGGGGCCAAGGGAACGAAAATTTGGATTTCTGGAAGAATAAATAATGCAAGCCAAGCAAGAACAGTGAAAGCAGGTTCAGGTTCAGTACCAGCTCAAACATTAAGAGCTGATGTAGATTATGCATTTGAAGCAGCACAAACAATGGATGCTGGTTTGATGGGTGTAAAGGTATGGATATATAGAGGGGGTGAAGATGATAATACAAGTGAGAATGAAGAATAATATTTTAATATAGATATATGTTGCAGCCAAAGAAGAGAAAATATACAAAAGAATTTAGAGGAAAAAGAGGGGGAGTTGCCACCGTAAACAATAAGGTTGACTTTGGTGACTATGGACTAAAAGCAACGGAACGTGGTTGGGTTAATGCTAGAGAGATAGAAGCTGCAAGACGAGCAGTAGCAGGTTTTACAAAAAGGAAAGGAAAGGTATGGATTAAAATTTTCCCACATAAGCCTTTCACAAACAGGTCTGTTAACAGTAAGATGCAGGGAGGAAAAGGAACAGTTGAAGGTTATGTTGCAGTTGTCTACCCAGGCACAGTATTACTAGAGATTGGTGGTGTAGATGAGCAAACAGCAAAAGAAGCAATGAGATTAGCAGGGCATAAGTTTTCAGTAAAAAGTAAATTTATAACAAAAAGGGAAATATAGCTTGAGAATACAGGAATAAATTGGTAAAATACAAGCTGCACTTAAGTAAAAATGGAAAACAAAACAGAAAAAAAAGACAATAGAAGAAGAATAGAAGGAGTAGTTACTGGTAACAGTATGGAGAAAACTGTTAAGGTAAGAGTAGATACTTTGGAAGCACATCCTGTCTACAAGAAGAGAATTAAGAGGAAGAAGGTCTACTTTGCTCATACAGAAGAGGAGTTAGAGATAGGAGATAAAGTTGTGATTAAGGAATCTAGCCCATACTCTAAGAAGAAAAGATGGGTTGTAGGAAGTAAAGTTGGTGAGAAGGAGGCATAGTTATGGTACAGAAGGAATCTTTACTTAAAGTCGCAGATAACAGTGGAGCAAGAGTTGCTAAGTTAATAGGAATTCCTGGTGCTTCAAAGACTAGGTACGCAAGACTTGGAGATATTGTAACAGTATCGATTAGAAAAGTGATCCCAAATACTGCTATCAAGGCTCATGAGATGCATAAGGCTGTTGTAGTAAGAACAAAGAAGGAAGAGAGACGAAAAGATGGGACATATGTAAGATTTGATGATAATGCTGTTGTATTGATAGATCCTAAGAATAAAACGCCAAAAGGGACTAGAATCTTTGGTCCGGTAGCAAGAGAATTAAAAGAAGGTGGTTTTGATAAGATATTATCTTTAGCACCAGAAGTTTTGTAATTAAAAGAATAAATATGAAGATTAAAAAAGGAGACAAAGTACAAATACTATACGGAAAGGAAACTGGGAAACAGGGTACTGTTGTTGCAGTTAGTCCCAAGAAGAACAGTGTCATTGTAGAAGGTTTAAATCTCTACAAAAGACATTTGAAGGGTGATGGTAGAACTAGGGTTTCTGAGATTTTGACAATTGAAAAACCATTTGAATTGTCAAAAGTTATTTTAGTTTGTCCAAACTGTAATAAGACAACAAGAGTTGGATTAAGAAGAGAAGAAGGGAAGAGAGTAAGAGTTTGTAAGAAGTGTAACAAGGATATTGTAGAAAAAGAAGCAAAAGCAGTATCTGTACCAAAGGCAGATACAAAGAAAAAGGATGAAAAGAAAACAAATAAGAAAACTGAGAAAAAAGTTGAAAAAGAAAAAACAAGTAAAAAATAATTATGAATAGATTACAAGAAGAATACAAAAAAAGAATAGTTGGAGAATTAATGAAGGAGCACAATCTCACTAATGTGATGGAGGTTCCTACATTAAGGAAAATTGTTGTAAATGTTGGTGCAGGAGAAGCAGTTGAAAACAAAGGAGCTTTGGAAGAAATTGTTGAAATAGTTACAAAGATAACAGGACAGAAACCTGTTGTAAACAAAGCCAAAAAAGCAGTTTCTGCGTTTAAAATTAGAGAAGGAATGGAGATAGGGGTGTCAGCAACACTTAGAGGTGATAGAATGTGGCAGTTTTTTGACAAGTTAATAAATGTTGTTTTACCAAGAACAAAGGACTTTAGAGGATTAAGCCCAAAGTCTTTTGATGGTTCTGGAAATTACTCATTAGGTATTGAGGACCACACCGTATTTATTGAAATTGATCCTAACAATGTGACTAAGATAAGAAGTCTTGAAGTAACAATAGTTACCACAGCAAAAAATAATGAGGGTGGAAAAGCACTTTTAGATAAATTTGGATTCCCATTTATAAAGAATGTCAAGCGCAGCTAAAGAATACAAAGCGAAAGCATTAAAAAAGAAATCGAAGTACAGCACAAGAGTGTACAATAGGTGTGGAGAATGTGGAAGGGCAAGAGGATATATAAGACACTATGGTCTTTGTAGAATATGTTTTAAGCAATTAGCTAGTCAGGGTAAGATCCCTGGAGTAAAAAAATCTGTTTGGTAATTTAATAAGTAAAAATATGAACGATTTAGTAGCAGATATGCTCACAAGAATACAAAATGCAATAATGAGAAGAAAGGATGAAGTTGCTGTCATTAATACGAAAATGAATGCTTCAATCCTAGAAGTAGTAAAGGGAGAGGGGATGATTGAGGATTATAAAATTGATGATAAAGATATAGTTGTTAAGATAGCATACAATGAAAATGAGCCTGTTATTACAAAATTACAAAAAGTTAGTAAACCGGGACAGAGGATCTATGTAACAAAGAAAGAAATTGTTCCAATTATGAATGGAAGGGGTATCTCTGTTATTAGTACATCAAAAGGTTTAATGACTGGAGCAATGGCAAAGTCACAAAATCTTGGAGGTGAATTTATATGTAAAATTTGGTAATTATTATGTCAAGAATAGGATTAGCAAGTATAACAATTGAAGAAGGAGTAGAAGTCTCAGTAAATGACAGAGAAGTCACTGTGTCTGGACCTAAAGGGGAGATGAAAATCAACCTTCCTGAAACTTTAGAGATTGAGGTTAAAGATAAAACTATCAATATCAAAAGAACAGAAGAGAGTAAACAGGCAAAATCAGATCACGGTACATATAGGATGTTAATAGCTAATGCCGTTTTTGGAGTTAAGAACGGATATGAGAAGAAATTAGAACTAGTTGGAGTTGGATACAGAGCTAGAATGGAAGGTGCAGATTTAGTAATGAGTCTTGGCTGGAATCATCCTATCAAACTTATAACTCCAGAAGGTCTTCAAGTAGAAGTTCCAGAGGAAACAAAAATAACTGTAAAAGGTTTTGATAAACAAAAAGTTGGTGAGTTTGCAGCAAAAATTAGAGAAATTAGAAAACCAGAACCTTACAAAGGTAAAGGTGTTAGATATGAGGGAGAATATGTTAGAAGAAAGAGTTCTAAATCTAGTGTTGGTGATAAAATAAAGTAGGAAAAATATGGCAGTCAAAAATAAGAAAGAAAGAAGAATAAGAAGAAAGGCACATATAAGGAAGAAATTACATGGTACTTCTGAAAAGCCAAGAGTATTTGTTTTTAAGAGTAACAGATATTTCTATGCTGGTGTTGCTGATGATGATAAAGGTGTCGTTATTAAATCAATGATGGCTAAGGGTAATGAAAAAGATATTTTAGTTATGGCAAAAGAATTTGCAAAATTAGCTAAAAAATATGAATCAACGGTTTTTGATAGAAGTGGATATAAGTATCATGGTTTGATTAAATCTTTTGTTGAAGAATTAAGAAAAGAAGGAGTTAAAATTTAGAGTGTAAGAAATGAAAGAGAAAAACTTTAAGCAAAAAAATAGAGAAAAAAGAGCTTTTGAGAAAAGAACACTTCCAGTGAGAAGAGTTGCAAAGGTGACCAAAGGAGGGAAGAAATTAAGATTTAGTACAGTTGTTGTGGTTGGAGATAGAAATGGGAAAGTAGGTGTTGCTTTAGGTAGGGGTGCTGATGTTAGAACATCTGTACAGCAAGGTGAAAGATTAGCAGAAAGAGCTATGGTTAAAGTAGAATTGGTAGGAGATACAATTCCACATGAGATAGTTCATAAGTATGGAGCATCAAAAGTTCTTCTTAGACCAGCAAGACCAGGTACTGGTGTAATTGCAGGTTCTTCGGTAAGAGTAGTTTTAGAGTTAGCAGGTGTAGAGAATGTATACGGTAAAATTTTAGGAAGTTCCGATCCTAATGGCAATGCATACTGTACATTTGAAGCTTTGAAGCTTTTAAGAAAAGGAAGAGTATTGGACAAAATGAGGGTTATGAGAGATAGAGTTACTATGAAAGAAGAAACGGATAAGGAAAGAAAAATTAAAGAAGAAAAGAAAAGAAAGAAAGAGATGGCAGAAAAGAAAAAAGCTCGAAAAGCTCAAAAAGAAGCTCCTAAAAAGATAAAGAAAGGGAAATCTGTTAAAACTGACAAGACTGCTAAAACACCAGAAAAGAAAGAAGATAAAGTAAGTAAAGAAAAGTAATGAAATTAGAAAGTGTACCAAAAAGGAAAAAAAGAATAATGAAAGCCAAGAAGTTAGGTAGAGGCTATGGATCAGGCAAAGGAGGCCATACTGTTGGTAGAGGAACAAAAGGTCAAACATCTAGAGCAGGACATAAATCTATGCTCTATTTTGAAGGTGGAAATGTACCATTCTTTAGAAGAATGCCTAAATATAAGGGTTTTAACAGGAAGTTTAAAGTAGATGCTCAGGCGGTTAACTTGGCTACACTAGAAAAAGAATTTAAGGATGGTGATTTGGTTAATTTAGAAGTACTTCTTAAGAAGGGAATCGTAAAGAAAAATTCTAAAGCGGTTAAAATCCTTGGAAAGGGAGAGATAAAAAAGAAACTAAAAATAGATGGACTAGAAATCTCCTCTTCCGCAAAGGAGAAGATAGAAAAAGTAGGTGGTGAAATAAAATAAGCACCTTACAAGATGCAAAAGATATTTGAAAGAATTAAGCATATCTTTAAGACAAAAGAGATTAGGGAAAAAATCCTCTTTTCTTTACTGATACTAGTAATATTTAGAGTTCTCTCTTCTATTCCTGTAGCAGGTATCCCAGCAGATGCAATTAAGAAACTTTTTGAAGGAACAAGCATGGGAGATGTTTTAACTGCTGTGTCAGGAGGAGTTCTGGAAAGTGCATCTATTGTAGCAATCGGCTTAACACCATATATCAATGCATCTATCATCTTTCAATTATTAGGTACAGTTATCCCAGCACTTGATGAAACAAGAAAAGAGGGTGCTGAGGGGAGAAGGAAAATATCAATGTATACAAGACTTGTTACTGTACCATTAGCAATCTTACAGTCATTTGTAATCTATTCAACATTACTGGGCTTTGGTTTAGTAACTAAACTTCCTCCTTTAGAACTTGCAACAATGGTTGCAACATTCACAGCAGGTGCTGTGACTATGATGTGGTTTGGAGAATTGATTTCGGAAAGCGGTCTTGGTGGTGGGACATCATATCTGATTATGTTAGGTATTCTGTCAGGTATTCCTGGTACATTAAGATCAAACTTTATGACAATGGATGGATTGCAAAAAGGTATTTTCATTATAATTGCACTCATAATGATAGTTGCTGTAATTATAGTTACTACAGTTGAAAGAAGGGTAAAGGTTCAATACTCAAGGAGAGTTAGAACTGGAGGAGCACTTGAAAGTTTTATTCCTATAAAACTAACACAATCAGGCGTAATGCCTGTAATTTTCGCTATGGCATTTCTCTCATTCCCACAGCTAATAGGGAAGTTCTTAATTAGTAAAAATTTTAATCCAGGTTTAACTAACTTCTCTCAGAAAATGATTGATATACTAAACACTCCTTATGTAAAAGATATTGCAACATTTGTTTTAGTTATTGGTTTCTCACTCTTCTATCTCTCTGTTGTATTTAAAACCGATGAGTTAGCCGAAAATCTACAAAAGCAAGGAGCTTTCATACAGGGAATTAGACCAGGAGAAAATACATCAAAATATCTAAGGACAATAAGTTTTAGATTAGCTGTTGTTGGAGCTCTTTTCTTAGCAATACTTGCTATCTTGCCAGATATGCTTGTAAGGGTAGGTTTAGTACCAGGAGCAGTGTTCTCGGGTACAGGTCTACTAATAGTTGTAGGTGTAATTCTCGAAATCAAAAGCCAAGTAGAATCTATGGTTACCACTCGAAGTTACGATCGTTATCTGTAATTATATATATACGGTTACCTCTCCAAGTTTGTTTTACATAGTAATGACTATAGTTATTTTTTTACGATTAGTTAACATACTATAAGCTTCTCGAATCTTCAAAATCGTTTAATCATCGATAGAAGAAAGGTGAATAATATAATAATCTTGTAGGAATTTATTTTCTTGAAGTCGAAAACTAACATCTGCTCTATCTTTTAACTCATTAGGGTTATCTCTAATATAATTCACAATTTTTTTGAAGTATGTGCAGTCTTTTATCTCTTTACATTTGTAACTATCTTCAAAAAGATGTCCTGTTAATCCATACTTTTTGTTAATATACTTTGCATGTAGAGTCCCAATTCTGTGCATACTTTGCCAGATTGGTTTGTTATGAATTTGCGAAACTAAGAGATGGTAGTGATTGGGCATAATACAAACAGAGATAACATCAAAGTAAAGACTGTTAAAAGACCTATTTATTAGATTCAACAAAGAGTCATAATCATCTTTATCAAAGCATATCAAGTCTTTACGATTTCCTCTGTTGTAAATATGGCAAATTCTGCCTTTGAATACTTCCATTAATATCAATCATATCTTATGAAGATTAACTCAGGATTAAATATTAGTGTATATAGTAAATTAAAAATCCTTCGATTTTCACATATAGTCCTTTTGTGGTAAGATATATCTATGGAGGTAACCTCAGATGCAAGGACAATTCTTTTCCATGGACCTTCCGGGTGTGGCAAAGATACACAAGTAGAGCTTTTAGTGGATGACTATGGCTTTCAGAATATTGGTACTGGAGATATGATTAGAAAACTCTTTGCAGAAGGAGATGAGGATGCCATCCTTGCAACAGAGTACACCACACAGGGGAAATTTGTGCCAAACGAGATAATATACAACAAGATGTTTCCAAAATGGTTAGACAGATTTGATAATACAAAACATTGGGCTTTAGTATCAGTTGTTAGAGAAGTAGGGCAGATTGAATACCTTGATAAACTACTACAACAAAAGAACAGAAAGCTAGATATGTTCATCCATTTCACCCTCTCTCCTGAAACTGCAATTGAAAGAATGTCTGTTCGAACATATTGTCCTAGTTGTGGTATGACATTCCACCCTAAGTTTAAAAAGGAAAAGGTTCAGGGTATTTGTGATAAGTGTAATACGAAACTCATACAGAGAGATGATGATAAGCCAGAAAAGATAAAAGAAAGACTTAGAGAGTATAACAGAACAATAGAGCCAATTCTTGACACTTACAGAACAAGAGGCATCTTAGTTGAGGTAGATGCAGCCCCATCTATTGAAGATATTCATAAGGAAATACTTGAGATATTAGGACTGTAGATATAGAGATGAAATCCAATTTTGTATTTAAATATTCTGCTACAAATAAGTCAGGAGAAAGGAAGCCTGCAATCTTTCTGTTCCATGGATATGGAAGTGATGAGAAGGATTTGTTGTCACTAGTTGAAAATTTCAAAGAAACTTATCATATTTTCAGTTTAAGAGGTCCGATTACTATTTTTCCAGGGTATGCATTTTGGAATTTTGAAGAAAATGGTCAGCCTGTGAGAGTTGAATTTGATGAGGTGTTGAAATCTATTCAGGTTTTTATCAATGAAGCTATTGTAGAATATAACTTAGATGCTAAAAATATTGTGCTATTAGGCTTTAGTCAGGGAGCAATGTTAGCACAAAGTCTAGCATTAATTATGGGGGAGAGTATTAGTAAAGTTGTTGCCCTTAGTGGTTATATACCAGATTTTGTAAAAGAAGAAAGGTATACTAAAAAGTCTGTTAAACACTTAAAGATTTTTATATCTCACGGTATTGATGATCCAGTTGTACCTTATCAATTTGGTAAAGAGAGTAGTGAATATTTAAAATCAATTGGGGCAGATGTTACTTTTAAGTCCTATACTAGTGGTCATTTTGTTAAATTAGAGAATAGAGATGATTTAGTAAAATTTGTAAAAGAATAGTGATTTAAATGCTTGTAAAACTTTTAAATATTTGATATCCTCTCTTAGTCTCGTTCAAAGATAGAAGATTTACTGTTTTTGTTGAAATACTAGTCTTCCTTTGGTATAATTCAGGGAATTCCCATTAAATGGGAATATGAGAAAAGTATGAAAGACAGTAAAAAAGTTTTTGAATTTGATGGTATCGTGAAAGAATCTTTACCAAATACTCAATTCATTGTTGAGATTGAGGTAAATGGTTCTAAGCACGAAGTTATTGGTTATCTCTCTGGAAAGATGAGAATGCACTACATTCGTATTCTAGAAGGAGATAAAGTGAAAATTGAAATGACCCCATATGATAAAGAAAGGGGAAGAATAACATATAGATATATGAATTAAAATGAAAGTCAAAGCTTCTGTAAAAAAAAGGTGTCCTGACTGCTATATAGTCAAAAGGAAATCAAGGGTCTATGTCTATTGCAAGAAAGACCCTAAGCATAAGCAGAGACAGGGTTAATATTTAATATATTTAGAAACTATTTAACTAAAAATGGCTAGAGTCGCAGGAGTTGAAATACCAAATGATAAAAGATTATGGATCTCTCTTATGAGTATCTACGGCATTGGTGAAGTTAGTGCAAAAAAGATTTGTGAAGGTGTAAATATTGATAAGAGAGAATTTGTAAAAGATCTCTCAGAAGATCAGTTGGATAGAATTAGGAAATATATTGAAGAGAATTTCAAAGTTGAAGGAGAATTAAGACAAGGAAATTTTAGAGATATCAAAAGATTGAAGGATATTAGATCATATAAAGGGATTAGACACAAACTAGGTCTTCCTGTAAGAGGTCAAAGAACTAGACATAATGCTAGGACTAGAAAAGGTAGAGGAAGAGCAGTTGGTGGTTTAAAGAGAACTTTAGATAAAACATAGTACTTAAAAATGGCAGAAGTAAAGAAAAGTAAAAAATCTACAAAGGGTAATGTACAGAGTGGTATTGCTACGATACTCTCTACATTCAACAATACAATAATTACATTAGCAGATGAAAAAGGTGAAGTGTTAGGACAAGGAAGTCCAGCAGTTGTAGGCTTTAAAGGTGCAAAAAGAAGTACCGCATATGCAGCTACAAGAGCGGCAGTAGATGTTGCTGAGAAAGTAATGAAGAAATATGGGTTGAAAGAGGTTAAAGTGATTATCAAAGGACCTGGCTCAGGAAGAAATGCTGCAGTGAAGGGATTAGATTCTGCAGGTTTAAAGATTACAATGCTGATAGATAAAACACCTATACCACATAATGGTTGTAGATCAAGAAAAATGCCAAGAAGATAATTTTTATTCTATTTTAAGATTACATGGGTAGATATACAGGACCAAAAGAAAGATTAAGCAGAAGAGAAGGAGTAGAACTCTTTCTTAAAGGAGCAAGATCATTCTCTGAGAAAGCTGGGTTGAAGAGAAAGCCTTTTCCACCTGGACAACATGGTGGTAAGAGAAGAGCTAGACTCTCTGGCTACGGCTTACAGTTAAGAGAGAAACAGAAGGTAAAGAGAATTTACGGTCTAAGGGAAAAGAATATGGTTAATGTGTACAAAGAGTCAGACAGAAGATCTAAGAACAATAATACAGATAAAGGTTTGGAACTCTTAAGACTTTTGGAATTAAGACTAGATAATGTTCTATACTTAGCTGGTTTAGCTCCTTCAAGAGCAGCTGCAAGACAATATGTTACTCATGGTCATGTAAAGCTTAATGGTAAAAAGAAAACGATTCCATCATTTGAAGTTGCAGAAGGTGACACTATTGAATTAAAGAAAGCTATATTAGCTCCTAGTGAAAAGCTAATTACAACTCCTGATTGGATAGAGACAAAAGGAGAATCATGTAGAGTCGCTAGATTGCCAATTAGGGATGATATTGATGAAGGAATTAAAGAGAATCTAATTATAGAGTTCTACTCTAGATAATTTTATATTAACAACACATGGAAGCTTTTAAAGATATCAAAGTTACAATCAAGGAAGAGAAAGATAACTATGCTCTTTTTGAAATTTCTCCATTACCAAGAGGATATGGTCATACATTGGGGAATGCTCTAAGAAGAATCCTTTACTCAAGCTTGAAAGGAAGTGGTATTACAAGTGTAAGTATTAAAGGTGTAGATCATGAATATTCAACACTCGATGGTATTAAGGAAAATATGGTTGATGTCATAATGAATCTAAAGCAGATTAAGTTTAGAACAAAACTAGATGAACCTCAAACATGTACATTAAGTGTTAAAGGTAAAAAAGTTGTAACAGCAAAAGATATTAAAACACCTGGAGAATTGGAAGTTGTAACAAAAGATTTTCATATTGCTACACTAACCGATGCTTCTTCAACACTTGATATGGAGATAACAGTAGAATCAGGAGTTGGATATAAACCAGTTACAACAGTAAGAAAACAGATAGGAGTAATTCCTCTAGATTGTGATTTTACACCAATTGAAAGGGTCAGTCTTAACATTGAACAGGCTAGAAAAGGACAAGAAACAGACTTAGATGCAGTTTTGATTGGAGTTCTTACAGATGGAAGTATTACACCTAAAGACTCTCTCTTAGAATCTGCAAAAATACTACAAGAGTTCTCAGGTAAGGTTATGATAGCAATGGGTATGGCTAAGAAAGAGGTTGAAGAAATTCAGGAAGAAATAAATAAACCAGAAGAAACAGAAGAGGTTGTATCAGAGGAAGAAGATGAAGTAGGAAATTGGAAAATAGAAGACTTACCAATATCAAAGAGAGCAAAAACAGGATTACTCACAGGAGGTTTCAAAACAGTTGCTGACCTCAGAGGAACAACAGCAACAGAACTTCTAAATCTACCAGGTTTTGGAAATAAATCCCTTAATGAAGTTCTTGAGCTTTTAAGTGAATATTCTATTAATATTAATGGCTAATTCGAATGTATAAAGGAGTTAAAGTAGCAAAACTAGGAAAGAAAAAGTCTCATAGAGTTTCTCTCAAGAGAAATCTCTTAAGGTCTCTTTTGGAAAAAGGTTATGTTGAAACTACAACACCTAAAGCAAAAGTTTTAAAGAAAGATGCAGACTCTCTTTTACAGAAAGCAAAGAATGCAGAGAAAGTTACTACAAGAAGAGAATTACAGACTATTCTTGGGAAAATAGAATTAGTAAAAAAACTTGTAGAGTATGCTAAAGGTGAAAAAACAGGAGTAAGTATTTTAAAAATTAGATTTAGAGATGGAGATAATGCAGAGATGTCTAAAGTATCTCTAGTAGGTTTTGCAAAGAAAGATAAAAAGAAAGCAGACACTAAAGTTGAGAAGAAAGAAGAGAAAACAACAAAGACTGTAGAACCAGAAAAACCTAGGAGAAAAGGACTCTTTGGACAAGATAAGAAAGTTGATACTACTACTGTTATAAAATCAACAGAAAGGTCTAGAACAAGGTCAGGACTTTAATTAATACTTTTTAAAGAATGAAATATAAAACAGTTTGGACAACAAAAGAAAATATAAAAAGAGAATGGTATGTTGTTGATGTCAAAGATCAAATCCTTGGTAGGGTTGCAACAAAAATAGCTTCTTTACTAATTGGAAAAGAGAAACCAGAGATAGTACCTGATGTTGATTGTGGAGATTATGTAATAATCATTAATAGTGATAATGTAAAACTTACAAGAGGAAAAGAACTTAAAAAGGAATATCATAGACACTCTGGATATCCAGGTGGAGCTAAAGTTGTAAGTTTTGAAAGACAGATGGAGAAAGATTCTAGGAAGGTTATAATTGATGCTGTCAAAAATATGTTACCAAATAACAAATTAAGAGATAGTAGACTAAAAAGATTATATGTTTACAAAAATTCTGTTCACAAACATGAAGGACAGAATCCAAAAGAGATTAAATTTTAAAGAAGAAAACAGTGGAGAAATATTTTGAAGGAATAGGAAGAAGAAAAAGAGCAGTAGCTAGAGTAAGAATATACTCTGGGGATAAGGCGTCTACTGTTAATTCTAAAGCTTTAGATGAGTATTTCTTAGGAGTTAAGGATATTGAGAAATTTGTAAAAAAACCTCTATTTGTTGTTGGTTTAGAAAACAAATACTACTTTACAGCTAAAGTAAATGGTGGTGGTATGACTGGACAAAAGGAAGCTGTAAGGCTAGGTTTAGCAAGAGCAATCTACAAAATGGATCCAGAACTTAAACCAGCTTTAAGAAAAGAGAAGTTGGTAACAAGAGATCCAAGAGAGGTAGAGAGAAAGAAGTACGATCACGTCAAAGCAAGAAAGAAACCTCAGTTCTCAAAGAGATAGTTTTCTGTTATACTTCAGCCAATGAACGAAAAGTTGAAAGCGTTTCTGCCTTTAATAATGTTGATAATAATTCTCATTTTATACATGTTTGTTAAATTCATTACCTCGAAATTTGGAGGGTAATAATTTAAGACATATTGTTTTCTCATTCTGATTCTCATATTATGTATTGATATAACTTTTTCACATACAAATAACTATGGAGAAGAAAAAATTTTTTAAGATAGGTGGGATAGTACTACTTTCCATCTTAGGTATAGTTCTAACAGTTGTGATTGGAATAGCTGTTCTAAAATATTTTACTGTTGGAACAAACCCTTCTTATGATTCAAATATGATGATAGAGGACATCTCCTACATAGATAGTGGTTTTAAATCAGGTTCATCTTTTAATGCTTTTCTAGGCGACGGTTTTGATTCTAAATCAGCAGCTAGAAACAATGAAATGGCATCTCAAGCGGCACCTACAGCAGAAACAAGTAATACCACTAGTCAGGATAAAAATATAATTAAAGAAGGAGACCTTAATATCTATGCAGATGATATTGATGATGCAATAGAAGAGATTGATTCTATTGCAAAAAAGTACCAAGCAGAATCTCAGAACACATATGATAGTGGTAAAGGAATAAGTAGGAGGATTAATATCACATACAAAGTAAAGGTTCATGATTTTGAAAACTTTTTCAATGAACTTAAGAATATGGATGTAGAAATAGGGTCTGCATCTTCAGGTATTACTGATGTTACCAATGAAGTTATTGATTTACAGGCAAGATTGAAGACATATAGAAATACAGAAGCACAATTACTTGAAATTCAAAAGACTGCTAAAAATGTGAATGACACAATGGCTGTATATAGAGAGTTAAATACAATTAGATATCAAATAGAAAGTATTGAATCTCAACTTAAATATTATGCAAATCAAACAGAGTATTCTACAGTTACAATATCTATTGCTCAGAGTAATGTAGGAGCTGTAATAGAGGATGATAAGTGGAGACCATTAGGAGTACTAAAGAATGCATTAAGAGCGTTTGTAAGTGTTCTCAAAGGCTTAGGCTCAGTATTAATATGGTTGGTAGTATTTGGTACTCCTGTTGTAGTAATGGTTCTTGTAATCAGATACATTGTTAGAAAGAGGAAAAAATAGTATAATATAGGTGTATAAGTACTATTAGATGGTTGCATTTGCTCATTTAGAGTAGATGAGGAAAGTCCGGACTTCATGTCAGTCTCGAACATATCGAGATAAGTGCCAACGAGAGTTGGGAGGGAGTGATCTTTCGGAGAAAAGGGCAACAGAAAGATACCGCCTAGTTTACTAGGTAAGGGTGAAATGGTGGTGTAAGAGACCACCGGGTAGGCAGTAATGTTCTATCGCTGGTAACCCCCACTTGAAGCAAGGTTAAACCGCTTAGATAGATAACCATCGTTATACAGAATCCGGCTTATTATGTACTTATACATTTTTATTTGAATGCATTAGTAATGGAAAAAGAGAAACCTGATACTCCTGAATGGTTAAAAAGAGAGACAGATATTAAGAATACTATTAATACTATTGCTAATAATGTTTTTGCAGAAAGAATAAGTACTACCAATATCTCACTCATTAACTTCAAAAGCACAAAGCAACAGTTTGAGGACTACTTAATATTGTTTATACCTGACTATTCATTAGAAGAGTTAAGTGAAGATATAGATCAAAAACTTAAACAGTTGGATACACAGGGAATAAGATTTTTTAGTAATGATTTTGTTAGAAACAAACTAAGAGAAAATGCTTCTGATAAAGTTGCTTATGACAAACACCAGCTACAAATGCTCTCTGTCGCATATAAGCTTGGGATTATAACAGATAACAATCTTAGTGTATCAACAAGACTATCTAGTTTAGAAGAAATAATTGCAGTTTCATTTGATGTTCATGATCTCGATGAAATATGTATGATAAAAGATGAAATATTAGCTTACAAAATGCCTGACGCAGGTGGTTGTTACATCCCAGAAGCTTTTCTTTCTTACTTCGTTGATCCTAATGAAGAAGATGACGACCTAGACCTTTTAGAAAATCTGTAGAGTTTGTAATATTCCTTCCCTCAATCTGAAACTCTACCAACTTTAAACACTTTTCACTGTGTTTTGTTGTAAAAAGTAGATCTTCTCCCTCAACAAAAAGTTTGCCAACCTCATTACCCATGTTCTTACAATTGATTAACTCCACCTTGTAAATCTTCATTATCTTCTCAGACAAATTCTTGTTCTCACTCTTAGGTAACCTAGTCCATGCAACAGGCCATGGCAGAAAAGCTCTAACCATTCTCTCAATATACTCAGGCTCATACATGTCCCATTTAATCTCTGCCTTCTCTTTTGAAATATCTTTCTGCCAACAATATGTAGCTCTAGAATTATCTTGTTTTTCAGGAACGATCTTACCATCAATCCACTCTTTCAAAACAGGAAGAAGAATCTCAGCACTCTTCTTTACCAACCTCTCTCTTAATGAAATATTCGTATCTTTTGGTTTGATCTCTTCTTTATAAATATCTAGAACATCTCCCTCATCCAAACCTTCACTCATTAACATAATTGAAATACCTGTTTCCTTCTCTCCATCTAAAATAGCTTTCTGTATTGGTACAGCTCCTCTGTATTTAGGTAAAATTGAAAAATGGATGTTAATACAACCATACTTCGGATATTCTAAAAATTCCTTTGGAACAATCTCCCCAAATGCCTTACAAACAACAGTATCAGGTTGATACTGATTAGCAATGTCCATATATCTCTCCTTCTTACTCTCTGTATGCTCAACAGGGATATTATTCTCCCAAGCATATTTTTTAACATCAGAAGGAGTCATTACCTGTTTTCTTCCAACAGGTCTATCAACTGTTGTTATCACACAAACTACTTCGAAAACTTCACTCTCATGAAGAATTTTAAGAGTCTCTACAGACTCCCAACCACTACCTAAAAATATTGTTTTTACTTTATCCATGCCCAATATTTTACTATAATACAGCAGAATATGAAAATGTCAGAGTTCATATACAACCTACCAGAAGAGAGAATAGCTAAGTTTCCTCCTAAAGAAAGAGGTACTACCAAACTTCTTGTTTTAGACAGGAAAGAAGGAAGTATTAAACATAGGAAATATTCAGATTGTGTTGAATATATGAAAGAAGGAGATGTAGTTGTCCTTAATGAAACTAAAGTTGAAAAAAGAAGAACATATTTTGTTGATAGTAAAGAAAGGATTCATGAAGTTCTTTTTCTTAATCAACAACAAGATGGAAATTGGTTTTGTTTAATAAAGAAGAGTAGACAACTTCATGAAAAAGACATTCTTAGTAACCTGATCTGTAAAGAAATCCAGTTACAGATTGTCAAAAAGAGTGAAAAAGGTGTTATTGTTAGACTAATATCGGATCTAAATCCCAAGGAAATTTTTGAGAAGATAGGGCATACGCCAATTCCTCCATATATGAAAAGAGATGATACAGAAGAAGACTTTGAGAGATACAACACAGTATTTGGAAGACAATTTGGTTCTGTTGCTTCTCCAACGGCTAGTCTAAATTTAACAGAAGACCTTTTAGAAAAAATTAAAAAGAAAGATTCAACTTTAGCAATCTTAATAC